>NZ_PGVG01000006.1:0-31586 GCF_002795245.1 Bradyrhizobium forestalis | reverse complement strand
GTTGCCGTCGACGTCGGTGAAGCGGCCGGTCGGGATCGTGTAGGAGAGCGCGGTATCCTCTGGCAAATTGACGTCGGACAGCGGCACCGACAGCACCGGCGCGTCGTTCACCGGTGTGATCGTCAGCACGAAGATGTCGCTCGTCGACAACGCGCCGTCACTGGCCGTGACCTTGATGCTGACCGTGCCGTTGAAGTTGGCCGGCGGCGTGCCGGTAAAGGTGGTACCGTCGAAGGAGAGCCAGGACGGCAGCGCGGCCCCGCTGGAGAGGATCGCCGTGTAGGTCAGCCGGTTGCCGTTGACGTCGGTGAAGCTGCCGGCCGGGATCGCGACCGACACCGCGCTGTCTTCCGGCGAGGATACGTCGGGCAGCGGGATCGAGACCACAGGAGCGTTGTTCACCGAGGGAATCGTCAGGCGGAACACATCGCTCGCCGAGAGCGAACCGTCGCTCGCCGTGACCTTGATGTCGATCACGCCGGTATAGTTGGTGGGCGGCGTGCCTTTGAAGGTCGTGCCGTCGAAGGCCAGCCACGAAGGCAGCGCACTGCCGTCGGCCAGCGCCGCCGTCAGGGTCAGCGTGTCACCGTCGGCATCAGTGAAGCTGCCGGCCGGGATTGCGATCGTGACATGGACGTTCTTGGGCGAGACGATGTCGGCCAGCGGCTGCGCCAGCACCGGCGCGTCGTTGGCTGGTGCGATGGTCAGGCGGAAGACGTCGCTTGCCGCCAGCGAATCATCGCTGGCCGTGACCTCGATGTCGAAATCCCCGGTCACACCCTGCGGCGGCGTGCCGGTGAAGTGCGCGCCGTCGAAGCTGAGCCAGGACGGCAATGCGCTCCCATTGCTCAGTCGAGCCGTGAACGCCAGCGCGTCGCCATCGACGTCGACAAATGCGGACCTATCGAGCGCGATATCAAAAGATTCGCCCTCACGACCCGCCTGATCGTCCAGCGGATGAACCAGGACCGGCGCGTCGTTGACCGCCAGCACGTTCAGCTGGGAGCTGGCGGAGGTCGACAGCGAACCGTCGCTCGCCGTGATCGCAAGCGCGATATTGCCGTTGAAGTCGGCCGGCGGCGCGCCGATGAGGCGGCCGTTGGACACCGAAATCCACCACGGCAGCGGCAAGCCGCCGCTGAGCGTCACGGCGAAGGTCAAGGCGTCGCCGTCGACATCACCGAATGCGTCGGTCGGAAGCGCGATCGAGAACGGCTGATCCTCGGTCACATCGACATCAGCGATCACGCTGACGATCGCCGGCGCGTCGTTGATCGGGGCGATCGAAACCAGCAGCTCCCGCACGGTCTGTGCGGTGCCGTCGGACGCCGCGATCTCGAGCTGGATCGTGCCATTGAAGTTGGTGGGCGGATCGCCGCTCAGCATCCTCGTCTGTGGGTCGTATTGCAGCCAGGCCGGCAGCGCAGTGCCGTCCTTGCCTCTGATTTCGACCAGCAGCGGGTCACCCTCGATGTCGGTGACGAAGCCGGCCGGCAGGGCCACGCTGAAATGCTGATCCTCGATTCCCTTGAGCACGGGAACCGCAGAGATGACGGGCGCGTCATTGACCGCCGCCACGTTGATATTGACCCGCGTCGTCGCGGTCAGTCCGGTCGAATCCTCAATCTCGTAGTCGAACCACGCCGGTCCGTTGAAATCGGCGTTCGGCGTGATCTGGAGTTGGCCGAAGCCGAGATCGGTGACCGTGACGCCCGAGGTCGCGACGATCCGGGTCAGTACGAACGCCTGCTGGTCGGCATCGCTGTCATTGGCCAGCAGCTGGCTCGCAAACAGCGTCAGCGGCGAGTCCTCACGCATGTCGAGCGTGTCGGGGCGCGCGACCGGGGCGTCGGCGACCGGCAATACGTTGATCGTCACGGTCGTCGAGACTGCGAAATCCTGCTCGTTCTTGACGGAATAGCGCAGCACCAGCTCGCCGTTGAAGTTGGCGGCCGGCGTGACGCGATACTTGCCGTTCGCGAGCAACTCGGCGCCCTCGAGCCCGACGAAGGTCAGGGTCGATCCATCAGGCGTGACGTCGTTCGTCATCAGCGCGGCGGGATCGATGTCGATGAAACCGTCTTCGAGCACCTCGAAGCCGGCATCCGACACCGGAATCGGCAGCGGCACGTTGGGCGCGACCAGCAGCGTCGCAAAGCCGACGCTGGAGGCGCCATGGCTGTCGGTGACGCGATAGTGGAAGCCGGCATCGCCGATATAGCCGGCGTTCGGCGTGAACACCGCGGTCGAGCCGACGCGAACCACCGTACCCTGGTCGCCGTCAAACACCTCGACGACCTCGAAGCTGTCGCCTTCGACGTCGCGGTCGTTGGCGATCAGCGCGGCGAAGTCGACCGTGATCGCCTGGTCTTGAGTCGTCCGGAACACGCCCTGCGGATCGTTGGCCGTCCCCGCTCCGTCCGGATTGGCGATCGGCGCATCGTTCACGGCAGCGACGTTGAATGTCACGGTCCCGGTCGAGGTCTTGCGCCCGTCGGAGATCGTGTAGCTGAAATTGACCGCGCCGCTGATGTTCTCGTTCGGCACGAACTGCCAGCGTCCGTCGGGCAGCTCGACGATGCGGCCGTTGCCGGCGCTGCGCGACAGCGACTGGAACGTGATCGTGTCGCCGTCGGCATCACTGTCGTTGCCGAGCAGATCGGCTGTCGTGAACTCGAACGGCGTGTCCTCGTTGGTCACGAACACGTCGGTCGCGGCGATCGGCGCGCGGTTGGTCGAGGCAACGTTGACCCCGACCTTGCCCGTGCTCGAGCCGTTGGTGTCGTCCGTAACGATATACTCGAACGACGCGACGCCCTCGAAATTGTGGTCGGGCGTGAACACGATATGGGTGCCGTCGAAGCTGACGGTGCCATGCGTGGCGTTGGCGACGTCGACGAAGCGGATCGGGTTATTGTCGACGTCAAAATCGTTGGCCAGCAGCGTCGCGGGATCGATCAGCAGCGGCGTGTCCTCGATCGCCGCGACCGTATCCTCGACCGTGGTCGGCGGATCGTTGACGGCGGCGACGTGCACGACGGCCGAGCCGGTCGACGGACCTTCGTGGTCGTCGGTCACGACATAGCTGAAGCCGTCATCGCCGGAGAAGGCATCCGCCGGCGTATAGACGGCGAAGGCCCTGACATTGCCGTCGAAGCGCTGGGTCAGGGTTGCGCTCTGGCTGTCGCCGCCGAGGGTCCGCGTGAAGCGGATGTCGAGGTTAGAAGCGAACGCCAGCGGCACGTCACCCGAGAGCGTGCCGGTCGCGCTGTCGATGGTGAGCCAGCCCGGTAGCGCCGAGCCGTCCGCGAGCGTCGCACTCCAGACCGCACCGTCGAGTTGGCCGAGGCCGGCCGGCGGCGCGATATCGGCATGGGCGAGCTCGATGACAAGCGAGCCGTTGGCCGGCTGGCCCAGCGACAGAATGCGCAAGGCATCGCGGTCGCGGTCGAAGTCGTTGTGCAGCAGGTCGGTCACCGCAAAGCGCGTGGTCTGGCCCTCGCGCCCCGTCAGATTGTCGACCGCGGTATCCGGCCGCTCGCGCGTCGGCTTCACGTCGTAGAAGATCAGCGCCGGATTGCCGGAGACGCCGCCTTTCTCGTCGGTCGCGTCGTAGCTCAGCACGACCGTGCCGTTGAAGTCGGTTGGAACCTGCAGGTTGATTTGCTCGGGCGAGACGACCGTGGAGGCCGGGAACGGCGCGATCTTGAAGGTGTCGTCCACCACGGCTTCGGTGATGATCGACATCGCCGGATGGCCGTTGCCCGCGGCAATATCGAGGCGGACCGGCACAGCGCCGACCCAGTTGGCCGGCGGCATGCCGGAGAAGGTGAAGGTGGCGGGGTCGAAGCTCAGCCAGTCCGGCAGCGGCGCGCCGCTCTCGCGGGTCGCGGTGATCGCACCGGCGCCCTTCAGGTCGAGCGCGAACAGGCCTTGGTCCGCGAAATAGGAATCGCCCTCCAGCGCCTGGTTGATGGCCGTCATCTGACTCGCGAGATCGCCGTGCGGATCGACGACGAATTCCAGCGTGAAGCCGCGGTTGCTCGAGGCATAGGTCCCGTCAGGAAGCACGCGCGGCGCCGGCGTGAACACGACCTGCAGGCGCGCCAGTTGCGCATCCGCATCCGGCGCGAAGCCGCTGAGGCTGACCGTGCGCGTCGCTGCGTCGAAGGACAGCCAATCCGGCAGCGGGCGGCCGCCGATGACCGAGGCCGAAACCGTCCCGTTCTTGGTGTCGAGCAGCGCGATCTGGCTGTCATAGCTGACGCCGGCCGGCAGCGCGGCCGGATCCAGCGTCATGCTGTCGGTGAAGGTCTTTGGATTGCCGCCGCCTGCGGCCGAATGCGTGAAGGTGAGCTGGACGCTGATCGGATCCGTCGTCCCCTCGGGCGGCGTTCCCGTGAACTGCAGTGTCTGGGCGTTAAAGCTGAGCCAGGACGGCAGCACGGAGCCATCGGCGAGCTTGGCCGTGACGGTCGTGTCCGCATCAAGATCGGACGCGTCGAACTCGTAGTCGACCGCGAAGGCGGAGCGGATCTCGTAACCCTTCAGGACATCGGTCCTGGCATCGAAGCCGCCCGAGATGTCGCCGGCCGTCAGTTCGAACCGCGTGTTGAATATCCGTCCATTGGAGGGATCGCGCACCCAGACGTCGACGGAGAGCGGGTCCATTCCGGCCGGCGCTGATCCCGCAAATCGCATGGTAGCGGGATCGAACTGCAGCCAGGACGGCAGCGCCGAGCCGTCGGCCAGGGCCGCGCTGACCTCGTAACCGGCCGACAGATAGCGGTGGTCGACCACGCCGAGCACGGTCGAGCGCTTGAAGAACAGCACGTCGCCGTCCGCGTCGATATCGTTGCCGAACGCCTCGCCGGGGATCACGAACAGCGGACCGTCTTCCAGGCCGCTGACGTAGTCGTTGCGCAAGACCGGAGCTTCGTTGCGCGGCAGCACCGTGATCGCGACATAGGCGGATGACGTGCCGCCATGGCCGTCGCTGATTGTGTACTGGAAGCCGGCAGCGCCGTTGTAGTCCGGCGTCGGCCGGAATTCGATCATGCCGTCGTCGCGCAGGCGGACCTTACCGCCATCGGCGAACCGGGCGATGCTGTCGAGCACCAGCGTGTCGCCGTTCTCGTCGGTGTCGTTGGCGAGGATCGTCGCCGGATCGATCACGACGATCTGGTCCTCGAGCGTCCGATATCCGTAGTCGTTGTAGGCCTTCGGCGGGTCGTTGAGCGGCTTGACCTTGAAGTCGTAGGTCAAGGTCGCCGCCGCGCCGCGCGCGTCGATCACGTCATATTCAATGCTTGCCGGGCCGAGCGAAGCCGGCGTGAAGGTGATTGTGCCGGTCGCTTCGTCGAACACCAGGTTGCCATTGTTGGCGGGGTTGTTGTCGAGACCGCCATGCAAGCCGACGAAGGTGAAGCTGTCGCCCTCGATATCGTAGGTGTTGGCCAAGAGGTCGGCGACCGTGACGGTGGTATCCTGGCCGAGACGGATCCAGCGATAGGTGTCGCGATCGCGCGGTGCGTCGTTGACGGGCGAGATCGAGATTTCGACCTTGGCGGTCGAGGTCGCACCGCTGGCGTCGGCCAGCGTGTAGACGAACCCTGCCGCGCCGAAATAGTCAGGACGCAGCTTGAACTGGATGTAGTCGCCATCCAGCCGCGCAGCCACATTGCTGCCCTCGAACCGGTAGTCGATATCCTTGTAGCTGTCGATCGCCTGTCCGGACGTGTTGGTCAGCGGCGCGATCGAAACGATATGCAACCCTTCCAGATCGGCGTCGCCGTCGACGTCGAAATCGTTGGCGAGCAGCGTATCGATCCGGATCCGCAGGATCTGGTCCTCGACGCCATAAACCAGCGGATCATCGACCGCCGTCGGCGCGTCGTTGACCGGCGCGAGATCGACCTCGACCCGGGCCGTGGACTCGCGGCCGAACTGGTCGCGGACGGTGTAGTTGAAGAAGGCATCGCCGTTGTAATTTTGCGCGCCCAGGAATTCGATCTTGCCGTCCTCGCGCACGCGCACGGTGCCGTTCACGGCATTGCCGACGCCGGCGAGCGTCAGGTTGACCGCGCTGTCGGCGTCGTTGGCGAACAGGGTCGCCGGGTCGATTACGACCGGCTCGTCCTCGACGCCGAGATGCACGATGTCGTCGGCGGCATTGAAGCGGCCGAGCTGCTGCAGTTGATCGATGCGGTCGCGATCCCAGACCGTACCGTTGGCGAACACGACCTCCTCGATGCCGCTCTGGGCGCCGAGGAAGTGGTCGGTGACGCGCACGGTGTCGATCAGGAAGCCATCCTGCCGCTCGAATTCGAGCAGGAGGTCGTTACCCTCGCGGATGACGGAGACGTCCTTCGGCGCGATCGCCGACGACAGCACCAGACGGTCAGTGTCGGTCGCCGCGCCCTGCTCGGTGATGACGTCCTGGCCGTCGTCGAAGCCGAACACGTAGGTATCCGAGCCGGCGCCGCCGGCGATGGCGTCGTTACCGCGAAGACCCTGGAACCAGTCGTCGCCGGCGCTGCCGGTGAACAGGTCATTCCAAAGCGATCCGACGAGCATCTCGATCGAAGAGAGCTGATCGCCGGCCGCTTCGCCGGCGGTGCCGAGGCCCATCGCCAGATTGACCGCGACGCCCTCGTCGGCCTTGCTGTAGTCGGCGATGTCGAAGCCGCCGCGCCCGTCGATGATGTCGGCGCCGCGACCGCCGCGGATGCGGTTGTCGCCAGCGTCACCTCTGATCGTATCGTCCTGATACGAGCCCTGGACGATCTCGATGCCGGAGAAGGTATCGCCGAGGGCATCGCCGCCGCCAGCGGCGCCGTCCGCCATGTCGACGGTGACCCCTTCGGTCGACAGCGTGTAGTCGGCCGTATCGATGCCGTCACCGCCGATCAGCTGGTCCGCTCCGCGGCCGCCGATCAGGATGTCGTCGCCGGCATTGCCGATCAGAATGTCGTTGCCGCGGCCGCCCGACAGGATGTTGGCGAGCGTATCGCCTTCCAGAGTGTCGTCGACATCGGTCCCGGTCAGGTCCTGGATGTTGGTCAGGATGTCGCCTTCGGCATCGCCGCCATGGGCCGTGCCGGAAGCCAGCGAGATCGACACCCCGGTCGCACCAAAACTGTAGTCGGCCGTGTTGTTGCCGAGGCCACCGTCGAGCATGTCGGCCCCTGCTCCGCCGCTCAGGACGTCGTCACCCGCGCCGCCGAGCAGTGTGTCGTTGCCGCCGCGTCCCTCCAGGAGGTCGTTGCCGTCGCGGCCTTCGAGCCGGTTGTCGCCGGCATCGCCGCCGAGCTGATCGGCATATTGCGAGCCGATCAGCGCCTCGATGCCGATATAGGTGTCGCCTTGGGCGTAGCCGCCCTGGCCGACGCGCGATTCGAGATCGGCGCGCACGAGAAAGTCGGAGTTCTCGAAGCTGACGGTATCGTAGCCGTCGCCTCCCGTGATGCGGTCGGCGCCGTCGCCGGCGTCGATCCAGTCGTCGCCCGCCCCAGCATCGACCTGATCGTCGCCGCTGCCGGCCTCGATCCGGTCGTTGCCGCCGCCGCCCAGCACGAAGTCGTTGCCGCCGAGCGCCTGGATCAGATCCGCGCCCTCGGTGCCGACGAGGTAGTCGGCCTTCGCCGTCCCGCGCAGCAGGCCGTTATAGCTGTCGGCCACCGACGCCATCGCAAAGCCGGTGTCGGTCGCGCCATCGGTGTCGGCGATGCGGTACTCGACCGCGACCTGGCCGGTAAACCCGGCCGGGAAGTGCACGACGATGAACTTCTCGCCGTTCCAGTCGACCACTTCGGCGGTGCCGCGCGGCACGCGCTGGCCGAGCGCGAGCGCATCGGCGTCATAGACGCCGTCGACACCGACGAAGGTCGGACGGGCGCGGTTCGGGTTGTCGAGATCGTCGTCGATCACGCCGTCGCCGTCATGATCGGCCTGCTCGATGTCGTAGTCGTTCTTGAGCAGATCCGTGACGCGCAGCACCAGCGGCGCATCGAGCGGCGTGACGAAGCCTTCGTCCTGGCCGACGGTCGGATCGTCGTTGGTCGGGACGATGATGATGTCGACATAGCCTTCGGCCGAGCCGTCGGCGTCGTCGGTCACCCCGTAGACGAAGCCGGAGCTCTGGCTCGCGTCCCGGTTCGGCGTGAACACCAGATTGCCGTCGGCGTCGAATTCGATCGTGCCGTCCAGCTTCTGGCCGGCATCGCCGCCGAACACCAGCGCGTCCTCCGTAGTCGACAGGCGCCAGCCCAAGAAGCGGAGCGGATCGCGGTCCACATCCGTGTCGTTGGCGAGCAGCGTCGCAATCGGAATGACGGTCGGGATATCCTCGTTGACATAGATGACGTCGCGATGCGCGACCGGCGGGGCGTCGCCGACGTTCTCGAACCACATCGTGACGGTGGCGCCGTCGACCGCGCCTTCATTGTCGCGGACGAGGTAGCTGAACGTCGCCTCGCCCCAGAAGTCGGCATCCGGCGTGAAGATGATCGTGCCGTGGTCGGTGACTTGGATGTCACCATGCACCGCGTTGCCGGCGCTCTCGAACTGTACCGCGAAGCCTTCCATATCGCTGTCGTTCTTGAGCAGCTCGATGATCGGGATCTCGATCGCGTGGTCTTCCGTGCCGCGCAGGATCGGCAGGCTCTGGTCGGTGTAACTGTCGTTGCGGGCATCCGGCAGGTCGTTGACCGGCTGATAGGCCAGCGTGGCGCGGGCCCAGGCGGATCCCCCGTGACCGTCGTCGACCTGGTATTCGAACCAGGCATCGCTGTTGAAATTGGACGTCGGCGTGAACAGGACGGTGTTGTTCTCGAGCAGCACGGCGTTGCCGCCATGGCTATTGCGGACGGCGGTGACCGTCATCGTCTCGCCGTCGTGCTCGATGTCGTTGGCGAGCAGCCGATCGGCACCGATCACGATCGGATTGTCCTCGCGGATCGGATCGCCGTTGTCGGTCGTTTCGAACCGATCGTCGTGCAGCTCCGGCGGATCATTCACAGGAGTGACGGTGAAGTTGACCCGGCCCGTCGAGGTCGCGCCGCTGGGGTCTGCGACGACGTAGTCGAAGTGGGCGTTGCCCCAGAAATAGGCGCGCGGGGTCACATGGATCAGGCCGTCGTCGCCGATCGTCACGGTGACATCAGCGTTGGAGATCACCGACTGCACAGTGAGCCCGTCGTGGTCGATGTCGGTGTCGTTGGCGCTGAGCGTGCCCGGATCGAGCGTGAAGCCCGTGCTTTCGGGCGTCGCATCGACGGTATCGTCATGCGCCACCGGCGCATCGTTGACCGCGGTGACCTGGATCGTCACCTTGGCCTCAGCCCGGCCGCCTTCGGGCGTGTTCGCGACATAGCTGAACTCGGCGGTGCCGTTGAAATCGGCGTTCGGCGTGAAGGTGATGTTGCCGTCGCTGGCCAGCGCGACCGTCCCGTTGACGGCCTGATAGACTTGGCCGACGATCATGCGGTCGCCGTCGAGGTCGTTGGCCAAGAGCCGCTCGACGCGGATCACCAGCGAGCCGTCCTCGGCGACGGTGAAGCCCGTATCCGGATAGGCGGTGGCGACGGGGCGCACCTTGAGATCGACCGAGGCCGTGGCAAAGCCGTTGTGGCCGTCGGAGACCGTGTAGCTGATCGAGGCGGAGCCGTAATATCCGTTGGTCGCGGTGTAGTGGATATTGCCCTGGCCGTCGATCGTGGCGGTGCCGGAATTGCCGGCGTCGACACCGACGATCGTCAGCGCATCGCCATCGGCGTCGAAGTCGTTGCGCAGCAGGTCGGATGCCTTGATGACGAGCTCGACGCCGGTGGTGACCGAGAAGAAGCCGTCACCCAGGGCCGTCGGGGCACGGTTGCCCAGCAGCTCCCGTAGGGTCTCCTTGGTCCAGGTCACGCCGTCGGCGAAGACGTAGCTCTCGATGCCCTTGGCATCGGTCGAGAGCGCATCGAACACGGTCAGGCTGTCGGCGCTGTTGCCGGTGAAGCGGATGACGACGGCATCGGAGCCGCGATAGAGCTGCTCGACATGGGCTTCCGTCGAGGCGAAGTCCGCGATCTGGATCCGGTCGGTGCCGTTTGTTCCGGAATCGATGATTGTGTCGTTACCGGCCCCGCGCCCGAACAGATAGAGGTCGTCGCCGGCCGCGCCGGAGAGCAGATCGTTGCCTGCCCGCGCGGCGAAGGTGTCGTTGCCGTCGAAGCCGTAGACGTTGTCATTGCCGGTGCCGTCGATATCCGACAGCGCGCGGGCCCGCATCGCATCGCGATTCCAGACCGTGCCGTCGGCGAAACGGACCGACAGGCCGAACGCCGGATTATTGGACGGACTGAGGGCGTCGGTCAGCACCACGCGGTCGCCCGCCCCTGCGAACGAGAGCACGAGATCGTTGCTGTCGGGACCGGCGCGGACGGCGGAGACGACGTCGGCGACGTTGTAGTCGGTCAGGCTCAGGACATCAGCGCCCTTGCCGACCGCGTTGATGCGGTCGTCGCCATCGCCGCGGCGATAGAGATAGGTGTCGTTGCCGTAACCGCCGTCGATGAGGTCGTTGCCCTTGTCGCCCATCAGCGTATCGGCGCCGTCGGTGCCGATGATGATGTCGTTACCGTCGGTCGTGAGGCTGGCGAGGATCGCCAGCTTCATGTCGGCGACGGTGTACTGCGTGCCGTCGGCGAGCGCGATCGTCTCGACACCGGCGGAGTTGGCACCGAGCGCGTCGACGATGACAATCTGGTCGGTCGTCCCGGCAAAGCGGATCGCCACGTCGTCGCTATCGGCGGCGATGCGGTGGAAGCTGATCTCGGCGGCGGTGTAGCCGCTGATCTCGAGCCGATCGGCCGCCGACGAGGCCTTGTCGTTGATGACGTCGCTGCCGTCGCCGCGGGCGAAGCGGTAAGTGTCGTTACCGGCACCGCCGGACAAATGATCGTTGCCGAGACCGCCGATCATGACGTTGTTGCCGGCATCACCGGTCAGCACGTCGTCGGCGAAGCTCGGCGCGCGCGCGATCAGGTCGGACGTGCCCCACACCGTGCCGTCGGCAAAGCGGATCGTTTCGATGCCGCCCGCGCCGAGCGCGCCTTCGATGGTGATGCGCGCGCCGGTCGACTTGACGATCAGCGTGAAGTCGGCCCCGTCCTCGCTCTGCGACACCGTGATGTCGTCGGGCAGGATATCCGCCGCCAGCAGCAGCGTGTCGTTGCCGGCCGCATCGGCAATGCGATCGTGGCCGCCATGGGCCGCGAAGCGATAGGTGTCGTCGCCGGTGCCGCCTTCGAGCCGGTCGTTCCCGCTGCCGCCGTCGAGGTCGTCAGCCCCTCCATTGCCGATCAGCAGGTCGTCGCCGGCGCCGCCGGCCAGCGGGTTGTCGAGATCGTCGCCGCGAATGACGTCGTCGCCGTCGGTTGCGGTGCGGGCGAGCGCGATCAGGGTCGACGCGGTCCAGACCGTGCCATCGGCGAAGGTGACACGCGAGACGCCCATGTCCGCCGTCGCCGGAGAGCCGAGATCGACTCGATCACCGGTGCCGATGATCTCGAGCACCAGATTGGCAGCGCCGCGCACGACGCGGATATCGGTCGACAGGATGCCGGCCGCGAAGCTCAGGGTGTTGATGCCCGAGGCGTCGAGAATGACGTCCTGACCGTCGCCGCGAGCGAACAAATAGGTGTCGTCGCCGCCCGCGCCCTGCAGCAGATCGTTGCCGGTGCCACCGATCAGCGTATCGGCCCCCGCACTGCCCTGCAGCGTGTCATTGCCCGCCTTGCCGTCGAGGGTGACGAGATTGCCCTGGAAGCTCGCGGGAACCGCGAGCACATCGTCGCCGCCAAATCCCTGCAGGGATCGGGTCAGCACGTCGTTCCAGGTCCATGTGGTACCGTCGGCAAAGACGATCGTCTCGATGGCGCTGGCGCCGTCGAGCGCGCCGGTGACGCGCACCCGTCCGCCCTCGTTGTTGATCCGCAATTCGACGTTGCGGCCGATCTGCATGACGCTGACGTCGGCGGCCGCGATTCCAGCGGCGAATTCCAGGCGATCCGTGCCGCCGAGATCGGAGATGGTGTCGCGGCCGTCGCCGCGCGCGAAGCGGTAGATATCCGTGCCGGTGCCACCCGACAGCTGATCATCGCCCTCGCCGCCCTCGAACACATCCGTGTCGGTCGCGAAGCTGCCGTCGCCGAAACCGGTGATGACGTCATCGCCGGAACCGCCCGACATGATGTCGCTGCCGCCACCGCCGATGATCTGGTCGTTGCCCTCCTGGCCTGCGATCAGGTCGTTGCCGAGGCCGCCGTCGATCACGTCGTTGTCGGCGCCGCCGGCCAGCCGGTCGTTGCCGGCGAAGCCGCTGATGACGTCGTTGCCGCCATTGCCGAAAATGCGGTCGTCGAGCGCGCTGCCGTTGAGGACGTGGCCGGCATCGTCGTCATTGATGCTGATCGAATTGTCGATCGCGATCGGAACGCCGTCGAAATTGGCCGAGGTCAGCGTCGTGGCGTCGACGCCGAGCAGGCGCACCAGCTCCTCGTCGGGCCCAGACGTTGCCCGCATCATGACGACCGCATCGCTGCCCGATTGCGCCAGGAAGATGCTGCCGCCCTCGAACGGATTGGGATTGCTGGTCATCAGGCGGATGACGTCGCCGCCGGCGCCTGCCTGGAAATCGGTGATGACGTCGGCGACGATGGGCGTCGCACCCTGCCGGACCGGCAGGTAGTAATAGGTGTCGCGACCGGCGCCGCCGGTCAGCGTGTCGACGGAACTGTCGGCGGAGATGTCGCCGAACTGATCGTTGCCGGCACCGCCCGACAGGATGTCGGCCCCCTCGCCACCCTTCAGGTAGTCGTCGCCGGCACCGCCGGTGAACACGTCATCGGCGGCACTCCCGACCAGGAACTCGCCCGTGACGGCGACATCCTCGACCAGACGGCCGCGCACGTCGGCAAGCGACAGCGTGACGCCGTCGGCCGCAATCTCGAAGGCGTCGACGAGGTCTCCGGCGCTGGTGCCGAGGCCGTTGCGGACGATGATGCGATCGGCGCTTCCAGCGAAGCGGATGACCAGGTCCTGACCAAGCGCGCCGAAGCGGATCTGCGACAGGTGATAGCCTTCGATCCGCAACGTATCGTTCGTCGCGTCGCCGCCGTCGGTGATCGTGTCGTCGCCGTCGCCGGCCGCGAAGACGTAAGTATCGGCGCCGGCACCGCCCGACAGCGCATCGCTGCCGAGACCACCGACCAGACGATCATCTCCCGTCCCGCCATTGAGCGTGTCGTCACCGGCACCGCCGAGCAGCACATCGTTGCCGCCGAGACCGGAGAGACTGTCGTTGCCGCCGCGGCCGTCGAGGCGGTTCACGTCGCTGGTTCCGACCATGGTGTCGGCAGCGTCCTCGCCAATGTACGACTGATCCCTCAAATCGTTCATCGTCCAGACGGTGCCGTCGGCGAAGGCTATGCTCTCGATGACGTTGTTCGAATTCGCGATCACATCGGTGAGCTTGAGCTCTTCGCCGGTGTCGCGAATCCGCAAGACGAAGCTGCGCCCGTCGGGCGAGGTGACCTTGATGTCGCCGGGCGCGACGCCGGCGCCGATCTCGACGCGGTCGGTTCCGCCGGTGTCGGTGAGCATGTCGCTGCCGTCGCCGCGGCCCCAACGGTAGACGTCGTCGCCCTGCCCGCCATACAGCGTGTCGTTGCCGGTGCCGCCGACCAGGATATCGGCGCCGTTCGCGCCGGTCAGTGTGTCGTCGCCGGCTTCGCCGAACAGCGTAGCTGCGCCGAAGGCGATCAGGCTGTCGTTGCCCGCCCCGCCCGCGAGGGTCTCGCCGCTCGTGGTGCCGAGGATGATGTCGGAGCCCCCAGTCGGGGTCTTCCATCGCGCCGCGATGTCGGCGAAATTCCAGACGGTGCCGTCGGCAAAGGCGAATGTCTCGATGGCCCTGCCGTCGCTGGCCGAGCCGTTGTTGATGGTGATGCGGTCGTCGCTGTTGCTGAATGTGACGACGAGCGTCGAGGAATTGCCGACCAGCGCGACCTTGACGTCGGCCGGGCTGATACCGCCGAATTCGATCCGGTCGGTTCCATTCGCGTCCGTGATGGTGTCCTGACCGTCGCCGGCAGCGAAGCGATAAACGTCGTTGCCCTGGCCGTCGACCAGATTGTCGTTCCCCTTACCGCCGATCAGGATGTCATTGCCGGCATCGCCGTTAATGGTGTCGCTGCCGCCATCGCCATTGAGCGTGTCGTTGCCGTTGCCTCCAGAGATCACATCGTCTCCGGCACCGCCCCGGACGAGGTCGTTGCCGTCGAGGCCGGACAGAACGTCGTTGCCGATCGCCGTGCTCGCGACCGATTGCGTACGCGTGAGGCTTACATTGTCGAGGGAGGCGCCGACGCCGTCCTGGTTGCCGGTGCCGCGGAAGCTGAGCTGGTTGGTGCCGGCGGCCGCCGTGACCAACACGCTGGAGCGCACCATCGCCGTCCCGGTATTGTTGAAGCTCGCGACCACCGTGCCGTTCCACAGCACGTCGAACGAGCCGTTCCAGTCCCAGGTACGGTTGGCATGGTCGAATTGCACCAGGAGCGTCTCGCCCTCGCTGAGACCGGTCACATCCTGTGCGATCTGCACATTACTGCCGCCGGTGCCCGTCCCGTCGAGATCGAGCCAATAATTGCCGTTGGTTGCCGTGACACCATTGTAGCCGGACGCGATCTGCTCGATGCCGAGCGTCGTTGCCGGCTGCGCGCTGTTGATCCGGGTCCAGCCCGGCAAGGTCGTTGCCGAGTAGCCCCAGCTTTGCGGGCTGGCATCCGCGCCAAGCTGCTCGAAGCTGCCGTTGACGATCAGGTTAGGGCCCACCGGCCGCCATTGAACCGATCCATCGCCGTTGATGTCGTCCGCGCCGGCGGTGCCGGTCAGGGTGTCGCTGCCGGCGGTACCGACCATCTGTGCGCCACCGGCCGAACTCACGAGCGTCGGCCGGTTCGAATAGGTCAGCCGCGCCTCGATGTCGGCAGCGCTCCACACCGTGCCATTGGCAAAACGGACTTGCGAGATCACGGCGTCGTGGGCGTTGCGCGAGACGCAGACGCGATCCTCGGTGCCGGCAATGGACAGATAATAGGTGCCCGAGAGACTGGAGGAGTCCGACAGGACGCTGACCTGCGCCGGATTGATCGTCGCATCGAACTCGATGATGTTGGAATCAGTACCGTTTACGGAATCGTAGATCCAGTCCTCGCCGAAGCCGGCGGAAAAGCGGTAAGTGTCGCTGCCGGCGCCACCATACAGCTGATCGGCCCCGGTCCCTCCGACGAGGATGTCGCCGCCGCCATAGCTGTTCAGGCTATCGTTGCCGCCGCCGCCTTCGATGACGTCGGCGTCGACCGAGCCGTACATTGTGTCGTTGGTGGCGCCTCCGACCATCGGAATGCCGCCTTGATAGGGATGCTCGATCAGGCTCCAGCGCGCCTTGATATCGTTGGAATTCCAGACCGTGCCGTCGGCAAACCGGATGTCGAAGTCACCAGAGCCGAAGCCGCCGCCCCACGTGATGCGGTTTTCGGTCCCCGCGACGAGCAGGATCACGTCGGCATAGGCGACGTCGCCGTTATAGCCGGCCTCGTGCTCGATGATGATGTCGCTGGACGAGATCGTGGCATCGAAGACGATGTGGTTGACGCCGGCCCCCCATTCGTAGATCCGATCCTGGCCGAATCCAGCCGAGAAGCGGTAGGTGTCGGATCCCTGGTTGCCCTGCATCTCGTCGTCGCCGGCGCCGCCCTCGAGGACGTCGTCGCCGGTGGAGCCGTTGAGGATGTCGTCGCCGGCAAAGCCCTTGAGGGTGGACGCGACGCCGTAATTGGCCTCGAGCTTGTCCCAGCCGCTGGTTCCGAGAACGTCGGTGCCCTGGTCGCCCTGCAGATTGACGCCCAGCCACGGCGCGGCGAGCGAGGCAATGTCGTCGTATGTCCAGATCGTGCCGTCCGCGAAATGGATCTCGGTGGACGCATGGAGCCCGTTGAGCATGATCTGGTCGGTGCTGCCCTCGATGGTCAGCAGCACGCTTTCCGGAAAATCGTATCCTTCGAAAGTGAGATGGACGTCTGCCGCGGCAATCGTCGCGTCGAACTCGATGACATCGGTATCGTCTGCATAGTAGGGGGTGACGTAAACCGTGTCGGAGCCGAATCCGGCCGAGAAGCGATAGATGTCGTTACCGTATCCTCCGTCCAGTTCGTCGTGACCGGCTCCGCCGATCAGAATGTCGGCGCCGTCTCCGCCCTGCAGGATATCGTTGCCGGCGCCGCCGATGATGGTTTCGTTTCCGGCATCGCCGTAGATTCCGTCGTCGAAGGGCGTGCCGCTCAGCGTCTGATCGGTCGCGTCACCCTGGATCACACTGCCCGGCAGTGCCACCGCGGCGGCAACGAGCTGGTCGCGGGTCCAGATCGTCCCGTCGTCGAAACGGACCTCATCGATACCGGAGCTTTCGTCGATATAGGCGCTGCCGATCGTAATGGAATCGTCCGAGTTGACCGATCTCAGGATCAGATCGCCGTTCTGCGAGAAATAGACCGCGATGTCGGAGGCTGCGACGGTCGCGTCGAAAACGATCGCGTTGGTCGAGCCTGCGTCGCGGAAATCACTGACGTAGTCGTTGCCGAAACCGCTGGAGAAGCGGTAAGTGTCCGAGCCGGCATCACCGATCAGGGAATCTCGGCCTGCGCCGCCATCGAGGATGTCATTGCCTTCCGCACCCCAGAGATCGTCGTCGCTCGCACCGCCGATCAGCGTATCGTTGCCGCCACCCCCGTTGAGGCTATCCTTGTACGCCGTGCCGATCAGCGTATCGTCCGAGATCGCGCCTTGCACGTTGATGCCCGGCGTCGGCACCGCGGCGTTGATGATGTCGGCCAGCGTCCAGGTCGTCCCATCCGCGAAACGGATGCCGGCAATGCTCTGGTAGGGGTCCGCGCTCAACGTATAGCGGACTTCGATGATGTCCCCGGTGTCTTTGACGTGCACGAGCAAGTCGTCGGTGAGGCCACCGCCCTCATACCGGTCATAGGGACGCAGCAGCTCGATGTCAGCCGGCGTCAGGCTGGAATCGAACTCGATCCAGTCCAGCCCGGTGTCGCCTGTGTCGATCCTGTCGTGGCCGAACCCCGCCGAGAACCGATAGACGTCGGCTCCCGCGCCACCGGACAAGACGTCATTTCCGGCGCCGCCGGTCAGGATGTCGGCGCCGTCGCCGCCGTTGATGCGATCGTTGCCGCCACCGCCGTGCAGGGTATCGTCGGTGCCACGGCCTTCGATCAGGTCGTCCTTCGCGGATCCGATCAGGGGATTCGGAATCGGCATATCCGATGGGGAGATGGATCTGTCGTTGCCGGAGAGGCTGACCGTGCGGGCCAGCATCTGCTGCCTGTCGAGCACGGTGCCGTCGGCGAAACGGATCTGCTGGATCGTATCGAGATCGCTGATCGTGATCCGGTCGTCGCTGCCCACGAAACGCAGCCGGGCCTGACCGAAATCGGAATTGCCGTTGCCGTCGGTCGAGACATAGGCCTCCAACACGAAATCATCGATCGACAGCGAGGAATCGAACACGATGATGTTGTTGCTGCCGTTCGACGTATATTCCTGAATCGTGTCCTGGCCGAAGCCTGCCGAAAACCGGTAGGTGTCCGCGCCGGCATCGCCCGTCAGCAAATCGTTGCCGATGCCGCCGGTCAGGACGTCGTCGTAGGCGCTGCCCGTCAGCTGATCGTAGCCGCCGCGACCATCCAATATGGCGCCAGTAGCGTAGGCTGACGCGTTGAGGAATTCGGCAGCATCGGTTCCGATGATGCCGTTGCCGATCACCGCCCCAATCTGGGTCAGGCCGCTGCGGTCGTTCGCGTCGGCCAGCGCGAGCATGTCGTTGTAGTTGAGCGTGCTGCCGTCGGCGAAGCGTAGCTGCTCGATCCGGCTCCAGTCGGTATCGAGGCCTCGCTGGATAGTGATCCTGTCCTCGGTTCCCGCAATGGCGATGATCAGATCCTGGCCGTTGCTGGCGCGCGTCAACGAGAGGTCGGCGGCGGTGATTCCGGCTCCGAACAGAATCGTGTCGTTGCCGTAACTCCAGTCGCTGATGACGTCCTGGCCATCCCCCCGGTTGAACACATAGGTGTCGTTGCCGTTGCCGCCACGCAGCCAGTCGTTGCCGGTGCCGCCGATCAGGATATCGTCGCCGTCGCGGCCGTCGAGGATCGTATCGTTGCCGGCGCCTCCCGATATCGTATTGGCGAACTGGTCCCCGGCAAACGTATCGTCGCCGCTGGTCGGCGTCAGCGAACGGCCGAGCAGCTGCGCGTAGCTGAGCGTGCTGCCGTCGGCGAAGCGCAGCTGCTCGATGCGGTTGTAGTCCGCGCTGACGCCGCGCTCGATCGTGATCCTATCTTCGGTTCCGGCGATGGCGATGATGAGGTCTTGGCCGCTGTTGCCTTGCGTCACCACCACGTCGGCGGCCGTGATGCCGGCGCCGAACAGAATCGTGTCGTTGCCGGAATTCCAGTCGCTGATGACGTCCTGACCGTCACCGCGGTTGAAAATATACGTGTCGTTGCCGTTGCCGCCGCGCAGCCAATCGTTGCCGGCCCCGCCGATCAGCGTGTCGTCGCCGTCGCGTGCGTCCAGGATCGTGTCGTTGCCGACTCCGCCCGAGAGCGTGTTGGCAAACTGGTCTCCCGCAAACGTGTCGTTGCCGGCCGTCGGCGTCAGCGACCGATCGACCATCTGCGTGTAGCTGAGCGTGCTGCCGTCAGCAAACCGCAGCTGCTCGATCCGATTGTAGTCGGTGCTGAGACCGCGCTCGATCGTGATCCTGTCGTCGGTCCCCGCGATGGCGATGATGAGGTCCTGGCCGCTGTTGCCCTGCGTCACCACGACATCCGCGGCCGTGATGCCGGCACCGAACTGGATCGTGTCGGTCCCGGAACTCCAATCGCTGATGGTGTCCTGACCGTCCCCCCGGTTGAAGACATAGGTGTCGTTGCCACCGCCGCCGCGCAGCCAGTCGTTACCGGTCCCGCCGGTCAGGATGTCGTTGCCGTCACGGGCATCCGCGATGGTGTCGTTGCCAGCCCCGCCCGAGAGGGTGTTGGCCGAGTTGTCGCCGTTGAGCGTGTCATCGCCCCAACCACCTAGAACCGGGGCTGCGCCGCTGGCGGTCAAGGTCTGGTTGGAAACCACCGTGAACGCCGCACCGGCAAAATTGACGCTGGTGAGGCTGGCCGGCGAGACGTTGTCCAGACGCAGTAGCAGGCGGGCGTCGGCAAAGCGCTGCGTGCCCTGCTCCGCAAAATAGATCAGCGTGTCGGAGCCGACCCCGCGCGCCAGCAGCGTCCCGGACAATCCCTCGGCAATAGCGATATTGAGACTGTCGCCGGCATCGCCGCTCTTAAAGTTGGTGACGACGTCGACACGTTCGCCCCACCGCGAGAGCGGCACGAAAACGTCATATCTGTTCTGCGCGGCTGCACCGGCGAGCTCGCGCGCGAACAGGCCGGAGCCGATCTGCTCGACGGTCCCGACCGTCGCTGGGTCGACGCCGGCCCCTTGCAGCGTGGTGACCGAGAGGATCTGGACTCGCTGATCGTTGCTGGCTCCGCCCGTGGCCGCGCCGAAGCCATACCAGACGTCGGCATCGCCGCCGAAGAGAGTGCCGACGACGTCGTAGGTCTTGCTGCCGATCAGCGTTCCGTCGACGCTGTAGCTGAAGGTCCTGCTGGCCGCGTCCCAGCTGATCACGACGTCGTGCCAGGCTGCGTCCTCGAGTTGCGTGAAGTCATGCCGAGGGTCGAAATTGTTGTCGCCGGTCTGGCCGTTGACGACGAACTGGCTGAAGTCGGTCGCTTGCCCCCAGGTATCGAAAATGATGCCGAACGAGCCGGAGACCAGCGTGCCCATCCCGCCGCCGCCCGACCCTGTCAGTTCGCCCGCACTCTTGTTCTGAACTGCGAAAGATAAGCCGTCGGCGCCCCCCTCGTTGGCGCCGAAGAACATCTTCGTGGTCCAGACCACGTTCTGCGACAGGTCGATGCTGCCCCAGACCGCGCCGACCCTGCTGCCGGCCTCCGGCGTCAGTTGATAGGTGCCGTTGCCGATCTCCGTGGCCGAACCGACCACGGCAAGGCCGGTGACCGGCTGCGAGACGGAATCGAAGCGGGCAAGGCCGATGGTCGAGGATCCCTGCGTTCCTCCTCCGCCGGATCCCGAGCCTGCGCCTGCGAAGACCGGGGCGGCGAACGGATCGGCCGACGGATTGCTCGGATGCAGCACATGCGCGGCCGCCTCCGGCGTCAGCGCGCGCGAGAGCAACGCCGCCGCACTCCATTGCGTGCCGTCGTTGAATCGCACGACGTCGATCGGCGGCGCACTCGCGGTGGCCTGGCCGACGATCGTCAGCCGGTCGTCACTGCCGACGAAGCGCAGCACGATATCGTTGCCGTCCCTGACGACGACGACGTCGCTCGGCGCGATCCCGCTGTTCAGGCGCAGCGTGTCGGTGGAGCCAGTTGCGTTCGCGGCCTCGCGAATCGTGTCGCGCCCGTAGCCGCGGCCGAAGACGTAGGTGGTGTCGCCGACGCCGCCGGCGAACACATCGTCGCCCGCGCCGCCATCAAGGGTGATCGCAACGTCGAGCTGCAGGCCGAAATCGATCGCGTCGGCGCCTGCGCCGGTCGACGCCGCGGCGTGCGACACGATGTCCGCGAGCTGCCAGACCGTGCCGTCGGCGAATTCGAACTGCTCGACCCCATAGTCGGTCGCGCTGGTCCCGGCGCGGAACATGTCCCTGAGCGTCAGACGGTCGTCGCTGCCGACGATGCCGATCCCGAGGTCATTCGGCCCGACCGAGAGGAAGCGGATGTCGCTCGGTAGGATACCGGCCGCGAAATGGATCTTGTCGACCTTGGACGCATCGGTGATCTCGACATCGGCGATCGTGTCCTGCCCGTCGCCGCGCCCGAAATAATAAGTATCGGCGCCGCTGCCGCCTTCCAGCAGATCGTCGCCCTTGCCGCCGGTGATGACGTCGGCACCCCTTCCGCCTTCGACGTGATCGTTGCCGAGGCCGCCGGAGATCGCCGAGCCGATGTCGGGATTGGCCAGATCGGAGGGAACGATGATGTGGTCGTCGCCGTCGGTCGATGCGATCGAGGCAGCAAGGGCGCGGTAGCTGAGGCTGCGGCCGTCGGCAAAGACCACCTTCGCGATGACTGGATCGATGTCGCCGGCCGGATCGACGAGCGTGACGCGGTCGTCGGTGCCGCTGATCGACAGCACGATGTTGCCAGCGGCATCCCGCGTCGCGACGATGTCCTCCAGCGCGATGCCGGCGCCGAGGACGAGCGTTCCGTTGCCGTCAGTCGAACCGTTGCTCTCGATGCGATCCTGCCCATCGCCGCGTCCGAAGCGGTAGACGTCGTCACCGCCGCCGCCGATGATCACGTCATCGCCCGCCCCGCCGCTGAACGTCTCGCTGCGCGCGGAGCCGACGATGCGGTCGTCCTGCCAGGTCCCGACGTCGGCCGCCATGTCGCGGAGCTGGTCGAGTGTGAACGACGTGCCGTCGCTGAAACGAACTGTGTCGACGCCGTTCCAGCCCCAGACATAACGCAGCACGATCTGATCGGTCGAATCGGCAAAGGACAGCACGAGCTCGTTTCGCGCCGGATCGATCTGCGAGACGCGCAGCTCGTCGGGCCGATAGCCGGTGATGGCAAGCGTGTCGTTGCCGGAGCTGTCGTCGATCACGTCGCGGCCGTAGCCGCGCGTGAAGTTGTAGGTGTCGTCGCCTGCCCCGCCGCTCAGGAGGTCGTCGCCCGCGCCGCCGGCAATGACGTCCGCGCGGCCGCTGCCGACGATGATGTCGCTTCCCGCGCTCGACTGACCGGCGATGGCCGCCTGCACCAGGGCAGCCCCGTTCCAGACGACGCCGTTGGCGAATTCGATGCTCGGCAGGTTGCCGTTGCCAAGCGCGCCCCGGACGATTAGTTGGCTTCCCGAAGAGAAGGAGACGATGAGGTCGGTCGAGCCGGTCGCGGCGAGCCTGACCATGGCATCGCTCGAGGCGTACGTTTCGAGCACGACGGTGGCGCTCGTCACGCCGGCAGGCATTTCGACACTGTCGATGCCTTCGGAGCCGCCGATGACAACGCGTGAATCCTGGGCCAGGATGAGACGGTCATGACCGGCGCCGGGACGCAAGGTGCTGGCGGCCGGCAACTCGCGCAGGTCGACGAGGTCCTGGCTGGCGTTCGACATGCCGTCGCGGATGATGCCGCGCACGTCCTCGATCGACAGCGTGGTGCCGTCGGCGAAGACGAAGCTCTCAACGGGCCTCGCGCTATAGCCGGACAGGATGGCGAGCCGGTCGGTGCCGTTGCCGATCGAAATCAGCAGATCGCCGTCGATGTTGCTGAAATGGACGAGGTCGGGGGTAATGCCTTCGCCGAACACGATCTTGTCGACGCCGCCGGCGTCATAAACGCTGTCACTACCGTCGCCGATGCCGAACTTGTAGGTGTCGTTGCCGAAGCCGCCCTCGAGGGCGTCCTGGCCGGCCCCGCCCGACAGCACGTCGTCGCGGCTATCGAATCCGATCAGATGGTCGTCGCCGGCGGTGCCGGTCAGCATGCGATCGATGATGGCCACGACGGACAGAATCCGCCCGTCGGCAAACTCGAACTGCTCGACGCGGCTGGTCGACAGGCCGTTGACGATGGTCAGGACATCGAGGCCGCTGCCGAGATCGATGACGAGGTCGTTGCTGTTGCGGCTGACGACGATGTCCTCGAAGCGGACGGAGGCGCCGAACCCCACGCGATCGACGATGCCCGCCGTGTCCGGCCGCTCGATGATGCGGTCGAAGCCGTAGCCCGCCGAGAACGCGTAGGTGTCGGCGCGGTTGCCGCCGTAGAGCGTGTCGTCGCCCTGGCGCCCGTCCAGCACGTTCTCCTGATCGAGCAGGCCCGTGATGATATTGTCGCCGCGGTTGCCCCCGGAGATCTGCAGCAACTGCTCGACGTCCGAGATCTTGATGGTGGAACCGTCGAAGAAGCGAAACAGCTCGACGCCGTCCTCGGCGTCGCGGAACTGGTTGCGGATGCGCAGCGTGTCAGTGCGGCCGGTGATCGAGATCAGGAGGTCGTCACCGTCCTTGGTGAAGACGACGTTGTCGCGGGTGATGCCGCCGCCGAACTGAACGACGTCGTCCACCGGCACGTGCACGCCGCGCCGGTCCGGCCAGCTCGCGCGCACGCGGCGGTCGACGATGACGTCCTGGCCGTAGCCGGCGTCGAACTTGTAGGTGTCGCCGCCGTCGCCGCCGGTCAGCGTGTCGTTACCGCCGCGCCCGTCGAGCGTTTCGGCGAAATTCGAGCCGGTGATGGCATCGTCGCCGTTGGTCCCGACGAGGTCGATGTCCTCAGGGTTGACGTCGAGGAACGACACGGTGCGGTCGGTGAAGACCAGGCTCTCGACCGCGTTGGTCTGGCCGTCGTCGCGCACATACTGGTTCTCCAGCACGAAGCGCTGGCCGGTGGCGCGGATGGTGATGATCAGATCGAGCGCGGTACGGGAGAAGTCGACGTCGGTCGACGCGATGCCGGAGAGAACGACCTGATCGTTGCCGGAGCTGTCGAGGATGGTGTCGTTGCCCTCTCCGAGCGCGACGTAATAGACGTCGTTGCCACCGAAGCCGACGAGACGGTCGTCGCCGGCGCCGCCGTCGATCGAATCGGACAGCTCGTCGTAGCCGTAAATCGTGTCGTTGCCGGCGGTCTTGGCGATGTCGATGTAGTGCTGGGCAAGCTTGAAGCCGGTCCAGACCGTGCCGTCGCCGAACTGGATGTCCTCGATGACGTTGATGAAGCCGAGGATCGGAACGGTGGCGAGGAAGTCCTGCAGCACGATTTCATCGGTCGTGCCCTTGATGCGCATGCGCAGCGTATCGCTGGCGGCGTCGCGCAGGAAGTCGAGATCGGTCCAGCGGATCTCGTCGACGAATTGCAGCTTGTCGTGCTGCGGCGGATCGAACAGGCCGGGAATGGCGTTGTCGAGCACGACGTCGCGGCCGTAGCCGCGGCCGAAGACGTAGGTATCGTCGCCCTCCTTGCCGGACAGGAAGTCGTTGCCGGCCCCGCCGTCGAGCGTGTTGGCATTGATCATGCCGTAGATCGCGTCGTCGTTCGCGGTCTTGGCGTTCTCCAGCACCTTCTGCACGATTTGAGTGAAATCGAGGCTGGAGCCGTCGTCGAAGACGAACCGCTCGATCAGGTTCGGCGCGACATAGTCGAGCCCGTCGCTGCTGCCGAGCGCGTCGGAGAACAGGCCGAGGCCGGTCTTGATGCCGGCGAACTGGCCCTTGATGACGAGCGTGTCACCGGTCGGCTGGCCATTGTCGTCGAGGAAGACGATCTGCAAATCGGGGCTTTCGCCGTCGCGGATCAGCTTCAGATTCTCTAGCTTGATGCCGCCCTTGAAGCTGAGGACGTCGATGCCGGCCTTGACCGGCCCGAACGAGAAATTGCCGAGATCGTCGATGACGTCCTGCCCGTCGCCGGCCTGGAAGACGTAGATGTCCCCGCCGGCGCCGCCGCTCATATAGTCGTTGCCCTTGCCGCCCCAGAGGATGTCGGCCGAGCCCGAGCCCATCAGGCTGTCGTTGAACTGCCCCGCGGCACGCTCCCTGTCGAGCACCTCCATCGACATGCGGAAGCGGTCCCAGGCGACGCCGTCGGCGAACACGATGGCGCTGACGCCGGAATCGGCCCGCTTGCCGTTGCTCAGGAGTTCGTTGTTCTCGCCGAGGAACTGGTCGGTCAGGCGGATGGTGTTGGTACGGCCGCGGATCTGTAGGATCAGGTCTTCGCCGTCGCGGATCGCCTTGACGTCGGTCGACAGCACGTCGGTGAGGCGCAGCTCGTCGCTGTCGCCAAAGTCCTTGTCGTCGATGACGTCGTCGCCCGAATTGCGCCCGACGAAATAGTAGTCGGCGCCTTTGCCGCCGCGCAGGGTCTGGTTACCCGCGGTCATGTAGAAATAGTCGGTCGCATCGGTGCCGTTGACGATGACGTCGCCGGCCGTGTGGGTGATGATGCGCTCGTCGCTGATCCCGAGCGCGTGCGCGACGCCGCAGATGTCGAGATCGACGCCGACCGTCTCGAAGGCCGGCAGCATCATCTGCATGATGAAGGCCTGGTTGACCGCGAGCGTCGAGCCGCCGAGATTGCCTTCGCCGGACGGATGATAATCCGGATAGACCTGCGCCAGGATGCCGTTCCACTGCGCGAGGTAGTCGAACACGGCATCATTAGCGTTGCTGGCCGGCGCGCCGGCGAAGATCGCCTCGAACATCGGGGCGAGCTCGCGGTTCGTCGTCGGCTTGTAGCTGTCGGAGGCGAGATCGTAGGTAAGCCCCCGGAAGAAGTCCTTGAGGCCGCCCTGCATCGCGATGCGCACCGCATAGCGGCGCGAGGTCGCGATGTACTCGGTCATGACCGGCTGCAGCATGTCGATCATGGTCGCGATGCCGGAGACATAGTGCGCCGGATCGGTCGACAGATTGGCGCTGCCGCCGGGGCCGACGGCATAGGCGATGTGCCCGGTCGCATTGTCGAGTTGCGCCGTCAGCATCTCGGGACGGAAATCGATGCCGCCGAGCGAGGTCGCGAAGTGGAATTGCGCCGGCGTCAGCATCTCGACGCGGTAGGTGGAATCGTCGGTCGAGTTCACCTCGTCGAGCGTATCGAAGTCGATCGCGTAATTGCGCAGGTTGAATTCTCTGGAATCGCCGGTCTTCCATTCCAGCTGCAGCGCCCGGTCGAGATTGCGCGCCCAGACGTAGAAGGTGCCGTCCTGGTCGGTCACCTTGACGGTGTAGTCGACGGCGATGCCGTCGGTGAAGCGCACGCCGATCTTGTCGACGGGAAGGTTGGCATAGGGGTTGAAGCCGAGCTGCTCGGTCCGCCACTCGGTGCCGGCGGGATGGGCGAGCGCGAGGATGGCGTCCTTGCTGGCGTAGCTGGTGGCGGCATCGGAGGCGAGCTTCCAGCTGCCGTCGGCCTGCTTGATGCCGTAGTCGAGGATGACCGCGCGCCCGTTCACGACGCTCATCAGATAGGGCGCGGCATCGCGATCCGTCGGCGCGGCGTCGCGGTCGGACGGCGACCAGGTCTGCTCCAGGCGCCAGGCCGCGCCGGACGCCGCCGCCTGCGCCAGCACGTCCTGCATGGTGGCGCGCGCGATCGGCTGGCCCTGCGCGTCGAGCACCGGGGCGCCGGAGGCGAGCGTCCAGTGGCCGCCCTGGGCGTCCTCGATATAGACGCCGCGGTCGAGCAGCACGGCCTTGCCGCTTGCATCGGTGCCGACCAGGACCGGCGTCAGCTCGCGCGTCTGTTCCAGCGCCTCGCCCCAGGCGCCGAGCACGTCGCCGACCTGCGCCACCAGCGTGCGCAGCTTCGGCGTCGTCATCGCCGCTGCGGTGGAGGTCACAAGCTCGCCGAACGCGATGTCGTTGGCGGCAGCCACCGCAAGGTTGGTCACCCGCCCAAACCCCTTGACGTCGAGCGTCGAGCCCGACTGCCAGGCCGCCCGGCCGGCCTCGCCGGCATATCTGGTGTCGGTGTCGTTCGAGGCCAGGATGGCATCGAACATGTGCCGGACGACGCCGCTCTGGAAGGTGATGTCGCCGACGCCGGTGAGCCGCGCGCCGTCGGGCGTGGTAATGTCGATCGCAGTGGCGCCGAGATCGATGCTGATGATGCCGAGCTGATCGAGCGTTTTCAGCTCGCCGGCATCGGTGATGCCGTCGCCATCGAGGTCCTGCCATACCCTGAGTTCGGACCACAGCACGTCCGCTGCCGTGATCTTACCGTCGCCGTTGGAATCGAGCGTGGCGAGCTGCGCAAAGCCGGACTGCCCGACGCCGCCGAACATTTCCGAGATGTCATCGATCCCGCCATTGCCGTTGAGGTCGCGGACCAGGAAGCCGTCGTTCCCGCTGAGCCAGCCGGTGCGCTCGGCGAACAGGTCGTGGTCGATATCGAAATAGACCTGGCTGACGCCTAGATCAGTTGTCTCGATGCCGTTGCCATCGAGATCGATGACCAGCGGATCGGCTCCGTCGGCCCATTTCATGCCCTTCGCAAAGCGCGCGACGGCGGCGCCAAGGGTCGCGGCCTGATCGATGAGCGTATTGCCGCCGTACTGGGCGGCAATGGCGATCCCGTACACCCCGAGCAACGGTTCGAGGATCGTCATCAGATCGGCAATCGGATTGGGCGCCTTGAACACCATGCCGAAGGTGCCCTGGCCGGTGAGCTCCCCTTGCTGGAAGCCGATGTAGCTGCCGACGAGATCGAAGTTCTCGATCTTCATCCAGCCTTTCAGGATGCCTTGCGCATCCAGCGCTTGCTGCGCCTTGTAGGCGTCGCTCGCGGTGCCGCCGATGACTGCCGTGAAGAGCTGGTCGAACTGGTTGGTGACGTACATGTCCAGCCCGCCGCGGGCATTGGGCCTGAACGCATAGGTCATCCATGGCAGCAGATGATCGAAATAAATCGACTTCGCCGGATCGTATTTGCCACCGTTTGCAGCAGCCGTTGCCAGGAAGTTGGTGTAGCCGACGACGGCACCAACGCCGCCGAATGCCGCGAGACCAGCGATGCCGCCTTCGGCATTGCCGCCGGTGAGAGTCAGCCCATAGAACTTGAGGACGTCATGGTGCTGCGCGTCCTTGACGATCGTGTTAGGCGAGTACCAGATATTGTCGGCGTTGGCCTCGGTGTCCTCAACCCTGGTCGGTGTCGTCTTGGGCGTACCGTCCGGATTGAGAATGGGATTGCCCTGAGCATCAAGAACGGGCTTTTCGTAGGTCCCGCCGACGGTATCGCCCCAGATGATTCCGCCCATCGAGCGGTTGAAAATCCAATCGCGCCCCAAGCCTCCCGCAGCAATTGCGCGTTCTCCGCCCGCGACAAAAACCACGTCGTTGCCTGCCCCTCCATCGAGCACCATACGCAGCTCGACCGGGGTAATCTCGCTTTCCGGATCATCTTTGAAGACATGACCGCCAGCCGACACGTAGTCAGCACTATATCCGAAAAGAACGTCGTCTCCCCCTAGTCCGTTTCGCTGAGCCCACTTTGTCGCGAATAGCAAATCCGTCTGGTCCGAAGCATTTTCAGACGGGACGCCGAGACCCAGCAGTTGCGCCAACAGAACGGTGTTCGCGTCGACGTCGAAAGAATCCACGCTCGCACCGAAGGCATCGACGGCGTCATAAATCTTATTGATGTATGAATTTATGACGTCCTTATTGTTATCGTAGATGTACTCTCCAAGTGCCGCCCCGGCGTACGACCCCAACATCGCACCAGCAACGCCACCGAGGATGGTTCCAACTACGCCGTAGAGGCCACCCCTGGCCTTGAGGGCCGCCGCGATGGCTGCGCTGGTGCCAAGGGCTCCAGCAACACCACCTGCCGTTTCAAAAATAAACTTGACCCATAGTTTGTTGGCATCTTCGATCTTGTTCGCTTCTCTCAGTTCCTCTGCCTGGGCAGCGGTAACGATCGCCCCAACGATATTCCCAATGAGGCCGCTCTTAGCGATAATGAATCCAATGCCAGCCTTGCCAAAAAACTTCCACCACGCCTTGGTCGTAACTCCCGCCTTGGCGGCTTGACTGAGGTTTGTCGCGTCGACTGCCGCATCGGTCAGGATAGCTGCGTACTCTGACGTGTGCAGCCCGATGCCGATCGAATTTCCAGACTTCAATATCTTGTTGGCATCCTTCACTAACTGCTTTGTCGCGGCGCTGTCGTCCAAGCCAAGTAGCCCCTCATTGTAAAATCGAGCGGACGAAACCGGCGCATCCAACAGCCCGAATGGTGCGAAGCCTTTCGCCTTCGTTGTTGAACTGATAAGCCAAGATTTGAAGGCGTTATCACTTGAAAATATTATATTCGAGCCCGTGATGCCCCGCATCGCCGCCACGGCGTCCGGTGCAGCAGAGCCTAGCAACACTTTTCCGCCTGAGAACGTTACCGCTTTGCCGGTCGTTAGCTCAACGTAGGCGCGCTCAACAGCATTCTTCGAAGCTTGTTTGATTGCGGCATCGAACGCCGATAGATCAGTCACGCCGGCGTCTATTGCAGCCTTCTTGGCCGCATTTGCAGCTGCCAGCGTTGTATCGGTATAGTTTATGAGGCTGACGTTCGTCCCGTTCTTGACCCAGTCGATCAGGCCGCGAATATCCGATGTTGTGAACTTGCCAAGCTCGTCAATTAGGCCGCTCGTAACGTAGATCTTGCCTGACAGCTTATCCCTGAACGCATCGAGCGCCTTTTCCCCGCCAGATAAGAACAGGTCGATCAAGAAGCCCGTGTCTGCGAATTTGTTTGCACTCACCGGAGCAGTGGCCATGGCGCTCCCCTATCCCTTACGCGGCTGCTCATGGTCGCCGAGCAACAAAAGGCCTTGTGGTGCTTCGAGCATGCGCTCGACGGTCACCGGCGACAGATCGGGCACCTTGTCGAACCAAAGGCGGTTCAAAAAACTGAGAACCATGCGCTGAACCTGTGACGAACCTCGACCGCCTAGGCCGTAAATCCACACCTGCTCGTCCACGAACGCGCGTATGTTTTCATAAGGATCAATATCTGCTTTGATCACCTCAGCTTTCCGCCGCCGATAGTCTTCGAACTCTCTAAAGAATGACGAGTCCAGCAAATTTCTCATGATGTCCTTGATCTCGGATTCCAAAAGCCGGCTGCCCGCACTCTCGGCTTGAACATGCCGAATGCGATCAGAAAGAAAGGCCAACGCGTCCGCATCCGACGATATCAAGCCACCATGGAGACGCCTTGCCAGGGCTTCGGCAAGAAAATGGTTGTCGGCAGAACAAAGCCGGCTCTCGAGTTGGGGCGCAAATGCTTTGCGGCTGGCAATGACCAGATGGTATTCGTCGGGTGTTCGATTGAACGGTTTGTGCAGTCCGACGCGCCGGAAGATCGCATCCAATTTCGGATCGGCGGCAAGGTGCCTCGCCAGTGCGAGAAGTTCCTCAGGAGTGGTCGGATCGTATCGGTCACTGCCGGTTTCGTTGGACATCGCGAAATTTCCTTGCGGCACGGGGGTCGTGCCTTACACCCACCCATGCGCTTCTGCGCGTGCGTCGTCCACATTGGACATGACGGTGAGGCCGCCAAACCCGCCGAAACCTACGGTCCGCTTCATTTGCGGGCTTCCTCGGTAGCCTCCCCCACCGGCCGCACCTTCATCTTCTCCAGCACCGCCGGATCGGCCAACTGGCTCACGATCGGATGGATGCGCACCGGCTTGTCCTTCACCACTTGCTTGAAATTGGCGAGCACGGCAGTGGCGACCTTCTGTGAGGGGGCGATGACGTCGAGCAGCCAGGTGGTGTCGCCGCTGGTCCAGTCCTCGGCCTTGAGGCGGACCGGAAACACGCGGGCCTGGATCTGTTCGCGGATCTTGGCGTCGACCTCGTCGGAAACGCTCGCCCAGATCGCGATGCCGGCGGTCTCCTCGACCTTGCCCTCGCCGCCGGCCTTGGCGATGGCGATGCGATCGCGCGTCATCGGCTCGACGACGAGATGCATGACGTCGGCCAGCGTCTGGTTGCGGTAGCGCGGCAGGTTGAGCATGGCGAGGACGACCTCGCCGACGCCGGCCTGGATCCGCATCTTGAACGCGGCGATCTGCGCCAGCACCTGCGGATCGAGCGCGCGCTCTTTCGCATTCGCGGACTCGGCCGCGGCTCCGCCCTTGATCCCGTTCAGCGCCGGCTTGCCGGCGGCCGCTATCTCGTTCGTGCTTTTTGCCACAGCTCTCGCTCCCAACTTTCGATCCGCCCGGCGGGGCGTGTATCGCGATCACTAGGGAAGTGAGCCTGCCGCAGCGGCCGGCAGCCCGTCCGGGCCGCAAGTTGCCGACGCGAAGAACCTGTCATCTGCGCGCACCCGCCCCGGTTGTCCCAAACGGTCGCCACCGAAAGCAGATGTATAGCTCTGTCGCAGATTATCGAAAGCAGCCCCACTGCCCCTCCTCGACGTTCATAGAACGTTAACCCGCATACAACTTCAAGACGAAATCGCGACACGCCCTAAAAAATGTTGCGCGATGTGTCCACCCATTACGCTTTGTGACTATTGACAAGTGCCGAGAGGGAACGCGGGGCCTTTGGAGATGACCCGCGGAGCGTGAGGGCTCGATACGGCGCAGCGACGTCGCGAAAGACTCCACGCTGTCACTGTGCAGTCATACAAGGAAGCTCGGCGGAGCGTTCTCTGATGTACTGTCGAGCAACCAGATCACGCGCATTCGGCGAAGGACGCCGGCCGGCGGGGAGCAGTACGAGTTAAGTGCACTGGACTGCACCCCTTAAGTGAGACACGATAATTCCTGTGACAGTGCGGTTGCCACGACGTTATCGTGCCTTGTTTTGCGCGAACGCGGTTTCGAACTCAAGGGGCGACTGATATCCGAGCGCC
>NZ_PGVG01000069.1:10106-25457 GCF_002795245.1 Bradyrhizobium forestalis | reverse complement strand
GGGCGGTACTGCAGCCCGTAGGGGCCGCAGCATGACTGCCATCGACCGCCACCACCGATCGGCCGCGAAAACGGACCTGTCCACTTCGCGCCCGACGCCCGAGGTCGTTCAAAAAAAGCCCGAAATCAAACCTCACTCCCGCACAAGACATTGCGCAAAGCTCTCGCTTGCGGGAGAGGGTTGGGGAGAGGGTGCTTCTGCAATGGGACAATCCCCTAGCGGAGAGAGCCCTCACCCGGCGCTTCGCCATAGCCGAGGCTTTGCCTCGGCGTCATTTGAGATGACGGCCGCCCAAAAGCGGCCTACGCCTCTCCCGCAAGCGGGAGAGGTGAACGAGCCGCAGCAATCGATTCAACCTAACCCCATCCAGCTTTAGGGGACTATCCCATCGCGGAAACTCCCTCTCCCGCAAGCAAGCGGGAGAGGGAGTGCACTTCCGTTGTAGCGATCGACCTGATCTCATCACGCTCTAACGCCCGTCGCGACGGCCTTGGCGCGGGCGGCGTTACCAGGGCTCGAGGCCCCTGGCGATGTCGACGATCGGCTCTAGGCCGCGGTCGCGGGCGGCAGCGCCAGCACCGAATAGATCGCCTGGGCGTCGCGCGAGGCGCGGAGCTTCTTGGCGATGTCCTGGTCGCGCAGCAGGCGGGCGATGCGGGCGAGCGCCTTGAGGTGATCGGCGCCGGCGCCTTCAGGCGCGAGCAGCAGGAAGACGAGATCGACCGGCTGGCCGTCCATCGCCTCGAAATCGATCGGGCGATCGAGCCGCGCGAACAGGCCGAAGATCTTTTCCAGCTTGGGCAGCTTGCCGTGCGGAATGGCGACGCCATAGCCGACCGCGGTGGTGCCGAGCTTCTCCCGTTGCAGCAGCACCTCGAACACCGAGCGCTCGTTCTGCCCGGTCAGCTCGGCAGCCTTGGCCGCGAGCTCCTGCAAGGCCTGCTTCTTGCTGTTGACCTTCAATGCCGGGAGAATCGCCTCGGGTGCGACCAGATCGGTAATCGGCATGGAGGGTTTCCGAGGTGAATTAAACCGTCAGGTTCCGAATTGGCCAGCTTGATAGACCAAGCTGAGCCGGCGTCAATAACATGAAGCAGGAGGCGGACTTAGCCCCGGTCCAGATGTGGGGGGCTTCTACTCCAACGCAATCCCGGTGCCAACTCCCGCATGCGGCTTTGCCCCCGTCATTGTTAAGGGTCGGGATGGTACGGGCCCGGGTCCCGGACCTACCCGTCCGATTGTCCATCCACCTTCGCCCCCGGCGGGTCAATCCAGCCGACATTGCCGTCCGCCCGGCGGTAAATGATGTTCACCCGGCCGGACGAACCGTGCTGGAACACCAGGCAGGGCGCCCCGCTGAGGTCGAGTTCCATGACGGCTTCGCTGACCGAGAGCCGCTTCAGCGACGTGGTCTGCTCCGCAATGATGACGGGACTGTAGCCGGTGACTTCCTCTTCGCCCTCTCCGGGCGCTTCCAGCACATAGCTGGTGGCGTCGAGCGCCGCCATCGCTTCGGAGGCGGCATGGGCCTTGCGGGCGGAGCGGTCCTTGAGCCGGTTCTTGTAGCGACGCAGCCGCTTCTCGATCATCAGCAGCGCCTGGTCGGCGCTGGCATAGGCATCCGGCGCGTTCGAATCGGCCTCCAGCGTAATCCCCGAATCGAGATGCAGGGCGCAATCGGTGCGAAAGCCGAAGCCGTCCTTGCTGAGCGTGATGTGGCCGGAATAGTTGCCGTCGAAATATTTGCGCAGCACCTCGTCGGTGCGGTCGGCGACGCGGCCGCGCAGGGCCTCGCCGACGCTGATGCTCTTTCCCGAGATTCTGAGAGTCATGTGATGCCTCGCTTGGTTGGTGCCCAGCTTGGATCGGTCTCGATGGGAAATCGAGAGTAGCGCGATTTGCCGCCAGCGCAATCAGGCCGGTTCGGGATTGCGGGAGCGATCGGACAAGGCGGTAGAGAGGACGTTACCAAGAGCGCTCTGCTTGTCGCGGCGGCGTTGCACCGAGGAGGGTATGCGCATGGCTTCGCGGTACTTCGCGACCGTGCGGCGGGCAATATCAATGCCCGAGGCGCGCAAGCGTTCCACGATGGTGTCATCGGACAGGATCGCGCTAGGCTGCTCCGAATCGATCAGCTGCTTGATGTGATGACGCACGGCTTCCGCCGAATGCGCCTCGCCGCCGTCGGCCGAGGCGATCGAGGCCGTGAAGAAATATTTCAGCTCGAACGTGCCGCGGTTGGTCGCCATATATTTGTTGGCGGTGACGCGCGACACCGTGGATTCATGCATCTGGATGGCATCGGCGACGGCCTTCAGATTGAGCGGCCGCAGGTGCGCGACGCCATGGGTGAAGAAGCCGTCCTGCTGGCGCACGATCTCGGTTGCAACTTTCAGGATGGTGCGGGCGCGCTGGTCGAGCGCGCGCACGAGCCAGGTCGCGTTCTGGAGCGCGTCGGTGAAATAGGACTTGTCGCCGTCCTTGCCGATCTTCTTCGACAGCTCGGAATAGTAGGTCTGGTTGACCAGCACGCGCGGCAAGGTGTCGCTGTTGAGCTCGACATGCCAGCCGCCGTCGGGGCCGGGACGGACATAGACATCGGGCACCATGGTCTGCAAGCGAGACGTGCCGAACTTCATGCCCGGCTTGGGATTGAGGCGGCGGATCTCGCCGATCATGTCGGCGATATCCTCGTCGTCGACGCCGCAGATCTTGCGCAAGGAGGCGATGTCGCGCTTGGCAAGCAGATCGAGATGCTCGACCAGGGCCTGCATCGCGGGGTCGTAGCGGTCGAGCTCGCGCAGCTGGATCGCCAGGCACTCGCTCAAAGACCGCGCGCAGACGCCGGGCGGGTCGAATTTTTGCAGCACGGCGAGGACGTCCTCGACCTCGGCTTGCGATGCGCCAAGACGCTCGGCGGCCTCTCCGAGATCGGGCGGCAGATAGCCGGCCTCGTCGACGAGGTCGATCAGGTACTGGCCGATCAAGCGCTGGGCGGGTGCGGTGAAGGCGACCGCGAGCTGCTCGGCGAGATGATCCGACAACGTTGTCTCGGCCGCGACAAAAGCCTCGAGATTGTAGTCTTCGTCACCGGAGGCGCCGCCGCCCCATTCGGTATAGGTGGTCGGCATGGCATCCTGGGCGTTGCGCGCCGCGGCCTCGGCCGGCTCCTCGGAGAAGACGTTGTCGAGGCCGGTATCCAGGGTCTGCTCGATCTCGGCGCGGGTGCCGAGATCCTTGCTCATCCATTCTTCCTGGCCCGGCTCGAACCCCTCGGCGCTGCCGCCGAAGCCGTCCTCGCCCTGACCCTCGCCTTGACCACCCTCGGAATCGCCGTGACTGCCAGCCTCGGCCGGAGCGTCCCCCACGGGGGCCTCGTCACTGGCCCGTTCCAGCAGCGGATTGCGCTCGAGCTCCTCTTCCACGAAGGTCGTGAGATCGAGATTGGACAATTGCAGCAGCTTGATCGCCTGCATCAGCTGCGGCGTCATGACCAGCGACTGCGATTGCCGGAACTCTAATCTCTGCGTGAGCGCCATGAAGCAAGAACCGTTCCCAAAAATTGGTCCGATTTTTGCTTATCCTAGTCCGGGCACGATGTACACGGCTTGACGTATTGGAAAAAAGGGCTAGAGGCGGAATTCCTCGCCAAGGTAGAGGCGGCGCACGTCCGGATCAGCAACGATCTCATCCGGGGTTCCCTCGGTCAAGATTTCCCCGGCATAGACGATATAGGCGCGATCGGTGAGGCCGAGCGTCTCGCGGACATTGTGGTCGGTGATGAGCACGCCGATGCCGCGATTGGTGAGATGGCGGACAAGGTCCTGGATGTCGCCGACCGCGATCGGGTCGATGCCGGCGAAGGGCTCGTCGAGCAGCATGTAGTTCGGCCGCGTCGCCAGCGCGCGTGCGATCTCGACGCGGCGGCGCTCGCCGCCGGACAGCGCGATCGACGGCGATTTACGCAGGCGCGTGATGTTGAATTCGTCGAGCAATGAATCGAGCTGCTGCTCGCGCTTCTTGCGCGAGGGCTCGACCACTTCGAGCACGGCGCGGATGTTCTGCTCGACGGTGAGGCCGCGGAAGATCGAGGCTTCCTGCGGCAGATAGCCGATGCCGAGCCGCGCACGCTGATACATCGGCAGCTTCGTCACATCGTGGCCGTCGAGCTCGATCGCGCCGCGGTCGGCCTTGATCAGGCCGGTGATCATGTAGAACACGGTGGTCTTGCCGGCGCCGTTCGGCCCGAGCAGGCCGACCGCTTCGCCGCGGCGCACATAGATGCTGACGCCGCGCACCACCTGGCGGCTGCCGAAGGCCTTTTCCACGCTATGCACAGCCAGGAAGCCCGGCCGCTTCAGGAGCTGCGGCCCGCCGGCGCCGTTGGACCTGGCGGCGGACTTGGCGGCGCTCCTGACGGGATGAACCGTCTGCGGACGCGGCGGCTCGACTTGATAGTCGGCCTGATAGTCCCCTTGGAACTGGTCGGGCGCGCGTGGCTGGTCGCGGGCGATCGGCGGCGCGTCCCTGATAGGGCTGGCCACGAGGCCGCCGACGCTGTCACCGAGCGCAGTGATGTCCTGGCGCGCAAATCCTGGCCGGCCGCGTTTGGCGGGGCGCCGACGGAACATGCTGAAGAGATCGACCATCCCCGCCTTCTAGCCTTTCGCGACGATCCTGCGCGAATTCGCGCGATCTGCCGCACCGGCCTTTCGATTCGCCGATGCAGCATGAGTGGAGGGATGTCTCATGCCCAGTGAAACACGCCCGAAAAGCGGCGGACCCCGCTTCGAAAGCCCTGCGCGCTAGATACAGTCTCGCCGGGCAAGCTTCAACCTCGGATCGGGAGCACCCGAGACAAGTTGTTGAATTTACTTTTGTTTACTTGCGCCGGGCAGCTGCAAGGGCGGCGCCGCAGGCTTGCCCGAACCGCCCTGGCCGCAATCATTGCTGCCGCCCTGCGGCAGCAGCGCCTGCACCCGGCCGTTGTCGGATTCCACACGTGACACGCCCGTCGTCATGTCGACCATCAGGCGGTCGCCGCGCAGCACGTTCTTGCACTGGGTCAGGACCACCTGGCCCGAGCCGCCGAGCATGGTGATGAGGTTGGTCTTGGTGTCGAACACCGCGGTCTCGCCCGTCACCACCTGGTCCTTCTGGGTGACCACGACATTGCCGCGCGCCTCCAGCCGCTTGATCGAGGAGCTGCCCCCTGGGCCCGGTTGCGCCGACTGCATCGGCGCAGTCGATTTTGCGCCTTTCGCCGCCGGCTGCTGCGGTGTCGCCGGCTTGTCGCCGCCCGACTCGTAAAACACCACCAGCGTCTTCGAGGTCATGGTTGTGTCGCCCTGCACGACCTTCACATTGCCGGCGAAGGTCGCCTCCTTCTTCTTGTCGCGCATCTCGAGCGAAGCCGCTTCGATCTGGATCGGCTGATCGCGGTTCTGCGAAAAACCCTGCATCGCGTTGGGCACGCCTTGCATCGTGCTCTGCGCAAGGGCCGCCCCCGTGACGACCAACGCGAGGCCGACGGCGAGCGCGGCCTTGCTGACAACAGCGTCGCGCGGAAAACAGTTCATCATGAAAATCACTTCGAATTGGCAGACTTGTTCTGAGGCGTGCGTGTCTTGGCCGGTGCGGGCTCGGGCGGCGCAGGCTGAGTTGCGGCGGGCTCGTCCAGCTTGTCCAGGTGCATCACCACATTGCCCTCGAAGCGGATGACGTCACCGCCTTCGGTAATTCGCAGGCGATCCGCGCTCACCGTGCCATTGGTCAGCTTGACGTCGACGCGCTCATCCGAGGTGACCGTGCCCTTGCCCATGTCGACGAAGGCCGAGTTCAGCCGCGCCTCATAGCCGGTCGAGGTGCGCAGGAAGATGTCCTTGTGCAGGTCGAGCTGCTGCTGCTTGTTGTCGAAGCGGCCGGTGCGAGCGTCCAGGAACAAGGTCGATTGATCCTCCATCAGCACCTTCGCGCGCAAATCGGATAGATCGACATGATCGGGATCGGTGATGTCCTGCGTCGCGGTCTTGGCCCAGAGCTCGTAGGGCCGCTGGTCCGGCGTGTAACCGGCGAGGTGCGGCGATTCCATCGTGATCTTGGTGCCGGACACCACCATATTTCCGGAATCGAGCGGCAGCTTCGGCATCAGCATGCGGAATGGATTGAAGATCGAGACGCCGACGATGGCGGCCATGGACAACAGCACCGCACCCGGCACCGCGATGCGCAGAATCCGCACCAGGCGGCTGTGGCGCGCCGCGCTGGCGAACTTCGCCGCAAGCGCGGCGTCGTAGGTGGGATTCTGGGCCGAATTCACCTGGGTTCCTATTACCTGGGCTCCTGACGTACAGCTCGCCTTGTCCGGTTGAGGGGTGGCCCATTCTATCCGGCTCCGCCCAAATATGCAGCCGGCGACAGGCCGTTACGAAAGTGTCCGAAACGGGGCGGCAACCTCAGGCCAATCGCCGCGCTGGGCCGTTAGGAATGCGCGAAAATGTCCTCTTCCGCCCAGCCCTGGAGGTCGAGAAGAGCGCGGGTCGGCAGGAAATCGAAACAGGCCTGCGCCAGCTGGCTGCGGCCTTCCCGGACCAGCATGGCATCGAGCCGCTCGCGCAAGCCGTGCAGATGCAGCACGTCGGAGGCGGCGTAGGCGAGCTGCGGCTCGGTCAGGCTGTCGGAACCCCAGTCGCTGGACTGCTGCTGCTTGGAGAGGTCGATGTTGAGCACCTCGCGCACGAGGTCCTTGAGGCCATGACGGTCGGTATAGGTGCGGGTCAGGCGGGAGGCAATCTTGGTGCAATAAATCGGCCCGGTCATGACGCCGAAGGTCTGGTACAGCACCGCAATGTCGAACCGCGCGAAATGGAAGATTTTCGTGACGGCCGGATTGGCGAGCAGCGCCTTCAGGTTCGGCGCGTCGGTGTGCCCCTTCGGGATCTGCACCACGTCGGCGCTGCCGTCACCGGGCGAGAGCTGCACCACACAGAGCCGGTCGCGGTGCGGGTTCAGCCCCATGGTCTCGGTGTCGATCGCCACCGCTCCGGTGTAGCGGGACAGGTCGGGCAGGTCGCCGCGGTGCAGGCGTACGGTCATGGCGGGTCAAAACCTCGGGTCGAATCGGTGCGTCGATATCATAGGCTAATCGGATGGATCGCGATGTAGCCACTGGCGGCAGGCCGCGCAAGCGGCGGCCGTGACCTTACGGGCCGTCAGATCGCGGCGAGCATGATGCAGATCATCGCCGCGACCGTGATGCGGCTGGGGCCGTCGCGGAAAGCGTACAGAATCGGATCGTCCGGCATCTCGCGGCGATGCGCCATCATCAAGGCGCGGCCGAACCAATACAGCAGCAGCGGAGTGAGCAGCCACAGCATCCAGGGGCGGCTGTAGAGCGGCGTCACCGCCGAGGAAGAGACGTAGAGCGAGAACACGGTCACCGCGTTCATCGCGCTCGCCGCCGCCATCGCGGCGATGACGTGCAGGTCGGTGACGCGATAGTCGCGGTTGGAGGGATCGGCGAGGCCTGCGCTCTCGCGCATGCTGAGCTCACTGAAGCGCTTGATCAGCGCCAGCGAGGTGAACACGAACAGCGAGAAGATCAACAGCCATTCCGACAGCACCACGCTGACACCGACCGCGCCGGCGACGATGCGAAGCGTGTAGAGACCGGCGAGCGTGACGATGTCGACCAGCATCTTGCGCTTGAGCACGAGCGAATAGGCGATCGTGGTGGCGAGATAGACGCCGAGCACGCCGAGGAACAGGGGCGAGATGCAGAGGCTGGCTGCGACCGCGAACAACCACAACACAGGGATCGCTGACAGCGCCGACGAGATCGGCAAATCGCCGGCCGCGAGCGCGCGATGGCGCTTGGTCGGATGCTGGCGGTCCGCGGCGAGATCGAGCAGATCGTTCATCAGATAGGCGCCCGAGGCGCAGGCCGAGAACGCCAGAAACGCGAGCAGCGCGTAGCCGAGCGTCGAAAGGCTCATCTGATGCGCAGTGAGCGCAGGCACGAACACCAGCGTGTTCTTGGCGTATTGATAGACGCGCAGCGCCTTGGCCCAGGTCTTGAGGCTGGCGCTGCGGACGTCGCGATGTTCGATGCGCTCGGCGGAGGCACGATCGAACGGCAGGCTGCCCACAGCGAGGTCGGCCGGCGTGACGACGCCATCGAAGCCGAGATGCGCCGCGATGCCTGCGGCATGACCGGCGAAGCGATCAGCGACCAGATAGATCTTCTCGCCCCGCGCCCGCGCCGCCAGCGCCCGGTTCATCACGTCGGAATCGTAGGGCAGCTGGGCGTAGTCGATCCTGGCCCGCGCCAGGATCTCCGTGAGCGCCGCCATGCCCGCCCGTCCGCCCGCGCCGAAGCGGGCCAGCATACGACCTGGGCTGGAGAACAGCGCCTCCATGAGCAGCTCGGACCGCAGCAGCGCGCCTTCGAGATCGATCACAAGCGTCCGCGCCGCCGCCGGGGTTGCCGACGGCTCGGACAGGCCAGGATCATACTGCCGGGCAGGCTGCTCCATCCGAAAACGCTCTGACTTACCGCAAATGATCGGCTCCAGGGCCGGGGAGCAGGGAAATGGATGGCCAACCCTATGGGAGCATTCGCTAAAGGCGGCTTAACCGGGGACTGTCGCGGGTCACGGCTCCACTTGATATGCCGGCGTTCCAATAATAGTTATTAACGCAGGGTGTCGGAGAAACGCAGCATGGCGGTTAGTGCAGATCTTGGCGAAGCCCTTGAAAACTTTGTAACAAAGCTCGTCGCGTCGGGGCGCTATCACTCCAAGAGCGAGGTGCTCAGGGAGGGCGTGCGGCTCATTCAGGAGCGTGAGGCGCGGCTCGCCGCGTTGGACGCCGCGATCGCGCGCGGGCTCGATGATGCCGACATGGGACGGACCAAACCGATCTCCGACGTTTTTGACCGGCTGGAAGCGAGATTGGCCGACAAGGCCGACCGCACGTGATCGTCGTTATCACCGCGGAAGCGGAGGCCGACCTCGAGGACATCGCATCGTACGTCGCCGCGCAAAGCCCGCGAAGCGCTCTCACGCTCATCCGTGGCCTGCGGGAGAAATGCCATACGCTCGCCGATGCACCGCGTGGCTATCCCTTGGTGCCGCGCTACGAGCAGAAGGGCATTCGCCGGCATCCGTTCGGGAACTATCTGATTTTCTATCGAGTCGGTCGCGACGCAATCGAAGTGATCCACATCCTCCACGGCGCGCGAGATTATGAGCCGCTGATCTTCCCCGCGGACTAGGTTTTCGGCGAGCCCGCTGCAATTCGTCCCGGCGCACCCTATCTGTTGCCGGCCTCCCCATCCCGCCCGCTCACCACGAATGAAATGCCAATGACCGAACAGACGCTCGCTGCGCCGATCGACGACCAACGCGAACGCCAGCGCGGCTTCTCGCGCTATCAGGCGCTTCTCATTGCGCTGCTCGCCTTCACGCAGTTCACGATCATCCTCGACTTCATCATCATGTCGCCGCTCGGCGCCATCCTGATGCCGGCGCTCAACATCACGGCCGCCCAATTCGGCGTCGCGGTGTCGGCCTACGCGTTCAGTGCGGGAGTATCGGGCATCCTCGCCGCCGGCTTTGCCGATCGCTTCGATCGCAAGCGCCTGCTGCTGTTCTTCTATGTCGGCTTCACGCTCGGAACCCTGCTCTGCGCAATGGCCCAGAATTATCATGTCCTGCTGCTCGGCCGGATCGTGACCGGATTGTTCGGCGGCGTGATCGGCGCGGTCGTGCTGGCCATCGTCACCGACCTGTTCCCGCTGCAGATGCGCGGCCGCGTGATGGGCTTCGTACAGACCGCGTTCGCCGCGAGCCAGGTGCTCGGCATTCCCGCGGGGCTGTTTCTCGCCAATCACTGGAGCTGGCAGGTCTGCTTCGTCGCGATCGTCGGCCTGTCGATCGTCACGATCGCCGTCATCGCCTTCGTGATGGAGCCGGTCGATGCGCATCTGAAACTGAAGCAGGACAGGAATCCGTTCCACCATCTGATCGCGACGGTCTTCGAGCCGCGCTACACGCTGGCCTTCGCGGTCACGACGCTGCTCGCGACCGGCGGCTACATGCTGATGCCGTTCTCCAGCGCCTTCACCGTGCACAATCTCGGCATCGACATGCTGCATCTGCCGACGATCTATCTCGTCTCCGGCCTGTTCAGCATCGTCACCGGGCCGCTGGTCGGCCGCGCCAGCGACGCGTTCGGCAAATATCCGACCTTCGTGTTCGGCTGCGCGATGACCGTTGTCATGGTGCTGATCTACACCCATCTCGGCCACGTCTCGCTGACGACCGCGATCACCGTCAACGTGCTGATGTTCATCGGCATCTTTTCACGGATGATCCCGTCGCAGGCGCTGATGTCGGCGATCCCCGACCCGAGCCAGCGCGGCTCGTTCAGCGCGGTCAGCGCCTCGCTCCAGCAGCTCTCCGGCGGGCTCGGCTCGGTGCTCGCCGGCGCGATCATCGCGCAGGCGCCCGACGGCTCACTGATCCATTTCGACCGGATCGGCTACGTCGTCGTCACGACGACGATCGTCACGCTGGTCGCGATGTATTTCGTGCAGAAGGCGGTGGCGGAGCGGGCGGGGAAAAGGGTGGTGTGAGGAAGCGGGCGGATTTGGCCAGCCCCCGCCCTACCAGCTCACACGCATGGTCCCTGTCCCGGCATAGGTCTGCGCGTGACTAGCGAACTCGCCGTCGAACTTGCCGAGCAGGCTGATGCCCTTCGCGAGCTTCAGCTCCGCGCCGGCGGAGACCAGCGCGGTGTCCTTCGCCGGCGTCGCGCCGTTGACGAGGAAGCTGGTGCCGGGCAGCGCCTGGAAGGCGGCGGCGAGCGTGGGATCGCTGATCCAATCATGCGCCCAGGCGAGCCGGCCGCGGACGATGAGCACCGCATCCGGATTGACCAGCGCCACCTGATCGAAGCGCGTGCCGAGCTCGCTGCGCGTGTCCGTCGCGGTGCGACCGGTGTAGGTCAGGCCGAAGCCGCCGCCGGTGAGGTCGGTTTCGCTGTAGGTCGGGGTGCGGAAGCTCTGCGCCTGCAACGCAGCGTAAGGCGTGATGCCGGCGATCGGCGTGGCGAAGCGATAGCCGCCCTCGATGCGGCCGCCAAAGCTCGCGCCGTTGAAGCTGGCAGTGAGATGATCGCCGAACGCGAAGCGGTCGGTCGACATCCAGTGATTGCCGCCGCCGAACGACGCTGCAACATAGGCCGCACCGGAGCGGATGGCGCCGTAGACGCCGCCGGCGAACGTATCGCTCTTGCCGCTGCCGAAACCCTGCGCCAGGTCCCATTTGGTGCCGCCGCCCGCGAGCGAGAAGCCGACGATCGCATCGAGGCTGACGCGGTAGTCGAGCCCGGCGGCAACGCCGGCCGCGCGTGGGGTGGGGTCGGTGCTGGCGCCGGCCGGATCGCCGCTGGTCCTGTTGTAGCCGCCGAAGCCGCTCGCCCACGCCGTCCAGCGCGGCTCGAAGGCGGCCGGCGGCGCCTTGTACGCCGGGGCCTTCATCACGCGCGCATAGGCGAGCGCGACATCCTCCGGCAACGCCTCGCGCTCCGGCGCAAAGCCGAGCGCGCCGCCCGATCCCGGAGCGCCACCACGGCCGTCGATGAAGGGATCGAGCATCAGCCCGAAGAACTGGCCCATGAACTGGAACGCGCCCTGCTGGCCACCGGTCGCGGCTTCGCCCGAGAGCTGCGCCAGCGCATTGGAAAGATTGCCGCCGGTCAGGCCGAACACGCCGGCGAAGCTCGGCGGCAGCGCGCCGCCATTGTTGAAGAAGCTGTTGAGCGCGCCTGCGACGCTCTGCTGGTTGCCGTTGAGCCCACCGGTCGCGCCCAGGGTGGCCGTCAAATTCAGGACCACGCTGGTGCCGCTGTAGCTCAGGCTGTCGGTGAAGCCGGCCGGCAGGTTGGTGTTGGTCAGGCCGGCAAACGTGGTGCCGCCAAGCCCGCCGCTTGCGGTGAGAATGGTGTACTGCTTGGTGACGTAGCTGCCGCTGGCGAACACCGCATTGACGGTCGCGCCGGTCAGCGTCGCGGTGCCGGACACGGCGGTGCTCGACGCGGCTGATGGCGTGACCTGAACGAGATAGAGCGCACCGGACTGGAAGGCGAGATTGCCGGTGATGGTGAGCGTGCCGGTCGGATTCGCCGCATTGCCCGGCGCGAGTGTGCCGCCCGACATGATCGTGGTCGTCGCCGGATCGACGATGCCGGTGCCCGACAGTGTGGCGCCCGAATTGACCGTGACGTTTGTCGAAGCGGCGATCGAGCCGTCCACTTCAAGCGTGCCGCCATTGATCGTCGTGGCGGCGGTATAGGTGCTCGTTCCGGTGGGCGTGAAGGTGCCGCTGCCGGTCTTCGTCAGCCCGCCGGTCCCGGAGATTGCGCCGGAAAATGTCGTGCTCGTGTTGTCGCCGCCGGTTGTCAGCGCGGCCGTGCCGAGCGTCACGTTGCCGGCGCCCGCAAGCGAACCGATGCTCTGGCCAAAATTGTTCAGACCGAGCGTCGCGCCCGCGTTCACCGTGACCGCGCTTGCCGACGAAAACGCGTTCGCGGCGCCTGCCCGCAGCGTGCCTGCGTTGACAGTGGTGGTACCGCCATAGGTGCTCGTGCCGGACAGCGTGAGCGTGCCGGCGCCGCTCTTCGTCAGCCCGCCGGTGCCGGAGATTGCCCCGCCCAGTGTGGCGTTGTTGCCGTTGGTGTCGAAGGTTCCGCCGCCGGCGTTGAGCGTCACGCTGCGGCTGGTGGTGAAGCCCGTCGCAAATTGCAGCGTGCCGCCGCCGAGGGCGAGGCCACCGGACGCGGCGCCAAGATTGCCGTCGGAGGAGACCGCCAGCGTTCCCTGATTGACGGTCCATGCTGTCGTCGCCGTGGTCGTGCCGGTCAGCGTCCAGGTGCTGCTGCCGCCCTTCTCGAACACGCCGAAGCCGCGATACTGCACGCTGCTGCCGATCTGCGCCACGTCGAAGCTGGCATTGCTCGCGCCACCCAGCCGCAACGTATCCGCGGCGCTGAACGCGACCACATTGCCGGCGATGGTCGAGCCGGCCTGCAGCTCCAGCACGTTGGTGCCGCCGGTGAAGGTGATGGCGTTGGCGCGCGCCATCCCGTCGCCGAAGGCGCCGCCGGCGATGGTGCCGCTGTTGATGACCGTGAGGCCCGCGCCGACGACGCCGGCGCCGCCCGCGCCATTGCTGCCGTTGGCACTGATGCCGGTACCACCCGTCCCGCCATTGCCACCGGTCACGGCACCGGAGTTGGTGAAGGTCGCGCCTGATGCAGTGAACTGCACGCCCACGCCGCCGTCGCCGCCCGATCCGCCGTGGTTACTGAAAGCAGCGCCGCTATCGCCGCCCGCGCCGCCGTTGCCGCCGGTGATCGTGCTGGTGTTGCTGCTCGCGCCGGTTCCAGTAACGATGGCGCCGTAACCGCCGGCGCCGCCGCCACCACCGCCACCATTATCAGCCGCCGCAGCATTGCCGCCTTTGCCGCCATTGCCGCCCGTCAGAGCGGACGTATTTGTGAGCGTCGCGGCGCCGGCGCCATTGCCGTTGAACCCGCCGCCGCCACCGCCAGCGCCACTCAGGGAATGAAGAACCGCGTCACCTCCGTCCTGACCATTGGGACTGCCAGAGGTCCCGCCTGCGCCGCCAGTGACAGCGTCCATTCCAATACTGCTCCCGCCTAGGCCGCCGCCTGCGCCGCCCCCGCCCCCGCCACTGCAGAAGCCGCCGGCAACGCTACCTGCGTTTCCGGTGAACCCAGTTCCCCCTGCGCCGCCAGGATTGCCCGCACAGCCGCCACCCGCACCGCCATCGGCGAGTGCCGGCGATGCCACCGACGCGACACCCATCGCAATGAAAGACACCGTCGCAAGCAGCAGTGCCCGCTTGCGATATGCGCAATGAAATTCGATCAAAATTCGCCGCCCCCCGCGGCTCCGCGCCGCCGCCCTTGCCAGATTGCCAAATCCACCCGCGGCGCCGGCCCGCCGCAGAGTCATCGCGTACCCGGTCGACCCACCCGCCAGCACCATTTCGACACGCTCCCCGCAGCAACGGCTCCGTCACCGTTGCAAAAACATCACGCCTGCCTTGGCGCCACCTCGACCAACGGCCGCAACTACCAGCTCACACGCACGGTCCCGGTCCCGGCATAGGTCTGCGCGTGACTAGCGAACTCGCCGTCGAACTTGCCGAGCAGGCTGATGCCCTTCGCGAGCTTCAGCTCCGCACCGGCGGAGACCAGCGCGGTGTCCTTCGCCGGCGTCGCGCCGTTGACGAGGAAGCTGGTGCCGGGCAGCGCCTGGAAGGCGGCGGCGAGCGTGGGATCGCTGATCCAATCATGCGCCCAGGCGAGCCGGCCGCGGACGATGAGCACCGCATCCGGATTGACCAGCGCCACCTGATCGAAGCGCGCGCCGAGCTCGCTGCGCGTGTCCGTCGCGGTGCGACCGGTGTAGGTCAGGCCGAAGCCGCCGCCGGTGAGGTCGGTTTCGCTGTAGGTCGGGGTGCGGAAGCTCTGCGCCTGCAACGCGGCGTAAGGCGTGACGCCAGTGATCGACGTGGCGAAGCGATAGCCGCCCTCGATGCGGCCGCCAAAGCTCGCGCCGTTGAAGCTGGCAGTGAGATGATCGCCGAACGCGAAGCGGTCGGTCGACATCCAGTGATTGCCGCCGCCGAACGACGCTGCAACATAGGCCGCACCGGAGCGGATGGCGCCGTAGACGCCGCCGGCGAACGTATCGCTCTTGCCGCTGCCGAAACCCTGCGCCAGGTCCCATTTGGTGCCGCCGCCCGCGAGCGAGAAGCCGACGATCGCATCGCGGCTGACGCGGTAGTCGAGCCCGGCGGCAACGCCGGCCGCGCGTGCGGTGAGATCGGTGCTGCCGCTGGCCGGATCGCCGCTGGTCCTGTTGTAGCCGCCGAAGCCGCTCGCCCACGCCGTCCAGCGCGGCTCGAAGGCGGCCGGCGGCGCCTTGTACGCCGGGGCCTTCATCACGCGCGCATAGGCGAGCGCGACATCCTCCGGCAACGCCTCGCGCTCCGGCGCAAAGCCGAGCGCGCCGCCCGATCCCGGAGCGCCACCACGGCCGTCGATGAAGGGATCGAGCATCAGCCCGAAGAACTGGCCCATGAACTGGAACGCGCCCTGCTGGCCACCGGTCGCGGCTTCGCCCGAGAGCTGCGCCAGCGCATTGGAAAGATTGCCGCCGGTCAGGCCGAACACGCCGGCGAAGCTCGGCGGCAGCGCGCCGCCATTGTTGAAGAAGCTGTTGAGCGCGCCTGCGACGCTCTGCTGGTTGCCGTTGAG
>NZ_PGVG01000069.1:0-10007 GCF_002795245.1 Bradyrhizobium forestalis | reverse complement strand
TGCGCCAGCGCATTGGAAAGATTGCCGCCGGTCAGGCCGAACACGCCGGCGAAGCTCGGCGGCAGCGCGCCGCCATTGTTGAAGAAGCTGTTGAGCGCGCCTGCGACGCTCTGCTGGTTGCCGTTGAGGGCCGCACCGGGAAGCTGGCCGAGCGTGGCGGTCAGGTTCAGGAACACGTCGTTCGTGGTGTAGCTCAGACTCTCGGTGAAGCCTGCCGGCACATTGCCGGTTACGCCGGTGAAGGTGCCGGTAATGCCGCCGCTGGCATGCAGGATGCCGTAGCTCCTGGTGACGTAGCTGCCCGAGGCGAACACCGCCTGCACGCTGCCGCCGGTCAGAGTCGCCGTGCCGGTGACGGCGCTTGAAGTGGTGGAGGGATTGACCTGGACCAGATAGAACGCGCCGGACTGGAAGGCGAGATTGCCCGAAACCGTCATCGTGCTGCCGGGCGTGCCGGACCCGGGCGCAAAGGTGCCGCCACTCGCGACCGTGACACTCCCCACCGTGCCGATGCCGCCGAGCGCGCCGCCACTGTTCACCGTCATGCTCGCACTGCTCATGGTGCCATTCACCATCAGCGTGCCGGCGTCGATCGCCCATAACAGGGCGGCCGCATTGGTGCCGGTCAGCGTCCAGGTGCTGGCGCCGGTCTTGTCGAACACGCCGAAGCCCTGGTATTGCGCGCTGCCGCCGATCTGCGAGACGTCGAAGCTCGCATTGCTGCTGCCACCAAGCCGCAATGTATCAGCGGCGCTGAACGCAACCACATTGCCCGTGATGGTCGAGCCGGCCTGCAATTCGAGCACGTTCGTGCCGCCAGTGAAGGTGATGGCGTCGGCGCGCGTTACCCCGTCGCCGGCAAGCCCGCCGGTGATGGTGCCGCTGTTGATGATGGTCAGCCCCGAGCCGACGATGCCGGCGCCGCCGACACCCGGGTTGCCAGCGATGCCTTGGCCACCGCCCGCGGCGCCGCCGTTGCCGCCGGTGACCGAGCCGGAATTGGCGAATGTCGCGCCGCTCGTTGTGAACTGCACGCCCACGCCGCCGTCTCCGCTGTTGCCCTTGACCGCCGCAGCGTCATTGGTCGCGCCGCCAGCGCCCCCCGTGCCGCCAGTGATGGTGCTCGTATTGCTGCTCGCGCCCCCGCCAGTGACGATGGCGCCATAGCCGCCGGCGCCACCGCCACCGCCACCACCACCGCCGACGCCGCCGTTGCCGCCGTTGCCGCCGGTCAGGGGGGACGTGTTGGTGATGGTCGCGCTACCAGCGCCGTTGCCATTGAATCCGCCGCCACCACCTCCAGCGCCGCCGAGGCCAGAGCCACGGTTGCTGCCGTTTTGCCCGTTGGGACTGAACGCGGTGCCGCCGGGGCCGCCTGCGCCGCCCCCAGCGGTACCGCCGTTTCCGCCGTTACCGCCGCCGGCCGCGCCTCCGCCGCCGCCACCACCAGCGGAACCAGAGGCGCCAATGGCGCCTGCATCGCCGGTGAAGCCGGTTCCGCCGGCGCCGCCCGCCACGCCAGCTGCCGGCACGTCACCGCCCGCACCGCCATCCGCGAGTGCCGGCGATGCCACCGACACGGCACCCAGCGCCATGAAAGACACAGTCGTAAGCAGCAGCGCCCGCTTGCGGTATGCGCAATGAAATTCGATCAAATTCGCCGTCCCCGGCGGCTCCGCGCCGCCGCCCCTGCCAGATTGCCGAATCCACCTGCGGCGCCGGCTCGCCGCAGAGTCATTGCGTACCCGGACAACCAGCCCGCCAGCGACAAGCTGCAATCGATGCCGACTCCCCTGCTTCGTGAGTACTGAGACGGTGCTTGAACGTCATGCCCACTAAACAGTAGGGGGTAGTCTCCGCGGGGGATGTGAATGGATCAGCCGGCGCGGTTCAGCCACAGGCTCATCAGGCCCGCGCGGCTGCGCACGCCGAATTTGCGATAGATGCTGACGACGTACTGATGGACGGTGGATGCCGCCGTCCCGACCTGATGGGCGATGTGCTTCTCCGAGGCGTCAGTCAGCAAGAGCTGCAGCACCTTGCGCTCGGCTGGCGTCAGCGGCGAGGACGCCATCAGGAGACCATGGCTCAGCATCAGATAGCGGTGAAACCATTTGATCCCGCGTAGCGCATAAGCGAGCAGCGCAATCTCCTCATCGGTAAACCTTTTGCGCGAGTAGAAACCGAAATGCGACTCGCAGTCCTCATTGAGGGGAAACGCTACGAAGACCGCATCGAAGGTGCCGACGGAGCCGTAGTGAAGCTCGTAGAACGGCGATCCGAACCAACCCGCGGGCAATTCCCTCCGGAACGAATAGGTCCTGAAAGCGCCGACGTCTCGCATTGGGAGCAGAAAGGAAGGGTCGATCTCGCGCCGATCCCAGACCTGCAGAATTTCCTTGAAATGCCCTTCATCGGGATGCGGGGCGATTGCGTGGAGCGCCTGAACGGCACCAACGCGCCACCCTTGCAGCGGATCGCCATCGCGATTCCCGTCGACGCGGATCGCGCCCGCCCAGGTGGCGTTCCAAGCATTACCCCGATCGCAGAGGAACGCCATCAGGCAAGCGACGGCCTGCGCGGATTGAGCGACTTCGAAATCGGACAGTTCGTCCCATACGCGATGGATGTCTTCCCGGGTCGTGGCGTTCATGGCGTGTCGCTCAGAGATTCTGCGTGCGCTGCGTGTGTGGCATCGCGACGGTTCGGAGCGATTGGCCGGTGGAATCGTTTGCTACCACCAAACGGAACCAAAGCGCCACCGATGAGCAACGGGATGATGAACCTGCAGGCTCCTGCAGAGCTGGCGCGCAAACCTCGATGCGTCATCGAGCAGGACCGGCTACCAACGGCGCCGCCAAATCAAGGGATCGCGACTGGTGTGAAACACCGCAACGACGTAGACCGCGTCGTGCATCTCACGATACATGAGAATGTAGGGGGAAGCGGCGTAGCAAGGCGCGGCGTGTGTCTTTGAGGGCCGGCGGAAACTGCTTGGGATTCTCCGCGATCCGGATCAGCGCTGTGCGCATGGCGTCGCGAAATTGCGGCACGACATGCGGAGCGTGGGTATCGTACCAGCGCACGGCATCGGCGAGGTCGGCCCGTGCCGCTTGTGTAAAAAGAACCTTGGCCGCAACCGGCGGTCAAGATCGGCGTCGATATCCTCCCAGGGAATTGCATCGCGACGGTCCGCGTCAAAAGTCGCAAGCCGACGGTTCAGCTCGGCCTCCTGCGCCGGGGTTAACCGCACGTCGGCCGCGGAGAGGCTGTCCCAAAGCTCCCCGATGAGGTCGAGCCGTTCCTTGGGCGTCAAGCGACTGATGTCGAGCGTTGCCATGATCCCGAATCTCTTGGCCGTTTCATCGACGAAATCACACCCCTCGCGGGCTCGTCGAGACCAATATCGTTGCTGAGGCGGCCGGCTGAAAGGCGAAATCCGACCGATTTCGCAATATTGTTGCGGACTAAGCTCCCGCCGCGGCCCACGAAAGGCGAGCGCCGCCGCGGGGACCGGCGTTGAGGAGCATCCAAAGGAGAAAAGGTCCCCAGAAAAAAATGGTGCCCAGGAAAGGACTCGAACCTTCACGGCCGTTAAGCCACTGGCACCTGAAGCCAGCGCGTCTACCAATTCCACCACCTGGGCATGCCGTTTGGGGCACGGAGGCGGTTACTACGGTTCGGTGACGCCGTTGTCAATTCATGCTTGAAGCCCGGTTCGGGATGCCGATTGCGCATCGCAAACCGGCCCGATACAAGCCTGACAAGACGCACTCTTTTCCGCAGGAATGGCTCCCATGGCATCGAATCTGGACACGCTCGTCACGGTTTTCGGCGGATCGGGGTTTTTGGGCCGCAGCGTCGTCCGCGCCCTGTGCAAGAGGGATTACCGGGTCCGGGTCGCGGTGCGGCGGCCGGAGCTCGCCGGATACCTCCAGCCGCTCGGCCGGGTCGGGCAGGTCCACACCGTGCAGGCGAATCTGCGCTATCCGGCCTCGGTCGAGGCGGCGCTGCGTGATTCGCATGTCGCAATCAACCTCGTCGGCGTCCTCACCGAGAGCGGCGCGCAGACTTTTGACGCCGTCCAGGCCAAGGGCGCCGAAACCGTGGCCAAGGCGGCGGCCGCAGCAGGTAGCGCCCTGGTGCATGTCTCCGCGATCGGCGCCGACGCCGAATCGCCCTCGCACTACGCCAGGGCCAAGGCGGCCGGCGAAGCCGCGGTGTTGGCCGCGGTTCCCTCCGCCACGATCTTCCGCCCCTCCGTGATGTTCGGCCCCGAGGACCAGTTCACCAACCGCTTTGCCGCGCTGGCCCGGATGTCGCCGGTGCTGCCGCTGATCGGCGGGACGACCCGGATGCAGCCGGTTTATGTCGGCGACGTCGCCACCGCGATCGCCGATGCCGTCGACGGCAAGGCCAAGGCGGGGGCCACCTACGAGCTCGGCGGGCCGGAAGTGCTGACCATGCGCGAGATCATCCAGACCATCCTCGCCATCATCGACCGGAAGCGGATGCTGATCCCGCTGCCGTTCGGCCTCGCCCGCTTCCAGGCCAACTTCCTGCAATTCGCGCCGGGCGCGTTCAAGCTGACGCCGGACCAGGTCACGCTGCTCGAGCGCGACAATGTCGTGTCGGAGGCCGCGAAGGCGGCCGGCCTGACGCTGGAAGGCCTCGGCATATCAGCCGATTCGCTGGAAGCGATCGCCCCGCAATATCTCTGGCGCTTCCGCTCGGCCGGTCAGTTCCAGCGCATGAGCGTGTGAGTTGTCTTTACCTCTCCCCGTAAGAACGGGGCGAGGGAGCAGACCGCCGCTGCGGCGAGGACTTGCGCATCACAAGCGTTTCAAAACTTCAGCTTCTTGAACACCGCTTCCGGCAGCGCCTTGATAATCAGCATCACGAGGCGCCATTTGCCGCTGACATAGACGACGTCGGTCTTGTTCTCGACGGCGCGAAGGATCGCGTCGCCCACCACGCTCGCCTCGACGGTGAGCGGGCCGATCAGCTTCATGCCTTCGGTCATCCTGGTGCGGACGAAGCCGGGCTTCACCGTGACGACATGCACGCCACTGCTGTTGGCCCGAGCGCGCAGGCCGGACAGGAAGGCGGAGAAGCCGGCCTTGGCCGAGCCGTAGACATAGTTCGAGGCGCGGCCGCGATCGCCGGCGACCGACGACACGCCGACGAGCGTGCCGCTGCCGCGGCCTAGAAACTTTTCCGCGAACAGGCCGAGGATCAGTGACGGTCCCTCGTAGTTGGAGCGCATGATCGCAGTGGCGTGAGCGAGATCGCTTTCGGCATTTTGCTGCACACCGAGCAGGCCGACGATCGAGATGACGACGTCGGGCAGCGTGGGAAGGCTGCCGACGAAGCTCTCGAATGACGCAGTGTCGAGCACATCGAACTTGTGGAGACCGACCTCGACATTGTAGCGCGCGCGCAGATCGGCGGCGTCAGGCTCGAGCGCAGCGACGTCGCGGCCGGCGAGGGCGACGTCGTATCCGCTCCTGGCAAAGGCGCGCGCGGCGGCGCGGCCGATGTCGGAGGAGCCACCCAGCACCATTGCGGACTTGCGTGACGTCACGGCCTAGACCTCATCAAACAGACGTTGTGAAAGCTTCGAGCGGATGTTGCCGGCGGGATCGAGCGATTTGCGGATCGCGTTGAAGCGCGACAGCGCGGGATAACCGGCTTCGAACGTCGCACGCGACTGGCGCGCATCCTTGGCGAGATAGAGCCGCCCGCCGGCCGCGACCACGAGACGATCGATCTCGTCGAGGAAGGTCAGGATGTCGTCCTTCACTGGGAAATCGAGCGCCAGCGTGTAGCCGGGCAGCGGAAACGACAGGATGCCGTCGCCCTGGCCGAGCTTCTTCAGCACCGCGAGGAAGGAGGCATCGCCGCGCCGCGCCACGCGATCGAGGATCTCGCCGAGCACGGCGCGCGCGCCGTTTTCAGGAATCACGCATTGGTGCTGCAGGAAGCCGCGCTTGCCATAGATGCGATTCCAGTCCTTGAGGCTGTCGAGCGGAAAGAAATAGGGATAGAGCGAGACCACATGGCTGCCGCCGGCGCGCCGCGCGCCCATGCGGTAATACAGCTCGTTGAAGGCGCGGATGCTGAAGCGGTTCAGCGTCATCGAGGGCAGATCGATGGGCACGCCGAGGCCGGGATCCTTCGCGGCGGGAAACGCGGCGGCGCCTGCAGGGAGCTCGTCCTTGCCGGCGTGCTCGCCGAGATAGATCAGCGAGCGGCCGAGATCCTTGCCGCGCGCGACACAATCGATCCACGCCACTGAATAAGTCGCGGCATCGCCCGCATCGAGCGCGCGCATCGCGGCATCGAGATCGGATGCCGAGATCACGCGCTCGCGGATCCATCCCGTCTCGACCGTGCGCAACCGCAGCGTCGCCTCGAGGATCACCCCGGTCAGGCCCATGCCGCCGACGGTCGCAAGGAACGCATCGGAATTCTGCTCGCGCGAGGCCTCGATGGTCTCGCCCTGGCCCGTGCGCAGCAGGATGCTGTCGACATAGCGGCCGAAGCCGCCTTCACAATGATGGTTCTTGCCGTGCACGTCGGCGGCAATGGCGCCGCCGATCGACACGAAGCGTGTGCCGGGCACGACGAAGGGCAGGAAACCGCGCGGGCCGAACGTGTCGATCAGGTCCGACAGCAGCACGCCGGCCTCGAGGCGAATGCGCCCGGTCGCCGGATCGAACGACCTGACCCGGTCGAACGCCGTCATCGCGACGGTTCTGGCGGCGCCGATCGCGGCATCGCCATAGGCGCGGCCATTGCCGCGCGCCACCGCGCCGGACGCCATGGCTTCACCTACGGCCTCGAACGACCGCGGCCGCAGCATCTCGGTATCGACGACCGGGAAACGCCCCCAGCCGCTGACGAGGGTCATGGTTCAGCTCCTGTGCCGGGCGCGCCGCCCTGCATTGGAAACTGCCTACCGGCGAAAAGCTTATATTGCGTTGAAGGCCAGGGCCGTAAAGCTTAATGCCCCAGCGCCAGCGCGATCAGGCCGAGGGTGCCGACGATGACGCGCCACCAGGCGAACAGCACGAAACCGTGCCGGGTGACGTATTCCAGGAACGTCTTGACCACGATGATCGCGGTGATGAACGACACCACGAAGCCGATCGCGACGATGTTCATGTGGTCCATCGTCATCTCGGCGCGGCTCTTGTAGAAATCGTAGGCGAACGCGCCGATCATGGTGGGGATGGCGAGGAAGAACGAGAACTCCGCCGCCGCCCGCTTATCGGCCCCCAGGAGCATCGCAGCGACGATGCTGGCGCCGGAGCGCGATACGCCCGGGATCATCGCCACGCACTGCGCGATGCCGATATAGAGATACATCAGCAGCGGAAACCTGGTGGCGTCATACTCGCGCGGCTTCAGACCGAGCTTGTCGACCCAGAGCAGGATGGCGCCGCCGACGATCAGCGTGAAGCAGACGACCCATGGATTGAACAACACGCTCTTGATGTACTTGCCGGCGACGAGGCCGACGATCACGGCCGGCAGGAACGCCACCAGCACGCCGATCACGAAGCGGCGCGCATAGGCATCGCCCGTGAACAGGCCGATCACGACGTCCCACAACTTCCTGAAATACAGCCCGACGATCGCGAGGATCGCACCCAGCTGGATCAGAACCGTAAACGAATCCCAGAACGCGCCCTCGCCGAGATGGAAGAAGCGCTCCGCGAGCAAGAGGTGGCCGGTCGAGGATACGGGAAGGAACTCGGTCACACCCTCGATGATGCCGAGGATCACTGCCCGTATTGCGTCTGACATATTTACGGTCCATTTCGGCTGGAAAAGCGGGGCTCTTCTCGCCTATTCCCCCCAATGCTGCAATCGCAAAATGCGACATCACGCTCTTGCTTCGCGGTTTTGAGGGACTAGTGTGGCGCCGCACAAACATTGATGGATTCTTAAGCACCATCAAATAGTCAAAGGCTTCATGTTTACGCTGTTTCATCACCCGTTCTGTCCGCATTCGCGCTTCATCCGCCTGATCGCGGGCGAATACGGGCTCGACCTCAAGCTGGTCGAAGAGCGCAGCTGGGAACGGCGCGAGGCATTTTTGCTGCTCAATGCGGCCGGCACCACGCCTGTCATGGTGGACGAGGAGCAGCCGCCGATTCCGGGCGCGGCCATCATCGCCGAATATCTCGACGAGGCCTATGGCGCCGGGATGGGCGTGAAGCGCCTGATGCCGGAGACGCTTGCCGAGCGCGTCGAGGTGCGCCGGCTGATGGCCTGGTTCAACGAAAAATTCTTCGAGGAGGTCTCGCACCCCCTCGTCACCGAGCGCATCTACAAGCGTTTCATGAGCGAGGAGAACGGCGGCGGCCCGCCTTCGGCCGACGTGATGCGCGCAGCGAAAGCCAATGTGCGCTATCATCTGGCCTATATCGGGTGGCTGGCGCAGACGCGCAATTTCCTCGCCGGCGACCGGCTCACTTACGCGGATCTCGCCGCCGCGGCGCATCTTTCGGCGATCGACTATCTGGGCGACGTGCCATGGAGCGAGGACGACGCAGCAAAGGCGTGGTACGCGCGGGTGAAGTCCCGCCCGTCGTTCCGCCCGCTGCTGAGCGAATGGCTGGCCGGCGTGCCGGCGTCGCGGACCTACGTGGACCTGGATTTCTGAACCCCGATCCGACTGAACTGAAGACGGCGCTGACGCGTGAAGCCCGCGCGCTCGGCTTCGACTGCATCGGCATCACCGCGCCTGGCACGATCGAGGCGGCCGGACAGCACTTCCTCGAATTCATCGCCGCCGGCAGCCATGGCGACATGGACTGGCTCGCGGCTCAGCCGGAGCGCCGCGTCGATCCGCGCGGGCTGTGGAGCGACGTGCGCAGCGTGATCATGCTCGGCGTCAATTACGGTCCCGACTCCGATCCGCTCGCGATCCTGAAGCAGCGCACGCGCGCGGCGATCTCGGTCTATGCGCAGGGCGACGACTATCACGACCTCATCAAGAAGCGGCTGAAGGCGCTGGCGCGCTGGCTGATCGCGACCGCGCCGTCGGACGTGAAGGTGTTCGTCGACACCGCGGCCGTGATGGAAAAGCCGCTGGCGCAGGCCGCGCATCTCGGCTGGCAGGGCAAGCACACCAATCTGGTCTCGCGCGAGTTCGGCTCGTGGCTGTTCCTCGGCGCGATCTACACCACGCTCGATCTGCCGCGCGATACCGCCGAGATCGATCATTGCGGCTCGTGCCGGGCGTGTCTCGACATCTGTCCGACTGCGGCGTTCCCCGCGCCCTACAAGCTCGATGCGCGGCGCTGCATCTCCTATCTCACCATCGAGAACAAGGGGCCGATCCCGCACGAGTTTCGCAAGAGCATCGGCAACCGCATCTATGGCTGCGATGATTGCCTTGCCGCCTGCCCCTGGAACAAGTTCGCGCAGGAGGGACGCGAGGCCAAGCTCGCCGCGCGCGATGAATTGCGTGCGCCTGGCCTCGCCGAGCTGGCACGGCTCGACGATGCCGCGTTTCGCGCGCTGTTCACGAAGTCGCCGGTCAAGCGCATCGGCCGCGACCGGTTCTTGCGCAACGTGCTGATTGCGATCGGCAACTCCGGCGAGGTGGCGCTGGCTGAGGAAGCGCGGCGATTGCTGGCGGATGCGAGCCCGCTGGTGCGCGGGGCTGCAGTGTGGGCGCTCGGTCAGCTGGTGGCACGGGAGGAGTTTGCGGCGATGAAGTCTGCCGCTGCGAGCAACGAGCACGACGATAGCGTGCGTGAGGAGTGGCAAGCCGCTTCCTAATGCTCGGTGTCATGCCCCGGCTTGACCGGGGCATCCAGTACGCCGTGGCTTCTCGACTCAATCACGGCTGTCTCGGAGTACTGGGCGACTTCAACCGGTCGTCGCAACACCTTGTGTATCGCTCACCCGCAGCAATTCGTCGAGAGTTTCTGCCGGTGTTTTCCAGCCCAGGGTCTTCCGAGGCCTGGTGTTGAGTGCAAGAGCGACGG
>NZ_PGVG01000068.1 GCF_002795245.1 Bradyrhizobium forestalis | reverse complement strand
CGGGGGCTGGACCGGCTACTCTAGCGACAAATCCAACGGCCCAATCACAATGCGCGATGGGCTCGAACGCTTCCGAGCCATCGCGCAAGGCTTCTTCCTTGCCGAAAATGTGTGCCCAAGCTAGCCCCTTGTGGGAGAGGGTGGCTCGCCGCGGAGCGACGAGCCGGGTGAGGGGGGTCTCTCCGCACACGCCTCTCCTAATCAGTGCGCGGATCGAACCCCTCATCCGGCGCCATAGCCGAAGCTTCGCTTCGGCGTTCTTAAGAACGGCGGCCGACGGCCGCCTATGCCACCTTCTCCCACAAGGGGAGAAGGGAAGAGGGTGCAGCGTCCGGGGAGGAGCAAGCATGATCGAACACAGCAACGAGCCGAAAGACGCATCTCCGTCGGTCATCGCGCAGCACGTGGCCATGCTCGCCGCCTTGCCGTTTTCCGACACGCGGGATTTCGACGATGCCGCGCGCGGCTTCCTCGGCACGATCGAGCATGCGACGATCACCAATCCGCAAGGACGAACCGTCTGGAGCCTCGAGCCCTACGGCTTCCTGTCCACTGAGGAGGCGCCGCCCACGGTCAATCCCAGCCTGTGGCGGCAATCGCGGCTGAACATGCGGCACGGCCTGTTCGAGGTCGTGCCCGGCGTCTACCAGGTGCGCGGCCTCGACATCGCCAACATGACGCTGATCGAGGGCGACAGCGGCGTCATCGTCGTCGACACCCTGACCTCGATCGAAGGCGCCCGCGCCGCGCTCGATCTCTACTTCAAGCACCGCGGCACGCGGCCGGTCGCGGCGATCATCTTCACCCATACCCATACCGACCATTGGGGCGGGGCGCGCGGCGTGCTGGCGGAGGATGCGCTGGCAAGTAGCCGCGTGCCTATCATCGCGCCGAACCTGTTCATGGAGCACGCCGTTTCCGAGAACATCATCGCCGGGCCGGCGATGTTGCGCCGGGCGCAGTACCAGTTCGGACCGCTTCTCGCCAAGGGTGTGCGCGGACAGGTCGATTGCGGTCTCGGCAAGTCGATGGCGGCCGGCTCGGTCGCGCTGCTGCGCCCGACTGACCTCATCATGGCGACCGGCGATACGCGCGTGATCGACGGCGTCGCATTCGAGTTCCAGATGGCGCCGAACAGCGAAGCGCCGGCGGAGATGCACTTCTTCATCCCGCGCTACAAGCTGTTGAACCTCGCCGAGAACTGCACGCACAATTTCCACAATCTGCTGCCGTTCCGCGGCGCCGACGTGCGCGACGCGCTGGCCTGGTCAAAGTATCTGGGCGAGGCCTTGCGGCTCTGGGACGGCAGGGCGGAGGCGATGTGCGGCCAGCATCATTGGCCGGTGTGGGGACGCGAGCGCATCGGCACGATGATCCGGCAGCAGCGCGATCTCTACAAGTTCGCGCATGACCAGACCATTCGGCTGATGAACCATGGTCTCACCGCTGCCGAGATTGCCGAAACGATCCAGCTGCCGACGAGCTTGGAGGCCGCCTGGCACGGCCGCGGCTATTACGGCCACATCCGGCACAATGTGAAGGCGATCTATCAGAAATATCTCGGCTGGTACGATGCCAATCCGGTCAATCTCGATCCGTTGCCGCCGGTGGAATCAGGCAGGAAGTATGTCGAGTACATGGGCGGCGCGGACGTGATCCTCGCGCGTGCGCGGACCGATTTCGACAAGGGCGAGTTTCGTTTTGTTGCGCAGGTGCTCGGCCATCTCGTCTTTGCCGAGCCGGACAATGCGGCGGCGCGCGCGCTCTTGGCTGACACCCTGGAGCAGCTCGGCTATGCCGCCGAGAGCGCGACCTGGCGCAACGCCTATCTGTTCGGCGCGCAGGAATTGCGCCAGGGCATGCCGAAGGTGCCGGCGCGCCCGCCGATGCCGCGCGAGACGCTGGCCGCGCTGCGCACTTCCCAGCTCTGGGACGTGTTAGGCATCCGCCTCAACGGCCCCAGGGCAGAGGGCAAGCACATCGTCTTGAACTGGCGCTTTTCCGACACCGGCGAGACCTTCGTGCTCAATCTGGAGAACTGCGCGCTCACTTACGCCGAGGGCGTGCAGGCGGAGAATGCGGACGCCGGCTTCACGCTGGCGCGCGCCACGCTCGATGAGGTGATCGCCAAGCTGACGAGCTTCCCTGAGGCGGTCGCCGCCGGCAAGGTCAAGCTGTCGGGCAATCCAATGAAGCTCGCCGAGCTGATGGGCCTGATGGACGAGTTTCCAAGAATGTTCGAGATTGTGGAGCCGAAGCGGGCGGGGGTGAGGTAGGGCGGCTCGTGCCCCGGACGCAGCGCAGCGCTTCTTCAGCGGTGCGCTGCAGAGCCGGGGCCCATGCTTCCGAGAGCACGCGCCTGCCGCGTGGGTCCCGGCTCTGCGCAGCAACGCGAAGGGCGTTGCAGCGCGTCCGGGACACGAGAGTTGCGAGCAGCCCTTACTCCGCGCTGCTCACCAGCTTGATCCGCGGCGCCTGCGCCTCGGTCAGGCTGCGATAGGCTGCGAGATAGTCCAGCGCCATGCGCCGCGCCGTGAAGCGCGTCTCGAACTGCTTGCGGATCGCGGCGCGGTCGAGTTGCGGAAGGCGGTTCACCACGCCCGCGGCACTGATGACATCCTCGACGACGAAGCCGGTGAGGCCCTCGTCGATGATCTCCGGCACCGAGCCGCGGTTGAAGGCGACGACCGGTGTTCCGCATGCCATGGCCTCGATCATGACGAGGCCGAACGGCTCCGGCCAGTCGATCGGCAGCAGGAGGCCGAGCGCGCCGCTCAGGAAATCCGCCTTCTCGTGATCGCTGATCTCGCCGATGAAATCCACCAGGGGATTGTTCTCGATCATCGGCCGGATCAGCTCGTCGTAATAATCCTGGTCGGCGCGGTCGACCTTGGCCGCGATCTTCAGCGGAATGCCGCAATGAGTCGCGACCTTGATGGCGCGGTCGACGCCCTTTTCCGGCGCGATGCGGCCGAGCACGGCGAGATATTCCTGTTTCGCCGGCTTCGGCGTCAGCAGATTCTCCGGTAGGCCGTGATGGATCGTCGTCACCCAGTTCGCCTGCGGCACCGGGCGCCGCTGCGCATTGGAGATCGAAATGACAGGCATCTTGGAGAAGGTGTTGAAGACCGGCTGATGCTCCGGCAGATCGAGCCGGCCGTGCAGCGTGGTCACGAACGGCGTCGGCTGGCGGTGGAACAGCGACCACGGATAGTAGTCGAGATGGAAGTGGAGGAAATCGAACTCCTCATCGTCACATTTCTGCCGCACCCGCTCCAGCAGCACCATGTGCAGCGCATTGGGATCGCGCACGGAACCGTCGAGACGGAGCGCCTTCGGCCACAACGCATCCAGCTTGCCTGACGTCTGCGAGTCGCCGCTGGCGAACAATGTCACGTCGTGTCCAAGGGCCACCAGCTCTTCCGTCAACCAATGCACCACCCGCTCGGTGCCGCCATACAGCTTGGGTGGAACAGCCTCCGTCAACGGAGCTACCTGCGCGATGCGCATCTCGCCATCTCCTCTGCGATCATGAATGTTGAAACCCCCGCCTGTACGGCACCGGCAATGCCAGACGAGGGAACGTTCCCGCACCTGCGAAGTTCCTTCCCCCAAACGTTACATATTCGACACGTCGGGGATCGCCGCGATGCTGCCACCACATCTTCGCAGATCGTCCGCATCCGCATGTCGTGATGAACTTGCCCGGGAACCGAGGCTAAGTGGTCGATGTTCACTCGACCAGTGACGAAGCGAAAATCAGCATAACGGGGCGATAGCCATATGGATCAGCTTTCTGGATACGCGCGCAGGCCATTTGCTTTTGTCCTGCGCTATCTCCGGCGCCGTCTTGCGTCGCATTTGCTGATCCTGACCGCGGTCGTGGCGGCCGTAGCGTGCTCCGTGGGCACCCAGTATGGCGTCAAATCCCTGGTCGACAGCCTGTCCGCCGGCCCATCACATGGTGGGAGCGTATGGCTGGCATTCATTTTACTCATGTCGCTGATCACGGCCGACAATTTCCTGTGGCGGATCGCGAGCTGGACGGCGAGCTTCACCTTCGTTCGTGTCACGGGCGATTTACGCCGTGACATATTTCGTCATCTGACCGGACACGCGCCGAGCTACTTCTCGGACCGCATGCCCGGCATGCTGACGAGCCGCATCACGGCGACATCGAACGCGGTGTTCACCGTCGAGAATATGTTCGTTTGGAATGTGTTGCCGCCCTGCATTGCCACAATTGCGGCAATTGCCCTGATTGGAACCGTCAGCCCCTACATGGCCCTCGGCCTGATCGTGATCGCCGGCGGCATGGTGGTTGCGATGTTTCGTCTGGCCGCGGCCGGCAAGCCGCTGCATGACGATTTCGCCGACAAGGCCGCGGTGGTCGACGGCGAGATGATCGACGTCATTAGCAACATGCCGCTGGTGCGCGCCTTCTGCGGCATCAGCCACGAGCATGAGCGGTTCGACGCGACAGTGAACCAGGAGCTGACCGCGCGAAGCCGCAGCCTGCGTTATCTGGAAAAGCTGCGGCTGTTGCATGCCGCCATAACCGTGCTGTTGACGATTGCGCTGATGGCCTGGGCGATCTCGCTCTGGCAGAAGGGCGAAGCGACGACCGGCGACGTCGTACTGGTCTGTACGCTTGGCATCTCCATCCTGAGCGCCACGCGTGATCTCGCGGTGGCGTTGGTCGACGTGACCCAGCACGTCGCGCGGCTGACCGAGGCGATCGCCACGCTGCTGGTGCCGCACGAATTGCGCGACCATCCCGAGGCCGAGCCGCTGGTGAAGAGCGGGGCCGCGATCGCGTACAACAACGTCACTTTCGGCTATCCCGGGGCTGAGAAGATCTTCGAGCGGTTCAGCCTGCGGCTCCAGCCCGGCCAGCGCGTCGGACTGGTCGGGCAGTCCGGCGGCGGAAAATCGACGCTGTTCACGCTGCTCCAGCGCTTCTATGATGTCGACGATGGCAGTATCACCATCGACGGCCAGGACATCTCGAAGGTGACGCAGCTGAGCCTGCGCGAGGCGATTTCCGTCGTGCCGCAGGACATTTCCTTGTTTCATCGCTCGATCCGCGAGAACATCCGCTATGGCCGGCCGAACGCGACCGACGACGAGGTGCTGCGCGCGGCGATCGCGGCGCGCTGCGACTTCGTCGAGAGCCTGCCTGACGGCCTCGACACCATGGTCGGCGACCGCGGCGTCAAGATGTCCGGCGGCCAGCGCCAGCGCATCGCCATCGCGCGCGCCTTCCTGAAGGATGCGCCGATCCTGCTGCTGGACGAGGCGACTGCCGCGCTCGACAGCGAATCCGAGGAGGCGATCCGCGAGGCCCTGTCGCGCCTGATGCGCGGCCGCACCGTGATCGCGATCGCGCATCGGCTCGCGACGCTGCGCAATTTCGACCGCGTCGTGGTGCTGAGGAATGGTAAGATCATCGAGGACGGCTCGCCCGAGCGTCTGATGCAGGGCCATGGGCCGTATCGCGAGCTGGTCACGCAGGAGATGAGCCGGCTCGCGCAAGCCGCCGCGTAAACCAACAGTCGCGTTCTCGTGTCGGTTGCGTTTCGAAACAAGCGCAGGGGAGCAGCTCATGTCGCCCGAAGCCGTAACCCAATTCGTCTCTGTGACGCGGACCTCGGAACAGGTCGCGGAACAGCCTTTCTACATTCCGATGACCGGACCCTCGGCCCGGCCACGGCGTTCGCTGAAGCACGACGACACTTTCATCGTGCTCGACAGCCATGGCGACATCGGCGCGTCCGCCGGCGGGCCGGACGGCCTGTTCCATCACGATACGCGTTACCTCGCACGGCTCGAGCTCGTGCTCGATGATCTCCAGCCGCTGCTGCTCGGCTCGAACCTGCGCGACGACAATTCGGCGTTGACGGTCGACCTGACCAATCCGGACATCTACCGGCAGGGCAGCCTGGTTCTGCAAAAGGACCTGCTGCACATCGTGCGCACGATCTTCCTGTGGCGCGGCACGGCCTATCAGCGCATCGGCGTGCAGAACCATGGCGACCGGCGCAGCAGCTTCGACCTGACGCTGCTGTTCGGCAATGACTTCGCCGATTTGTTCGAGGTCCGCGGCGAGCGGCGACCGCGCCGCGGGATCGGAACGAGCCGGCTGCTCGGGCCGACCGACGTCCTGTTCGAATATCGCGGCCTCGATGACGCCGAACGTACCACCGGACTGCATTTCGATCCGCGTCCGACGCGGCTCTCGGTCAATGCCGCGACCTGGGAGCTCGACCTGGAACCGCACCAGGCCAAATCGCTGTTCGTGGCGGTGTCCTGCAACCGGCCGGTGACGGAGAAGCCGGTGCGGTTCTTCCCGGGTCTGCTGGCGCACCGCCGCGAGATGCGGCGTCAGGCGGTAGGCGCCGCCAGCATCGAGACCTCCAACAACATCTTCAACGAGGTGCTGTGCCAGGCCATGGCCGACCTCAACATGCTGATGACCGAGACCCCGCAGGGGCGTTACCCCTATGCCGGCATTCCCTGGTACTCGACGACGTTCGGGCGCGATGGCCTCATCGCCGCGCTTCAGATGCTCTGGATCGATCCGCGCGTCGCCAAGGGCGTCTTGCGCCGGCTCGCGCATTTCCAGGCCACTTCGATCGATCCGTTCGCGGACGCCGCGCCCGGCAAGATCCTGCACGAGATGCGCGGCGGCGAGATGGCCGCGCTCGGGGAGGTGCCGTTCGCGCATTATTACGGCAGCGTCGATTCGACCGCGCTGTTCGTGCTGCTGGCGGGGAGCTATTTCGAGCGCACCGGCGACGAGGCCACGTTGATCGAGCTGTGGCCGGCGATCGAGGCGGGCCTGGCCTGGATCGACGGCCCCGGCGATCCCGACCAGGACGGCTTCGTCGAATACCAGCGTGCGACCGAGAAGGGGCTCGCCAACCAGGGCTGGAAGGATTCCTACGACGCGATCTTCCATGCCGACGGCCAGCTTGCAGAGGGCAATATCGCGCTCGCGGAAGTCCAGGGCTACGTCTTTGCTGCCAAGCAGCTCGCCGCGCGTTGCGCGCTGCGCCTCGGCAAGCCGGACCGCGTGCGCAAGCTCGAGAGCGAAGCCAGGGCGCTCGCCGAGCGCTTCGAGAAGGCGTTCTGGTGCGAGGAGCTCGGCACCTATGCGCTCGCGCTCGACGGCAAGAAGCAGCCCTGCAAGGTCAGGACCTCGAACGCCGGGCAGGTCCTGTTCAGCGGCATGATCCGCGAGGACCGCGCGCGCCTCGTCGCTGCCGATCTGATGCGGCCGCATTTCTTCTCGGGCTGGGGCATCCGCACCGTCGCGCAAGGCGAGGTGCGCTACAATCCGATGTCCTATCATGACGGGTCGATCTGGCCGCACGACAATGCGCTGATCGCGCTCGGGCTCGCGCGCTACGGCCTCAAGCATTCGGTGGCGCATGTCTTCAAGGGGCTGTTCGATGCCGCGACCTATATGGATCTGCGCCGGCTGCCCGAATTGTTCTGCGGCTTCCGGCGCGAGAAGCGGCGCGGCCCGACGCTCTATCCGGTCGCCTGCGCGCCGCAGGCTTGGGCCAGCGCGACGCCGTTCACGCTGCTGGAGGCGGCGCTCGGCCTCGAGTTCGACGTGGCGCGCGGCGAGATTCGCCTGCGCAATCCGCATCTGCCGGCGTTCCTCAACGAGGTGATCCTGCGCGATCTGCGCCTGCGCGAGTCCAGCGTCGATCTTCGTGTCAGCCGCCACGGCGACGACGTGGCACTAGAGGTGATGCGCACACGCGGCCAGATCCAGGTCTCGATCGTGCTGGCGCGCTAGCGGTGCGTCGTGAGGAGGGTGCCATGATGCGTGCGATCGGAGCGTTGATCCTGGGCGTGGCGATCGTGGTTGCCATGACGGTCGCGCCGTCGCGCGCCGCGGAGGATCAGCCCGCAGGCCAGAGTGAAGCGAATGCGCCGGCGACGGCACAGCCGCCGGCCTCGACCGTCCCGGTGACGCCCAAGGACGCCGCGCCGCCGCCCTCGGTAACCATCATCGGCGCGAGCGAGGCCCACGGCGTGCTCGGCCGCGACGTTCGCAGCGCCGCCGGCGAGGACATGGGCCGCATCGTCGACGTCATCGTCGATCGTACCGGTCACGTCCGCGCCGCGGCGATCGATTTCGGCGGCTTCCTCGGCGTCGGCAGCCGCAAGATCGTGGTGGACTGGAACGCGCTGCGCTTCGGCAAGATCGCCAACAAGAAGGACAGCATCACGTTGGAATTGACCAAGGCGCAGGTCGCGGCCGCGCCGGAATACAAGGAAGATACGCCGATCGTCGTGCTCGGCGCGTCCGGCAGCCTTCAGCCGCTGCAAGCGATCCAGTGAGGTGCAGGGAGGGCTAACCGCCCGTGCTGTTGTCGAGGAAGCCGAGCCATGCAGATCGCGGCGGCCGCGTCGAGAAGGACAACGTCGTTGCGCCATCGGCTGCAGGCATTCCGGCGCCGTCGCGCCAGAGCCTGCGCGGCCTCGACTGGTTCATCTTCTTCCTCGCCGACGTGCAGACCGGATTCGGTCCCTTCATCGCGGTCTATCTGACGACGCAGAAATGGACCCAGGTCGAGATCGGCCTCGTGCTGTCGATCGGCGGCATCGTCGCCCTGATCGGCCAGATGCCCGGCGGCGCGATCATCGATGCCGCGAAATCCGAGCGTCTCGTCGCCGCACTCGCGATTACGACCATCGGCGCCTGCGCGCTGGCCTATGCCGCGATGCCGATCTTCCCCGTCGTGGTGACCGCCGCCACGCTGCATGCGATGGCGAGCTGCGTGCTCGGGCCTGCAATCGCCGCGATCAGCCTCGGCCTCGTCGGCCCGCTCGCGATCGGCGAGCGGCTCGGCCGCAACGCGCGCTTCGCTTCGCTCGGCAACGGCGTCGCGGCGGCGGTGATGGGCACCGCGGGCTATCTCCTGTCGAGCCGCTCGGTCTTCCTGGTCACCTTCCTGCTCGCGATCCCGACCCTGATCGCGCTGTCGCGCATCCGCGAGAATGAGGTCGACATCAGGCGCTGTCACGGCGAGATGCCGCCCGAAGCCGCCGACCGCGGCGACACCAATATCTGGCACCTGATCCGGCAGCGCCCGCTGATCGTCTTCGCACTCAGTGTGCTGCTGCTGCAGCTCGCGAACGCGGCGATGATGCCGCTGATGGCGAGCGCGGTGACGGCGCGGTCGAGCCAATGGGCCACCGTGCTCGTCGCCTTTTGCATCGTCGTACCGCAGGCGATCGTGGCGCTGCTGTCGCCGACGATCGGGCGCAAGGCGCAGCTCTGGGGCCGGCGGCCCCTGCTGCTGATCGGATTCGGCGCGCTGGCGATTCGTGGCCTTTTGTTTGCGACCGTGCGCGATCCGTATCTCCTGGTGCTCGTGCAAGTGTTCGACGGCATTACCGCGGCGGTATTCGCGGTGATGATCCCGCTGATCGTCGCCGACGTCGCCTTTGGCACGGGGCATTTCAACTTGGCGCAGGGGATCGTCGGCACCGCAACCGGTATCGGCGCGTCGTTGAGCACGGTGCTCGGCGGCTATGTCAGCGACAAGTTCGGCAATGCCACGGCGTTCATCGGGCTGTCCGGCGTTGCGGCGGCCGGGCTCTTGCTCATCTTCTTTGTGATGCCGGAGACACGGCGCACGGGCCTGGTCGCCACAAAAGAAATGGCCGACTGAACGAATTCAGCCGGCCAAAGTGGGTGGGGAGGAGGTCGTCAGAGAATCAGGCGTCGAGATTGTGCAGGCGTTGGCGGTTGCGCAGCACGATCTGGCGGGCGCCGGAGAAACCGAGAATGCCCTGGGCGTGAAGCTGCGACAGTGCGCGCGACACGGTTTCGAGGGTGAGGCCGAGATAGTCGCCGATGTCGCGGCGGCACATCGGCAGCGCCATCATGCCGGCAACGGCGAGGCGGCGGTCCATTTCGAGCAGGAAGGTCGCAACACGCTCCATCGCGGTCTTGCGGCCCAGCAGCAGCATGTGGTCCTCGGCATGGCGAAGCTCACCGGCGGTCATGGCCCAGAGCTTGCGGGCAACCTGCACATCGGTGCCGGCGGCCTTCTCGAGGCTCGCGCGCTTCACGAGGCGCACGGTGGTGTCGATGATGGCTTCTGCGGCGAGGCGGTGCGTGGGACCGGATTCGAGGCCGAACACGTCGCCGGGCAGATGGAAGGCGCCGATCTGACGGCGGCCGTCGGAGAGAAGCTTGTAGCTGCGCACCGCACCGGTAACGACCTGATAGACATATTCGGCCGCCTCGTCCTCGCCATAGATCTCCTCGTCCTTGCCGTAGGAGAACTCGGTGGCGACCAGGCCGACATGGCCCGTGATCGCGCCGAACTGGTCGGTAACGGGGTGGGCAGGGGCAATCTTGCCACCGATTTGGGTGTTGATCGCCTGGGTGTTGATTGTCTGGGTCAGCATCTGCGCCATCTCCGTTGTGATGGCGCTTTCCTACGCGGTATCGGGTGCTTCGAAAATTTCGCGAGATATCTTAAGGGGGGTGCCTTACGTAGAATCCCGTAGGTCAGGCGCGGGGGCGGTCCTGGATGGCGTGGCGGATGCACTTGACCAGGTTTTCGTCGAGAAGCGGCTTCAAAATCACGTCCTTGATGCCCGCCGTCGCGGCCCGGGCCGAGATGTTCTCGTCGGGATAGCCGGTGATCAGGATCACAGGTGCGTCGTGGTCGGATTTGCGCAAGCGGCCGGTCAGCTCGATGCCGTTGATGTCCGGCATCTTGTAGTCGATGACGTAGCAGTCCGGCCCAGGCGCGCCGCCGACATTGAGCAGCGCCGTACCGCTCCTGAAAGTCCGCACGGCGAAGCCGTCGGTCTCCAGCAAGAAGCGCAGGGATCCCAGGACGGCGGCATCATCGTCGACCACAAAGACGGTGAGTTGTGGGGAGGACGGCAGCCGCGCATGGTGTGAGCTGACCTCGATCATGCTGGCTGATTAGCACGGCGCCGGGAAGGCGCCTTGACCTGCCTCAATCGTTGAGCATGCCCGCGCGCATCGCCAGCCGGACCAGCTCCGAGAGACTGCTCGCCTGCATCTTGGTCATGACGTTGGCCCGGTAGACCTCGATGGTGCGCGGGCTGATGTCGTATTCGCGGGCGATGAGCTTGTTGGAGAGGCCTGCGATCAGCCCCTCCATGACCTGGCGCTCCCTGGGACTCAAGGACGCGACGCGGGCGGCGATGTCCTGCGCGACAGCCTCGTTCTTGGCGGCGGGCTCGGCCTGGCGGATCGCCGAATCGATCATGGCGGTGAGACGGTCGTCATCGAACGGCTTTTCCAGGGAATCGGCCGCCCCGAGCTTCATCGCCTCGACCGCGAGCGGCACGTCGCCATGACCGGTCATGATCAGGATCGGGAACGGGCTTTGCTGCGCCTTCATCCGCTTCAGCAGCTCGATCCCGTCGAGGCCGGGCATGCGCACGTCGGAGACGACGCAGCCGAACTTGAGGCTGGGCAGGGCTTCGAGAAAGGCGAGCGCGTCGTCGAACAGGGTGACGGCGAAGCCCGCGGAATCCAGCAGGAAATTCAGCGAGTCCCGCATCGCTGCGTCGTCGTCGATGACGTAGACATTTCCCTTGGTCGTCATGAATCAGCTCTCGTCGGTTGCCGGCAAGGTGAAGCGGAATGTCGCCCCGCCCGCCGCGTTGTTCTCGGCCCACATGCGGCCGCCGTGTGCCTCGATGATCGAGCGGCTGATGGACAGTCCCACGCCCATGCCGGTGTCTTTGGTGGTGAAGAAGGTCTGAAACAGGTTTGGAATGACGTCGTCCCGGAAGCCGATGCCGGTGTCGGAAACCTCCACCTCGATCATGCCGTCGGCGACACGCGTGTTGGCGACGACGAGCTCGCGCTGCGGCGATTGCGCCATTGCTTCGAGCGCGTTGCGGAACAGGTTGACCAGCACCTGCTGAATCTGCACCCGGTCGGCGAGGACGAGATCGGCGTCGGGATCGAGGCTGAAGCGCAGCTGCACGTTCTGCTCGCGCGCGCCGGCGAGCCCGAGCGCGCCGGCTTCCTCGATCAGCTTGGACAGGCTCTCGACCCGCTTCTCCGATTCGCCGCGGGAGACGAAGTCGCGCAGGCGGCGGATGATCTGGCCGGCGCGCAAGGCCTGCTCCGCCGCGCGATCCAGCGCGCTTTCGACCTTCGGCGCATTGGCATCGCTGCTGCCGGCGAGGAGGCGCCGCGATCCCTTCATGTAATTGCTGATCGCCGCCAGCGGCTGGTTGAGCTCGTGGGCGAGCGCGGAGGCCATCTCGCCCATCGCGGTCAACCGTGACACGTGCACGAGCTCGGATTGCAGCTCCTGGAGCCGCGCCTGGGTCTGCTGGTGCTCGGTGAGGTCGCGCACGAAGCCGGTGAAATAGGGCTCGCCCGCGCGTTGCGTCTGCCCGACGGACAGGTGCATCGGGAAAGTCGTGCCGTCGCGGCGCTTGCCCGTCACGATCCGGCCGATGCCGATGATGTGCGGATCGTTCGTCTTGAGATAGCGCGCGATATAGCTGTCATGACGCGACTGATCGGGCTCCGGCATCAGAATGCTCACGTTCCGTCCGATGGCCTCCTGCCTGCTGTAGCCGAACAGCCGCTCCGCGGCGCTGCTGAAGAGCTGCACGATGCCGCGTGAATCGATGACGATCATGGCGTCGGGCACCGTTTCGAGAATCGAGCGAAGATGATTCTCCTGGGAGCGCAGGGCTTCCTCGAGCTGCTTTTCCTGGTTGATGTCGAGGAATATCCCGCTGAGGTGACGTGGCGCGCCCGCATCGTCCCGGATCACACCGGCCCTGGCTCGGATCCATTGACCGCTCCCGGACGCGCTGCCGACCTTGAAGGACAGGTCAAGTCCCCCGCCGCCATCCGAGGTGCGTCCGATCGCCTTCACGAGCTGGTCCCGATCACTCGGTTCCAGCAGCGAGAGAAAGAGATCGTAGCTGACGGCTCGGTCGCGCTCGAGGCCAAACAGCCGCTTGGCCAGGTCCGACCATTCAAGCTCGCGCGTCTGCAGATCAAGGTCCCAGGTGCCCACCCCGAATCCTTCGATGCGGCCCCGGAAGTGCTCGCCCCGACCATCGTCTGCCGGATGGGTCACGCGGTTCGGCGTCAAGCTCTGCTCCTGTCCTCGGCGGGCAGGCGGATGCCTTTACCGCTCCCGCAATTTCGCCCAAGGCTCGCTTGGAGGCAAGCGCGGACGTTGAATTCACTGGCGGATTTCCCACTGAACGGCGAGGGCGCCAGGGGCGCCTGCTTTGATCTATCTCAGCCTGCCGCGCGGCAGCAGGTCTAGGATTCAAAAAATTGGTGTTGCTGGAGATACCCTATGACATACGCGACCGTCATGGTCAGCTTGGCGCTCGATCAGCCCAACGAGGCGCGTCTTCGGGTCGCGGGGGAACTCGCCGAACGATTCGAGGCTGCCATCGTCGGGGTCGCCGCGGCGCAGTTCGTGCCGCCGCTCTACTTCACCGACGGCACCGAGGCGCAAGCGCAGATCGATGCGGGCGAAGCGTCGGTCAAGCGACGGCTGGCCGACCTGGAAGCACAATTCCGCGCGGCCATGAAAAATCGCGGCGGACATGCGGAGTGGCGCAGCGCGATGGATTTTCCGGCACGATTCGCCCTGGCACAGGCGCGTTGCGCCGACATCGTCGTCAGCGGGGGGCAGAGCCCGGCCTTCTCCGATGCTTTCTCGCTCGCAAGCCCCAAGGACCTGGTGATGCAGGCCGGCCGTCCGCTTCTCGTCGTCCCCGATCGCGCCAGCTGGCTCGACTTGCGCAACGTGCTGGTGGCGTGGAAGGACACGCCGGAGGCGCGGCGGGCGGTGGCCGATGCGCTGCCGATGCTGCGCAAGGCGAGGGACGTCACCATCGTTGAAATTCCCGAGCTGCGCGACGACCGTTCGGCCGTGATGGCGGGCGTCACCGACGTTGCCGCATGGCTCGGCCGTCACGGCGTCACCGCGACCGCACGCGTCTCGGAGGCCGCGGAAAACGAAACCCCCGCAAAGCAATTGGAGAAAGTCGCCGGCGACGTCGGCGCCGGCCTGATCGTCGCGGGTGCTTATGGTCATTCGAGATTTCGCGAACTGATCCTGGGAGGCGTCACCCAGTATCTGGTCACGCAAACCGCTCGCAGCGTGCTGCTGTCGCACTGAGCGCCGGCCCGTCAATATGGAATCGAGGAGGACGCGCCGTGTATAGATTTCTTGAACAGACCGCCAGTGGCTACATGACGCGCAACGTCAAAACGGTGCAGCGCGACCTCGACTTGTTTCAGCTCAGCGAGATGTTCGAGGCCGACGATTTCAACAGCTATCCGGTCGAAGACGACGGGCAAGTGGTCGGCATCGTCACCAAATTCGACATCCTGAAGTGCTTCGCCTTCACGCCGAGCCAGATGTTGCCGCGCTACGATGACCTGATGAGCCGCAAGATCGGCGACGTCATGACGCCCGAGTTCATCTATGTCAGCCCCGACACGCGGCTCACTCGTGTGCTCCAGATCATGGTCGAGCACCGCATCAGGAGCATCATCGTGCTCGACGGTGCACAGAAGCTGGTCGGCATCATCGCCCGCGAGGACGTCATCGCGGCGCTCAAGGCGACGGCGCGGGAGTGACGAAGCGCCGGATGAGGGGGCTCTCTCCGCAGAGAGACTGTTGACGCGGGATCAACCCCTCACCCAAACGAGTTTGCCGCACCTTTCTCGCTGCCCTCTCCCACAAAGGGAGAGGGCACTTCAACTAGGGCTGCATCAGCCCTCACATTAACAGAAATCCATCCATCTTGATTTCAATCAATTCCCCGCGAGGGTGAATGTGGTTTCTGGCAGCGTGTTCTTTCAGAGAGAATCCGCATGAGCCAGCCCTCCATCTCCAAATCCATGACCATCGGTGAAAGCGGCTTGGCTGTCGTGTTCGCAGTCACCGCCTTCCTGTGCGTGATCGCCTCGGCCAAGGCGCTCGATGCGCCCTTCGCCTTCCACGCCGCGCTCAGCGCGGCGGCGAGCGTGGCTGCAGTGTTCGTCATCATCAACCGCTACTTCGAGCGGCCGGTGGCGCTGCCGCCGGCGGAGATCAACGGTCGCCCCAACTACAACATGGGGCCGATCAAGTTCTCCGCCTTCATGGCGATGTTCTGGGGCATTGCCGGATTCCTCGTCGGCCTCATCATCGCCTCGCAGCTGGCCTGGCCCGCGCTGAACTTCGATCTGCCCTGGACCAGCTTCGGCCGCCTGCGGCCGCTGCACACCTCCGCCGTGATCTTCGCCTTCGGCGGCAACGTGTTGATCGCGACCTCCTTCTACGTGGTGCAGAAGTCGTGCCGTGCGCGCCTTGCCGGCGACCTCGCGCCGTGGTTCGTCGTGGTGGGCTACAATTTCTTCATTCTGATCGCCGGCACCGGCTATCTGCTCGGCGTCACCCAGTCGAAGGAATATGCCGAGCCGGAATGGTACGCCGATTTGTGGCTGACCATCGTCTGGGTCGTCTATCTGCTCGTCTTCCTTGCCACCATCTTCAAGCGCAAGGAGCCGCACATCTTCGTCGCGAACTGGTTCTATCTCGCCTTCATCGTGACGATCGCGGTCCTGCATCTCGGCAACAATCCGGCGCTCCCGGTCTCGGTGTTCGGCTCGAAGTCCTACATCGCCTGGGGCGGCATCCAGGACGCCATGTTCCAGTGGTGGTACGGCCATAACGCAGTCGGCTTCTTCCTGACCGCCGGCTTCCTTGCCATCATGTACTACTTCATCCCGAAGCGCGCCGAGCGGCCGATCTATTCCTACCGGCTCTCGATCATCCACTTCTGGGCGCTGATCTTCCTCTACATCTGGGCCGGCCCGCACCATCTGCACTACACGGCGCTGCCGGACTGGACGCAGACGCTGGGCATGACCTTCTCGATCATGCTGTGGATGCCCTCCTGGGGCGGCATGATCAACGGCCTGATGACGCTGTCGGGCGCCTGGGACAAGCTGCGCACCGATCCCGTGCTGCGCATGCTCGTGGTCTCCGTCGCGTTCTACGGCATGTCGACCTTCGAAGGCCCGATGATGTCGATCAAGGTGGTCAACTCCCTCAGCCACTACACCGACTGGACCATCGGCCACGTCCACTCCGGCGCGCTCGGCTGGGTCGGCTTCGTCTCCTTCGGCGCGCTCTATTGCCTGGTGCCGTGGGCCTGGAATCGCAAGCGCCTCTACAGCCTGAAGCTCGTCAACTGGCACTTCTGGATCGCCACGCTCGGCATCGTTCTCTACATCTCGGCGATGTGGGTGTCCGGCATCCTCCAGGGCCTGATGTGGCGCGCCTACACCTCGCTCGGCTTCCTCGAATATTCCTTCATCGAGACCGTCGAAGCGATGCATCCCTTCTACATCATCCGCGCAGCCGGCGGCGGCCTGTTCCTGATCGGTGCGCTGATCATGGCCTACAATCTCTGGATGACGGTTCGCGTTGGCGAGCAGGAAGTCCAGATGCCCGTCGCTCTTCAGCCGGCGGAGTGAGGAGCAAACAATGTCGTTCTGGACACGCCACCAAGTCTTCGAAAAGAACTCGATCATTCTCGTCGTCGGCATCCTGCTGGTCATCGCGATCGGCGGTCTCGTCGAGATCACCCCGCTGTTCTACCTCAAGAGCACGATCGAGAAGGTCGACGGGGTCAGGCCGTACACGCCGCTGGAGCTCGCCGGACGCAACGTCTACGTCCGCGAGGGCTGCTATCTCTGCCACTCGCAGATGGTCCGGCCCTTGCGCGACGAGGTCGAGCGCTACGGCCACTTCTCGCTCGCCGCCGAGAGCATGTTCGACCATCCGTTCCAGTGGGGCTCCAAGCGCACCGGTCCGGATCTCGCCCGCGTCGGCGCCAAATATTCAGACGATTGGCACGTCACCCATCTGACCAATCCGCGCGCGATCGTGCCGCAATCGGTGATGCCGGGCTATCCGTTCCTCAGCGCGAACGAGGTCGATCCGGATGCGATCGCCGGCGACATGCGCACGCTCCGGACCGTCGGTGTGCCCTACACCGACGAGCAGATCGCCAGCGCAGGCGCCGATTTGAAGGCCCAGGCGGATCCGGACAATGCCGGCACCGACGCCTTCACCAAGCGCTACGCCAAGGCCGTGGTGCGCAACTTTGACGGCAAGACCGGAACGCCGACCGAGATGGACGCGCTGATTGCGTACCTGCAGATGCTCGGAACGCTGGTCGACTTCAAGATCTACAACGAGAAAGCCAATCTTCGCTGAGAAGGCATGAACGATGAAAGCCATCCTGACCGTCCATAATCTTGCGTCCGATCTCGTGACGACGATCTGGACCCCGGTGTTCGTCGCGATCTTTCTCGCGATCATCGCCTACGCATTTTGGCCCCGTAACAAGGCTGTGTTCGACAAAGCAGCGCACCTGCCGTTGCGGGAGGAGTAGAGAACCATGACCGATCATTCTAGCGACATCGATTCCGTCTCCGGCAAGTCCACGACCGGACACGAGTGGGACGGCATCAAGGAGCTCAATACGCCGCTGCCGCGCTGGTGGGTGATCTGCTTCTACCTCACCATCGTCTGGTCGATCGGCTACTGGATCGTCTATCCGGCCTGGCCGCTGATCTCCAGCAACACCACGGGCATGTTCGGCTACTCCTCACGCGCCGACGTCGCGGTCGAGCTCGCCAATCTCGAGAAGATCCGCGGTGACAAGATGGCGGCGCTGGGTGCGGCCTCGCTCGCCGATATCGAGAAGGACCCGGCCCTGCTGGCGCTCGCCCGCGCCAAGGGCAAGACCGTGTTCGGCGACAATTGCGCGCCGTGCCACGGCTCCGGCGCCGCCGGCGCCAAGGGCTATCCGAACCTGAACGACGACGACTGGCTGTGGGGCGGCACGCTCGACCAGATCATGCAGACCATCCAGTTCGGCGCGCGTTCCGGCCATGCCAAGACCCATGAGGGCCAGATGCTCGCCTTCGGCAAGGACGGCGTGCTGAAGGGCGATGAGATCGTCACGGTCGCCAATTACGTGCGGTCGCTATCGGGCCTCTCGACCCGCAACGGCTTTGACGGCGCCAAGGGCCAGAAGATCTTTGCGGAGAATTGCGCCGCCTGCCACGGCGACGCCGGCAAGGGCAACCCGGAGATGGGCGCACCGAACCTGACCGACAAGATCTGGCTCTACGGCTCCGACGAGGCGAGCCTGATCGAGACCATCAGCCAGGGCCGCGCCGGCGTGATGCCGGCCTGGGAAGGCCGGCTCGATCCGGCCACCATCAAGGCGATGGCGGTCTATGTCCACTCGCTCGGCGGCGGCAAATAGGCCGATTCACGACCGACGACTTCCGGCGGGGGCGAAGAAAAGCGCCCCCGTTTGCGTTGGATCAAGGGCCTTCCCGGCGCCGGGTTTAGGTTCAATCGCACCTCTCGAGAAAATCCCGCGATGAACAAGACCGTCAACCCGAACGATCTCAAGCCAGCCGACGACGTCGGGCCGCTTTATGCGGCCCGCAAGAAGGTCTACCCCCAGAGCGTCTCCGGCACGTTCCGGCGGATCAAGTGGACCCTGATGGCGATCTGCCTCGGCGTCTACTATCTCCTGCCCTTCGTGCGCTGGAATCGCGGCCTCGGCGCGCCCAGCCAGGCAGTGCTGATCGATCTTCCCAACAGCCGCTTCTACTTCTTCTTCATCGAGCTGTGGCCGCAGGAGGTCTACTACTTCACCGGCCTCTTGATCGTTGCCGCGGTGGCGCTGTTCTTGATGAACTCCATCGGCGGCCGCATCTGGTGCGGCTATCTCTGTCCGCAGACCGTCTGGACCGACCTGTTCTATGCGGTCGAGCGCCTGATCGAGGGCGACCGGCGCGAGCGGATGAAGAAGGATGCGTCGACCGACCCGATGAAGCTCGAGCGCATCTCCGAGATCGTGCTCAAGCATTCGATCTGGCTCATGATCGCCTGGTGGACCGGCGGCGCATGGGTGCTCTACTTCAATGACGCCCCGACCCTGGTGAAGGAGCTCGTCACCTTCCAGGCGCCGATGATCGCCTATATCTGGATCGGCATCCTCACCACGACGACCTATCTGCTCGCCGGCTACATGCGCGAGCAAGTCTGCACCTATATGTGCCCGTGGCCGCGGATCCAGGCGGCGCTGACCGACGAATGGGCGCTCAACGTCACCTACCGCTACGACCGCGGCGAGAAGCGCACGTCGGTGAAGAAGGCCGCCGAGCTGCGCGCGCTCGGCCAGCAGGTCGGCGATTGCGTCGATTGCTACCAGTGCGTCGCGGTCTGCCCGACCGGCATCGACATCCGCAACGGACCGCAGATGGAATGCATCCAGTGCGGCCTCTGCATCGATGCCTGCGACAACGTGATGACCAAGATCGGCCGGCCGAAGCGGCTGATCGGCTACGACAACGACATCAACATCCACCGCCGCCAGGAAGGCAAGGCGCCGATCTACCGGATCGTCCGCGCCCGCACCATCGTCTACAGCGCGATCATCGCGGCGGTCGGCGGCTTCATGGTCTATACGCTGGCGACGCGCAGCCTGCTCGACGTCAACGTGCTGCATGACCGCAACCCGGTCGCGGTCAAGCTCAGCGACGGCTCGATCCGCAACGCCTACACGGTGCGGCTCTTGAACAAGAGCGGCTACGACCGTGCCATCGCCATCGACGTGGAGGGGCCAGTCAATCCCAAGATGCACGTCGTCGGCGTCGATTCGGTGACGCCGGATCGGCCGATCATCGTGATTCCGCGCGACTCCACCAGCGAGCTGCGGCTGCTCGTCACCGCACCGGCCGAAAACAATCCGGAGAAGTCGATTCCGGTCCGCTTCCACGTCATGGACATCGGACTCGGCGTCGCCGCGAGCGCCACCGACAATTTCGTCGCGCCGTAAGTCCAGCCGTAAGTTCAGGAGACCATCATGTCATCCAAGCCGCTGACCGGAACCAAGGTCTTCCTGATGCTCGTCGCCTTCTTCGGCCTCGTCATCGGCGTCAACGTCACGATGATGAAGCTGGCGATCGCGACGCTGCCCGGCACCGATGTCGACAGCCCCTATGCCGCGGGCCTGGTCTATGACCGCGAGATCTCGGCGGCGCAGGACCAGGCCGCGCGCAAATGGAAGGTCAACGCCCATATCGAGCGCCGCAACGACGGCGGCGCCTCGGTCCAGGTCGAGGCTCGCGATGCTGGCGGCCAGCCGATCTCCGGGCTGAAGTTCGGCGGCCGGCTGGAGCGGCCGACCGACAAGCGCGCCGATCTCGCCGTCGAGCTCACCGAAGCCGGCATCGGTCTCTATCGCGGCAGTGCCGCGTCCGTTGCGCCGGGCCAATGGGACCTGGTGATCGAGGGCGAGGCGCGAGGGATGCGCGTGTTCATGTCGCGCAACCGCGTGATCCTGAACTGAAGGATCTTGTCATGCAGGTCACGCGCGATTTCTCCCACTATGTTCGCGATGCGGGCGAGGGCGTCCGGCACATCGATCTCGCCGTCGAGGGCGTTCACTGCGCCGGCTGCATGGCGAAGATCGAGCGCGGGCTGTCGGCCATCCCTGATGTCACGCTGGCGCGTGTCAATCTCACCGACCGCCGCGTTGCGCTGGAATGGAAAGCGGGCACGCTCGACCCCGGCCGATTCATCGATCGGCTCGAGGAGCTCGGCTACAAGGCCTATCCGTTCGAGACCGAGAGCGCGGAGGTCGCCGAGGTCGCCGAATCGCGGTTCCTGCTGCGGTGCCTCGGGGTTGCGGCATTCGCCACCATGAACGTGATGATGCTGTCGATCCCGGTGTGGTCGGGCAACGTCTCGGACATGCTGCCCGAGCAGCGCGATTTCTTCCACTGGCTGTCGGCGCTGATCGCCTTGCCGGCGGCAGCCTATGCCGGCCAGCCGTTCTTCCGCTCGGCCTGGCGCGCGCTGGCGGCGAAGACCACCAACATGGACGTGCCGATCTCGATCGGCGTGATCCTGGCGCTCGGCATGTCCGTGGTCGAGACCATCCACCACGCCGAGCATGCCTATTTCGACGCCGCGATCATGCTGCTGACCTTCCTCTTGGTCGGCCGTTTCCTCGACCAGAACATGCGGCGGCGGACCCGCGCGGTCGCCGGCAATCTCGCGGCGCTGAAGGCGGAGACGGCCGCGAAGTTCATAGGTCCCGACGAGATCTCGCAGGTGCCGGTCGCAGCGATCAATCCCGGCGACATCGTGCTGCTGCGGCCCGGTGAGCGCTGTGCGGTCGACGGCACCGTGATCGAGGGGCGTTCCGAGATCGACCAGAGCCTGATCACCGGCGAGACGCTCTATGTCACGGCGGAGCACGGCACGCCGGTCTATGCGGGATCGATGAACATCTCCGGCACGCTGCGGGTGCGGGTCTCGGCCGCCTCCGAGGCGACGCTGCTCGCCGAGATCACGCGGCTGCTCGACAACGCGCTTGCCGCGCGCTCGCGCTACATGCGCCTCGCCGACCGCGCCTCGCGGCTCTACGCGCCGGTCGTGCACGCGACGGCGCTGATCACCATCCTCGGCTGGGTCATCGCGGGTGCGTCCTGGCATGATGCGATCGTGACCGGCGTTGCGGTCCTGATCATCACCTGTCCCTGTGCGCTGGGTCTCGCGATTCCGACGGTGCAGACGGTCGCCTCCGGCGCGATGTTCAAAGCGGGTGTACTGCTCAATGCGGGGGACGCGATCGAGCGGCGGGCCGAAGCCGACCATGTCATTTTCGACAAGACCGGCACGCTGACGCTGCCCGATCTCGAAGTCATGAACGCGGCCGACATCCCCGCCGATATCTTCGAGCTCGCCGGCCGGCTCGCGCTGTCGAGCCATCATCCGGTCGCAGCCGCGGTTGCGCTGGCTGCCGGTGCGAAGTCTCCGATCGTCGGCGCGGTGGAGGAGGCCGGGCAGGGCGTCCGCGCGACCGTCGACGGCGTCGAGCTTCGCCTTGGGCGTCCGTCCTTCTGCGGTGCCGAGACGCTGGTTGGCGGCGCCACGCTCGATCCCGAGGCCTCCATCGTGGCTTTCAGCAAGGGCACCGCAAAATTCATCCTTTCCGTCCGCCAGGGCCTGCGCCCCGATGCGCGGGCCGTGATCGCGGCGCTGAAGATGCGCGACATCGGCATCGAGATTCTTTCCGGCGACCGCGAGCCGGCGGTGAGGGCGGCGGCGCACGCGCTCGGCATTCCCGAATGGCGTGCCGGCGTCACCCCGGCCGACAAGATCGCGCGGATCGAGGAACTGAAGCAGCGCGGCGCAAAGGTGCTGATGGTCGGCGACGGCATGAATGATGCGCCCTCGCTCGCGGCGGCCCATGTCTCGATGTCGCCGATCTCGGCCGCGCATCTCAGCCGGGCCACCGCCGATCTCGTGTTTCTCGGTCGGCCGTTGGCTCCCGTCGTCGCCGCCATCGACGCTGCGCGCAAGGCGCTGCATTTGATGCGGCAGAATCTCTGGCTTGCGATCGGCTACAATGTGCTTGCCGTTCCGGTCGCGATCAGCGGCGTCGTGACGCCCCTGATTGCGGCGGCCGCGATGAGCGGGTCGTCGATCCTGGTGATGTTGAACTCGCTGCGCGCCCGCAGCGCCTCGCGGGAGATCGTGTGATGGAGATCCTGGTCATCCTGGTCCCGCTGGCCCTGATGCTCGGAGGTGCCGGTCTCGTCGCCTTCCTCTGGTCGCTCAAGAGCGGCCAGTACGACGATCTCGACGGCGCCGCCTGGCGCGCCATTGCCGACGACGAACCGCCGCAGGAAGCCCCAGTCAAGCGCTAACGCTTCAAGGCAGTCGTGAGCAGAGCTGCGGCGGCGAGGGCCAGACCCACGCCGGCCACGCAAGCCTGCCAGCCGAAGGCGTCGAACAGCCGTCCGAGCACCGCCGTGCCGATCAGTCCGCCACAGAAGTAGCAGGCCAGATAGGTGCCGCTGGCGATGCCGCGGCTGTCGGTGGCTGCCTGTCCGACGAAGGCGGTGGCGGTCGCCTGCGCGAAGAAGGTGCCGATACCGACCAGAACCATCCCCGCGAGCACCGCGCTCAGATGCGGCACCAGCATCAACGGCAGACCGATCCCGGCGACGGCGAGCGAGCCCCAGATCGTCGGCCGTGGACCGAGGCGCGATGCGACCCTTCCGGCCAGCAACGTCGTGACCACCGAAGGCAGGAAGACGACATAGACGAAGCCCAGCCCCATCATGCCGAGCGACAGCGGCGGCCGCACCAGAACGAAATTGACGAAGGTGAAGGTGCCGATGAAGGCGAACAGAATGCAGAAGCCGATGCCGTAGGCGGCGCGCAACCGCGCATCGCGCCAATGTGCGAGCATCGCGACGAGCGGCGATTCCGCCGCAGTCATCGCGTGCATCGGCTGGACGTGCTTGATGGTGAAATAGACCAGCGCAGCGCCGGCGAGATTGAGGGCGGCGAAAACGTAGAAATTCCACGCGAGGCCAAGGCCGTCGGCGACGGCCGCCGAAACCAGCCGGCCGATGAGGTTGCTGGCGACGTTGCCGGTGATGTAGGCGGCAAACGCGCCGCCGGCGTCCATCGCGCTGCATTGCTCGCCGAGATAGGCCAGCGTCAGCGCGAACGCGGAGGCCATGCACAGGCCCTGCGCAACCCGCAGGACCGTAAAGACGGCAAGATTGGGTGCGCTCGCCAGCAGGCTCGTGGGGATCGCCAGGAGCAGCAGGCTGAAGAGGATGCCGGTCCGGCGCTCGATATGCGGGCTCAGAACGCCGACGACGAGGCCCGCGACGGCCATGCCGAAGGTGCTGGCATTGACGGCGAAGCCCATCGCGGCCGGTGCGACGCCGTAGTGGCGCGTCAGAGAAGGCAGGATTGCCTGGGTCGCGAACAGGTCGACGACGGTCAGGAATGCGGTGAGGCCGATCACAAGCGAGCGAAGCGCGAGACCCGGCGAGTGCGCCTCCATCGTCATCGCCCCTTGTGTGATGGGAGCTGAAAGATCGGACATGGCACGACTTCTCCTCGACTTGTCATTCCGGGCTGGTGCGAACGGGACGCGCAGAGCGCGGGCCGGAGCACCAGACCCGGAATCTCGAGATTCTCAGGTGCGCAATTGCGCACCATAGTTCGCTTCGCGCCCCGGAATGACGGGGCATCAAAGGCCGTCACATGTGATGGTCGTTCGGATCCTTTCGGACGTCGCCGACATAGAGAATGACGGTCTCCTTGCCGAGGTTCTTCCACCAATGCGAGGTGCCGAACACCTCGGGGCGGATGTCGCCGGCCTTGTGCACGATCGGATCGACGCAGTTGGAGGCGTATTCGACGATTTCGCCCTGCTGCACGAAGATCAGGGCAGGGCGGTCGTCATGGCTGTGCCAGGGCACGATGCCGCCGGGCGCGATGGTCAGCTTCCGGAAGCGCAGCTCGCGACCCTCGATATGTGCCGGCTGCTTGCCGAGATCGATCGCCCCGAGCGTGACGTCGGTGACGCCGACGGGTTTGTGGTCGACCATCTGCTGCGCGTTCGGCTTGATCTTGCCGGCCGGGCATTCGCCGGCGAAGACCGGCGTTGTAAATGTCAGCGCTCCGAGAACGGCTGCGCCTGTCCAAGCCACGCGCGACACTATGTGATGCCTAGACATGGAAAGTCTCCTGTGTTGGCCGCAACCCCGCTGGTCGCCGGCTATGACAGGAGCTTCATCGAGATCGCGTCCATCTTGAAATGCCGGCTTGCTCTCGATGCGATAGCCCGGCGCTATGCCGATAGGCGGCGGCTATCGAACCGATTGGGCATCGGCATTTCCGCTGTCGCAGCATCCGGCGTCCGATGGCAGCGCGCCCGATTGGCGGGCGTGCTCGTCAATCCGCAAGGAGCACCCCATGACGAAAGTGTCCAAAACCCTGATCTTTACCGCTGCCTTCGCGGTGATCGCGACATCGGCCTTCTCGGAAGCGGCCTGGGATTTGAAGGCCGGCATGGCCTATGTCTATGGCGGTCCCGGCAAGATGTCGGCGATGGCCATGGCCCCGGCCGAGAAGAACCACGAGGCCATGATGAAGAACGCGAAGAAGGTGCCGGACAACACCGTGTTCTTCATGGACAAGGGCACGCTGTACTCCACCTCTGGGCGGCTGGATCCGACCGGCAACTTCTACGTGAACTGAGCCCGATCTTGGCATCGCGGCCGCCCCTTGCGGGCGGCCGAACCGGGAAACTAGTATTCGCCGCAGCAATGCCGGAGCAGAAAGATGACATCTCTCTCGCCAGCCGACGCCGAACAGCTCAGGCTCGCCTTCCAGCGCTGCCGCGACATGGACGGCACGCTGAACGAGCAGCTCCGCGCCTATGCCGATGCCAGCCGCACGGTCTTTCCCGCCTATGGCGAGGCGGTCGATCGCCTGGTGGCGCGATTGAACGGAAACGGCGGTGGCGAAACCGCGCCGCGCCCGGGGGATTCGATGCCGCCGTTCGTGCTGCCGGATGAGGGCGGGCGTCTCGTCGCGCTGCCCTCGCTGCTGGAGCGCGGCTCCGTCGCGGTGATGTTCTTCCGCGGCCATTGGTGTCCCTATTGCCGGCTCAATGTCCGCGCGGTGGTGCAGGCGCAGGAGCGCATCAAGGCGATAGGCGCGCAGGTCGTTGCGATCATGCCGGAGACGCAGGAATACACGAGGCAGGTCAAGGCCGACTCCGGCGCGCCGTTTCCGATCCTGACCGATCTCGACAACGGCTATGCGCTGTCGCTCAATCTCGCGATCTGGCTCGGCAACGAGATCCAGCAGGTGTTGTCCTATCAGGACATGGCGAAGTTCCACGGCAATGACGGCTGGATGCTGCCGATCCCGGCCGTGTTCGTGGTCGGCCGCGACGGCATCGTGAAAGCCCGCTTCGTCGATCCAGATTTTCGCAAACGCATGGAGATTGACGATCTGGTCGAAGCGCTGGAGCGCGCGGGCAAGAAGAGTTGAGCCGCGCGCACTGCTCTTTCCCTCTCCCCTTGTGGGCTAAGGCGTGCACAGATTTTTCTTGCCTTGAGTGAATCGAGTCTGATTCTTTGCAGTGCGGTTGAGAAGGATGACCGCATTGAAGGCAGGAATGGATTGGTCGGTCGGCCGTTTTGGAGACGTT
>NZ_PGVG01000067.1 GCF_002795245.1 Bradyrhizobium forestalis | reverse complement strand
TGGAAAATATGCTTCGACGTATCCATCCCAATGCGGATAATCTGGCTCACGGACGGCTCCTGTGAATGAGTGTGTGACAACCTCATTCTGGCACAAATGATGCCGTAGGGGGCCGTCCACACCATCAACCACAGGGAGGAGTTTGGCGAAGATGCGCAGTTAAGAGTCTTCTGTACTCGCGCTGTGCCTTATCGACAGATCACGCGGTATGGGTCCCGGATCTGCGCTCCACGCTGACAACGCGGCGCGTTGCCAGCGCTCCGCTTGTCCGGGACGACAGCGGTGCTTGTGGCTGGCGTGTTACGTTACACCGCCACCTCGTCCCCGAGATACGCCACCGCCGCTTCCAGCCCGCCCTTGCCGTGCGGGATCTTCAGCGCGTTGAGGCCGATCTCGATCACGCCCAGCGTGCCGAGCAGCATCGGCGCGTTGACATGGCCCATATGGGCGATGCGGAAGGCTTGTCCGGAGAGATCGCCGATGCCGGTGCCGAGCACGACGCCGCACTTGTCCTTGCAATAGCGCTGCAGCACCGCCGGGTCATGGCCGTTGCTCATGGTCACCGTGGTCACGGTGTTGGAGCGCTCGCTGGCTTCGGCCACGTTGAAGCCGAGCACCTGGCCTTCCGACCACATCGCAACCGCGCGGCGCGCGGCTTCGCCGAGCAGGCTGTGGCGGCGGAAGGCGTTCTCGAGGCCCTCCTCGTGCAGCATGTCGATCGCCTTGCGCAGCGCGAACAACAGATGCACCGGTGCGGTGCCGGCATATTTGCGATAGTTCTCGGTGCCCTCGCGCTCGCTCCAGCTCCAATAGGGCGTCGACATGTTCGCCTTCTTGTGCACCTCGAGCGCGCGCGCATTGGCGGCGACGAAGCCGAGGCCGGGCGGCGTCATCAGGCCCTTCTGCGAGCCCGACATCGCAACATCGATGCCCCATTTGTCCATCTCGAACGGCATGCAGCCGAGCGAGGCCACGGTGTCGACCATGTACAGCGCGGGATGGCCGCTGGCCTTAATCGCCTTGCCGATCGCCTCGATGTCGTTCTGCACGCCCGAGGCGGTGTCGACCTGGACCACGACGACGGCCTTGATCCTGTGCTCCTTGTCGCGGCGCAGGCGCTCCTCGACCTCATGCGGCCGCACCGCGCGGCGCCAGTCGCCCTTGAGCACCTCGACCTCGGCGCCCATCAGCGCCGCCGCATTGCCCCAGCCGATCGCGAAGCGTCCGCTTTCCAGCACCAGCACCTTGTCGCCGCGCGACAGCACGTTGCTTAGCGCCGCTTCCCAGGCGCCGTGGCCGTTGGCGATGTAGATGTACGACTTGCCCTTGGTCGCGAACAATTTCGAGATGTCGCTGAGCAGGCTCTCGGTCAGATCCAGCATCTCCTTGGAGTAGATGTCGATCGCCGGACGGTGCATCGCCCGCAGCACCTCGTCGGGCATTGTGGTGGGCCCGGGGATGGCCAGAAATTCCCGGCCCGCGCGAACGGTCATTGCTGTTGGTCCTTGTGTCGTGAAGACGGTCTGGAAGGTTGATGATTTATGTTTCTACGCGTTGGAGGCGCCCAGGAAAAGCACGGAAAATGCAGGTCTGAGGTGGGTTATCGCTTTGTCTCGCGGCAGCCGGCGGCTTCCGCCTCCTCCACCGAGCAGAACCAGCGGGTGCCCTTGCTGATCTTCATCTTGATCTGGGTGTACCAGCGGCTGGTCGGTTGGTGATAGATGCATTCGCCGGCGCTGTTCACATTGCCCTTGATGGTGCAGTCCGGCGAGGGCGCGACCGGCCCCGAGGCCGAGGCGAGCAGCACCGCATGCGCGCCCTCCGGCGGCTTGGCGGCGCCCAGGATGGCGGTCTTCTTGTTGCGGACACGCCAGTCCCAGGGCGCGATGAAGGCGCCTTGCCACATTCCGGCCTTGGCCTCGCGCGCGGCTTTTTCATCCGCCTCATAGTCGCGGGACATGTGGGTGTAGGCCAGTGCCCAGCCGCTGTGCACCAGCCATTTCTGGATGTCCTCGCCGCCGACGTCGCAGCGCGCCACGGTGCGGCCGCGCCGGTCGATCGACCTCGTGTGGCAGACCCAGGTCTTGCCCTCGGCGTATTTGGCGAGCTCGTCGCGGGCCGCGACGCCGCAGGTCCAGCGCTCGCTCTTGGTGTTGAGACAGAGCTGGTCGACCGCGGGCGCGTCGATGCCGCCGAGCCGGATGCGCGTGTTGCCGATCACCACGGTATCGCCGGCGCGGACTTTCGCCGTGCCGCTGATGTCGGCGGCGTGCGCCAGCGAGGGAGCGAGGAACGCAAGCGCAATCAGGAATCTTCGCAACATGCCGGGCCAGGTGTGATGAACATCTCGATAGACGGCGCAATTGTGGTCGGCTTTTGGCCATCGGGCCAGCTTATGCCGAACAGACAGGCTTTCAACTTCCCGTCATTGAACCTCAGTCTCGTGTCCCGGACGCGGTGCGGCGTGTAACGCCGCTCCGCAGAGCCGGGACCCAGAAATTTGCGAGCGCCGGTCTTGGCGTGGGCCCCGGCTCTGCAGCGCACCGCTGAAGAAGCGCTGCGCTGCGTCCGGGGCACGTGACTCATTTCACCCCCGCGCCATCGCCCTTTTCGCTACCGCCAGCCCCATCAGCACGAACGCCGACGTCACCTCCGGTCCGCCAACAAGAATCCGCGTCGGCGTCTTCATCTTGTTCCATTCATAGGCGCGGAACGGGCCGCGGCGGCCGCCTTCGCCGAGGCTCGCGATGATGACGTTCAAGGCCGGTGCAAAGGCACGCGGGTCGGCGCCGAGATGGCCGAGCGCGATCAGCGCCAGCGCGGCGTCGAACACGTTCATCTCCGCTGCCATCAGCTCGCCCTTGACGTAGGACAGCACGCGGTGGCGGATGAAATCGAAATCGCCGTCGGGATCGATCGCGGCCTGCGCCGCCAGCGGCAGTGCCAGGAAGGCGGCATAGCAGCGGCCGAAATAGGCGCTGTAGAGCTCCGGCAGGTAATAGATATGCGAGCGCGGATTGGCGAAGGCGCCGCTCGCCGCCAGGCGCTTCTGGAAGCCGATGATCCGGTGCACGGTGGCGAGTCGCGCCGGGGTCTCAAGGATTTTCCAGCGCGCCAAATTGCGGAAGCTCACCTCGAGAATGTCGAGATTGAGCGTCGGGTCGAGATCGTTGCCGTAAGGGCGATCGCCTGCGAGATTGTCGATCCAGGTCGCGACCCCGCCCTCATAGTCGATATGGTCGTTGAGCGGCACAGTCACGCGCGGCGCGTTGACGCCAGCGCGCACCTGGTAGCCGGCATAGAAGTCGAGCAGCGGCTGGTCGATGATCGGATCGGTGCAGCCGGCCTGCGTCGCCGCCGAGATCGAGCAGGCCGTGGTGTCGCAATCCGGCACGTAGATGCCGAAGCCGAGATCCTGCTTGATTTGCGCGAAGAAGCGGGAGAAGCGCGGATGCGGCGCCGGCGCGAGTGCGGTGATGACATTGAACCGCGCGCCGTCGATGCCCTCAACCTCCTCGCGGCTGATGTTGACGCAGAAATCGACCATGTCGGCGATGGCACGCTCGGCCGCGACCTTGTCGGCGGGTGCGGCGAGCCCGGTCTCGACATAGCTCAGCAGCGCCTCGATGAAGAACGCGTCGTAATAGGCCGAGCGGTGGCGGATCTGCACCGGCTCCCACATCGGCTCGGCAATGCCTTTCCAGGGCGGATTGACCACGGCGCGGGCCTGCGAGCGCGCGATGAAGACGCGGGCGAGGTTGAACAGCAGCGAGGAATTCTTGTAGCCGCGCGCGTTCAGCCCCGTGAGCGCCATGATCAGCTCGCATCCGCGGAAGTCGGGGTCGCCGATCAGGTTGAAGGCGGCATAGGTCGGCAGGAAGCCGTTGCGGCGGTACGAACCGAGCAGATGCTGCGCGCAGTCGCGGATCGCGCCGTCGATCTGCGCGCTCTGCGGCAGGGCGGCGGTGAACGGCACCGGCGGCGGCTTGGGATGCTCGAGCGCGATGCTGTCGACGAGATCGGCGATCGGCCGCCCCACCGCCGCCCAGTCGGGCTCGACCTCGTCGCGGGCGTGGGTGAGTGCCTCGCGCAGCCGGCTCAGCCTGGCCTCGTCGCGCAGCTCGGGCAGGCCGGCGCGGCGGAGCAGTATCCGCAGCGCGGGATTGCCGAGTGCGGTCTTGTAGAATTTGGCCAGATGCGGATCGCCGCTGACCGTTCCGGACAATACGGGATCGCAGACGTCGTAAAGCGAGGGGCCGTCCTTCCGCGCCGTCAGCGCCCGGCAGGCGGCGCCGGCAAAATAATGAAAGCTCATGAAATACCTGGTCGCGGGGGCCTTGGTCGGGGACGGCCGGCACGCTCTCATCTGCGCGCCACCCCCTGCAAGTCGTTGAAAAAGCTACCCGGATTCGCGGGAAATACAAATGTGATGGAGGTCACGGAAATATCAGGCACGAGGGCTGCATAGTCGGCCTCCGGAAGGCTACGGGGGAACCAAAAATGCAGGAAACCGGCTCGGAGAATTAACCAACACATTCAGCTACTTAGCTCAAATTTTGAGCAATCTATTGCCCCAGGGCCTATATGCGGTTAAGGGTTTGTTTGGTGCGGCGCCGCAAATTGCGCGCAATTCGGGGGCACTTCCCCGGCCAATCCCTCAAACCTAAAGACGCTATCGCGCTACTCAAACAGTGTGCGCGCGCTTGGCTGGTCTTTGGCACAGGAAACGAACCGAGATGAATTTAAAGCAGCTCGAGTTTTCCCGACGTACGATCGCCGTCGCCGCAGCCCTCATCGGCACGGTGTCGCTCGTGATCGGCGCCCATGCTGCTCTCAACATGCGTGCGATCGATGCCGCCAAGGCTGTGACGACGGAACAGATCACCGGTTCGATCGGCCAGAGCTCGCGCCTCGCGCTCGTCATCGGCAATGGACATTATCCCGACGCCAACGCGCCGCTGACGCAGTCGATCAACGACGCCCGCGCGCTGTCCTCGTCGCTGCGCAAGAACGGCTTTGACGTCGACATGGTGGAAGACGCGACCAAGGACGACATGGTCCGCGCCGTGGGCCGCCTGAAGTCCCGGATCAAGCGCGACAGCGTCGTCATGCTGTTCTTCGGCGGCTACGGCGTGCAGGCCGGCCGCGAGAGCTACATGCTGCCGGTCGACGCCGTGATCTGGAAGGAAAGCGACGTCCGCCGCCATGGCATCTCCATCGACGGCGTGCTCGACATGATGAAGGAGCAGGGTGCCAAGGCCAAGCTGGTCGTGGTCGACGCCTCCCGCCGCAACCCCTATGAGCGCCGCTTCCGCTCCTACAGCCACGGTCTCGCGCCGATCAGCGCGTCCGACAATGCCTTGATCCTCACCTCTGCCTCGCCCGGCAAGGTCGTCGACGACGGCAAGGGCGAGCACAGCGTGCTGGTCAGCGAGTTCCTCAACAATCTCAGTAAGCAGGGCAGCGCCGAGAGCGTCTTCAACAAGACCCGCCTCGCCATCTCCCGCGCCAGCGAAGGCGACCAGGTCCCGACCGTATCGTCATCGTTGCTCGAAGACGTCCATTTCGGCGAAGCCGGCGGCTAGTTTTTTTACCCTCCCCTGGAGGGGGAGGGTCGATCGCGCGAAGCGCGACCGGGGTGGGGTGATCTCTCCACTCGGGCACCGCTTCAATGGATAGACTGTCACCCCACCCCGTCTCACATTTCGCTGCGCTCAATGTGAGCCGACCCTCCCCCTCCAGGGGAGGGTGAAGCATCCCGCTTCTCCAACTCCTACTTCACCGCTTCCGCGCTCGCCATCACCGGACGCACCGGATCGCCTTCGCGCAGCAATGCGCCGGCGCGGGCGACGACGACATCGCCGTCGTTGAGGCCGTCGCGGACCTCGATATTGCCGCCCGACATCAAGCCGATCTCGACACGCTTGGTCTCGACGCGGTTGCGGCGGATCACCTGCACCACGGTGCCGGCGGATGAATATTGCACGGCGGTGAGCGGCACCGCGACGTTGCAGCTTTGCCCGGTCTTGATCAGCGCCCGCCCACTCGCGTTCAGGAGCAGCCGCTTCTGCGAAGAGATGCCGATATAGACCATCCCCTGCTGAATGTTCGGCTCGACGGTCGGGCCGATGCGGCGCACCTTGCCGCTGATGTCGCCGGCGCCCGCGATCCGCACGGTGGCCTGCTGATTGACTGCGAGCTTGCGCACATCGGTGGTGGCCACGAGGCCGACGAGATCGTATTCGCTGCGCGCCACGATCGTGAACAGCGCCTCGCCCTTGGCCGAGGCGAAGTTGCCGATCTGTGCCGTCGAGGTCGCGATCACGCCCGCCACGGGTGCGGTGACCTGAAGCGTGCCACCTTCGGGCAGCGCCAGCCGCGCCAGCACCTGGCCGGCGGTGGTGGTATCGCCCGCTTCCGCCAGTAGGTCCGTGATTTTCAGGCCGGGACGCTCGGGCCGCACCGAGGTTTCCTCCCGCGCGATGATCGTGCCGGTGGCCTCGACGATGTCGGAGAAGCAGGATTTCGCGACTTTCAGCACCGTGACCGCCGGCCCCTTGGGCGCCTCGTCGTCGGCGGCGCCGGCCGGATAGGGGCCGAAGACGAGCAGGCCGGCGACGGCTGCGGGACAGAGGTTTCGAACAACGGCGCGGGACAAATGACGCATCGGAAATTCCACAGGGCTATGCCTCCAATCGATAGCAGATGGCCGCCGCCCGCACTACGGGGGCGTCGTCTCAAAACAGGACGCCGCGCCGCCGCTGGCAGTCGCGGCAAGTCTTTGATGAGTCGCGGGATTGGAGAACAGGTTCGCTCCGAAGACGTCACGGCACAGGCCGCAGGTCGGCGTTAACCGTCAGCCGCGCCGATCACCCAGCAGCTTACCGGTGGCCCGATCGATCAGATGCAGCCGCGTGCAGGCCGGACAGGATACGGACACGTGGGTGCGATCAGCCGGTTCGTCGGTCAGCCGATACTGCACGTTCAGGCCGGTCTGAGGGCATTTGAAGACAATCTGTCGGTCCATGCGCAGTGATATGACCCGAAGGCGGACCCTGCGAAATTACGGATGTTTACGTAGGTCCGTCGCCGCGGCCTCTCACGGCAGCCTAAGGAATTCGACCCAGTTCGGCTTCTTGCCGGTGGGGTAGGATTTCAGCCTGGCCAGCGCGCCGCTGCTCTGGTCGATGGCATAGACCGTCATGCCGTCCGAGAGCTCGCCGACTGCGGCGAGGTAGCGCCCGCTTGGATCGATCTGGAAGCCACGCGGCTGCTTCTCGGTCGGCACGCTGCCGATCGTGGTCAGCTTGCCGCTTGACCCATCGACCTTGTAGGCGGTGAGCGTGTTGGTGGTGCGCTCGGAGGCGTACAGGAAGCGGCCGTCCGGACTGATGTGGATGTCGGCGGCCCAAGGTTTTCCGGAAAACCCTTCCGGCAGCGCGGTGGTGCGCTGGATCTCGTCCCATGCGCCGCTCCTGGCTTCATAGGTGAAGACCGCGACGTCGCCGTTCAGCTCATGGAGGAGATAGACGAACTTGCCGCCCGGGTGAAACACGAAATGCCGAGGTCCCGATTTCTCCGGCACCTTGTGGGCCGGCGGATCGCTCGGCGTGAGCGTACCGGCTGCGGCATCGAACGCGAAGCTCAGGATCTGGTCGGAGCCGAGATTGGTCGCGAACACGAAGCGGTTGTCGGGCGAGGGCAGGAAGGCGTGGGCGTTCAGCCCGGTCGGGATCACCTGCTTGGGCTCGGCGACGACGCCGCTTCCAAGAAGCGGATTCAGCGCGACCTTGTTGCCGCCATAGGAGGCGCTGAACAGGAACTTGCCGCTGCGGTCGATGGCGATATTGGCCATGCTGTCCGCGAGCGGTCCGTTGCCGAGATGGCTGAGCTGGCCCGTCTTGGGATCGATCGCAAAGCTCACCGCGAGGTATGGCTGCGAACGGATGCCGGCAATCATCACGCGGTGGTCGGGCGTGATCGCGAGCGGCGTCGAGGAGCCGGGCTTTTCGACGCCCTTGAAGGCGGCCGTCTGCACGAGCGTCATCTCGCCGCTCTCGGTCATCTTGAACACGTTGATGTCGTTGCTGTCGGCGTTGCCGACATAGGCGAAGGTTTCGGCCATGCCGGCACGGACTCCAGAAATGAGAATGAGCGAAGCGAGCAGGGTGGTGGCGATCGCAGCGAATGGCGCGCGCGATGCGATGCGTCGGATCGGTCTCAACATGGGCTCCTCCTGAAAGCCGGGTCACGGCATTGTCGTTTTGCCGGCGAGGATAGCGGGAGGCGCGCCGCCGCACCAAACTCCAATTGGGATCGATCGATGCCGAAATCGTATCGGTCGCGGGATGGCGAGTTGACGCGCCGCCGCCATGCGGGAGGGCAGATGCGGGCCGGACGGGCGGCCCGAGCATGGTCCATCGTGGCAAAGCGCCACACCGCCAAACCGATCGAGCGCCGCCGCCGACCAAACCAAAATAGCACCTCGCCGCCAGCCATCGCGGCGGGCCTCGCGCCGGGAACGGCGGCATCGTTACGCCGTTAGCCCAGGTGCGGCGGGCGTGAGAGATGGAAAGGGAGGCTGGCTCGTGTTTTGGATCTATTGGGACACCGCCTGGTCGCTGATCATCAGCGGCATCATGGTCGCCACCATCGTCAGCCACCCCGACGCTGAATTCGCCGAAGTGCGGGCGGCCCGACGATCGATGTGAGCTTTCTGATCCCGCGGAGCTCGTCCCGGTTCATGTCATGCTGCCGGGCATGAAGCAGCGGATCATGGGGCGGCCGTTGACGTAATAAGGCCAGACCATGGTGCGCCCGGCGCGGTTGGGCTCGGTGATGACAGTGTCGTCTGGCACATCGATCCAGTTGCCGAGGAGCCGCACCCGGTAATGTCCGTCCCGCGTCTCCCAGTCGACGTCGGCCAGCGCAGTGCCGTCGGCGTCGGCACAACAGGGACCGCCGCCCTTGCTGTGCAGGCTCTCGAACCAGCCCTTGAGGGGGGAGTTTGCGTAGCGCCCGTCGTCGCGGGCCTCCGCGGAGAGCCCGATGATGGCCGCAACCGCGACGAGAGGGATCAGTCTGGAAGCCAAGATCGCCATGTCACCTCGCTCGTTTCACGCAGACGCGCGCCACAGCGTGGCCGAAAAGCCGCCTGCGGCGCGCGTGATGCAATGTTGACTGGTGCCCGCCGGCCGGAGTTCCCGACCGTCTCAGCGAGGCGATAACGGCGAGGTCCGAGGTTTGATCCTAAATTTCAAGGCTAGGCAGCGGACGGGCGAGCCGGCTCGCTTTCAGGCGAATGGCTGAGAACCGGACCGCAATGTCCTCTGCGGGCTAGACCGGCTGGCATACGCCGCCCCTTGCGTGTTTCGATTGGTCATTCGGGCAGGGGCGGCTCACGCAAGGGGCGGGTTTTCTTCGAGACGCTCGATCAACAATTCAGTAAGGGCCTGTACCTTCCGTGAGGGATGTTGGCCCGGCGGGCGAACGACGTATGCACCTGCCGAAGGTGGTGGATGGCGTGTCATGACCGGAACAAGCGCGCCCGATGCCAGGTATTCATGGATCACACAATCGGGAAGCCAGGCGACGCCGAGCCCTGCTGCCGCGGCGACGGCGAGAGCTGTGCCGTTGTCGGCCTTGAAGCGACCCCGCGGATGAACGGTGACGATTTCGTCTCCATCCATGAATTGCCAGGTTTCGGTGCCTTGCATCAGCGCTTCATGGGCGATGAGCTCGTCCAGCGTCACCGGGGCACCGTGCGCCTTGATATAGTCCGGGCTCGCGACAAGCTTCCCGTAGATCGGCCCGACACGTCTCGCGATCAGGTTGGAGTCTGGAAGATAACCAACCCGAATGGCGCAATCGAATCCCTCGGCAATGATATCGACGAAGCGATCGCTATAGGCAGTGTGGATGTGAAGCTGCGGGTGACGTCGCGCCATTTCTGCGAGTATGGGAGCGAAGTGGGTCGGACCGAAAGTAAGCGGCACAGAGATTCGCAGGCGGCCGCGAAGATCGCCCACGGGCCGGATTATTTCCTTGGCCGCGTCGATCTCGGCGCGGACGATGGCTGCATGGTTTCGAAACGTGATCCCGGCTTCTGTGAGAGCGGCGCCACGGGTGGTTCTTGCAAGTAGCTGGGCACCTAGCTCCGCTTCAAGCCGGAGCAGCCGCCGGCTGACGATCGACTTCGAGACGCCGAGCCGGCGCGCGGCGGCCGAAACGCCTCCAGCATCGGCAACTTCGACGAACGTAATCACGTCTTCAATGTCCAATTCGGCGTTCCCCACTTTGCGACACAGCTTGGCAGAATAGGGCGCTATCGTATCACGAACAGGAATGACAAGTGTCTGGGCACGGCGCCGCAGTCGGCGCATGTCTCGCCACAAGAGAGGATGTATTCATGAGCTTTCGCAATGGCCTTGCTTCGCTTCTTCGCCCGGAAGATTCGGTGCTCGTTCTGATCGACCACCAGCCTTACCAGCTTTCGAATCTGAACAGCCACGATCCGCACATGGTGGTCAACAATTCGACGGCGCTGGCAAAGGCCGCGAAGGCGTTCGGCGTTCCTACCATCCTGACGAGCGTGATCGCCGATCGCGGCGGTCTCATCTTCCCCCAGATCACGGATGTGTTCCCCGGTCAGGAGGTGATCGACCGGACATTCATCAACACCTGGCAAGACAAAAAGGTGGTCGACGCGGTCAAGCGCACCGGCCGCAAGCAGCTCATCATCGCCGGCCTATGGACCGAGATTTGCGTCGCGATGCCGGCGATCCAGGCGCTCGGCGAAGGTTGGGACGTGACGGTTGTCACCGATGCGTCGGGCGGCACTTCGGTCGAGGCCCACGAGGTCGCCATCCAGCGCATGATCGCGGCCGGCGCGAACATGATGACGTGGCTGGCAGTGGCTTCGGAGTGGCAGCGCGACTGGGCCCGGACCGAGCATGCCGCCGAGCTTTCGGAGCTGCTTGTGCAGCATGCCGCCGGCAGCGGCATCGCCTTCCTGTGGGAGCAGCAACTGCTCAACACGCCCGTGCCGAGCGCCGCAGGCCGATCCAACCGGGGGTGACGAGAACCACGAGCGATGCGCCGCGAAACCTGATCGCTTGTCGAGCCTCGTCGACGAGCTCGACGCCGGCCCTGGTGTCCGCTCCCTTGGGGAGCGGACATTCCCGCTAGGCCGCGAACGCCTGCGCTGCCAGCAGCTGCTTCAACTTCGCCGCGGGCACCGCCGGGCTGAATGGCCAGCCCTGCATCTGGCTGCATCCGAGCTGGCGCCGCACCTCGTGCCGGCTGCGAGGTCGACCAGCGGCTGGTAGAGCGCCTCGAACTCTCAAGGCCGGGACAAGCCAAGGACAAGCCAAAGGACAAGCCCGGGCATGTCGATCTTGTGGAGGCGGTGAGATCTCACCGCTTGATCTCCCACCTCAGCGCTTCCGCATTGCCCTTGGCGAACATCTTGGGCACGTCGAACTTGCCGGTCTTGAGGTCATAGCGGCATTTCCAATCCGCCAATCCCTTCACGGCGACGGTCTTCGGATGCTTGTCCATCTCGCCCGACAGTGAGATCAGGAGGTAGCGGTTGTTGGGCCAGTCGACGCCGAGCCAGCGATAGCCATCTTCGGTGCCCTTCATCAGATTGGCCGAGATGTGGTAGTCGAGCTTCATCTTCCTCGTGTCGGGCCGGCTGTGGAAATAGGTCCAGGCGAGATCGCTGAGCGGCTTCTTCGTCGCGTTGACGAAGGCGCCGCTCTCGAAATGGTAGAGAAACAAATCCTGCTCGCCCGAGCCGGTCTTCTGCATCCGCACCAGCCATTGCGAGTCGCCCGTGAAACGGAAGCCGGCCGGATAGCCCTGCTCGGGCTTCAGCTCGGTCCTCTCTTCGCCGCGTCGCGCCCAGACCTGCCATTTGACACCGAAAAGATCTTCACTGTCTTTCATGTACTGCTCGAGCCTGGTGGCGCCGTCGGGCGAGGTGAAGGCGAGATCGGCATTGTCGGTGAGGATGTAACCTGGCGGCGGGCCGGAGGCGGCGAGTGCGGGGGAAGCGGCCAGCGTCAGAGCCAGCGCCAGCCATGGCGCGGTGCGAAAAAATACGGTCACGAGAAATTCCCTGAAGAAATGCCGCGATATGGCCTCGATAATTGGACGCCGGCGGGATGGCTCCGGTTCATTCCGCCACGCGCTGGGACGGAGGCATAGTCCCATCGACCGTCTTGCTGCCGCAGCCAAATCGGCGCACCTTGCCGACCTCGGCTGATTTGCCACTCAAGGTCCTTTTCAGATGATCACCGCATCCAAGGCCTTCATTGCCTTCTGTCTGCTCGCGCTGGTCGGCACCGCACTGGTCATCGGCCCGACCGAGCTGCGCCGCCTGCTGCCGGACGGGACGAAGACCGTCGTCGCCGCCAAGCCCGATGCCAAGCCCGACGCCAAGCCGGAGGCCAAGGTCGAACCCAAAGCTGAGGCCAGGGTCGAGCTCAAGGTGGAGCCCAAAGCGGAAGAGCCCAAGCTAGAGCTGAAGCCAGAGCTGAAGCCGGAACAGCCAAAGCTTGCCGCCGGCGCGCCGCCTGCACCGGCCTCCGAGCCGAAGGCGGGCGCGCTGGCCGAGACCCAGAAGCAGGTGGCCGCGCTCGGCGATCTCGCACCGGTCAAGCCGGCGCCGGCGGTTGCGGATAGCGGTCCCCGGTTCGACGTCGCCCGCGTCGACGAGCACGGCGAGGCGGCGGTGATTGCGGGCCGCGCCACGCCGGGTGCAAGGGTCGAGCTGCTGCGCGACGGCAAGCCGCTCGATGCCGTGGTCGCGGACGCCTCGGGCCAGTTCGTGATGACCCCACCGCAGCTTCCTGCCGGCTCTTATGAACTGACGCTGCGGGCCAAGGCACCGGACGGCACGGTCACCGAGTCCGGCCGGACCATGCCGGTGACCATTGCCGCGGCGGCGCCGCCGCCCGCGCGGCCCGCGCCGGCCGCGAAGCAGGAGGCGAAGCAGGCCGAGAAGCCCGACGACAAGCCGGAGGTCGTGGCCGCCCTGCCATCGGCCTCGCCGCGCCTGGCGTCAGTGCCCGACAGGCAAGCGGCCCGGCCGAAATTGATCGGCGGGCCGAAGCCCAGGGCGCTTGCGCACGCGCCGGCGGCGACGGCAGTCGCATCGGCCTCGCCGGCGGACGTGCTCACCACCACACCGGAAGCCGGCGGCAGCCGGGTCATCGCCCGGGGTGACAGCCTGTGGGCCCTCAGCCGGCTGGCTTACGGCGACGGTGCCCGTTACGGGGTGATCTTCAACGCCAACCGCGACAAGATCCACAATCCGAACCTGATCTATCCCGGGCAGACGTTCGTGATGCCGCAAAAGGCGCAGTGACGCCGCACCGGCATGGCCGGCGAGCGCCGCGACGCTTTGCCCTGCATCGCCGCGGAACAATCGGTTCCCTCGCGCGTCATTGTGATGCGACGCATTGCGCGCGCGGGAGGGAAGACGTGGCCAGATCGGCGGTCAGGTCAGCGATCTTGTCGGGACGCATGGGCTTGGCGCTGGCCGGCGCAGCTCTCGTGATTGCGGCAGTGCTGCTGCCCGGGAAGGCCGAGGCGCAGTTCGGATTGCGTGGCGGTCCGCTCGGGGTTGCGCGTTTCGCCGTCGGCCACATGATGGGCCTGTCGCGGCTGCGCCATTCCCGCATGGCCGTGCGTGGTGGGCGCTATCGCTCCGCTGCGCTGAGGTCGCAGGACCCGCGCGGGGCCGAGCGCGGCCAATTATCCAACCCTTACGTCCTGCGTGCGGCCCTCACGGCGCAAGCTGCGCTGGCGGGCTGGCAAGGCGGCCGCCGCGCGCAGGGCTGGTGGCGCCATCCCGACGGCAGCTACGGCTGGACCGGCCCGGTGTTCTGGCCGTTCGCGCATGACGATCTCACCACCGCAATCATCCTCGGCGATGCGACCAGCGTCTCGCTCTACGGCTACGGCGACATCTATGCCGCACTCTTCACGCCCTACGCCGCGACGGAGCTCGCCGCCTACACCGGCCCGCAAGGCCGGCGCGCGCGAAAAATCCCGTCCGCGGAAACGCTCTGCGAGGCCAGCGACACCGGCGGCCTGCCGGTCGACCGCATCGCGAGCGCCGTTGCGCCGAGCGAGTTGCAGCGCACCGCGCTCGACGAGCTCGCATCCGCCTGGAATTCCGCGCGCGATACCATCCGCACCGCCTGCCCGGCGCAGGCCCCCGCGAATGCCTCCGAGCGCCTCGGCCTGATGCGCGAGCGCCTCGAGGCCATGATCAAGGCGACGGACGCAATCGAAGCGCCGCTGACGAAATTCGTCGGCCTGCTCAACGACGACCAGAAAGCCAGGCTCAACGCCCTCGCCAATGAGCGTCGCGCCGCGCTGGCGTCCCGCCAGCCCAAGGATGGGATGAAGGATGGGATGAAGGACGCGGCCAAGGACATGACCAGGGACGCGCAGGCGGCCAAGGCCTGCCAGCCCGACTACGATCCCCGCTATGACGAAAAGGCGCAGCGCCAATACGAGCAGCTCCCCCGGCAGCAATGGCCCGCCGCCGACATCGCCGCCACACTCAAGCTCGACGAGATCGCCCGCGCCCGCCTCGAGGTGCTTCAGGACACCACGCTGCGCACCATGCAGACGCTGAGCGCCTGCCCGACCGCCCCCGCCGCGACCCCGCAAGCCCGCCTCGCGGCGGTGAAGGCGCGGCTGGCGACGATGCTGGAAGCGGTCGGCGGCGTCACTGATGCGCTCGACGATTTCGAGGCGGATCTGAGCGACGAGCAGAAGGCGGGGTTCGAGGCGCTCGGGCCGAAGCGGGGGGCGTGAGGGGGCGCCATGCCGTCAGCCCCTGTCTACAGTGCATAGGGTTGTTTTCGATTTTTTCGATTCGACCGCGACGGCGTCAACTTGTAAGCCTTTCTTACAAGTTCAGTGCGCGGCCTAAGCGGAGCTACCCCCGTCGCCGCACCACCCCCGCATCCACCACGTTCTCCACCTCCTCGCGCCAAGACAAAATCTCCATCGCCAGGACCGGATGATTGAATCCCTTGAGCTGGAGATCGTCGAGCGCGCGCGCCTCCACCCAGGGCTCGACCATGCCGTAGACGCGGCGGCTCACCACGATCTGGTTGGGCTTGGCTTCGCCGCAGGGGCGGGAGGCGAGGTTGGTGACGCTGCCGATCGCGGCATATTCCAGCCGCTGCTCGAAGCCGACCTGGCCGAGCGTGGCGTAGCCGAGCGCGATGCCGATGCCGAACCCCAGGCTATGCCCGCGGTTGCGCCAGCGCTCGGTCAAGGGGCCGATGGTATCGCGCATCTCCACCGCCATCTTCACCGCGCGCTTGATGTGGTCCTCGAACTGGATCGGCGCGTTGAACAGGATCATCACGCCGTCGCCGGCATATTTGTCGAGCGTGCCCTCGTACTTGAAGATCAGCTTGCCGAGCGCCGCGTGATATTCGCGCAGCACGTTCATCGCCTCTTCCGGCTCGGTCGCTTCCGTGAACGCGGTGAAGCCGCGCAGGTCGCAGAACACCACCGTGACCTCGCGGCGCTGGCTGGTGAGAAGCCCCTCGGGGCTGTCGGAGGAGGCGATCAGCTGCGCCACCTGCGGCGCCAGGAAACGCTCGAGCTTGCGGATGCGCTCGATCTCGCCGAGCTGGGTCTTGACGCGCTCCTCCAGCGACTTGTTCCAGTCCTTGAGCTGCTCGGTCTGCACGCGCAGCTTGTCGGCCTGGGCGCGCACGGTCTCGTTCGCCGCCTCGATCGCGTGGCTCTTGTGATCGACCTCGGTGAACAGGTGCGCATTGCGCATCGCCAGCACGGCCTGATTGGCGAAGGTGCGCATCAATCCGATGACGCTGCCGGCGAACTCGCCACCGGCGCGGCGCAGCACCACCAGCGCGCCCAGCGTGCCCTGCTGGTCGATCAGCGGCACCACCAGCACCGAGTTGAAGCCGGCAGCGAGCGCGACCTCGCGCAGCGGCTGCTCGGCGGCCTCGCCGAGCTCGGCAAGCGCGATCGGCTCGCCGCTTCTGGCGGCGTCGCTCAGGATGTTCCCGCCTTCGTCGATGGTGACATGCGCACCCTCGGCGGATCTGTCGATGCCATCAGCCTCGACCAGGTTGAAGCGGCGCGCCTCGGCGTCGAAGCCGTAGATCAGCACCGCGTCGGCACGGGTGATCTCGATCGCGCGGGAAGCAATCGTCGCAAGCACCGCGTTGAGATCGAGCGAGGAGGCCACCGCGCGGCCGACCTCCTCCAGCACCTTGAGCTCGTGGATCGACTGCGCGAGATCGCGGGTGCGCTCGTCGACCTTGGTCTCCAGGTTCGAATAGGTCTCCTGGATCTGGTCGGCCATGCGGTTGAACTGCCCGGCGAGGTCTTCCAGCTCGTCGGAGGTGTGCACGTCGATGCGGTGGCTGAAATCGCCTTCGCCGAGCTTGTGCGCGCCGTCGCGCAGCGCCGTGATCGGGATGATCATGCGGCGGGCCAGCAGCGTGCCGGCGAGGATCGCGACCAACAGGCCCATGCCGATCAGAAGCGCGATGCGCACCAGCTGATCGCGGATCGGCATCAGGGCCTGCGTGGTCGGCTGCTCGAACAGCACGCTCCAGCCGAGCTTCGGCACGATGCTCGCGGCGCTCATCACCGCATGGCCGTTGAAGTCGGTGCCCGACGTGTCGGGCTCGTGGCCGGGCGCAATCGCGGCCGCAACCTGCGGCAGCTTGGAAAGGTCCTTGCCGATGTCGGGTCCTTTCGATGACGTCGCCAGCACCCGGCCGCGGGGGTCGACGACATAGGCGAAGGCGGCCTTGCCGACCTGGGCGTCGGACAGGAAATCGGAGAGGAAGCTGAGATCGATCTCGGCCACGGTGACGCCGGCATTGAAGCCGGAATGCGCCACCGAGATCGACATCAACGGCGTCCGGTCGGCGAACCAGGCCGGCGCATAGCTGACGCCGCGGGCGACGGCGTCGGTGAAGCGCATGTCGCGGGAGAGATCGGCGCTGCCGCCTGTCGTGGTCGACTGCCTGGAGACGCGCAGCACCTCGCGGCCGTCGCCGTTGAGCTGGAACAGCTGGTTGACGACCGAGACCTGATGCAGCAGCGAGGCGTAGTCGGCGCGGCGCTTCTCCAGCGTGTCCTGGCTCGCCCGCGTCACCCAGCTGATCTGGCGATCGAGCTCCGAGATCGACTGCTCGATCCGCCGGGCGGCGCCTTGCGCCTTCTCCTCCAGCCCGTCGGTCAGCTGTGTCCTTGTGGCGCGGTAGGAGATCCAGGTCTCCATCGCGCCGTTGACGGCGAGGACGAACACGACGAGGCCGACGAGGGAGACGACGTACTTGGCGAACAGGCCCTCGCGCAGAGATCGTGTCTTGTCGTTCGCTCCTGCCATCCCGATCCTCTCGCGCCGCCACTGACGCTGCGCGCTACGGGCCGTACAGGCCCTTCCGGGCCGTTCTACCACAATTTGGGCCAACGGGCCGTCGCGCGCCCGGCGGACCGGCCGGTGTGGTTACTCCCTGTGGTCTCCCGGGCAGGTGGACCGGTGGTGAATTGTCGCAGCCCCATCCGTTCGGAGCAGGCAGCGGACGGGAAAGCCAATGTAAGGGGATTGGCCTGAACTTATCGATTGAAGAGCTGCCGCAGCACGTCGTTCATTGGCTGACTATCCTGCTGCGCGAGCGGCGGGTCCTCCAGGGCGGGGGCTGGCGAGGCCTGCGGCGCCGGTGTGGAGGGCGTTGCCGGCAGGCTGCGACTGCGGCCGGTGCCAGTGCCGGTTGCTGCGCCATTGGAAAGCCCCTGCTGGAGCAGATTGCCGATCGCCTCCCCCAGCGGGCCGCCGAGCAGATTGTTCTGCCCCGGTTGCTGGGCTTGCGGATTGGTATTGCCGGTTGCATTGCCGCCGCCAGGTGCGGTGGTGCCACCGAGACCGAGGTTGCCCAGGATGTTGCCGAGCCCGGCGCCGTCGGGGCCGAACAGGCCCTTGCCCATCTCGCGCAGCTTGGCATAGGCGGCGTCCGGATTGTCCAGCACGCCGGCCATGTCAGGATAGATCCGCGGCTGCGACCAGCTGCCCTGGATCATCACGGGAATGCCGAACCCGACCGGCTCGTTAGCGCGGCCCTGGCCTTCGGTCGTCATCACCAGCTTGGGCTCGACGCGAAAGCCCATCATCTTGGTATCGAGCGCGATGGTGCCGGCGCCGGTGACGCGCACCAGCGGTCCGATCAGATTGAGATCGGTCGTCACCGCCTGGCCCTTGTCGATGCGGAAGGAGGCCGAGAGCTGCGACAGATCCGTGCTCTGCTCCTGGCTGGGGTCCTGGTTTCCGTTCTGGCTTCCTTGCCAGCCGGACAGCGTGCTCGTCGTCAGCGATCGGATCATCTGCGCGACATTGATGCCGCGGATGGCGCCATCCTGGAAATTGACGAAGGCCGTGCCCTGCATGTTCGCCATCAGCGCGCGCTGGCTGTTGCCGGCGCTGCGCAGGGCGAGCTTGGCCTGCAGCTTGCCGTCGATCCGGTCGAATTCGGCGAGGCCCTGGAGCAGCGGCAGCGCACGCACGCCGACGAGATCGGAATGCATGGCAAAGCTCGGCGCGCCGGTGGTCGCATCCAGGATCACCTCGCCCGACACCTGACCGCCATAAGCGCCGAGATTGGCGGTGCCGGCCTTCAGCATGCCGCCGGCGAGCTTGGCATCGAGCGCCAGCGGCGCGATGCGCGCATCGCCGATCACGGCCTCGTTCGCGGAGATCCTCACCTGCGCATCGACATAGTTGAGCCCGGAGACGGCGATCGGCGCATTGCTCCAGGGCTGCCCGGACACGCCGTCCGGCGATTTCGCCAGCGGCATCGCGAGCCGCTGGAAGTCGAGATCGAGCTTGACCAGCGGCTTGCTCGCGATGTCGACGGAAGCCCAGCCGTTGAATGTGCCGTCGCCGAGCCTGCCATTCACGCCGTTGATCATCACGACATCGCCATTGAGCCGCATCTCGGCGTGACCGGTGAGCTGGGATTTCAGCACGTCGGGCATGTCGATGGCGAAATCCACCGGAACGGTCGGCCGTTCGCCTGGCGACGCCGGCGTGGTCGCCTTGATGTCGAACTTGGTCGGATGCTCGCCGACGCGCGCGGTGCCGGTGATATCGACCCTGCGGTCGCGGTCGACGGTCGCGTCGGCGTTGATGGCGCTGATGCGGCCCTCGACACGATCGCGCAGGCGCGAGAACGCGACTTCGCCGTCGATGACCTTGATGCGGTCGATCGTGGCGCCATTGCTATCCAGCGCGAGCGACTTCGACAGGGCGCCGGCACTCGGCAGGCGCTCACGCAGCAGCGGCTGATAGAGCACGGGATGGGTGACGACGAGCTCGCTGATCTCAGGGCGACCCGACCATACGCTGGCGAGCGACATGTCGGCCTGCACGCTGTCGACCGTCAGGCGCGTGATGCCGCTGCGATCCCGGGGGTCGGCAAGCGTGAGGTCGTTCAGGGTGACGTTCAGCGTCGGCCACAGGCTGATCTTGCTGGTGCCGTCGATCGACAGGCGGTAGCCGGTCGCACTCTCGACGCGCGAGGCGATCGTCGAGGTCAGGAGGCCCGAGGGGATCCCGACCACCAGCAAGAGTGCGATCACGATGATGACGGCGGCCAAAGCCCCGCCGGCGAATTTCAATGCTCTCATGTCGACTTTCCAACGACGGACAACCGGCGTCGAATCCGGCAGATGACCCGTCCTTTGCGCCTTGAGTTTATCCCCGGACGGGAAGCGGCTCCAAGCGCGTAAAAATAGTCAGGGGGTGCTGCAAAGTTATGTGACTTATGACACACTTCCCCGGCGCGGTTTTACGCGATCCTGACGTTGACGGTTTCAAGCGATTTGCCGCCAACAATGACCGGGACGTTCACAAGGACATTGACATGAGCAAGCAGGCCGAATTTGCGGTCATCCTGAAGATGAACCCGATGTTCGCCGATCTCGGCGCAGACGAGCTCCAGCGGCTGTCCAATCTCTGTCACACCCAGCATTTGGGGAACGGCGAGGTGCTGTTCCAGAAGGGCGATCCCGGCAACGCGCTGTTCGGCGTGCGCCGTGGCCAGGTCCGCATCGAGACCGGCGCCTCCGACGGCAGCCGGCTGACGCTGAATTTCATGGGGCCGGGCGACCTGTTCGGCGAGGTCGCGGTGCTGGACGGCCAGAACCGCACGGCGGACGCCACCGCAGGCGAGGCCAGCGAATTGTTCGTGCTGCGGCGCGAAGACTTCCTCGGCTTCCTCGAGCGCGAGCCCAAGGTCGCGATCAAGATCATCGCGCTGCTGTGCCAGCGCATCCGCTGGCAGAGCGAGCGCATGGAGGAATCCATGCTGCAGCCGCTGCCGGTGCGGCTGGCGCGGCGGCTCTGCGCGCTCGCCGCCGATTTCGGTTCCGAGGTCCACATCTCGCAGGAGCAGCTCGGCGTCTTCGTCGGCGCCGCCCGCGAAAGCGTCAACCGCCAGCTTCAGGCCTGGCGCAAGGACGCCATCCTCGATCTCCAGCGCGGCCGGATATTGCTGCGGAACATGACCAAGCTGACGGCGATCGCGCGGAACGAGTAGGCTTATGAGCACGCTTCGTACGCCTACTCCGCAGCTGGACGCGCGACGCTCTTCGGTACCGGCCCAGCTTCGTGATGAGAGGCAACCTCGGCATCCTCGCTGTGCACGATGAGCCGCTTGGCGAAGCGCCAGATCAGGGCGCCGAAATCGTCCATCACCATGAACATCGCGGGCACGAACACCAGCGACAGGATGGTCGAGAAGATCAGGCCGCCGATCACCGCGAGCGCCATCGGCGAGCGGAACTCGCCGCCGGCGCCGACTGCCAGCGCGCTCGGCATCATGCCCGCGGCCATCGCGATCGTGGTCATCACGATCGGGCGGGCGCGTTTCATGCCGGCGTCGATCATGGCCTCCTCGCGCGGCTTGCCCGCGTGGATGGATTCGATGGCGAATTCCACCAGCATGATCGCGTTCTTGGTGACGATGCCCATCAGCATCAGGATGCCGATCCACACCGGCGTGGTCAGCTGCTTGCCGGTGACGAGCAAGGCCGCGATGGCACCGCCGATCGAGAGCGGCAGCGAGAACAGGATGGTGATCGGCTGCAGGAAGGTGCCGAACAGCAGCACCAGCACGGCGTAGACCATCATCAGTCCCGCCGTGATGGCGGTCGCGAAGCCGTCCGACAATTCGTTCAGGCTTTCGGCGTCGCCGGAGGGCGAGACCTTCACGCCCTTCGGCAGGGTCTTCATGACCGGCAGGTCGTAGATCTTCTTGGTGGCATCGCCGAGCGCGGCGGAGCCGACGAGGTCGGCGGCAACGGTCGCCTGCCGCTCGCGATCGTAGCGGTTGATGCTGGTCGGACCCTGGTCGAGCTTGACGTCGGCGATGACCGAGAGCGGCACGCCGCCCTTCTCGCCGTGCTCGCCGAGCGGGACGCGGAGCTGCTCGAGCGTCTTCAGATTACCCCGCGCGGCATCTTCGAGCTGCACGCGGATCGGCACCAGGCGATCGCCCACGTCGAACTTGGCGAGCGCAGGTCCCACGTCGCCGATGGTGGCGACACGGATGGTCTGCGACAGGCTTTCGGTGGAGACGCCGAGCCGTGCGGCGAGATCGGCGCGCGGTTCGATGCGCAGCTCGGGCCGCTCCAGCGAGGTCTCCGAGATCACGTTGGAGATGGTGGGAATACGTTTCATCTGCGTCGCAAGCTCGCTTGCGACATTGTTGACGATGTTGGGGTCGACGCCGGTCACCACCAGCGAGATCGCGCGCAGGCCGTTCTCGTCCAGGAACCAGAAGCGGATATCGGGGACGTTCTCCAGCTCCTGGCTGATCGAGAATTCGAGCTCGCGCTGGGTGATGTCGCGGCTGTCCTTGGGCGTGTAGTTGATGATCAGGGCGGCGCGCCGGACTTCCTGGGTCCCCGGCGGGACACGGCCGCCGTCGACGAAGATGCTCTTTACTTCGGGCCGCTTGCGCAGGCGCGCGACGATGTCCTCGGTGACCTTTTCAGTGTAGGCGAGCTGGGTGCCCGGCGGCAGCTCGAGCGCAAGCAGCGAGCGGGCGCTGTCCTGGGCCGGCAGGAAGCCCTGCGGCAGCAGCGTGATGCTCCAGATCGAGGCGGCGAAGATCCCGAGGCCGATCAGCACGGTGATGAAATAGTGCTTCACCGACCAGGCCACGATCCCGTGATAGGACCGCAAGATGCGGCCGGGCGGAGGCTCCTCATGCGAACTGTGCTTGAGGAAGTAGGCGGCCAGCACCGGCGTGACGAAGCGCGCGGCAAGCAGCGAGAAGAACACCTGCACCGAGACGGTGATGCCGAACTGCTTGAAGAACTGTCCGGCGATGCCCGACATGAAGCTCGCCGGTGCGAAGATCGCGATGATGGTCAGTGAGATCGCGATCACCGCAAGGCCGATCTCGTCGGCGGCCTCCAGCGCGGCACGGTAGGGCGACTTGCCCATGTTCATGTGCCGGACGATGTTCTCGATCTCGACGATGGCGTCGTCGACCAGAATACCCGTCGATAGCGTGATGGCGAGGAAGCTGACGAGGTTCAGCGAGAAGCCGAGCAGGTCCATCGCCCAGAATGCCGGGAAGATCGATAGCGGCAGCGAGATCGCGGCGATGATGGTCGCGCGCAGGTCGCGCAGGAACAGCAGCACGATGATGACGGCGAGGATGGCGCCTTCGAACAAGGTCGAGATCGCCGCGTGGTAATTGCCTTTGGTATATTCGACCGAGGTATCGATCAGCTTCAGGTCGACCTCGGGATAGGCGGCTTTCAGCGCGTCGATGCGCTTCTGCACGGCCTCGGCGACCTTCACGTCGCTGGCGCCCTTGGACCGCTTGATGCCGAGCGCGACCACCGGCTCGCCATTGAAGCGGGCGAAGGTGCGGCGGTCGGCGATGGTGTCGGTGACGGTGCCGAGATCGTCGAGCCGGACCTCGCCGCCGCCGAACAGCGGGATCATGGTGCCGGCGAGATCGCCCAGCGTCTTGGCGCCGGCGAGCGTGCGGATCGCCTGATCGTTCTTGCCGATCTCGGCGCGGCCGCCGGCGACGTCGACATTGGTTCCGCGCAGGCTCTGGCTGACATTGACGGCGGTCAGGCCCATGGCCTGCAGGCGGTCGGGATCGAGCGAGACCAGGATCTCGCGCTCGACACCGCCGATGCGCTCGACCTGCGCGACACCGCGCACGCCTTGCAGCGCGCGCTTGACCACGTCGTCGACGAAATAGGAGAGCTGCTCCGGCGTCTTGCCGGGCGAGATCGCAGCATAGGTCACGATCGGCAGGCCGATGACGTCGACGCGCTGGATCAGCGGCTCGGTGACGTTCTGCGGCAGGTTGGAGCGCACGCGCGTCACCGCGTCCTTGACGTCGTTGAGCGCGCGGTCGGTGTTGGTCTCGAGCGCGAACTGGATCGTGGTGACCGAGAGGCCGTCGGTGATCGAGGAGGTGATGTGCCTGACGCCCTCGACGCCGGAGACCGCGTCTTCAACCGTCTTGGTGACCTGGGATTCGAGCTCGGCTGGCGCCGCGCCGAACTGTGAGACCGCAACCGAGATCACGGGGATGTCGGCCGAGGGCAGCCGTGTGATCGCGAGCTTGGTGAAGGAGGTCCAGCCAAGAACCAGCAGGATGATCGAAAAGACGACAGACGGCAGCGGATGACGAATGGACCATGCCGAGATATTGAGAGCCATCAGCGTACCCGCGTGCGATCGAGTTCATCGGCGAACATGGTCTTAATCTGGTCGCCGTCATGGAGCGAAGAGCCGGCGTCGGCCACGACGATTTCGCCGACTTCGAGCCCTTCCAGGATTTCCGTCGCGCTGTCGGACGACAGTCCGACCCGCACCTTGCGTGTCTCGACGATGTTGCCTTTGACGACCTGCACCGTCAGATGATCGATCGCGGTCTTGGGCACTGCAACGCCGCAGCTTCGCTTGGCATCGATGGAGGCGCGAGCGAACACGCCGACCTTCAGCGAGGGATTGTTGGTGACGCTGATGCGGACGCGCCCGAGCTGGGTGGTACGGTCGATTTCGGGTGCAACCAGCCGGACCCGTCCGATCAAATCGGGCGCATCGTCGCGGCTGATGCGCACGGTCGCGCCGGAACTGAGCTTGGACATGTGCACCGCCGGGACCTGGGCGTCGAGCTCGATCTCATTGTTGACCGCGATGCGGAACATCGGACCGGCCTGCGGCGAGGTCGGCGCGCCGACGATGGTGCGGACCTCGGTGATGAGACCCGGCGCGGGTGCTTTCATCGAGACCGGGCCTTGCGGGCCGGGTCGCTGCGGCTGGCCTGGAATCTGCGGCGGCGCGGTCAGGCGCGCCAGCTCCTGGTTGTCGGCGACGATGGTGCCCTCGGTGACCAAGAGGTCGGTGACCCTGGAACCTTCCTGGTCGGCGACGACCACTGCCTCGCGGCGTGGCACGAAGAAGCCGGTCACCCGCACCAGGTCGGAGAAGCAGGCATTGGTCGACTTCGTCACGATGACGAGCGCCGCGCTCGTCGTCTCCTTCGGCTCGGCGCGCTTTCGATGCTCGAACAGATAATAGCCGACGCCGAGCGCGACGACGAACACGACGGTTCCGGCCGGCTTGAGATATTCAGTCAAATTCATCGCGGAATCATCCTGACCTGGCTCACGGCCATCCGCGCGAGGCCCAAACAGAGCGTTTCCCTGAAATAAAGCGGCGTCCCGCAAGGCTGCGGGACGCGCTTTGGCAGCGAGACCTTACACCACATCACGACTTGTCACTGCAAAGGATTACGTCGTGCTCACTTCGATGCGGTGGTCTTGTTTTCCATGTTGACGACCTGCACGCGGCGATTGACCTCCGCCAGCGGCTGGCTCGGATTCTTGAGCTTGCTCTTGCCATAGCCGACGGTGACGAGATCGGTCGCGGAGATGCTGTACTTCTCGACGAGGTAGCGCTTGATCGAATCCGCGCGACGCTCCGAGAGGTCCTGATTGTAAGCTTCGCCGCCGGCGGCGTCGGTGTGGCCGGCGACCACGAAGGTCGAGCCCTTCAGGTCGGGACTGGTCAAGGCACGGCCGAGCGCCTGCACTGAGGACATCGACTTGGCGCTGATATTGGCGGAGTTGTAGTCGAAGGTGATTTCGAGATCGATGTTCGGCTTGTCCTTGGCGACCGAGGCGATTTCCTCGCGCTCGGTCGACGACAGTGAGCGCGTCGAGCGGCCGCGCACGGATTGCAGCAGCTTGGTCTCCGCCGCGTTCGGCGCAGGTTCGGTCTGCGGGCCAATCGAGAGGCCGCGGGTCAGGGGTTTCTTCGGCGCTGGCGCCAGCGCGCGGACGATCTCGTCCTCGGTGACATTCTTGCTGTTGCCGTCATCGCCTGCGTATACGGCCGAAGTCGGCAATGACAGCGCGGCGCCGACGGTGATGATGGACAGAATCGCGGTAAGCCCTTTTGCAGCCGATCTCATAGTCAGTCCCTCCTGCGCAGCCAGCTCGCGTGCTTCCAAATTCCAGCAACAAGCCCGGAAAAGGACTGTTGCGGCATCCGCCCATTAGTGTTCCCAGGGCTGTTCGAGGTTCGAGGCTTGGACGGCCTCAACGCAAAAAAATATCAACGCACTCCGTAGCTTGCGAATTCCTGAACGATGTTCGGATCCATCGCCTTGGCATTGGCGATGTCCAGCGCCCCTTCCTGGGCCGAGCCGTTGCGTTGCTTGGCAAGGCCGCGTCCATAGAGCGAGGAGGTCAGGCGCGGGTTGATCTTCAGGGCCGCATCGAAATCGGCGATGGCATTCTTCACCGCACCCGACTTGAGGTTGACTAGGCCGCGGCTGTCGAGCGCATCGACGAAGTTCGGCCGCAGCCGCAGCGCCTCGTTGCAATCCTTCAGCGCGCCCTGGAGGTCGCCGACCACGGTGCGGGTCCAGCAGCGGTTGTTCAGCGCCTCGACATCCTTCGAATTGATCCGGAGGGTGTCGTCAAAATCCTTGATGGCGAGGTTGTAGGCGCCCTTGCTGGCATAGACCTGGCCGCGCCGGTACAGCGCGTTCACGTCGTCCGGGTTGGCGGCAATCTTGGCGGTCAGGCTCTTGATCGTGGGATCGTCAGCCAGGACGGCGGCACTGGGCCCGCTGTCCGTGCTCGGCGCGGGACCGGGATCAATCGGTTTCACCGGCGGTGGCGGCGGGGGCAGCGCGGCGTCGATCTGCGGCTTCGGTGCGGGGGC
>NZ_PGVG01000066.1 GCF_002795245.1 Bradyrhizobium forestalis | reverse complement strand
TGCTCGGCGGCTGAAGACCCTGAAGGGCCTCACACCCTACGAATACATTTGCAAATGCTGGACTTCCCAGCCCGAACGATTCAAACTCAACCCGCTCCAGCAAATGCCGGGACTAAACTCCTAGCTCTCCACGCCGGGAGACACGATTCTTCAACGGCCACCGGCCAAATGAATATCGCATCCGTTGTTGCGCGACACGGAGACTGGAAACTCCTGCGGCATCCCGGGAACTAACGCCGCCATTAGCCTTGCTGCTTGTCACACGCTGTCCACGATCTTCGCGCCTTTATCGCCGGGTGAGCTTTCCTGCAGATTTCGATGCGAGTTGCCGATCGGAGCGGCGGCTGGCGGCCAGCAGTTTCGAGGGGCAAAAAAATCGTGTCAGGTCAAGGACACTTTAACCATGAATCCTCGAATATTTCGCGAGCTCGTCCATTACGTTCTTCGTTCGCTGGATGCGCAAGATCAACGATCATGTCAATCTCACTATTCGAAACAACGAGAGGCGCCGCAAAGCCCAAAACCTCACCGGGAGGCAGCGCTCGAGCAATAAGCTCGAGATCACGAGCAGCTTTCGGCCGGCCAGCCCCATCTTGAGCTGCAGATCGAAGCACCGTTCTGCTTGTCGGTCCCCGACAAGCTCGACAGCTCCGAGCAAGCCAATCCCTCGCACTTCACCGACTATCTCGAACTGTGCGAAACGCTCCCTCAGCCGACTTAGTAGACCGCGGCAGTGACTTTGCCCCGATGACGTATCGCCCGATCGCCACGGCCAAAATGAGCGACGTGGATCCACAAGCCTGACTCGCTAACGGTCTTGCGCGTACTCGCCGGTGAGAGGCCGCAAATAGACAACGACGAAAGCTGATTGATCATCAACCTTCGCGCTGAATACAAGCCAAGGGAACGGTCATGCCTTTCATGCGCCGAGGCGCACAACTTGCCTGAACTCAGGGATTCCTGCCAAGCTCGATCGTAGATAGCGGCGCACGGGGCGAGGCCATCCCTCCGAAGTCCGCCTAGAGTTCGGCCATTCTGTTCAGGGCCTCAATACCCGTCCGCCCGCCTTGCTTGATGATAGCAGCCCACGATTACGCAACAGAGCACGAGGCGTGGTGTTCAATACACGCCACACGCTGCCATTTTTTAGAATGCAGCAGTACGATCAGCTCTGGAGGTTGCAGTACCGGCCTCTGAAGTAGATCAAAGGATTCCCTTGGTTATTCCAATCAACCGGACTCATGTTCTCGACCTGACCGATAACCAAGAAGTGGTCGCCGAACTCGTGCTCCGAGTGAAGTGAACAATCTAACCACATAAGGGTATTGGCAATGATCGCCTGCCCGCCCGGAAATACAGCCCAATCAACCTGTTTCGACTTTTCTGACCCGGATTTTGCAAAAGCATCTGAGATTGCCTGCTGCTCTTCGGAAAGAACATTAACAGTAAAGCGACGAGTCGAGCGGATCCCGGGCCAACTCTTAGATGTTTTCATGACGCAGAAAGAGACCAATGGCGGGGCCAGCGAGACGCTATAGAACGACTGACATGTGAACCCAGTCGGCACGGTATCGACCACCCCTGTGATGATGGTAATTCCAGAGGCAAAGCGGCCCAGAGCATATCGAAGCGAACGCGAATCAATTGGTGAAAGGTAGGACTGCTCCATGGATTGCACCTTGCTCAGTTAATCTCGTGAGTACGCCAGCTGACAACCGCAGCTTGCGTATTTCTGCTCAAGTTTCAGACGACTTTTCGAAACAGGCCGCTGATTATGGCCCGCCGCCCGCCACACCGAGATGCTCGCGCAATGTGCGTCCAGCATATTCCGCTCGAAACAGGCCGCGATCCTGCAGGATCGGCACCACCTGATCCAGAAACTCGGAAAGCCCGCCCGGCAGATGCGAGGGTGAAACGTTAAACCCATCGCATGCGCCGCTATCAAACCATTCTGCAAGGTCTGCGGCGATTTCTTCCGGTGTACCTGCGAGAATTCGCTGCTGCCCCACTGCCATCTCCTGACACAGCCGCCTCACAGTCCATTTAGATGCGACGGCCTTCTCCGCTAGTGGTCTTGCTGAGCTTGTGACGCACGATTCGACGAAAGATTCAGCAAGAACGTCGTCGAGATCGTACTTTGATATCTCCTTGAACTGGATGATCAATCGTCCCATCTCTTTGAGAGGGTCGGCTATCGAACGCAGTAATTCCAACTTCTCGTCGAGTTGCTTCTTTGTGGCCGCGACAATTGGCTGAACCCCTGGAATGATCTTGACCGCGTCCTGGCTACGTCCGTGCCGAACCGCTACCTCTCGAATAGCCTGTCTCTGTTTGATTGCTGCGGGCTTTTCTAACGGGACGGTGTATACTGCATCGGCGAACTTTCCTCCTAGGTCAACGCCTGCGCTTGATTCTCCGGCCTGGAAGATGGCCGGCCTACCCTGAGGTGAACGCGTTGCGGTAAGTGGTCCTTCGACTTGAAAGAATTTCCCTTGGTGGTGCAACGCGCGCATTTTGGCCGGATCGAAGAATACGCCAGACTTCTTGTCATAAATGAATGCGTCGCGTTCCCAGCTGTGCCAGAGGCCCTGGACTACTGTGATAAACTCCTCCGCACGCTCATATCGCTCGTTGTGCGACAGGGGCTCCACCAAACCGAAATTTGCGCCCTCACTCTGTCGATATGACGGGACGACATTCCACGCCGCCCGGCCTCCGCTTATGTGATCCAGCGAGGCATATTGACGTGCGACATGATACGGCTGCTGGTAACTGGTGGAGCAGGTTGCAACCAATCCAATTCTGTTAGTCAGTACAGCGATCGCGGCCATCGCAGTTAGTGGCTCGAGCGTAATGTTGTCGTGGCCACGGCCGAGCGCCCCTTTCGGGCGATCTTCGATCGAAGTCGCAGCGAGATTGTCGGCCAAAAAGACGAAATCGAGTTTTGCGGCTTCCGCTTTCTTAGCCAAGTCGGCGTAGAATGAAATCGACTCCTGTACAGTTGGATCGACGTCAGGATGCCGCCAAGCGGAGGCGTTGTAGCCAAGGCCGCGGATTGAAGCGCCGATACTCATTGTTCGCTTTGACATCGAGAGTCTCCTTTGGGCTATGGTCCACTATTCCGCTTTACCGGTCGCCGCTTGCGGAGGTAACCCGCTATCGGTGCAGGAAGCTTGCTGCAACGCGAAACCGCCGCCTGCTATTTGCTCTAGTCCCGATAGCGCCTGCCGCAGCACCTGCCGGCCCCGAAAGAGCACGGCCTCCTTCCAGGAAGGATCGTCGGGACAGAAATGGGCACGCATGCGGGAACGAACCTCGCGCCCGAACGCTGCGGTCCGATCGCCGCCGCCGTGCACATGCAACCACTGATCCGCCAGCAGCACCCGCTGGGCGGATTCAGTGTCGAAGGTTCCGTATTCCAAGCAAAGGTACAGATGCCGGCCGTCACCGAGGAGCCGCTCCCAAAACAGTTGCAGCGATCCATGGATGGGGATTGACGCAGATGTCCCCAGATCTGCAGACGTGACACTCGGCCCGAACATGCGATCGGCGACGGCTTGCGACGAGCTCGCGGCGACGTGTTCACTCTGGAGCTCACCATATCCGTAAGGCCCGAGCCCAGTGTGCACATCGATGATGGCGACAAATTTGCGGCTGGCCAGCCCATACACATTAGCTATGGCCTCTAGCGTGCAAGCGGACCAAGACCGATTAAATCCGCCAAAGAACATTCCGTCTGGATCGCTGTACTGACCAGCTTTGCGAGCGATCTGAAAAGCTCGCTCGCCATGCTCAAGCTTGAACTGACGGATCGCTTCACGCGCAACCTCGAATGAGGGGCCCTGCAGAGCAGGTGGCACGAAATGCGCTCGCAGCTCGTCGTATCCGGGATTCGGCGGCGCTCCGGCAGCGAAATCGACAAAGTTGCGGTTCAGATCGCAACCTTCTTGCGTGACCCTACGATCCCAAGCAAAGCCATGGGGATTGAGACCATGAATGAAGAGCAGAGCGACACCATCCGGAAGCCTCCCCTCCTCAAGAAGCGCGAGCCAGTCGATTTGAATGCCAGATCCACAGAAGCCTTCCGGGCCGTGCGTACCGGAAATAATGACCAGCACGCATTGCGCTTTCGGATCACCGACCCACGCAGAATCGATAGCCAGCTCTTCGTTTTGTGGACCTAGAAAATTCGCGAGCACAAACGGGCGTGCCTGCGGAAGGGCCCTCAGGAACTTCTCTCTCGCCTGACGATAGTCGGCTGAGAATGACGTCGCGACCGAAAGCAACAATTCGCTGCCGTTCAATCGACTGGCCAGGTTCACCTTTCCGGCATCGCTGGCATTTCGCTCACGGATCAAACTCAACTTCCTTCCTTTCGACCCGGTTTCCTGTAGAGGTCTTTCATTGGAAGCACTCGAAGCGCAATCCCGCATAAGCTCCGAAGTCTTCGTTCCCACTCAAGCGATAAGCCCCTCGGCATTCGTAGATGCCGCGTCTGTTCAATTGAATTCTTCTCCATTCAGGATACTCATGTCGAAGACAGATTTACGGCGCATTTAACCTGGACGCTGGATGTTTTTCTGCGCCAACTGGCCATTTCACGATGAATTCAACCGAAGACTCGAACGTGCAATCCGACGGAAGACCGCCGCATCCCGGAGATTGTAATAAAAAGGCCGGCTGGTCTTAGAATCAGAGTTGCAATTGCTTCTGAGTGGGTTTTGGCTGCGTTCGCCTGATAAGCCTGCGCCGGGATGACCACGTGAGGATGCGGGCGTGCGGAATGCGCTGCTAGCTGAGCTTCACGATGAGATGCCGGATTTCTTGAATTGACGTGCGGACTAAGAACGATGCTTGGGTCGAGGCCGCGGTCGCGTTCTTTTTGGGCGGATGGCCGAGTGTTGGCCTTGCCGACGAATGACGGTCATCATGGTGGGGGCAAGCATGGTCTCGGTCGTCTCGGCGAAGATGGGAGGAGGCTTATTCAGGTGTTCGTATTAGGGAGTCTCGAGCGCGGAGACATCATCCACATGTCCAAGAGGGCGATCAAACCCTCAGCTGAAGTTGTTTACGGCTGGCAATTTCGTCATGTCTATCACTGGGCGCGCGTTGGAAGGGCATGAGCAGCTCACGCGATGATTTTTCCATGAGGACCCGGACATCAAGGGGGCCAAGAAGATGTTCGTATCGGACCGTATCAGAGCTCACTCCTGTGGAGATGCCGAGTGAAAATTGCCTCACGCTGAAGATGCCCGGCCTCTCCATCTTCTTCTTCGCCACCCTTAGTTACACTCTCAGTCTCTCGCGAACCCAGCCAAATTGCGGTCTGTGTGTGTGTGTGTGTGTTCGACCAAACCTTGACACGAACTACAAATGATGCCTCTCGAACATGCGACATAAGCTGTCGTCATCCCGTCAGGCCAAAAGATCCTGACGGTCGGCAGACACAGGTCCGTGAGCTCGAGCTGCTTTCTCGGCCGCGCCGTCTGCCAGTAAACGAGACAGCTTGGGGTCGTTAATGGTCAAATTATCTTTGGTTGGCGGCACTCCAAAGCCGGCGTCGCGGGACGCGCAGGATTGGGGAACAGCTGGTCGAACGGCTCTTTCCTTCGGCTTCGTATGAGCTTGTCGTTGTCGATTTAGCAGATCACGCGGGCAACCTTTTCACATCGCCTTGTGAGGAAATTGCGAAGCTAAATGCTGCAGTAGCCTCAAGTCAATTGGCCGTGTTTGCATCACCAACTTACAAGGCGACATTTACGGGCCTGCTAAAGGCATTTCTCGACCGATACCCGGCGAGCGGACTGCGGGGAGTGGTGGCTATTCGCTTATGACAGGCGCTGATCTGGGTCACTCTATGGGGCCCGTATCCAATCTTACTCCACTTCTGATCGAACTCGAAGCCGTAGTGCCGGTGCATGGACTCTATTTTGTTACCGCGCATATGGATCAATTGGACATGTTTCTAAGCAAAGTCGCCGGTGAGGTGACGCAGTCGTTGCGAGCCGTGGCTTCTGTGGCGTCACTACTCCATTGCAACATCGACAACTCTGGAGAGGACGCCTGAGATGAACCCTTCGATTGATCCTTTGCATTTCAGGCGCATGCTCGGTTATTATGCCTCTGGCATAACTGTAGTATGTGGGCTAGATTCCGGCGAGCCTTTAGGATTTACATGTCAATCGTTTCACAGTGTTTCGCTTAATCCGCCTCTGGTCTCTCTTTCTATAATGTCGACCTCGAAAACCTGGCCCCGAATACGTGCTACGGGATGCTTCAGCGTGAACATCCTTTTGGAGGAGCAGAGGGACATTTCCGATAAGTTTGCAAAGTCAGGTGGTGATCGATGGGCGGGAGTGAGATGGGAAGCAACCGGAGCTGGCAATCCCAAAATTCTGGGTTTAATCGTCTGCCTTGATTGCGTTCATCACGCTGAGTACGAGGCCGGAGATCACATAATTGCTATTGGCAATGTGCTGGATACTTGCGGGCCTGATCAGTTTTTTAATCGACGGACGCCTCTGCTTTTTTACCAGGGTCCATATCACCGTATTGTGGAGGATACCTGAACCCCATGAAGGGGAATGGTTGATGGGCTAAGCCCGACCCAATCGCGAAGCTGCGAGCTTGTCGCGTCTTTTCGCACAAAACATGCACCGACTTCGAGTAAGGAGATTCATGACTGAGCGCAATTCGAATACGAAAGCATCGAATATGGCGGTGAAGCGACAAATCGTGCTGGGAGCAGTGATCAATCAGCCGCACGGGTCTCATACTGCTTCATGGCTCATGCCCGAGGCGCAGGGCAACGCTTCAAACGACATTGGTTACTATCAGCGCATAGCGCAACTATGCGAGCGGGGGAAATTCGACCTGTTTTTCATAACCGACACTCCTGCCGTCCGAACAGACCATCTGCTTGCTTCGAGCCGTTCGCCGGACTTTATGAACGTGTTTGATCCGATTACTTTGTTAGCGGCGATTTCAGGGGCGACGACAAGAATCGGCCTTGCTGCTACAGCTTCAACGAGCTTCTCGGAACCCTACACCATTGCGCGTCAATTCGCCACGCTCGACCACATCTCGGGTGGTCGGGCCGGATGGAATGTAGTGACCAGCGCTACCGATTACGCCGCACGTAACTATGGCTTGGACCGCCTGCCAACGCATGGAGATCGCTATGAACGTGCCCGCGAATTTGTAGAAATAGTCAAGGCGCTTTGGGACACGTGGGAGGATGGCGCCTTTGTCTACGACAAAGAAAACGCCCTTTCGTTCCTTCCCGAAAAATTCCATATCTTGGGCCACGACGGCAAGCATTTTAAGGTTTTCGGCGGCCTCAATATCGCTCGTCCTCCCCAGGGCCACCCTGTCATATTCCAGGCGGGCGCCTCGGAACCCGGTAAAGAACTAGGTGCGGAGACCGCGGATGTCGTATTCGGGGCCGGCTCCAGCATTCAATCTGCGCAGGCCTTTTATCGCGATCTGAAAAGCCGCATGGGTAAGTATGGTCGCAACGCCAACGAACTCAAGATTCTCTCTGGCGTAACCGTCGTGATCGGAGACAGTAAATCTGACGCCGAACGGATTTTTGCCAGGTGGGAGGAAAAGGTACACCCGGATGTCGGTGTGATGAAGCTGGGACAGGATCTAGGGACCGATCTGTCAGATCTTCCGCTCGATCAACCGATACCGCGAGACCGGGTCCCAACAACGTCCAATTTCCAAAAGACCTTTTTTGATCATATCGCAGGACTCATCGAACAGGGCCTAAGCTTGCGGGACATTGCGGTGCAATACAGGAGAGGCAAACCCACGTGTTGCGGCTCTGCGGCCGATGTCGCTGACTACATGGAGCAATGGGTCGGAGAAGAGGCCTGCGATGGATTCTTGATTTCTTTCCCGGTACTTCCTAGTACCCTTTCTACGTTTGTCGATCAGGTTGTGCCGGAGCTTCAACGTAGAGGGATGTTCAAAACAGAATATGCGGGGGAAACCCTTCGCGAGAATCTTGGTCTGCAGCAACCACCCAACAGGTACGTTGCGCAACGGTAATATCAGCGCATCTGAGTTGTTGCGAACGGCAAATGTTCGCAGGCGCGTCCGTATTCGGCCAGACCACCTAGCTTCAGGCGAAAGTCGGGTAGGCTCCGGGATATCGAGGGTGACTAATTCGTCGTCCGTGAAGAATACGGATCGGTCTGAGAAATAAGCAGAATTGGTCTTGATATAATATTCGATTTTGCAGGAAAGCGAGGTGTCGGACCTCGCTTTCTTGCGTTTTGGGATTTTGCTTTTGGCGATTCGTGATTCCCTGACGTGGTCGTCGACATTGGGGAATGCGATGAGCAAACCGCGGGATGATCGCCAGAAAGACCTGTTGCTTCCGGCCCTTGATCAAATCATCGACATGGGCCACCCGCTGGTACGGTTGGCGGCGCTGATCGACTGGACGTTTCTGGATGAGCGCTTTAGTTCGGTATGCCAAACAGGGTCGGGGCAGCCCGGCTTGCCGACGCGGCTTGTCGCCGGCCTGTTCATTTTGAAGCACATGCACAACCTGTCGGATGAGGTGCTGTGCGCCCGCTGGATCGAGAATCCCTACTACCAATACTTCTGCGGCGAATTGAGCTTTTGCCACCGTCTGCCGTTCGATCGATCGTCGATGACCCGTTGGCGCCAGGGGCTCGGCGAGGAACAGCTCGTCGCGCTGGTCCAGGAAAGTCTGTCGGCGGCACACAAGACTGGCGCGATCGGCCCCAAGGACCTGGAGCGGGTGGTGGTCGATACCACGGTGCAGCCCAAGGCCGTTGCCCATCCGACCGATGCGCGTCTGATGCATCGGGCAATCGTCAAGCTCGTCGGGCTCGCCAAGCGCAACCGTGTGCCGCTGCGCCAGAGCTATCTGCACCTGGCCAAGCGCGCCGCCATCATGGTTGGCCGCTATAGCCACGCCCACCAGTTCAAACGCGCCCGGCGCCAGCTCAAGTTCCTGCGGACGCGGCTTGGCCGGATCATCCGCGACATCCGCCGCAAGATTGATGGCGATACGGTGCTGGAGGCTCGCTTCGGCCCGCTGCTCGGTTTAGCGCAACAGGTGCGCAGCCAGGATCAGCATCAGCGCGGTCCCAAGGTCTATGCGTTACATGCGCCGGAGGTCGAGTGCATCGGCAAGGGGAAAGCCCGCGCGCCCTACGAATTTGGCTGCAAAGTCAGTATCGCCACCCCCGTGACGTCTCCGAAGGGCGGCCAGTTCGTGCTGCATGCCAAGGCCCTACATGGCAATCCCTTTGATGGGCATACGCTCGGCCCTGTGATCGCCGACCTGGAGAAGCTCACCGGCGTGGAGGCTCGTCGCATCCACGTCGACAAGGGGTATCGTGGTCACAACTACCCGCATCGGTTCAGGGTCTGGATCTCGGGCCAGGTCCGTCGCGTCACGGCTTCAATCCGACGCGAGATGAAGCGTCGTGCGGCTGTCGAGCCCGTCATCGGCCACGTCAAGGCCGAGCACCGCATGGAGCGCAACTATCTCAAAGGCCGCGTCGGCGACCGCATCAACGCCGTCCTCGCCAGCGCCGGCTACAACTTCGGCCTGCTCCTGCGATGGCTCGCAGAGCTTTTGCGTGACATCATCCGAGCCTTCATCGAGATCGTCCCGGCGTCCTCGGCTCAAGCGATGTTTTGAGCCGCAACAGTTCTTCACAAACGACTAATTCGTTAAGCACGAAGAGCGCAGTGATCGAAACACTGTTCCTCAACAACGCCAGAGACGGAGTGTCCGATGCGCAGGAAATCCGCCATCGTCCAGTTGCACCCCAAACGTAAAGCAACAGAAGCCGCGAGCGGCATCACAAGGAAAGATGCTTGCAAGCTCGCCGAGCTGATCGTGTAGGCTTGGCTCAAGATGAATTAGAAGACGTCGTACCGGTGGATATCATCGTGCCCGCCATGCCAGCCAGCGCTCCTGTATGTGATCCGTGTTGGTCTTGCCATCCGCACGTTTCTCCAAAAACCAGGCAACATCGCACCGGACTGCCTTTGCCGCGTTGTCGGGGTTTATGCTAACCAGCGGCACGAGGTCGGCTGGCAAGTACTTTAGCTGATTTGTGTTCGGGCCGGGATAGCCGGTCCCTTGCGTAAAACCGGCTGCTATTTCGGCTCGATTCACAAATGCGATAAACTTCTGCGCATTTGTGCTGTTCGGCCCCCCATTAAGAACAGTCCAGTAATTATCCGCTAGAGTAGCGCCATCCCATACCATGCGAATCGAAATTCCCCGCTTGACAGCCGCCAGGGCACGGCCATCGTACGAACTCGTCAGCGCGTATTCACCGCTTATGAGAAGCTGTATGGGCTCGCCTCCTGCCGTCCACCACTTCGCGATGTGTGGCTTGATCTCGTCGAGTTTCTTCAGCGCCCGATCGACCTTGTCGTCAGTCAGTCGCCACAAGCCCTTGTGCGTGAAGCCATCGGCGATCAGCGCAATCACTAAATCAGCCATAAAACCATTCGCAGGGAGTCCCCTGGGTCCCGGGAATTCCTCGATATTCCAGAAGTCTGCCCAGTTCTTCGGGCCGCCCTTCGGGAAAGCACGTTCATCATAAACCAGCAGATTCGCGTTTTGGTACGCCACGACAGCATTGGTAAGGCGAGCAGATTCCGGCACACCCCTGAGGTCTTCATCGTCCCAAAGGCTGTATTCGATGGGCATGAACGCTCCGGCCTGCTGCAGCTCCAGGTAGGCTGGCCAAAAGGCGTTGACGAAGGCCACGTCCCAGTCGACCCGGCCAGCTTCGTGCATAGCCTTGATCTGAGGCTCGGAATTGTCAGCTGTCACATCGACAACCCTGATGCCCGTCGCCTTCGTGAAGGGGTCAGAGACGTATTTACGCAAGTTTTCCGTAAACGAGCCGCCATAACTGTAAACGACCACTTCGCCACTGCCGGCGAGCTTTTCCTGCCCGAACGCTTCAGTCGCTTTTGCAACAAACGGTGCACTCAACAGCGCGGCCAACGATTGGTGGACTGAGCGTCGGCTTATGGCACCGCAATTGCTGTAAACTTTCTCGGTCATGAATATCCCCTATTGAGAAGGCGGCCCCATCTTCTGGGGTGCGCTAGGCGGGCGCAAAACCTTGAGTTAAGACGAAATCGTATTTGCCAAAAGGAGCCGAAATTCACCGATTCTTGGTGCGATCTCGACGAAATTCCGTATCGTCGCCCGACACAAGTTTTTGACAACGCGCTAAATCAGCGGACGCTCATGCAGGGGCAGATTGCCAGTGCTGGCCGATACCACAGGGTGATACTGCCAGTCTGCGTCATCGGCTGGACGATTTCCTCGACTCCTGTCTGGCCTAACTGGATCACTCACAACGGCAAAAATCTTTCGCCAGCGCACTAGCCGGACGCGATCGCATCAGATGGCCATGTGGTCCGTCATGCCGACATTGAGCCCACCCCGAACAGAAGCAGGTACGGCAAACCTTCTCGATATCTTGGGGCTTGGGAAACGGTCGGAACACCGGGCCGCCAAACCTTCCATGCCGTGAATAAAGCCAACCCAGCATCCTTGATCGCATACCAAGTTATGACGACGGACCTTCGCACTTATTTGGATTGGCCATGAAGAACGATACCCTTTGGTTTCCCGGCGTAGGCAAAACAAGAAAAACGGCCGAGGCGCGACCTCGCTCGGCTGCACCATGGCGGGCAGGTTGCGGGTCCACCAGGCAAGCGTGGAATTCATCCGGGCTCGCCTGGCGCCGCCGGCTCGCATCGACCCATACGCGCCAGCGGCTGTGTGCTTAGTTCTCAACCATGTCTTTTTTCACGGTCGGAGGTGACTTTGCAGAAAGTCGGCATCGAACAGGTAGTGCGCGCACATCATCGCAAAGCGTGCGATGACCACGCCCTTTTTTGACGCCGTTCACTGCAGTCTTCATATTGTAGTAGATGCGCGACGCGCCGCGCCCCCAAGCGCCGCGACGGATTCTTGTGAGCGCATCGTGGCCCAGCCAGAACGGGTACGATGCGCAAAACTTCAAGTGCGCCACCTGCGCCGGCGCTACACCGCGTCGATCGCGAGGCCCTCTCTAGCCGAACTGAAACGCCTCCCCCAGCTCGAAGGCCAACGGCAGGAACGCCTTGCCACACCCGCCGCCATCGACGGCGCGCCAGAACGGATGAAGTCGGTCAGGCGCGTTTGCGGCTGTCAGGCGGCGCGACGCATTGCTCGTCCCCTCGTGCGCCGCTCGTGCCGACGAACGCGCGCGCCGACTATCAATGCCTCTTGATTGTGTGTAGGCGCTCAGCCGGGGCCCTATTGAGGCTGGCTTGACGTTTTGCGAAATCGCCACGGCATGAGGTCTTCGATCCTGCCAAGGGGATGGCCGTCGATGATCGCCTCGAGTGTTTCAGCGATGTAGGCAACCGGGTTGACGCTGTTGAGCTTGCAGGTAGCGAGTATCGACGCCAGCAAGGCCCAGTTTTCAGCGCCGACTTCATGGCCCGCGAAGAGCGCATTTTTTCTGGTTAGGCAGACCGGCCGGATGGCGTTCTCGACCGGGTTGGTGTCGAGCTCGAGACGCCCATTTTCGAGGAAGCGGGTCAGCCCCTGCCAGTGATTGAGCCCATAGCGGATGTCCTCGGCGAGCGTTGCGCCGCTGGAGATCACAGAAAGCTGTTTCTCAAACCAGGGTTTTAAAGCCGCGATGAGGGGCAACGAATGCTCCTTGCGCGCGGCCAGCCGGATGTCCGGCGATGAGCCGCGTACCATGGCTTCGATGGCGTAAAGCTGTGCGATGTGCCGAACGGCGGCCTCGGCGATCGGCGATTTGCTGTTCGGGTCAATTTGACGAAGCGCCGACGCAAATGGCTCCAGCAATGCACGAGCGTGCATGGCCCTTGCGGTCGAGCGACTTCGGTCAGCAGGTCATAACCGTCATAGGCATCGCATTGCAGGAAGCGTCCGCAAAAGCCATCCGGGACTGCTCCGTAAAGGCACCGCTGCGACCGGGGGCATATCGGAACAGCACGATCGGCGGACTTGGGCCGCTGTGGCCGCGGTCATCGGAGACGATCGCCCAGAAGTAGCCCTTCTTCGTTTGGCCGCGCCCCGGATCGAGCACCGGCGCCGTGGTTTCGTCCATGAACAGACGATCCGACATGGCCAGGCGGCGGCGCATGTGATCCGCGGTGGGCTGGAGAGGGAAGCAGGCGCGGCCGGACCAGTTGCCCAGCGTCGCCCGATCCAGCTGGATACCCTTGCGCGCATAGATCTCGGCCTGACTTTAAATGGCCTATGGCCGCCAAATTTTGAGACGATCACGTGCGCGATGGCCGCTTCGGTCGGCAGCCCGCAGGGCACGACGTGCTCCGGTGCGTGCGCCTGCACGACCGGGCCCTAGCAGCAGCGACAGATGTATTTCGGGCGGCGCGTGACCAACACCCGCCATTGCGCCGGAATCACGTCGAGACGTTTGCTGACGTCCACGCCGATCTTCGCCATGGCGCCGCAACCGCACGGACAAAGCGTGCTCGCAGGCTCGATGATCCGTTCCACCCGCGGCAAATGGGCAGGCAAGCAGCCGCGATTGCGGGGAGGACCTTGATCCGGCACGTTCCGCGATCGGCCATTGATCACAGCCTCGGCTCTCTTCTGCGCCGCGTCCAGGATGCCTTGCGCGATCTCCACGTCTTCCAGCGGTAAGTGATACTGATCTGGCCGCAGCTTCTCGGGCTTCGCGCCGAACTTCTCGCGTCGCAATTCGCCGAGGATGATCTCCAGCCGACGCCGCGCTTCCTCCGACGCCGCCAGCGCCCCAGGTGCTCGCTCAAGGCCGCCTGCGTTTGCGCCAAAAGCGCCTTGAGGCGTTCGTTTTCGTCACGCAGCGCCGCGATGCTCATGCGCTATTTCGAGCACATCGCCGCCGCGCGTGCCACGCTCAAAATAGCTGCCGAATCATTCTGCCGCAATTATCTAGCGACCTGCGGGCGCCGCGCTTCTTCTGGGCGGACCAACCTCCAATCCAGCCCCTCGAACAAGGCCGCGAACATCGCCGGCGACATCCGCATCACGCCGTCCGCGATCGTTGGCCAAACGACTTCGAGGCGCTTGTGAACCAACACCAGGCATACGGCCCTTGAGTCGCAAGTCCGCCGGCCATCTCGATATTGAATTCATCCATCGTGGTCACCCGGGCAGCCCCATACTTCGTGCTAAGCCAACAAAGTCAATGTCAGGCCGGCTGAGATCTAACATATCAAGAGCCTTGCGCCCGACATCTTGCGCCGACATTGGCCAATTCATCCCGGAGGCAAGCGCACGACTTGTTGTTGAACAGCCACTGTCGTAATGTTCAGGCCTTCACGAACCTGTGTCCACAGTGACTGAATGGCGTACATTGCGCTGCCATCCGCCTGCAGGTTAAGAACAGGTCGGTTCGGGCAGGCAATCGCGGCGCCCATTGCCATGGGCATGCTTAGTCCAATCGAACCGCCCATATTCTGCAGCCAAGTGTGTGGCTGCGAATTCCAAGTTGCAGCGAAAAAGCCGGCGCAGTCGAGATGGATTCATAGACCACGATAGCATTTTCCGGAATCAACGCGCCAAGCGATTGTGAGAGGCTGGCGCCAGCAATTGCCCCAGTGGCTAACGACGGCGGCACCAGCTTCGCGGCCTGGCTCGGAACTGATTGAGCATCCAATTCATGTGCAAGTCGCTCGGGCGCATCCAATGCGTCGTCTTCAGCACGTGCAAGCGCCAAAAAGTGCGTGTCTTCAAAAGCCATCAAGCTTGGCTTGTCGGGATAGGCAAAGAAGGCGACCGGGATGCGGCTCCCTACGAGAACAACATGCTTAAGTCACGCAAGTGTCGCACGCGCTTGCGTGACGGGGTACGGAAGGCGATCGACCGGAACGCAACCAGCGCCACGCTCGATCCGGCCAACAAATGTCTGCGCCATAATTTTCGAACCAGTTTTGGCACATATGCGCCCCGCCAGATCTAGACCGCGATGTCTCAACGAGAGCCCTCCCAGCAGCATCATTGACGGTTTTGCGGAACGCAGTGCCTTGGCGGCCCACCTGACGCAATCCTGCGAAACCCGCGCTCTTTTTGGTGCTTCGGCCACAGTAGCCGGGCCGCCGCCTTCGTTCCAGGCGGTATCGGCGGGAAGAATAAGGGTTGCGACCTGACCGGGCGGGGTGCGCGCGCGGCGATAGCCGCCGCGCCATCAGCCGCAACACGCGTAGCGCCCGGCGAGGTAAAGACCGAGCCAGTAAACGGCTTCGCTGCACCCTCGATATCGACGTGAGAGGTGCATTATAGTTGCGGTGGTAAGTTGCGTGATCTCCCACAATATTGATGATTGGGCTGGACGCCTTGGTAGCGTTGTGCATTGGCGAGACCATTCGCCAAGCCCGGGCCAAGGTGGAGCAGAGTGGCGGCCGGCTTTTCGGCCATACGAGCGTAACCGTCCGCGGCGCCAGTGACTATTCCCTCGAAGAGCACAAGTACGCAGCGCATACCATCGACGCGGTCGATCGCGGCGACAAAGTGCATCTCGGACGTGCCTGGATTTGCAAAGCGGGCGTCCACTCCGCCTGCAACGAGTGTCCGAACCAGACTTTTAGCGCCGTTCATGAATAGGTTCCTCGCGCTACTTGGATCGCATCGCTCGAGCTCACCGAGGAGCAGATCCAGGCGATCCTGAAAGCGCCACTCGTCCTCGGGCAGGGTCATGAAAAAAAGATGGCCGGCGAACGCTCAACGCTTAGTTTGATCTCACCTGCGAGGCGGACGCTACTGGATCTCAAACCGGCACCATAGTTGGGCGCGCGACCGGCTCGGGCAAGTTATTCTGTCAGGATTGTTGCGTCGTTCGCAGCCCACGAGGCGACGCAGGGATCGCCGACCTCCGGCATTCTTTTCGCCGATACGTTCAGCACCTTCGATAACAGCTGCAATCCCGCTTCGCTGCGGAATTCGAAAATGGTCGCATCGCCAACGAACGTCATGCCGCTGATGCGTCCCTGAATTCCATCGGATGAACCGGCGCTAACTTCGAGATGCAGATGCTCGGGGCGTACGCACAGAGTCGCGTCCCTGTCGACATCCTGCCAGCTCGGAGCTGGTAGGATTTCGCCCGCGGGACCATGCACGGTGCCGGATTTGAGCATGATGGGTATCAGATTGACCTCACCGACGAAACCGGCCACGAACAAATCGGCAGGCCAGCGATAGACGTCCTTCGGCGCCGAGACTTGGCGGATCCGTCCCTCGTGCATCACCGCGACCCGATCGGACATGGCGAGCGCCTCATCCTGGTCGTGCGTGACGTAGATCATCGTCTTGCCGACTTCCTTGTGCAGGGTCTTGATCTCGTTCCTCAGATGCTCGCGCAATTTCTTGTCCAGCGCGCCCAGGGGCTCATCGAGGAGAAGAACGGGCGGATCAAAAACCAGGGCTCGAGCGATTGCTACTCGCTGTTGCTGACCGCCGGACATTTGATGGGGGTAGCGCGAGGCCAAGGCACCGAGATGCACCTGATCGAGGATACGGCGCACGCGCGTTTCGATCTCCGCCTTTGCCATACGCCGCATTCGAAGCGGATACGCAACATTCTCGGCGACAGTCATGTGCGGGAACAATGCATAGTTCTGGAAAATCACACCGAGCTCGCGACGGTGAGGCGGAAGGCGCGTGATGTCCTTGTCATCCAATAGAACCTGACCGCTGTCCGGCATCTCGAAACCAGCGATCATCATTAGCGTGGTTGTCTTTCCCGATCCGCTCGGTCCCAGCAATGAGATGAACTCGCCGGGCGATACGGAAAGACTGACGTCGTCAACGGCCACCGCGCTACCATAACGTTTCTGCAGGTTATGCAGCGTGATGCCTCCGGTTCTCACTTCAGTGCCGCTCACGGTCGCTTTCATCAACATTTCAGCTCCCTAGGATAAATTCGTCATTGGGTTTCGTTTGACCTGCACGCCTAGTCGGGGCCGTCAGGTTGTTTTTTTTCGTCTCAGCAGGGTACCGACGACAATCACAGTCGTCGCAAACAGCATCTGCAGCGTGGCTACAGCAGCAATGGTCGGACTGATGTCCTGCCGGATCCCTTCCCACATGCGCATCGGCAAGGTCGTGATCTTTCCGATGCCGAGGAACAGCACGTAGACAACGTCGTCGAAGGAGGCCAGGAAGGCAAAGAAAGCGGCGACGATGAGCGCCGGCATGACCAGCGGTGCAACGATGGTGCGGAAGGTCGCCCAAGACCCGGCGCCAAGGCTGCGGGCGGCACGTTCGTAGCTCGGGTTAAGGTCGCGGAGATTGGCAACCACAATCACCACCACGTAGGGGATGGCGTGGACCGCATGGCCGAGTGCCAGGCCAAACTCGGTGCCCTGCAGACCGAACCGCGCCAGGAGGAAATAGGTCGCGACGGCCACGATGACGGTCGGCATAATAATTGGTGAGAGCAATAGAGCGACCAAGGCTCCGCGACCAGGCATGGCGCCCCGCGACAGACCGAAGGCAAGCATGGCGCCGAGCGCAATCGCCATGCAAACCGCCATTAGCGCAATGCGGATGCTGGTGAAGGTTGCGCGCACCCACAGCGCATCGAAAAGAAAAGCTTCGTAGTTGCGCAGCGAATAACCTGGCAAGGGAAACACAAAGTAGGATGATGCGCTGAATGACAGATACACAACGATCCCTACCGGCAACAGGAGAAGCACAGCCAGAAAGCTTGCCAGGATCGGGACAGTTCGACCTCCCATTGAAGGGAACCAGCGGTCGAGCGCGTTTGCCGTCGAGCCGATACGCAACAACAACTGAGCACCCATTTGACGGCGGCCGCGATTCGAACCGGCCTTGCCATCGGAGAATCCCAGGAGCTGCTCAATGGGAAAGAAGCGCGAACCAACCCACAATGTGGTCAGGACGGCGACCAGGAGGACTACGGAAAGCGCGGCGCCGAAACTCCAGTTGAGTTGCTCCAGGATCTGAGAGCTGATCGCCATTGTGATCATGACATCCGACAGCCCACCCATCAACGCAGGCGTGATGTAGAAGCCGAGACAATAGATGAAGACGAGCAGAACCCCCGCAATCAGGCCCGGCAGGCTGAGCGGTAGAAAGATCGTGAGGAAGGCGGCGAGCGGGCTCGCTCCGTTGGCCCTCGCAGCGCGCATAAGCTTCGGGTCAATACTGGACATGACCGTGTACATCGGCAAGATCATCATGGGCATGACAATGTGAGTCATGCCGAGGATTACACCAAATCGGTTGTAGAGCATTGTGACTGGTTGGGACGCCCAGCCGATCTCGAGCAGAAACTGGTTAACGACACCATTGCGCCCGAGAAGGACAATCCAGGCAAAGGTCCGTACCAGAGTGCTGGTGAAATACGGCAGCACAACTCCGATAAGCAAAACGGTGCGCAACGCCGTGCCGGCGTTCGTGAGCGCGTAGGCGATGGGATAGCTAAGCACGAAGGCGAGCGCAGTCACCGTAAGGCTGATCTCCAGCGTGTTGCGCATCACGGTCAGATAGACGGGGGTGTCGCCGATGCGCGAGAAATTCGCCAGAGTCCAGTTCGGCATGCCGAACGCAAGCAACAGGAGGCCCGTGAGCGGCACGACAAAGAGCACTACGAGGAAGATGCTTCCAGGCAGGAGTAGCCAAGCCCATCGTGTGGGCTGGGCCGACGACGAAACTAGAGAAGATGTCCGACGACCGTCGGTTGCGATGGAACTCATTGTGCCCGCCATGCCAGCCAGCGCTCCTGGAGATAATCTACATTGGTATTGCCGTCGGGGCGCTTGGCAGCAAGCCAGGCATCATCCTGAAGCACCACTTGGGATGCATTCTTCTCGCTGATGCTGAGCAGCGGAACGAGATCCCAGTCGACGCGCCCGGCGCGGGTCATCGCTCTCGCTTGGCGTTCAGCGATATTAGCGGTCACATCAACTACAGAAATGCCTGTCGCCTTCGTGAAGGGCTCATAAACGTGTTTTCTCACCCCTTCCGTGTACGATCCGCCATAGCTGAAGACTACAACTTCCCCGCTACCCGCAAGCTTTTCCTGCGCCCAAGCTGCGGTAGCCTTTGCAATGAGCGGTACGCTCAGTACGGCAGCCGTTGACTCGAGAAATGAGCGCCGGCTCAAGCCGCAATGCAAACGGCCAACACGCCTCTTTTTCATCGTGGCACTCCTCCCCTAACTGAGGCAGCACTACATCGTCCGTCGAGACGATTTAAACCGTCTATCCACGCCTCGGCGCGAAAATACAGCAAGAACTTAGAGATTCCCGAGGAAAGGCTGCAATGCCAGCCCCAGGACCGTCGATTTCCCAATAGCAGCCTGCAACCCAAGCACCGCATCTCCACGATAGCACTCGAACCAGGATCTTAGGGCCGCCGTGGCAGCGACCATCCGGCTGCACCAAACCTGGCGAAGATCAGCGACTGATCAGCCACTCAGATCAGGTCCGACACAAGAACCGATCTCAAATTGCCGATTCTTTCACAAGTTCGTCCATCACATGCTTCGTCGCGCGATAGGCGATTTCAACAATCTCATCTATCTCACTCTCGGAAACGACGAGAGGCGGAGCAAAACCTAGAATGTCTCCATGGGGCATTGCTCGCGCAATAAGTCCCCTGTCCCGCGCGGCCTTGGAGATGCGGGCGCCCACCTTGAGGTTCGCATCAAAGCGTCGTTTGGTCTGGCGATCGGCAACAAACTCCACCGCACCAAGCAGGCCCACACCTCTTACCTCGCCGACGATCTCGAGCTGGGCGAACCGCTCCTTCAGCCGCTTCAAGAAATGCAAGCCGACCGTTCTCGCGCGATCGCTTAGTCGCTCCTTTTCTACAATGTCGAGCACTGCGTTAGCAGCAGCGGCCGCAATCGGGTGACCGGAATAGGTGTATCCATGCGAGAATGCTCCGACCCGATCGGCCGCCTCTTCCATGACCGCGTAGACCCGCTCACCAACGATAGCGGCCGAGAGCGGCACGTAGCCGGATGTCAACCCTTTCGCCACCGTCACCAAGTCAGGTTCCATGCCATATAGCGTGCAGCCAAAGTCGGCTCCGGTTCGGCCGAATCCGCAAATCACTTCATCAGCGATCAAAAGTACGTCGTAGCGCCTAAGCACAGTTTGAATCTCGTGCCAGTAGCCGTCAGGCGGCGGTGTGATACCGCCTGTACCGAGCACCGGCTCAGCAATAAAGGCGCCGACAGTTTCCGGTCCCTCTCGCACAATCAGCTGTTCAAGCTCTGCCGCGCGCCGACGAGAAAAGGACTCTTCCGCCTCACCTGGCTCGGCACCCCAATAGTGATGAGGCGCGCCTGTGTGCAAAATACCCGGAAAGGGCAGATTCATGTGATCGTGGTAGAAGGACATTCCCGTCATCGAGCCGGAAATTACCGAACAACCATGATAACCGCGATCGCGCGAGATAATCTTCTTCTTCTTCGGCTGACCGCGTAGATTGTTGTAGTACCAAACAAGCTTAGCCTGCGTTTCGTTGGCGTCCGATCCGGATAGCCCGTAGAATACTTTGCTCGGCTTGCCAGGAGCCGTTCGCACGAGGCGGTCTGACAGGTTCGCCAGCTCTTCGGTCGTGTGCGCGGCATACGTATGGTAATACGCCAAGTTATACGCCTGACGGGCAATCGCCTCAGCAACTTCGGTTCGGCCGTATCCAATGTTTACGCAGTAAAGACCCGCAAAGCCGTCGATGTAACTATGTCCCTGCGCGTCATGAATACGGATACCCTTTCCTCCGGTGACGATTGTCGGATCACCAATTTTGCCCGTGGCAAAATCCTTGAGTTGGGTGAAGGGATGCAGGACAGTCGCGCGATCTTTTTCAGCGATCGTCTTAATATCGTTCATACCATTTCTCCTAAGCCACCAAGTCACCAAAGCAGACGTATTTCAATTCCATGTATTCCTGGATGCCATGTCGCGAACCTTCGCGACCGAGCCCGGACTGCTTCCATCCTCCAAACGGAATTGGTGGCCCGGTGAATGAGGCCGTATTGACGCCGACCATTCCGTACTCGATGTTCTCAGAAAGTCGCAGCGCTCGACGCAGGCTGTCGGTGTAGACGTAGGCGGCGAGGCCCATTTCACTGGTATTGGCTCGGGCTAGGACCTCCTCTTCGGAATCGAATGGAAGTACTGCGGCGACCGGGCCGAACGTCTCCTCGCTCGAAATGAGCATGCCATCAGTGACATCGCTCAGCAGCGTTGGGAGGATGAAGTTTGGTCCGAAGCTCTGGTCTTGCTTCGCAGAAACGACCCGCGCCCCCTTTGCCGCCGCATCGTCAATTTGAGCCCTGCACTTTGCGGCCACGGACGACTTTGTCATCGGCCCAATATCAGTCGCCGCCTCCAGGCCATGGCCGACTTTAAGCCGAGTGATGGCCGCAGCAAATTTCTCGATGAAGGCATCATAAATGCCCGCCTGCACGTAAATGCGATTAGCCGCCAAGCAGTCCTGCCCGGACGTGGCAAATTTTGCAGCCATCGCGCCCTTGACAGCCTTATCGAGATCAACATCATCAAAGACAATGAACGGGGCATGCCCTCCGAGTTCGAGAGACACCTTCTTTACAGTCTGCGCGGCTCCCTCCAGCAGCAGCTGACCAACTTCCGTAGAGCCCGTGAACGAAAGAGCTCGCACCCTTGGTTCCCGCAGCAGAGGCGCCGAAAGTTCGATCGGATCGCCGACGAGCACTTGAAACACACCGCGCGGAATTCCAGCCTCTTCGGCCAATCTCGCCAGGGCAAGGGCCGAAAGCGGCGTCTCGGGCGCAGGCTTCACGACGACTGGGCAACCGGCCGCCAGAGCAGCGCCGGCCTTTCGCGCAATCATTGCGACAGGAAAATTCCAAGGAGTGATCGCGGCCGCGACACCGATCGGCTGCATTCTTACCTGAAGTACACTTCCAGGCTTGTGGCTGGGGATCGTCTCGCCATATGCACGCTCTCCCTCAGCCGCAAACCACTGAAGAAAGCTGGCACCATAGCCAATTTCGTGCCGCGCTTCCGCAAGCGGCTTGCCCTGCTCGCAAGTTACCAGGACAGCGAGCTCCTCCGAATAGGCGAGCATCAACGAGGCCCATGACCTGAGAATTTCCCCCCGCCTCTCCGGCAGCAGCTCTCGCCATTTAGCCAAAGACCGTTCAGCTGCGTCGATCGCAAGATTCATATCTGCGGCACCGCAACGAGCAACTTCAGCGATCATGTCACCCGTCGCCGGATCGACGACAACGTCTCTGTGGTCGCCCTCAATCCAGCGCCCATCGATTAGCGCGTCCCCCGCGACAAACTCTCGACGGCGCAGATTCTCCAGATGCCTTTTAGCTAGCCCGACCATAGGTGGACTTTGGGGTCGGGTAGCTTGGAACACCATTTGGAAGTCCTTGACGGTCATTTGTTGAAATTCTGCTGCCAATCAGGATACTAATGTCACAAACAGATTTGCGTCGCTTTTTACCGTCGTCTGGACGGTTTCCTGCAGGACCTCGCCACTCTGCAGCGGAATTCACCTGGAGCCTGACTTATGCAATACGACCGAACTGACGCCCGCATCCTGGAGATCGTGCAAAAGAACAATCGCCTGACATCCGAGATCATCGGCGAACTTGCGGGACTTTCTGCTACTGCGTGCCAACGGCGTTTGAAGAGGCTCCGCTCTGACGGGATCATCGAGGCCGACGTCTCGATCGTTTCGGCGAAAGCAGTGGGACGACCCATTCAGATGCTTGTCCTGGTAAGCCTGGAGCGCGAGCGTGCAGACATCATTGATAGATTCAAGAAGGCCATCAAATCGTCAGCTGAGGTCGTCAACGGATTTTACGTGACCGGCGACGCTGATTTCGTTTTGTACATTACGGCTCGGACCATGGAAGACTATGAGCAGTTTACGCGACGCTTCTTCTATGAGAACCCAGACATCAAAGGGTTCAAGACAATGGTCGTCATGGATCGCGTCAAGGCGGGCTTTGCTATCCCAGTAGAAATTCCCGACGAAGATTGACGCTATGTCTTGCGCCATCGTTCCTCGCTTGGCGCTGTTTTTCGTCGCTCATCCACTTAAAACGCGCAAAAGCGGCAAAGAGACTCCTCTATTCTCTAGCAGCTTCGATTTGCGTTGAGAGTTGCTTTCCGATCGAAGATCTACGAAGTTAATTGCGGCCAAGGTCGCTCCAGGCGCTCCTTCCAGCTGCCTTCGCGAACTAGTCAGCAGAGGAGAGATGATTTCGTCGAAAGTTTTCTGTCGAGAGTTAGGACTATTTGCGGCCGCGTATACCTTGAGCTTCAGGAAGCCTGATGAGTACGCAAAAGTAGCGACAAGAAGATTGAAACGTCCTCCGGTCAGAGCTGCATCTTGCAACAAGTTACTCAATTTACTGCGTGACCGATCCACCCGCGAGGCGCAGAACCTCGACGTCTCACGAGATTCATCGGAACTCGGCTGACGATATAGCAATTGTCCCCAAGCTGCCGCAGACTTCGACATCATGTTCACCAGTTGCTATAGCCGCAAACATCTCAAATTCGAGACTACGACCGGGCATTATATACCGTTCTTAGCGTCGGCGAACTCGCCCGTCGGCTGGGGTATCGCCGTGCCCCATCTGCGGAATAGGGTCGCCACGGTGATCAAATCAACAGCTCAATCCGCAGAGTGCTTAGCTCTCCCTGCCGGTGGGCGAGAGGCAGAATCTTCCGTGCTACGTCGCAAGCACCAGGTCGCGGAGGTAAGTCCGAATCCTGTCGAGCCCCCCGAGACTTTCTTGCGCAAACTGCAGATACCGGAAGATGCGGCAAAACCGCTCACGCAGCTACGTTGCGCCCGCTTTTCCCGACCATTGCTGATCTGCTCTAGACTCACGCTATGGCCGGCGAGCCAGGAGTCGATATGATAGATACGGCCAATCTCCGGACACCTAGCGCAGACAGTATTGCTGCGCCGCTGCGCTATGCCACGTTCCGGCGTATCTGGCTGGCCAGTCTATTGTCGAATCTCGGCATTCTGATCCAGGGCGTCGGCGCGGCTTGGGCCATGACAGAGATGACCTCGTCAGCCGATAAGGTCGCGCTGGTGCAGACAGCCTTGACGCTGCCAGTAATGTTGATCGCTATGCCGGCGGGCGCCATTGCCGACATGTATGATCGCCGAATTGTGATGCTGATTGCACTTTGGGTCGCGCTCTGCGGCGCGGCCGCGTTGACCGCGCTCGATTGGTCGGGCCTTACCACGCCAGATTTGTTGCTGGTGCTTTGCTTTGTGGTCGGCTCCGGCATGGCATTGATGGGGCCAGCCTGGCAATCCTCAGTCGGCGAGCAGGTCCCGGCCGAGACGCTGCCGGCTGCGGTTGCCCTCAATGGCATCAGTTACAACATCGCGCGCAGCTTCGGGCCCGCAATCGGCGGAATTGTCGTTGCGGCAGCGGGCGCGGTAGCAGCCTTTGCAATCAACGTATTTCTTTATCTGCCAGTAATGGTGGCGCTGTTCCTTTGGAAACGTGTCGCGGACCCGTCGCGGCTTCCTCGCGAACACCTAAGCCGCGCCATTGTTTCGGGTGTGCGCTACATCATCAATTCGCCACCGATCAAGATCGTGGTAACGCGCTCCATGGTGACCGGCATCGTCGGCAGCGCGATCCCAGCATTGATGCCGTTGGTCGCCCGCGACTTGCTACACGGTGGCGCGCAAACCTACGGCATCATGCTGGGCGCGTTCGGCTTGGGCGCAGTCATAGGGGCTCTCAACCTCGGCAGAATGCGTAACCACATGAGCGGCGAGGCTGCGGTTCGCGCCTGCACACTGTCGATGAGCGGCTCGATCGCGGCCGTCGCGCTCAGTCACGATCCAATATTGACAGCCGCCGCACTGGTGTTCGCGGGAGCCGTATGGACGATAGTTTACACTCTGTTCAACGTTGGTGTGCAGCTCTCTGCACCGCGCTGGGTAGCGGGCCGCTCACTTGCGGCATGGCAGGCAGCGTTCTCTGGAGGTATTGCAATTGGCAGTTGGGGTTGGGGCCGCCTCACCGATATAGTCGGCGTCGATGTTGCGCTGCTCGCCTCTGCTGGGCTGATGCTGCTATTGCCGCTACTTGGGCGCTGGTTACGCATGCCGCCCATTACCGAGCGGGGCGAGGACGCCGAGATGCTCGCTGACCCCAAGGTACGGCTTCCGCTCACCTACCGCAGTGGCCCGTTGGTGGTTGAGCTCGAATATCGCGTGGCTTCGGAAAACGCACGAGCCTTCCACAATCTCATGCAGGACATACAGCTGTATCGGCAACGCAACGGCGCCTACGGTTGGTCCATTGCACGTGACATCGGCGATCCCGAGCTGTGGACCGAGCGCTATCACTGCCCGACGTGGCTCGACTACTTGCGTCAACGCAACCGCTGGACCCAGTCGGAGCGTGCGCTAGATGAGCAGGCCACGGCTTTCCATATCGGGCCGGAGCCGGTGCGTATCCGCCGCATGCTTGAGCGTCCGTTTGGATCGGTACGCTGGAAAGAAGATGTGCCAGACCGCCCCGCGAGCGATCTCTCGCTGCTGGCTACGAGCGCCGCAAAGGGCACCAGCAGTCGTCCGGAAGGAGGATGACGACTTAGTGCTGGGCGAGGCCAAAACCCATGGTGGGGTTTCGGAAAGCCTATGTACCTAGGGGCCGAGTCGACTTGATCTTGCGCCTCCTTGGTCAAGCGGCGCTGAAACGAGTAACTCCTCCAATAAACTGGGCCACTCTGATGAGTGGCCCATGCCTCACAAGGCGCGGTTTCTGTCCGGACCGCCGATCGTGAGACCGATTCAAATCCCGGCGATCAGGCGCGGCATCCTTCGGCTTAGGCCGAAACGACCATCGCCATCGCAGCTGCAATGAGCGCAAACCGCCATACCGCCGCGCTGTTGCACCGATTTGGCGCGCCGCCTGTAAGCTCTCCAGAACGATCTTGAGCTTCTCGTCCTCGGACCGGCGCCGCCGCCGGCCCGTGTCCACTACCTCAAGCCGTTCGAATTGGCAGTGCGCCTATCACTGTCCATAAGGACAGTTCCTCGATCGAGCCGCGACTGACACCTCGGCCCTGCCGGCGCAGAACCGCATGGACGCGAGGACTGCCGTAGCGGCCGCTGCTGTCTTGATGGACTTGCCGGACGCAGCCAAGAGCGCGGCATTGGATTTGGTCCGCTCACTCAACGGGCGATCGCGCCAGGCGTAATAGCCAGCCGGCGAGAAATCGAGCACGGCATACATCAACCGCACCGGATAGGCATCGCGATGGTCTTCGAGGAAGCGGAAGCTCATGTCCGGGTTTCGGCAAAGATCGCGATCGACTTTTTAAAATGTCGCGCTCCATGCGCAGCCGTTCGTTCTCCGTATCCCTCCATTGAGTGCCGCCTTGTTTGACGAACGCGATCGCTGCAGGTCCTAGGGGTAATCCTAGGAGAAGCGCTATGACGATTTCGAGGGCGGAGGTGATCACATCGGTAGAGCGGCGGCGCC
>NZ_PGVG01000065.1 GCF_002795245.1 Bradyrhizobium forestalis | reverse complement strand
GAAAGGAACAAATCAGTTGCCGAAGGTCATCGCCGGTGTAAAGTTTACTGACGGCATCGAGGTCATTCCGACCACTGAAAGCCACGCCGCCTGATCAGGCCGCGTCACCCAGAATTAGCCATAGCTCCGGTTCTCGCACGCAAGCTTGTCGATGGATTCGCAATGTGAAAAGGGGCACGTGCTACAAACAACAGCTTAAGCCGGTTAGGTCCAGAGGACGCGGTTAGAGAAAGCGATAAATCATTGCTACGAGAACGTCTGGCAAACACTGATGATCATGACCGGCTCTGCTAGGATCATGCTAGCAGGTGGCGCCTGATATTGTGCGTGGAGCCCGAGCTTTACAATATGACCTACAAACGAACTCACACGATTTGGCTCAGGATAGCATCTGAACCATACACCCGGGCCAGCCGCTTCGACTTATGGTGACGCGGATCGGGTGCTAAAGGGGCTATGCCATCCACCTGACATGATCACACTCGTCTTCACCTTCATATATTGTTCGGCCGCCTCCACTCCGTGCTCGATGCTAAGACCGCTCGCCTTGTGGCCACCAATTGAAGTTCCATTGGAGAGAGTATGGGCACAATTGATCCAGACAATACCGCTTACCAGCGAGCAGCGGGCGCGTTCGGCACGACGGAGCGACGAGGTCCAGACCGAGGCGGCCAAACCATATTCCGTATCGTTCGCAAGCTGCCAAGCTTCTTCATCGGTATCAAAAGGACGCAGCGCCATTACTGGACCGAAAATCTCCTGTCGCGCAAAGTCGCTGTCGAGCGCGTACTTCGTCACGATCATAGGCGGAAAGAAATGTCCACCCTCCACGGGCCGATAATGCTTTTGGCAAGCATGCCACGCATCCACATCCGCGGTAAGCCGCCGAACACGCGTAAGCTGCTCAGCGGAAATGAGAGGGCCGACCTGAGTTTCCGGGTCGAACGGGTCGCCTATGCGCAACTCTGCTGCTATAGAGCCGCAGATTCTAGTCACGTGAATCTAAAGTTCGCCACATAAAGTCTGCTGGGCTTTGTGGCAGAAGCGTTTGACCGAGGCCAGAATCTGGTCTGCGGACTTGGTCCATTTGAACGGCTTGGGGTCTTGTTGTGCAGGTCGATGAAGGCACGGATGTCGGCCTCGAGCTGCTTGACGGAGGTGTGAACACCGCGCTGGATCTGCTTTCTGGTGAGTTCAGCGAACCAGCGCTCGACCTGATTGATCCATGACGCGGAAGTCGGCGTGAAGTGGACATGATAATGCGGCCGACGGGCGAGCCAGGCCTTGATCTTGGGTGTCTTGTGGGTGGCGTAGTTGTCCATGACGATATGGATATCGAGGCCTCCAGGAACTTGAGCATCGATCTCTTTTAAAAACTTCAAGAACTCGACCGCCCGGTGGCGCTTGTAGCATTTGCCGATGACGAACCCCGAGGCGACATCGAGCGCGGCAAACAGCGAGGTCGTACCATGCCGCACATAGCTATGCGTACGACGCTCCGGCACGCCGGGCATCATCGGCAAGACCGGCTGCTCGCGATCGAGCGCCTGAATCTGGCTTTTCTCATCGATGCTGAGGACAAGGGCTCGGTTCGGTGGGGATAGGTAAAGGCCGACGATATCGCGCACCTTGTCGACGAACAGCGGATCGCTCGACAGCTTGAATGTCTGGCTACGGTGCGGCTGTAAGCCGAACGCCGCCCACATTCGGCGGATCGTGGTGTGGGAAAAGCCGGTTTCCGCAGCCATTGAGCGGATCGACCAGTGCGTCGCGTCGGTGGGCGTCGTACGCAATGTCCGCTCGATTACCTCGGCAACCTGATCGTCGTTGATGGTTCGAGGACGGCCAGGGCGGGCCTCGTCAAGCAGGCCATCACAGCGATCCTTCAAAAACCGGCGGCGCCACTTGCCAACGGTGTGTTCGTGGAGGCCGAGTCCAGTAGCCACAGACTTGCTTGGCAAGCCATCCGCGCATCGCAGGATCGCGCGGCATCGCTCAGATAGCGACCGGGCAACACGATGACGACGAACCTGCCTCTCCAAGTACGCCCGCTCTTGCTGACTCAACACCAACGGCGCGATCGGCCGGCCTCGCTCACCTGCATTCGCCACGAGCACTCTCCTCTGTAGGGATTCGAGCTATCAACTAATGAGACGAACTTGCGTTCCAGATGACTAGCAAACTGATCCATTAATGGTCGTGCCACGAGAACGCGTGCGCAGCTCGTGCAGGTTTGGCCCGCATTCATGAAAGTGCTGAAGACCGCAGCGGATGCTGCGCGTGGCAGATCAGCGTCATCGAACACGATCAGCGGCGATTTTCCGCCAAGCTCAAGGATGACACCCTTGAGCACTCCACCGGCGGCGGCCGCAACGCGTCGGCCGGTCAGCATGGATCCAGTAAAGCTGATCTTCGACACCATCGGATGCGTGATGAGCGGCGCGCCTGCTTCCGCTCCAAATCCAGTAATAATGTTAACGACACCGTCTGGCAGCCCCGCTTGCTGCATTAGCGCAGCCAACAGGAGCGTAACCAGCGGACTCTGTTCCGCCGGCTTAAGAACAATCGTATTTCCACAGGCGATGATTGGCGCGATCTTCGTAGCTGCGTTTAACAACGGATAATTCCACGCCGAAATCGCGCCTATGACCCCGAATGGCTCTCGCTCGACGAGCGCCGTTGCGTCATTTCCCATGGGCACAGTGCTGCCGTGCAGCTTATCGGCTAGGCCAGCATAATAACCAAAAAGCTTGGCCGCATGCTGTACGGAATCGGTCGTGGTTTCGCTGATAGGTCTTCCGCTGTCGAGCGTCTCGATCGTGCCAATCGCATCGAGGGCGCAAGCCGTAGATGCGGATCGGGCCGCGCGGGCCGCTGACGCTGTCGCAGCGTCGTGGGCCAGCGATAGCGGCAAGCGTACCGGGCTGTTGTTGCGCATCGCGCAGGAGATCCGGAAACACGCCCAAGAGCACCATCAGATGCTGGCCATCAATCGGACTCGTGACCGCGAATGCACCATCATCGGTCGCGCAGCACCATTGCCCACCGATCCAAAGCGTGCCTCGGCGAAAGCATTCCACTGGAAGCAGATCTCGGATGTTTTGGCGCATCTCCTGCCTCTCTTCTCGAAACATGTGTTAGTTACGCGTTAGCGAGGGACTGACGAGCTCCGCTTGATGCATCTGGTTTGCCACCGCGGAGTTCTGGCCAAGCTGGACTCTCTAGCAATAGCGTTCTTTAGAGGCAGGCGCGGGGAGCTCAGTGGATGACGTTTCTTCCGCTACATCGTCCTCAGTTCGCTGTTCCATGAGCACTGGCATCGCAGCTCGTCTGCGAGTATTCGCACGTCGGTTCGAGCTCTCTCTCGGGCTCGGCGGAAGCCAGCAAAGTCGGCGCGTAACACGCTTGACCTCGCCAGTGAAGCCATGGACTGAAGTGTCCATCGAGGTCTGAATGCCGACACAAGGTATCGCGTTCGCCAATGTCGCCTCACTCGAGTAGACGACCGGGCACTCGTAACACTGATTGGCTCAAGCACAGGATCGGCGCGCACAATTAGCGGAGGCGTTTATTTGCTCGTGGCTTGTACTTTTCGTAGTTGTCGGCGGGAGGAGCGAGCGGCGATCGCAGCGACCCACAGTTCAAGATTTGCAAGGAGCCGAGGGCTATTGCTGCCATGGGAGACACCGAAGAATTCTATCGTAACTCTATCCCTGGCGTAGACGTGGACGGGTGGTGGTGCCGTTACCGCTACACATCAGAGTGCCAGCACCGTCTCGACGACGTTCGCCCAATAGCCGATGCCATAAGGCAAGGCGTCATCATTGAAGTCGTACCCCGGGTGGTGTAAGCTAGATGTCGATCCGTTGCCAAGAAAGATGATTGCGCCCGGCCTTGCTTCAAGCATGTAGGCGAAATCTTCCGAGCCCATTCGCGGGCTTATCTTTTCATCAACACAAGCCGGTCCAACCAGATCGCGTGCTGCCTTGACCGCCAGATTAGTTTCTTCCGGATGATTGATCGTGACCGGCGCGGATCTGCTGTAGTCAAATTCGACATCTGCGCCAAATCCCCGCGCTATGCCTCGCGCAGCCGCAAATATCTGCTCTTGCGCGAAGTCGCGCAGGCCCGGCACAAGAGTTCGAACACTACCCGCGAGCTCTACCTGATCCGGAATGACGTTGTAGGCCTGCGCCGCATTGAGTTTGGTCACAGATATTACGAGCGCCTCCGTCGGGTTTGTGCTGCGGGAAACCAGGGTTTGCAGGCCGACGATGATCTGTGCGGCGATGACTACCGGATCGATGGCCTCATGAGGCTTGGCGGCATGGCCGCCCCTCCCCTTCACGATGAGGTCGAACTCGTCGAGAGCCGCCATGATCGGACCTGGGCAGATGCCGAAATGGCCAACTTCTATTCCTGGCACATTGTGCAGACCGAACACCTTGGTTATTGCGAAGCGGTCCATGATTCCTGCCTGAACCATCCTTTGGCCGCCTTCTCCACTCTCTTCTGCCGGCTGGAAGATCAAGGCGACCGATCCCTTGAACTGCCGAGTCGTGGCCAGGTATTTCGCGGCGCCTAATAATATGGCCGTGTGACCATCATGTCCGCAGGCGTGCATCTTGCCCGGCACTTTCGAGGACCAGAGCTTCTTGGAACGTTCGGGTATCGGAAGCGCGTCCATATCCGCGCGCAGTGCGATGGTCGGCCCTTCTGGACACTTGCCCCGGATCAAGGCGACGATACCAGTTTCAGCTATCCCCGTTTCGATATGATCAACGCCGAAAGAAACGAGCTTCTCGGCTACAAATCTAGCCGTGTTGTAAAGCCGATATTCCAGCTCGGGATTCTCGTGAAGATGGTGGCGCCAAGCAGTTGCCTCAGCCAATAGAGGTCGAAACGCTTCAATGCCGTTCATTTGGGACCCACAGCATGAAATAGGTTGTGATCTGTACGGCTGAGCACTTCCGCGCCAGACTCTGTGACGACCACGTGCTCGCTGCAGCCAAACAGATGACCGCCTTCCCCAAACAGAATAATGGGAAGATGAAAGGTCATCCCCGGCTGCAGAATCTCCTCTGCGGCAGGCTCCAGGCTGAGGTTCCCGCGTTCTGTCCAGTGGATACCAGTTTGGTACCCGGTACGATGGCGAAACGCGCCCGGGCGCGCAGATTGCTCAATCACCTTGCGCGCGGCGCCGTCCACGGTCTTCGCGTTTACTCCTGGCCTTATCGCCGAGACGGCGGATTCGAGCGCTTCAACTGAAAGAGCGTGCAACGATTCGGCCTCACGGTGGCGACCAAGCACCGCGCTGCGGACCAGCCCTGCGGCATATCCGTGCTTCACGCCGCCGATCTCAATCATGGCAGGTTCATTGTTTCGAATTGCGTGTGGGGTCGGGACACCGTGGGGCATCTTCGTCCGATCACCGAACACGAGAGTAACGGATCGCCATATTTCGCCGCCAGCTTTGTTGGCTTCTCCAACTATGGCTGCGTACGTTTCCGCTTCACTCACGCCTTCGCTTAGCGAGTTCCGAAACACGCGCACGGCGAGATCGGTTGTCGTCATTGCTTGACGCATCACAGCGAGCTCAAGCGGGCTTTTCACTGCAGCGACTGACGCAACTAAATGGGAGGCGTCGGCGGCCCTCATGTCTGGACACAGTGCCCGCAGTGCACTCACATCGGCCGGCGCCAGATTCCAACATCCGAGTTCGAGACCTACTCTCCGATCGTGCAGACGATGCTGGCGAAGAATCTCGGCACAGGTCTTCGCAACATCGCCCTGCTGCCTATAACAAATAACCTCATCGACGCATCCTTCGGCGCGGACAGCCTCGGCATCGTACTCTCGTGCAACGAGAACCGGCGCATGCCCAGGTGCTAGAATCAATGGGAACGGCGCGAAGTACCCACCAAATCCATGATAGCCGGTTAGATATCTGAGGTGGCCGATAGCAGTAACGACGATTGCATCAAGTTCGGCGCGCGCTACCGCTTCAAGCACCTTCTGCTGCCGGCGATCGTACTCCGACTTTGGGAACGGAAGCCCAGCCCACGGAATTTCCGAACCTGTCGTTGTGAGCATAGAAACCTCCGTCTTCAGCCATACCGTGCCTGGGCCCTTTCCTCTCTCGAGCGTCTTCTCGTCGACACCCTGCGATCGGATAGACCGCGGTCGGCTTCGTAGCCGGCGGCCCAGCATTAAACACTGAAGCGCTCAGAGACCGACGTCACAACTGCCGGGTTTAGTAGTTTCAGAGCTGACGAGCTAAGCGTTGGGCGATAGGCCAGCCTAGCGAGGATCATGTTCCAACCAAGCAAGCACCTGAACCAGTCACGACAAGGTAACGATCAACCAGTCTTGTTTACGGCGTATTCAAAGCGAAAAGCATTGTGAGGCACCGCAAGCGAGCCAGTGTGCGGCCTGAGTTGGCGCGATGTATACTGCGGTCTATACCCGGGTCTCCGAACGATGGTTGCGCAGACGCATGATCAAGCATTGGCCTGCCGAACGCGGATTGGCCAAGGGCGCGCCGAATGTGTTTATGGATGGAGTTAAGGTCCTGACACCGTAGACTTCATCGCAGAATGAAAGTTCCTTAGCGTCAGGAGGGCCCGTACCGACGGTCGCCCGCCAACAGGCGATGTGATTTTCCGGGCGTCAAATGATCATTGGTTCCCTCCTTTGTCTCTCGGGAAGGCACGCTTGCAAGCGGCATGGACGGTCCCTTGTGCTCGCGCGTTCAAGCCAGACTTTCCCCGCGGTGCGCAAGCTCAGCGTCGCTCGCGCACCGAGCCTTCCTGGGCGACCGAAGCCACCAGCGTGCCGTCGCGCCTAAAAATCAGCCCACGAGCGTGCCCACGTCCGCTCTGCGCGCTTGGCGAATCCTTCGCATAGAGCAGCCAATCGTCGGCACGGAAAGGGCGATGAAACCACATTGCGTGGTCAAGACTTCCGGACAGAATGCGTCCATCGAACAACGTACGCCCATAGCGTGCCATCACGGCATCCAGCAGCGACAAATCCGAGGCATAGGCCAGTGCGCAAATGTGCAGCGCTGGATCATCGGGCAGCTTCGCCGCGGCCTTCATCCACATGTGAACTCTTCCGTCCTCGACCTTCTGGCCAACATACCGGCCGATCTCGATGGGACGAAGCTCGACCGGACGATCGGGTTCATAGTAGCGGCGAACAATTTCCGGTAGGTCCGGATATAGTGAATGCCTCGACAACTCTTCGGCTGCGAAATGCTCAGGCCCTGGCACCTCCGGCATTATTTCCTGGTGTTCGAAGGCGCCTTCCTCACCCCTATGAAAGGAGACGATCATCGAAACGATTGCGGTGCCGCGCTGCAACGCCGTGACGCGCCGGGTCGAATAACTTTTGCCGTCCCGCAGGCGCTCGACCTTATAGATCAAGGGTACCTGAGGATCGCCGCTGTGGATAAAGTAGCAATGTAGTGAATGCGGCAGCCTGGCTTTGACTGTGCGACACGCTGCAAACATCGCTTGTCCAATGACTAGGCCACCAAATACCCGTTGATCACTGGCGCTCGGGCTGTTGCCCCGAAATTGGTCGATCCCGATCGATCCAACATCGAGAATGGCTGAAAGATCGATCCCACTTTTTTGCATTCAAGAGCTCTTAGCGTGTTCAGTGTCATGGCTGGACGGCACAACGAATAGCCCAGGCGTCTTGAGCCTTCGAGAGACGAAGCATCCTCGGAACGAAACGCGGCGTTTGGGACCCGGTATTCGAGCTGCCCATCCGCTACCAGAACTCCATTCGTGCGGCGGCTCACGCCGCCTCATTTTTCGATAGGCTCAGCGCCTGTGACAGTCGTCCAAGTCTAAAGCAATCGGCATGCCGCTCCGCACATCAGCGGACCCAGCAAAGAACACGATGGCGAGTTTCTTCTACCGTCGGCACGGGTCGAACTTTAGTGTCTTGTTCCGGACATGTCGTGAACCACAACTGGCATGCGATTGTGTATGTAAGACATAGCGCGACAGCTTATTTGAGCCGCTTACAAAACTCTGAGGATGTACACGCTGCGACTGAACGCGACGCTTCACCGCAGGCACAGCCGGTACGCTGAGGACAACCATTTCGCCGCCTGAATGTCTCAAAAAGGCGCACTGGCTTTGCACCATAGATCGGATATTGTCGCTCTTCCCTAGACGCCGTCGTCTGCTGCTACGCACACGAGTTGCGGGGCATGATGAGCAATGCGGTTGGAGCATAGTTGTGGCGCAAAAGAGCAGAAGGCATTATTCTGCTCGACGCTGACAAAAGTGACAGCACAGTCTTCATCATTGGTATGAGGCCTAGGTTCGTACCAGTCTGCAATGTGAGGTGGAGGAATTCATGTCACTGACGTACAGGAACGCCGCGCCTCCAAAACAAGCGAGAAGCGATTATCAATTCAACCGACCTGGATTACACAACGGTGCCTCGTGAGATGGCCGACGTCTATCCTGTCAAGACGTACTGTCCCCGCTGCAGCGTCCACAGCGATACGTCTGTCATGTCCGCCTATCTGAAAACGTGCGCCGTGGTCGTCGAAGGCGGCTGCTTACATGTCGCTAACGGCCCTAAAGGCATCTTCGCGCGCACGACATTCTTCATCCTCCCAGGTGGCGGCGATACGATTCCGTGATCAGCAGCGCAACTGCCGTCTTCATTGTTGATTTTTGGATAGGTCGGGACCCGACGCAGGCCACGCGCGCGTGCATCGCCTTTGCGCAGTGCCCACATTCACTCCCTTTTTTCGGCACGTGCCGCGGCCTATCTAACGCGCTAGTCCCACACCCCAAAATCCACCCGAGGGCTCATCACAACGAATGGTTCGATTTGTTCAGTTTAACTGCTGTACCCTGGACAAGGCGGGTCTTCGGCCCGCGAATACTGCTCAAAAATTTAACTGCTCCAGGCGCACGATCCAGAAGCCCTGGGCTGACAAGTGGTACAACAACATTCGGCAGACTGCTCAAGGAGATCCGTCTAGTTCTTCGTCGCTCGTCGACTGTTTCTCGTTGAGGGGCGCATTCGAGATCGCATGCTCTTGCCGCCACTTCTAAAGATTTCAAAGCGGCTTCGGTGTGGCCTCACGTGTTTACCGGGCTTGGAGGACGACGAAATGGCGGACCGCCCTCGGTTGAGGTCCACGGGCGCGATCAGCCGAAATGCTGGAGCCTTGAGGGCAGCAGTTGAGTGCTCCGAACGCCTTAGGTTCGTTGCCCAGCCATCTATGCAGGCGTTGCCGCGGACGTTTCATGCATATCGGCAAGAACCGCTAAAAGAGCGCGACAAACTCGCAGCCGAATAGGTAAAAAAGAGCGCTCCGAACGCTGCTCAGTGCAGCACCGTCTGCCCATTCCTGACCACTGTAACCCGACGCTCTCTTACGCAAGCTTCGAATGAGATCGAATTGCCGTCCTTCCAAAGATTGACGGTAACAACTTCTCCCGGGAACACGGGCGCCGAAAAGCGGGCGCGATGACGATGAAAAGCAGACGGGTCGTAGTCGGCATAGCTCTGCAGGACGGCTCTGCAGGTCAGCCCATACGTGCACATTCCGTGCAGAATGGGTCTTGGAAAACCGGCTCGAGAGGCGAACTCCGGATCGCTGTGCAAAGGGTTTCGGTCGCCAGAAAGACGATAGATTAGGGCTTGGTCAGGCCGGGTCGGGATATCGAGTGATCTATCTGGTGCTCGGCGGGGCACCTGGTGAGGCTCCGGCATCCCCTCCGATGGCCCACCAAAGCCGCCGTCGCCTCTGGCGAATGTCGACGAAAGGATTGTGACGATCTTGTCGCCTCCCCCCTCTCTGACCACCACCTCATTCTGAATGATCGCGCCTTTCTCCTTACCCTTGTCATAAATTCCTCTCACACGGGCGTCTGCCGTCACGTTCGCTGCGGCGGGTAACGGCTTGTGAAACGTAATGTCACGTTCGCCGTCAACAACCATGACGCGATTGAGGTCAATGACTCCGGGACGTGCGCCCCAAACGCACACGGAAGCAAACGTCGGGATCACCTTTAATGGCTTCGACGTTGCAAACGCTTCATTGACGAATTGTAGCTCCTCCTCCTTCAGAGGATCTGAGCCGATGCCCACCCCAAGTGCATAGAGCATTACCTCCCTGTCAGTCCAGGAATAGCGAGCTCCACAGGTCCTTAAGTTCAGTGCAGCGGGATAGTCGAGCGGCATCCGAGCCTTTCTATGCTTGTGACCGGCGCACGCCGCCGGCGGCTGAACTTGAATTCGCTTCCTGGGGCGGCCGGCGTACCGCGCTCACTCCGAGCCCGTAGGCTGGAGCGCGCGCGTTAGACTTCATTGTTCGGGCATATCATCAAGCCAGGAGGCTGTCGCGACGTGCGGTCGGGAAAAGATCCTTCCGATCGTCTCGGCAACTTTATTCTGATGGTAGCGCATATACAGCCGGCCATCCTGGCCCAAGTCCAGAATCTCTATTTTTCCAGTGTAATGGGACATGATGTATTTAAATGTCTTCTCGATCCCGCTCAGACGTTGATTGATGCCGCGTACAATCTCTACTCCCCGCCGCAGTGGGACTTGGAAGTGCGACGCGCCCTTCACCGGCCTCGCCTGGAATAAGTAGTAAGGTCGTACTCCGATTTCGTGACATTTGGCGAAGGTCGCGGCCAATATCTCCGGATCGTCATTGACTTTGGCGAGAAGCACGGACTGATTAAGGAGTTGCACGCCCTGTGCTCGCAAGGCGCGCACTTTGTCCTCCGCCTCGCATGAGATCTCACCTATGTGATCGAAATGCGCGACGATGATCGGGGTTTTACCCGCCTTGTGGATACGCTTGAATAAGGCCGGTAGAGCGGAATCCGCAAACCGTCTTGGCTCATAGGCCAGCATTTTTGTGCCAAATCTGATCGAATTCAAATGGTTTATTGGCAGCAGGTGGTCAACGATCTTGTTCAGTTTGGCGGTGCTGAGCACGAACGGGTCACCTCCTGAAAGAAGTACGTTCGTCATCTCAGGATGGCCCGCAATATATTGCGCGGCCTGATCGAAATCCGGTGCGATTTCATCCGAAACCTTGCCCACAATGCGCTTGCGAAAACAGTAACGGCAATATGAGCCGCAGCGCTCCGTCACCAGCAATAAACCGGTCTGGGCGTACTTGTGCTGGAGCCCCGGTACGATCGTGTTGTCGTGCTCGCCGCTCGTATCCAAAGTGCCCGGACTCTCGAACTCCTCGACTGAGGGCTCGACAACATACTTCAGCTGATCGTAGTACCCGCTTTTGACAATTTGTTCGCCGTAAAATTTTGTGACATGATAAGGCGTGATGTTGTTGGCTTGCAGTTCATTGTCGCTAAGCACGCGCGTTTCTTCAATGAACTTCAGCTCGTGTGCTCTGCAATCCAGCGGATTAGCTGTGGTTTCCATTGCCGCACCTCGTGTGCCCTTATCATCGCGGTTTGATTCAATGCGATCTATACAGCATCAACAATGGATCGATACCTACCTAGTGTGGTGAGGACTATCGGGTCTCTAGAGTTGAGGAAGGTGCACTGATACTCGCCTGGTGTCGGCGCGCTGCGGTTAGCGGCGCGATCGCGAACCTAAGTCGCAGCCGAGAGAGCGTGTGAGATCGACTTCCACTAGCCAACTCAGGCGAACCGTGATTCATCCTCGAGCCCGGAAGAGGCTGACGGGGGTGGCGCATCGGCGGCCCTTCCGATTTGGGTGAGCAAGGCCGTGGTTCAGGGCGGTCTCTCAGGCGGCACGGACTTTCCGGGGTAGCGAGCGCAATCCAATTGGGTGTGGGATTCGAGGGAAACGCGCCCTACAGCAGCTTTGCCGACCGGCGCGGATCGACGTTCCGCGCTGAAGCGACACCGGGACTTGCTCGCTGGAACTGCGGCGTAGCTGATGGCGCGTCGTTACGCCTGGACCATGCCAGCCCACGCGCCATCGGCGATGGGCCAAACGGCCATTGGAAGACGACCACATTCGTTGCGGACATCACCTGCAAAGAGCCGATTGCATCTTTCGTGGGCGACGGCCCGATCAAGGCCGGGTACTTCCTGGCCTATGTCGAGCAAATTCTCCTCGCCGTACTGCGCCAGAGCGACACGGTGATCTCACAATCTGTCGAGCCAGAAGAACGAGGAGGGTCTGCCTCATCGCAGACGCGGGTCTACTCTTCCTGCTGCCCTACAGCCCCGATCTCAAGCCGATCGAGATGGCATTGGCCAACCCAAAGAACTGTTGCAGCAGACCCGGGCAGAACCGCGGCGCCCTCTGGATCTCATCGGGCACCCTGAACATGTCCACTCCTGAAGAATGTGCCAGCTACGTCCGTCATTGCGGATACATTCCGCTTTGATCGCGACAGGCTCCAGCGAACCGCGCAGCATGCCCAAGCTATGCGACCAGCGCGCCCAAAAGAGGCAGATTGCCCGCACCGGTTCGCCGGTCCTGCCGGGATAAGGTTCGCCGGTCCTGCCGGGATAAGAAGGCCTGGCTCCGCTCGACATTGTAGGGCCGCAACTTAGCCTTGGACCGCCAGCGTCTTACGAAAACCGGACGTGCGCACACCGCTAGGCAGCCTCAGCGGTCCGTGATTTCAGCCTCTTGATGTGCGGTACGCCGGCGTCAATTGCAAGCCGGTCCATGGCCCAATGAGGACAGCCCATCTTGTTGACGCGATACGTCTCAATCGCGCGATCGTCCCAGATTGCGACGTCGCCTGATTTCCAGTTCCAGCACAAGATATTCTGCGGGGCAGTGAGATAGGATTGCAGAAGTTCGAACAACCTTTGGCTCGGATAGCGCTGCAGGCCGACAAAGTTCTGCACGGAACGGCCGAGCGAGAGCACGCGTTCGCCAGTCTCGGGATGAACACGAACGATCGGATGTGCCGTTTCGTAGATCGTTCCGGTGGATACGTACTCCAATGCCTGCCGGCCGGATTCGGTGGTCCCGTCCATCGCTGTGTGATCGAATGCGGCGAAGCGCACAGCCCAGAGGTTATCGGCAAGCATCCGCAGCGGATCGGGAAGGTCAAGGTAAGCGGCCACCGAGCTTGACCAAGCGATCTCCCCGCCAAACGGCGGAATCGCTGCACCTCGCAGCACTGAAATTGCTGGTCGGGCGGCACTGAAGAGATCATCACCGTTCATCTGATCAACATGATCGCAGGCGCCATCGGGGAGCGTCTTCCGGATTGTTAAGCCTCCCCTTGTGTCCAGCATTGTGGGATTGCGTATCAGCGAGCCAAGCCGGAGCACAAAACGCTGTTGCTGGGCATCGGCCAGATGTCCCTGATCACGGAAGAAGATGACCTTATGCTCAAGCAGCAGCCGGTTAATGGCTATGATGGCCTCGTCAGACAAATCGTCTGAGAGCGTAATATTCTTGATTTCGATCCCAAGGCGGTCCGCGTGCTTGACGATGTCTGCTCGCGGAATGACGTTATCAACGGTCATTGTGCCACTCATGACGGCGCCTTTCTCTGTGATGTCTAAACAAACTCCGTGTTTGGTGGTCACGTTGGCGCGCGACAAAGCCCCACGCCGCACAACTAGCCGGCTGACTCTTGTTACAGACCACCATCATCTTAGGATCTGACTCCCTCTGCGTGCGGACACAGCCAGTACCGCTCCATGGAAGGACACTCGCATATAACGCCAGCAGATCGATTTGCAGCCACGTCAACGGTACAAATCATAGATGCGATCCATGTCCAGTCCATGAAACGAAACCAGCTTTCTTTTCGATCTTGAGTAACGTTCGCCTCGTCTCCGAACTCATCCTTGGAAAATCTTCGAATAACGAATGGGTCGTCACCTCACGCGACCGGCATGGCCTCATCCGCACGACAAGAATCGAACTCGTTCGCGGCCGGCGCCTGGCGAAAGAAGCCCGCTTCCGGCAAAGCTAACTCTATCTCAGAGAGTATATTCTATATATGGCTACTTCCGCGAGTTCGTAATCACTTCCTCGCGACTTGGAGTTGTCGAATGCGCGTTGTCTTTCGTCGGCTGGTTTATGGGTTGCTCTTCTTGCCGAGCAGGAAAGCCGGCTAAAATTTAAACGCTGCAACTCCCATTGCAGCTAAACAACGGACTCAATCCCTCGATTTGCGAAATCTGCGCGCGTCACGGAATGCAGGTCGTCCTGCCTGTGACGCAGATTTGCACGAAACGCAGATTGCTTTGGCTCCTGGCAGTTGAACGCAATAGAGACAGAGCGCGGGACCGCGCAGAAAATACCGTGCGGCCCGAGACAATGCAGCGTACTTTGCGCTCTCACATTGCAAGCCGCACTTTATGGGCAGGCTATTTTGCCCCAATTGGCAGCACGACGCCTACGGCAGCATTAACGGGGAATCGATCTTCCGAATGATCGCCGCTGTCTTCATGGCAACCATAAGGCGCGCAAAGATGATCAGACACGCATCAAAACTGCGCGATTTCAGAGGGGACGATGAAAGAATGCACCAGCTGCGTAACAACGCGCCCACGCGGCCGAGCCGTTGCGTAAGATCCGCACCATCGCAACAAGCCGCCTTCAAAAAGCTGGGGTTCGTCAAAGGCCGCAGGAGACTCTGTTCAGGCTTATTTGGCATGTGCAGACAAAGCTGCTTGTAAGCAGCTCCGCCGTGCGAAATTGTGCTTGGAGTCTTGCTGGTCCGGCCGGCAGATCGGTCTCAACTGCCCGCTTAAGATAAGGGGTTCTAGCAGGCGTTGCTGTTAGCGGCTTGGCTCTGCGCGAGGGAGAAAGGCGCGGGCCAAAGCGGCGTCCAATTGGACGCTCTCATAAATTTGAACGACGCCCGTAGTCTGCGGATGGCTGGCTCCTGCTGAGCTCGGCGGAGTGGACGATGTCGCAGGAGGCTTGGGAATGACCCGGTGGATGCTTCGGAGTAGGACTAGAACCTATCTCAAAATTGAAGATCAGACTCGATCGGCTATAAAGGGAAGATGATTCGACTGGCGGACGGACAATGGGAGCGCATTCGGAAGCACTTTCCGGAAGAGCACATTGCTGATGGACGGCCGGGCCGGAAGCCTATTGCGGCACGCCAGGTTCTGGAAGCCGTTCTTTGGATTCTGAATACCGGCGCGCAGTGGCACATGCTGCCGCAGTGCTATCCGAACTATAAGACCGTGCATCGTCGTTTTCAGAGTTGGTGTCGCAGTGAAGTGTTGCGACGCATTTTGACCGATATCGCCAACGAACTTCGCGATAAAGGCGCGCTCGATGAGGAAGAGTGTTTCATCGACGCAACCTTTGCGATGGCCAAAGGCGGCGGCGCAGAGATCGGCCCGACGAGACGTGGAAAAGGTCTTAAAATCATGGCGATTGTGGATCGCCATGGCTTGCCGCTTTCGGTGAGCACCCATGCTGCGAACCATCACGAGGTGCGCTTGGTGCAGCTCTGCTTCGATTTTTACATGATCGAGGCTAAACCAGAGAACCTGATCGGCGATCGCGCCTATGACAGCGATGCGCTCGACGAAGAGCTGCGGTCACAGGGCATCGAGATGATCGCGCCACATCGTTCAAATCGGGTGAGGTCGCTGACCCAAGACGGCCGCAGGCTTCGTCGTTATGCGCGACGCTGGCTGGTTGAACGCTTCTTCGCCTGGATACAATGGCGACGGCGTCTGCTGGTCCGATGGGAGTTCTATCCGCAGAATTTTCTCGGCTTCGTCCAGCTCGCTTGCCTGCTGATCTTGTTCCGACAATTTTGAGATAGGTTCTAGTGACCTCGGTAAGGCCGCAACCTATCTGGGATCTGAACCAACCAATATGGCTCAACACTGAGCAGCAACACCTTTGACCGGAATATAGGCGCGATCTGCGGCACATATACTAACAATGCAAGCTGCTGGCCGCGACGCGAGCGTGCCTCAAGCGGCAAGCGGCCGGCTTGCTCAGACCAATCAAGGCTAGCCATCAGGTTGACCGTGAACTTTGTCGGATGCGGACCGACGACCGTCTGGACGGACAGCTCAATAGCGCGACGGGCTTTCAGGGTCTATGGCTGCTCTCGCTCGCAGAGCCGGTTGTAGGGAATGGTATCAGCGCCGGCGCAGATACCTTTATATTCAATGCTGGCGACAAGGCAACTTACGTTCCAGTGGCGGCGTCGTGACCGAGAGTAGCGCAGGCGAGAAGCTCTCGAACACGAGGAAGAGCCCGGAGCGACATCAAAGTCGAGTCGGTTAGCTTCGATACTGAAACAAACAGCCACCTATGATTCTCAAGTAATCATGCCGGCTGACGGGAACGATCCGCCCGGTGTATACGCGCGAACTGGCTTCTGATCGCTTGTCAGTTGCGCGCCTCCAGGCTTGCTGACGATGCACGCGCCCGCCGACGCAACCGTCTTGACACACTTGTTCGTGAGAGCTGCGGATGGCGATGGTGTGCGCGACAAACCGGATGAGAGCGAAATCTCACCCTGATCGGCGCCACCTAGCATCCTGTACGACGCCTTGCCGGACTTGCCGTCCCTTCCGTACGCCCTGCTGCGGGTTGTCTCGCTGCTCAGGTCGGCCGCAGCGCATGTATCACGTCGCTCCTTCGCGCTCGATCACCACGAGCCTACGTGCACGGCCCGTTCCCGAGATCTTCGGCGAGCGTCCAGCACCCGCTCGGTCCGATCCGAAGTCAGTACCGCGCCGCATGTAGCAGTCGGAAGATCCCGACGAGCCGCAGTGACAGTTCGGGGCAGCTTGCTCAATGGTTCTAATCCGTCGACGCGACGTCGCAAGGCGTGATATTTTTCCCTTGAGCCTCCGGCGCGCTTCCGTGCCATCTTATTCAGCTGGACTAGCTTACTCGAATTTGCGGCGCTCGCCGTTTTTGCGCACCGATCGCCCAGATTCCTTGCGGTTGTTTGGTGAGTCACCGGAGGCATATGATCGCGTTTCGCGAGACCCGCTGGCCAGTACCTGAACTGATTTGATTTTCGGCAAATGCCGTCTCGCGCACTTAGCCGTTCCGGATCAGCTTCCACGGCGGCACCCTCCCCGAATGGTTCCAGTTCGTGGGCGCTGTGCTGATGGATTCGGATCGGCCTGCTTTAATCCTGTTTGGTTGACCCGATAGGTTCGCCGGCGCCGATGTTTTCGGATGAAGATCGACGAGAACTTTGTTGAGGCCACATGGAGGGAGCGCTGCTCAACGCGGTTTGCGCAACTTGCCTGAGAACTTCGACGGACGTCTCGCCGCGAGAGGCGGCTTCTAGAATTTTGGAAGCGACGTGCGCTCGGATGCCTGTCTCGTGCCGCGACAGGTCCTTGCACACTTCATCCAGAATTCGACGGAGGCAGGCGGCGGTTTCGGAGTTGAGCATAGAAAGTCTCCTCCAATGGAGCGGGGCAATGGCTGCACTGCGCGGCGAAATTTCACGACATAAATATTAGCAAGCGAATGTGAACGGCGATGGGAATGGTCTTAAGCCTCTTCACTTAAGGTTGCATGAACTTATAACGAAGAACATCGCGCGTCATCAACTCTATTTCTTCAGCGAAGATTACCGACATAGTCTGGCTAGCCGGCTCTACTCCTGAGCAAGCCTCCAATCCTGGCCAGAGTTCAGCCTTCTGATCGAATTGATCAGCCAAGCGCGGGGCGCCCCGGCATGATCGGCCATCGAATCAAGGAGCGTCGCCATCATTTTTTCCTCGGGACGCACTCCGGCGCTCCCTTTCAGGACAGTGAGTGACACGTACAATAGGGTTTTCGTGGATGGTGTGCTTCCCAAAACGATCGGCTTGATCTGCCGTCGAGAGACGAGCGCCCAGCTTCGAGGGTAACGGCCTCCTTACAGCGTCTTCAAATACTCCAGAAGCGCCCGCCGTTCGGCGTCGGTTAATTCTGGCCCGATGACCCCAGGCGGCAGCTTCGTTATATCCGTTTCCTTGCCCTCAAAGGAATGCCCGCGATTGCTATTCCCAAGCAGCGATACGTTGAAGTCCGTCAGGCCGGCCGCACAGGCGTCGTTCGCTCGCACTTTCGCAACGAGCCCGACGTCAACAGGATCGAATTTGCGGCTGCCCACGCAGAAAGAGCTCGGCCGCCGGCCCTGCGGCAATAACATGTCCTTTAGCGTCGGCACGGACCCGTTGTGCAAATACGGAGCTGTTGCCCAAACACCGTCCAGCGGACGCGCGCGGTACTGAGGTTCAAGGGCAAGGACATCTTCGTCCTTGCCGTTACGTCGCGCCCGCGCTCCAATGTATGTTCGCGGGTTTTGGCAATTCTTCCTCGGCCCCCACATCTGCTGCTTGGTATTTTCGGAAGAGTTGTTCGCGAGGTTCCATTGATCGATCGTCTTGCCCACGACATCCATCAGCGCGAGCACAAATAAGGGGTTTGGCGCCGGATCGGCCGGAAGGCCGCACCCCCAGGCTTTGTTCAGGTCATCGATCGGATTAAGACCGAGTGACACGGGTAAGTGAACGCGCCGGGTCATCAAGACGTTGGATTGTTGACGATCGGTGCCAATCACGTTCACCGGCAGCTGAGCGACGTTGAAATAATGGCGTCCGCCGATCTCCACCCAATTCTTCTCGCCCTTGGCAGAGCGATCTGGGTTCTCCGGCTTCCAGAACGAATCGTCCGGCCACTTGGCGTCGAATGCGGGATCATTGACCGGCCCTCGGTGGCATTCAAAGCAGTGCGAGCGATAAAGATCGCGACCTTTCTCAATGAGTTTTTCGTCGATGGCCCAGGCCGGGTCGCCTCGGAACCTGTCCTGCGCATCCTTCCATCGTGGCGCGACAAGCCCGTTGAATTTCCTGCCGCTTGCCTCCGCCGACGAAAACGGATCGGTACCGCGCAAAAGCTCCTCGAAACGCGCAATGTCCGAAAGATGAATGGATGATTCAAAAAGCGGCCGTCCAGGCGCGGGTGCCCTCATGTTGATTTTCGCGCTGACGCCGAGCGCTTCGCCGGAATTGCGGACAAGCTCGTTGAGAACAGAGGCGTCGTACTGCGCCCAAAGGAAGTACGGCGTGTCCCAGATCGGCGGAAAACTCACGGGAGCGTCGTTGCGCGCGAAGTTGCCCTTGAGGAGCGGATCTGGGAGTTCCCCGGTCGCCGGATCCAGGAAATTGGTATAGAAGACCTGGTTGCCGATCCGGTTCAAGGCATCAAGTCGGCCGAACCCTTCGTCGAGATTCGTCACGCCCTGCTTCGTCAACAGGCTATCATTTGCGGCTTTTTGCTTCTTGATCTTTTGAAGTGCGAGCTCCAGATCACCTCGAAGCTTCCCGCGGTCGACGCTTCGACCTTCAATGCTTTCCAGCCGGTCGGCGAAACGATCAAACCGCCACGGCAAGATCAGCGTATAGCCGATCGATAACCCAATGACCCGTTCAACCTCGCCAAGGTTGACCATCGCTGGCCCACCATCGTAGCGAATGCTGACATTCTTGTACTCGAGATGCCCGGTATGACAGGCGGCGCAAGTTAGTCCGATCTGATCTTCGTAGAAAGCTCCCGTTGTCGGGTCGACGCCCCCTTTCAGGATCGCGAAACCCACAGGCAAACCATTGGCATTCTCGGGCGTGGTCGCTGTCCAAGTGGAGCTAACGCCCTTGGCATCGTCCTGATAGCCGTACGCAGGTGAGCTAGCGTCAAAGTCCTTTGTGCTCGGACTTGGGATGAAACCAAGGCGTCGCAGATACTCGTTGTCCGTCAGGCTCGTGTAACGGACCGACAGCTCAGGACGTTCTAGAGCCAGGAACCACTTATAGGGCACGGGAATAGTGGCCGTGCCTTGGGACGTGTGGTGGAACCAGTAACGCTGCCGCGCACTCCAGTTCTGGGGCAGCCAGTGTGCGCTATCGATTTTCGAGGGCGCGGGCAGTGTCGCCGGCAGCAATTGCGCCACCAGATTTGCGTCATTCTTGACCTTAAGCGCGGCATCGCGAAGCTTCTCGGGTGCGAAATACGCCATCCCTATTAACGCCGCCACGAGGAACACAATCGCGAACGAGAGAGCGACGACATGAGGCCACCGCCTCACCACGCCACCCACCCAAGAGCTGAACGAACGTGCCCCCATCCTAAACTCTCCTTCCATCCCAAATGCGCCCGCTGCGCGCGAGCGCGCCAGCCAGCAATGCGCTTATTACTTGTTCAGCAATTGGCTATTGATGAAGGTGACGACGTCAGCGGTCTCGGCTGCCGCGCGCCGCGTTATGGTGGCGGCCGCTGGGCCACCATGCAAGAACGAGGGAAACCAACCGAAATTGCGAACATTCCAGTCTTCTTTCGGTAGAACGGCTCGGTTCACCCCACGCACCGCGAAGCCTTGCACTTTCCTGGACAGCGGCTGCGCGGTTTCGGTGTGACAGCTCACGCAGTCCGTATTGAAGAAATGACTCTTCTTCGTATCGGCAATGACATTGACGATCTCGAGTACGCGGCTATTCGGCACGTTGGCATCGATGAAATCGGCTGTCGAAACACCCTTACGATTGTCAACGGCCAAGGGAGGATTCTGCAGCGCCGCGTGGCGACACGTCGTTGGATTCTGGTTATTCGTGGCAGGCCGCGGGACCACGTGCGTCTGGCCTACGATGCTGAACATCTGCGCGGCATGGACGCCATCGAGCGTCGGGCCAGGCACTGGTATCAATCCAGCCTGCGGAACCCTTAGCATCGAGACGAAAACCCAGGGTTCTGGCGGTGAAATCCCCATGACAGCCATGGTGTTGAGGCGCTGCGGCGAGAGATGCTTTTCAAGGAAAGCTTTAACCGCATCACGAAACGGCTTTGCGGATGCACCGACAAGGCCCGGGTGCACGTTCATGTCACCGGCAGAAGAGACCTTGACATTGCCGAACTTTCCCGCCGCAAGTTGATCACGCAAAGATGCAACGTCACGAACGATTGCCTTGAAAGCTTGATCGTCAGGTTTAAATCGTGGGAATGGCGCACAACCATCAAGAGGTGAATCAGGCTCGAGGTTGAAACTGAAGATAAGATGACCGGCAGTGTCATGGACCTTGAAGCCTTGAGGGTCATTCGTCACCGGCTGAATGATCAGGCGGATTTGCGGTTGGCGGCCAAACTGGGCGATGACATCAGCAGATAGTCCCGGGGCTCCCGGATCGATCCGGATCCCCGCAACGAACCAGGCATCGATCTTCTTCACGACATCAGGAAGCTGAATGCGGCGCGCGCCCGAGTCCGGCACGCCTTTGCGTTCTGGATTTTCGGCGTTTGCAATGAAACGCGAAAAATCCTCATCGGACAAAAGGCGCTGCGGAGCCCCAGTGGGGCCGGCGAGATCGAAAACCGCGATCAGATTGACGAGGTCCGCCGGAGCCTTCGGTGGAGGAAACAGGATGGACACATCATTGGCCGAAAGCGGCTTCGAAGGCGTCTCGGCCCGGGCTGCTCGTCCTCCCAAGGCAACGGCGACAATCAGCCCCGCTGCGGACAGAGTTGTAAACAGCCGACCAAGTTTTAACCGGCGGATTTCACCTTTTGCCATCGTCCGAAATTCCCCTGTAAGATTGAAAAATCGAAGGTCCGATGTAGACCGGTTTCAGCCACATAATCCCCACACGCGGCGCGCGGCCGGGGATCAGGATGCTTACTCGCTGCCGTAAAATTTGCTCTGCAACGACTTGAGTTGCGTCGGATGTAACGCCTCTTCAATGCAGCCGAGAAACATCTGGCTTCTTGCATTGACACGCTCCCTATCGGCTGGGCCATGCTCCATGTCGGTTTGCAACGCGCGCACGGCGATCCAGTCCTTCGAGGGATCCTTGAGCAGCTCAAACAGCGTTCGGTTCTGATAGGGATGAAGCCGAAAGTGGGCAAAAGCGACCTTGGCTGAGATCTTCGCATCACGCAGTGCGTCGGGAAACGTGAGGAGATCAAGCCCCGCCAGTTCTCCGATCTCTTGCACTTGATTCTGCGCTTCCTGATATTGCTCCCGTCCCACCAGTTGATACATTCCTCGTGGACGAAACAGCCAACCGTCGTCCGTTCCGGCCTGGTTTCCGAACGGGTTGCCCGCGTAACCAAGAACAAAGTTGGCCAATTCCTTGGGATGGTTGAGCAATGCGTCCATGCCGACGAGCGGTTTGTTCTTGGCCGCTAGGTCGGCATTGTTCTTTTCTATCCGGTCGCGCCATTTGCGCGGCAGTTGCGAGATCGCGCTGTATGAAAAGTCTTCGCTGCTGCGTGTAAAGTCGGCGCTGTCGTAGGAGATTGCCCCTAGGATATAGGCCAGGATCCGCGGATCCGTCTCCTTGATGCGGTCCCATTCCTGCAGCAAGGCTTTGACCTGCTCGGCCTGGAAATAAGCCATATAGCTCTTTCGATATGGCGGCACGGGCGCAGGAGCCGGCGAATGGTCCTTAATCGACTGCGCCAGCTGATGCTCGTACGCGGAAACTTTATCCTGGTATTTTTGATAGCCGCGCTCCTGCAACCACTTGCTCTCATAGCAGGCAAGTAACGGCTGCGGTTTGATCTTTTGAGCGGGCCTGTATTCCTTGTCCAACTCGTCAGCGTAAGCCGCCTGGGCAAGCTTGGCTTCTTTGAGTGTTTCAAAGGCGGATGCGACGGATCCGTTCAAGAGATGAAACAACTTCACTTGCAGGCAATCGGCGTTACTCTGCTTCTTGCGCGATTGATCGAAGTCATCCTTTGGGACACAATCCCAAAAGCGGCCGCTGCTTAGCGAGATGATATCTTCAGTTTTCTGAGATAGCGTCCAACCAAGCGGCAGGTTGTAAAACGAACCTGTTATGTCTATTCGACCGAACGTTGGAAAGCGTTGCACGCTAGGCGTTACATCGCTCGTAGGCCGACGATCGATATTGTTCGCATGGTTGAGTGCAATATAGGTTCGAGAGCTTCGCGTGCTCAAGAGCGCGCGCACCGGCTCCATGAGCTCACCGAACATGAAAGAGCCGTGATCTCCGAACTGACCGCTCACCAGCGACAGCAGATAGATCCGGAATTTTGGCGCGTCAGAGGTGCCCTTGATGCTGTTGAGCCGCTCAATCAAATCGAGCGCGGTCTCTATTCCGGAATTCTCGACATATCCCCCATCCACCAGGCGCGCCTGCGGATTGGCGGTAATACAATCATTCCGTAAGGAGACCGTCGCTGCCGGCGTCACCCATGGAAATCGCGCACTGATAAAGGCCGCCGTGCTAAGCGGGATCCGCAGCGAGCGGCTCTTGACAGTTTGATCGGCTCCGGTGCCAGCACGATCAAGCATCGAGAGAATGCAGAGGTCTTTGTCTTTGGCGTGGAGCGGGTCGATATCAAAGGGAGAGATGACAACGCGCTTGCCGCTACCGGCATCTGTCGTGTTCAACAACAGCGCCGGCATATTGTTGGAAGGGGTCCAATGTGACTGAAAATCGGCCTTTAGCAGATTGGATTGGTCCCCGGCGCCTTTTTGGCTCTTGAGCATTCTGTCTGCAGCATTCTCCAGCGTGTACTCCAGAAAGCGCGCACGATCAAAACTTGGGATCGCGAGGGGAGAAAACAGCTGGGTGAAGTCAGTAAATAGAAAACCGGCCACCAAGGGCGAGAGAAAATCAGTCTCCAAGACGCTTGCAACGCGCTGTTCTACCTGCCCAGGGGCATCGATATCCTCAGCCCGGCCGACGCCGGCCAGAAAATCGGCGATCTTCGGGCATGTCTTTGCGTCGGGAGCGATCGTATCAAGTGGCGCATTGTCGGCATGAAGCGCAGCTGCGAAGATCGCCGAGCCGACGCTCCCTCCGGAGACGCCGCTTATCGCAAACAGATGCTGCCGAAATGCCGGACAGAGATCCTGCATCCTGGCAAGAAAGCGCGCTGCATTGTTCGCTGCGTAGATGCCTCCCCCCTGGGCAGCCACAATGAATACCGGATATTCTCCGAGCCTCTCGGCCTCGGCCAGGCGCGGTTTTTGCCGAAGCCAATCCCGAAATGCTTCGACTGCAGAAATGCGCATCTCTTCTGATGGGCCGGTTGCGCCGGCCACGCTGCGCAGCCCGTGGTCATCGCCTCCAAACAGGGAGGCAACCAGGAACAAGCCGCCAAACACAACCGGTATAAAAGGAAAATTGAACCTGATCGTCAGTAGCGCAAAGTGGGTGATGAGACCGGCCACGCACATCGCAAAGAGAGCGATTACACCGAACGATCCGACGAATTGTGCAAGCCTGTCTGGAAACAAAACGAACCCGGTCGTCAACAGAGCGATGCCGCCGATCGTGAGCGCGAGAAATCTGTAGCGGATGAAATAGGCGATGTTCGCCCGGTCCGCGAGTGCGGCCGAGCGATGTTTTGACCCCATCCGCCAAGCGAATACGACAAACGAGGCGAGCAGGATCAACATGGCAAGCGCAAGTATGAGCAGCATGTTCCGCTCGAAGGCGAGCGCTTGGTCCTGAATGCGGAAGATGCTTCCGACTTCCTCGACCTCACCGATCTTTTCAGCCGGCCGCGAGGCGAGTTGACCTACCGTCGCGGCGATGATCGGCAACGCGCCGAGGACAATGGGTGCAACTTTGATATAAAACGCCACGCGCCCTCTCGCGGGCGGGATATGAGGCAGGGTTGCAGCGCTAAGCTGAAAAGCGGCCGCCCAGATCGTTAGTGCAATCACGCCCACGGCGACAAACTCCTTGAGCGTTACCCACCCAATGTCGTCAGCGGCTATCCGGTAGAGCTCCTGAATCTGATCTGGCAAGTACAACAAAATTGAAATGAATACCGAAAAGACAGCGATCCACCGGAGGTTGCGCGACAATGCAAAGAGCTGCTCGCGCACAGTCATCGCCTCAATTTCCATACTGTCCATCGGAGATAGTCCTGAGCGAGAAATAGGCCTGAATTCTGCAAAATCGTACAAGCCCTCGTTGAAGGCATTCGGCGGCCCGCTACAAACTGACGGGAGATTCCTATCGGGTCCGCCCTGAAAATTGAGAACATAACCTACAGTAGTAGCGCGATTTATCGAATATGATCTTGAACCGTCAAGAGATTTTCGATGCTGATGATCAAGACCCGTGATGTCGGTGTTTTTCGCTCTCAATCCGCCACCGTGCGCACTTTTTCTTCATTCATTCGAATAGAGCGCAACAATCCCGCATGGCCGGCTCAATCTCATCATCAGCCCGAATCGATCTCGGATCATCATCACTCGCTAGAGCCTTTAACAGTTGGCACTCGCGGCGCGTCAGGCGGTCTGCTGCTTTATTGAGGTCTCGCGACCTCACGCCGCTTGAGCTCAACGATCCGCAATTTGCTTATCCAGCCACTGGGACACGGGACGTCGGCTCGTCCTGGTTCGTTCCGGGGCGCCACCAGCACATCCGCAGTGCTAGACGTCGGACATGTCCCTCCCACTGCTCGACGGAACGTTCGAAACTGTTCCTGACGTGCCTGTAGTAGACTGCGGAATCCTTGATGCGGCAGTTCCGCCTGACGAGCACGGCTCGCGGTCGGACGGGGTTGGGGCGGAGTCCGGCTCCACGCCTTGTACTAGCCGGTCGCAATCGACGACAAATCTGAAGGACCGCGCTACCTTTCTCCGGCGCGAGCTGGTGTCAGGCATTCCAAACGACAGATACGCCGTGGGATAGATCTTTCGCCCGGACGGGCGTCGGCGCGTCGTTCAACTTCCTACCTGTAGTGCGCCCGCATCGCCGCGCTTCATGGATGCGGGCGCAACCTCAGCTTCCTCGGTTCAGACCAGATGGATAACCTCCTGGGAGACCACAGCTAGGCGTGGGCTCATAACGCGCCGCTAGCCACAGCCGGACAGATGCGAGTTGGACGAAGGCAAGGTAGTTTCCGGCAAGCCTGCCGTAGCGGTTCGCCACACGACGACGTTGTCTGATCCCGTTGAAGAACCGTTCGACCTGGTTGCGAGCAGGATAGAGGTACGGACTGAAGCAGATCGGATCGCTGCGATTGCTTTTCGGCCGGACGTTTGCCCAAGCGCTTTTCTTCACCGCAATCTCTCTGATTCGACCGGCATCGTCGCCACGGTCGGCAAGCAACATTGACCCAGACTTCAGACGAGAGAGCAGTTTTTCGGGAAGCCGAACGTCATGCGCCTCGCCCAGGCTCTACGCAAGCCGTAGGGGCAGACCATTGCTATCGACCACCGCGTGGATTTCCGTCAACCGCCGCGTGACCTTCCCATCAATTGGCGCTGGTTCCTCATGATGCAGGCCCATGCTGATGCACAGCTTAAATCCTAGCCCGCCTTGCGCAAAAGTTGCGCAATCAAGGATTGTTGTAACAAATATTTCAACTACATCTTGGTAAAAAATTTATGTGGATGGCCTGCAGCATGACGACGTTTGGGAAACGTCGTCTTCCAATACTTTCGATTTGTGCTGTCGCTCATTTCGCAGGAGTCCCTTGCCATGCTTTCGCGCTATTCGATTAGGAGCAAACGCGTCGCCGTTATTTCTTTGCTTCTTCTCGTGTTCGGCGGCCCGGGCATGCTCGCCATCAGCAACATGCGGCTGATCCAGGGCGGCGTCGCTGATTTCCAATCCCGTTGGCTGCCCGCGGTCCGCCTGCTCGGTAACCTCAGAGCCTACACCATCCGATATGGCAGAGTCGTGCGGGATCACATTCTGGAATCCGACTCCGCGAAGAAAGCCTCAGCCGAGAAGCTTCTTGCTGACCTGACGCGCGACATCGAAAGGGAGGGCGCCGCCTACGAGGCTGCTGCTCTCCTCTGAGGCTGCTGCTCTCCTCTCCGGAAGAGCACAAGCTTTACACGGACTTCCAACAACTCTGGAGCGCGTATGTCGCGCAAGTTCCAGACGTGCTCTCTGCGTACCCGCCGGAATGATATTGCCACCGCCAGCGATCTGCTCGTTCATCAAATGCAGCCGCTGCGTCAGGACAGCGGACAGGCCCTGCTGAAGGCAATGGACATCAACAACAAGCGTGCCGCGGCCGCCGGTCAGAGTGCTGAGCAGACCTATGCCTTCGCATTTTCTCTCATTGTTGGGACTCTTGTCCTCACTGTTTAGTCCCAGACTTTGATGGTGCATCCTTGTCGCACGATTCGAAGGAAGCGCTATGGGACAGATTTTACACGGCTGCGCCACCACGACGGAGGCAGTCCGTCGAGCAATACAAAATAGTCAAGA
>NZ_PGVG01000064.1 GCF_002795245.1 Bradyrhizobium forestalis | reverse complement strand
TCGTCAACCGTGGAGGGCTGACGAAAAGCAAGAACGTTGGTAGTCTCGGTCATGGCGTATCGCTCTCCTTGAGAGGTTCTGGCAGGCTGGACACCCGCCTCGATACGCCGCCTCTCTCAACCCGTCATCACCCAGTTTCGGCCATAGCTCCCTTTCTCCTCGCTGCCCTCCTTCTGATCCTGATGCGTGGCGACTCACTAGAATAGATAGTGTCTCGGTTCTTGTTAGTGATGTACAAATCGTCACTAGCCTATGATGCGGCTCATCACCACTAGGAAAGAGTGCAATGATGGCAAGCCCAGTGCATCCGTTATGTCCCGTGTGCTCTTCAAGTAAACGACAAACAGTTTTGTCAACAGGCACTATCAGGCTCAAGTTGGCTTGGCTGGGTTATACGAGCCTAACCGAGTCGCAGGTGCGCGGCATATCTTCCGCGCTCTCCCCGTTCGACATTGGCAGGAGTAAGCAGCGGCGCGTTGGCAGATTCGAATCCCGCGATGGTGACGCGCCTGTTCTACGGCCATCCGCGCAAGCGGGACTGGCAGCCCGACGGAAATCCGCGACTCGTGGCGCCGTGAGTCGTCAACCGAAAAGTTGCGTTCGCTGGCTGGTCTGTCTTTTGGCTCCTGAGCCCATGGTTCGGACGACTACCCTGAGTTTCCGATGACGGCACCCCTGACAGAACTCACCCATGCCCGGCGTAAAGAGCTCGTCGTAAGAGCGTTGTCCAATATCGAGGCGCTGGAATCGGCATATGAGACCATCACGATTGGGCAGCTAGTCTCAATGCGGGCGAGAACACACGGTCCGACGATCGCGATCGACGTCTTCGAGCGCGGCCAGCGCGCGACCTACTCTGAGATAAGTCGATTGTCCAACAAATATGCGCATGCGCTGCGCGCATGCGGCGTACGCAAGCGTGATCGCATTGGGGTGTTGCTGCCCAATCGTATCGAATTCCCGATCTTGTGGTTCGCGATTGCCAAGCTGGGTGCAGTGATGGTCCCGATCAATATGCGATACACGCCGAGGGAGATTGAATACGTTCTCAGCGATACACAGGCCAAGTTCGCTGTTGTCGACGAGTCCGCATGGACAGCGATCTCCGCGGTGGAGCCGTGGCCGCGAGACCTCGCCAAGGAACGAGTAATACTCGTTGGACAGCCTTCCGGTAGGACAGCCACTACCCTGGATGAATTGCTCAAGGGCGTTGACGACTCTTTAATAGAAGAGGATATCCAACCCGACGACTTGTTGAACATCCAATATACCTCTGGAACTACGGGGTTTCCGAAGGGCTGCATGTTAACTCACGACTACTGGGCGGTCCGCTCGTACCAGGGAGCCTGCGGAGACGGGCGGCCATACCAGAGGTATCTGTCCGCGCAATTTTTCTTCTATGCCGATCCGCAGGAACATCTTCTGAAGTCGTATCGGCAGGGCGGTACGTTCTATCTGGCTCCGTCAATAAGTTCGACGCGCTTCATCGGTTGGGTCAGGCAGCACCGTATCGAGTGGTGTTTTTTTCCCGAGCCGATAGCACGCCAGGCTGAGGCCGCCGACGAAGACGGGTCGTCGACGTGCCTGCAGAAGAGCCTGACGTGGGGCTGCAGCCCTGACACGGTTCGTAAACTCCGGAAGCGGTTCCGAATACGCACACAAGATGCTTATGGGATGACGGAAATCGGGTTTGGCACACAAATGCCGAACGACCTTGATGAGATGGCCGAGTCCGGTTCGGTGGGGATTCGTGCTCCGTTTCGGCACGTGCGACTAATGAATGAAAATGGCACACCCACACCGGTCGGGGAAGTCGGCGAGCTGTGGGTAAGTGGCCGTGGGATCCTCAAGGGCTATTGGAATCGGCCGGAGTTGAATGCCGCTTTGTTCGAAGGCGAATGGTTCAAGACGGGGGACCTGCTACGCCGCGACGAGGCAGGCTTTCATTGGTTCGTAGGACGCACGAAGGAGATAATCCGACGCTCAGGCGAGAGTATTGCGGCTCGCGAGGTGGAGGCCGTCATCCGAGAGATTCCTGAGATTGCGGATGTAGTCGCTGTGCCCGTTCGCGATATGAAGCGCGGCGAGGAGGTGAAGGTCTACGTGGAGCTCAGAGAAGGTCTTACACCTGCCGATCTGTCGGTAGATCGCATTCTCCAACATGCTCGTGCCAATCTGGCAGTCTTCAAGGTGCCGCGCTACATCGCCTTTGTTCCTATGCTTCCTAGAACCAGCTCCAGCAGTGCACTGATGAAGCGTGAGCTAATGGCGGTGAGCGATCCGCTTGCCGGAGCCTACGATGCCGAGAAAAAGCGCTGGGGCTGAAGTCCACTTTCGAGCGCGAAATCGACAAGACCGCTTTTAAGGATGCCTGCTATCAGTCAACGATTTGGCAAGCTGTGACGGCTTGGCCGGAAGGGTGTCGTTCGCCTGGCAGGAGTGGGCGAACACGGCGGCGGCCTATAGCTATTAGCCAATGAGGGGCGGCCACTTCGCGGCCACGGCACGCCTTATGATGATTGTTCAGGCCCGATGCTCCTCATCCAGGACACTACGGAATTTTCCGAACACTAGCGCGATCGGCATGGCCAAGAACGTCAAGGGCGACCGGGACAAATGCGGCCGTTGGCGTCATCACACGCTCTGCGGAATGTTGATGCATTCCGGTGTCCCAGTGAAAGTCAAGGGCCTCCCGCTGGGATCGATCGCCGTGAAATTCTGCACACGGAAAAGGTTCAAAGGCACGGAGCAACTCAGGAAGAAGATCAACCGGCCCGCGTTCCCGTCGAGAAGAACGAGAGCGTTAGTTGGCTCGACAATCGCGGACAATCGATCGGACGGCTCGAACTGCCGGCGCGTTGCATTCATATCGGCGACACGAAAGTGCCATGTACGAATTGAATTGCTTGACACAACAACCCTTAGCGCTCAGTTCTGTGTCCGCGCCTGCGTCGATTGGCTGGCAGGCGATGGGGCGGCCACACGATTGCGACGGAGATGGAAGGGACCAGCGTCAAAGGCCTGCTTACGTCGATGTGCGGGACGAAAGAACGAGATGTCGAAAGCTGCACTTGAGATCAAGTTCAAGCGCATCTCGGTGTTGCTCCCGATCAGAATGCAGAACCGTTATCCCGTCCCCGACCCAACGGTGATCCAGGCCGGCGAGCGCGGTGCACCAAAAGGGGCCTAAACCGATTGAGTGGAAGCTAATTGCCGACCTGCCAGTCGGCGGAAGCTCCGAGGTAATCGAGAAGATTGACGGGCGCGCTATGCGCTGGAAAGAGGTATTCGAGTAGATCCTGAAATCGGATTGCATGGCGAAAAACTCAAAACTGCGGACCAGGAGCATCGCGCCAACGTGATGGGGGACTTCTGCAACTCAGTTGGCGCGTCGTCTGCCTGACCATGCTCAATCGCGCGGCCTCAGAGGCATCACCGAATATGGCCTTGCCGAACGTCGAAGTCGCATTGCTCGATGAGTCCATCAGCGACGCCGGCAAATCACCATCTCCCCTGGAGTGCTCACATTCTTGTCAAGCGACGTCCGGATTTAACCCCGCATATTGCCTCAGCTGACAATGTTACCGAAGCGCCCCCAGCTGTCGCCGAATTTGGACGCCGCGGGTCCGAGCAAGCCGCTCGCGAAGCGCGCCCTCCAGAGCGCCGTAGCGAGCGAGCGGCTTGCGGTGATTCGGCGAAGCAACCCGTGGCATCTAGACACCGAGGCACGAAGCTCGGACCGATAGTATGGTTTCGGTGCTGCTGATGAGCTGTCGAGCGGCCTTTGATCGCCAATTCTTCACCAACCGCTGCACCGTACGCCGCTAACGGCCACTGAACTGAGCGGGCGCATGCGCTGCCAGCCGGGAGAGAAGATCGACCGCGGACAAGTGCGGAGCCGCGGCGAGCCATTCCTCGATCATGGGAATGTATGGGTCGAGCATCGATGGCCGACGTGGCACAGGTTTGCGCCGCACATAGCGGCGCCGATGAATGCCCCGCTGCTCACCCTGTTTCCAACCATCGCCGAGCTCTCGGGCAAAGGCGGCCAAGTCGCTTTGCACCGGCGCGACGGTCATCCCTGGCTTTCCCTCGCGCTGATCAACGCGCTTGCCCAGCTCATTTTGAGCGTCCCGCATCTGTGCCAGCAATGCCACCGGATCAAGCGTGCGGTAAATCTCCCGCAGCCGACATTTGAATGCCTCATTGAGATGCGGGTGGACCATTGCTCGTTCGTACGGAGTAGCGGGAGGAAGATAACGCTTATCACCTTGGCACCTTCGCGGTGCTTGTCCTTCAGCTTAAACGAGGGCTGGAAGAAATTGATGTGCAGCCGTGCCGCGGCAAACAGGCGAGCTAATGAACGAGCGGCATCAATGCCTTCAAAGCGCCCGTAGCCCACCAGGCGTCGAACGATAGCTCCGTTGTTCTGTTCAACGAACGCTTGATCGTTCTTCTTGTACGCCCTGGAACGAGTGACTTCGACATCGTGAGAACGGCACCACGACACGACCGTGTCGTTCATGAAGGCGCTGTCATTGTCATCGAGACCGCAAACTGGCTAGGGAAATAGGTTCTGGGCGCGCTCGAGGGCCTCAACCACAAGCGCTGCTTGACGCACGACGAGCGGAAAGCATTCGGTCCACCCCGTTGCGATATCCACCATTGTTAGTGTCTGAATAAAGGCGCCGGATACGGACATGACGCCGTGCGCAACCAGATCCGCTTCGCAGTACCCCGGCGGAGGTGATCCCCAGTCATTGAACGTACGCACCGGGACTTGCCGCCGTACGGCACTGGAAAAGCCCGCCCGTCTCGTCCTCCGGCTGCTGCGATCCTTACGTCGCTCAGCAGGCGATCGATCGTCGCTGCGCTCACCCTCAAAACCTTCGACTGCTCATCGGCCGAAAGCTTCAATCTGCCGTGCCGTTCAAGAGCCGGAAGCAAGAACGGGATCATCGCGGCGAGCCGCTTACTGCAAAGTCGGTCAGACGCGTCCCATAGCACAATCAGTGCCATGCGTACGGAAGCTCCGTAGGTCCGGCCCCGCCGCCGCTGCACGGCCGATCCCGATGCCCCGTCCACTGACAGCGCTCGGATCGCGTGCTTGCGATGCCATCCCGCAACGGCGCACGGCTCGTCTAGGATCCGTCCCTTCTCGAGCCGCCCGCTCGCCCGATAACGCTCGGCCAGCGCTGATGTGATCTCGCGCTTTGCGCGCATGCTGATCTTCCCTGCCATAGCCGCCACCGAACTGATTCGGCAGCTCCGCCCCGGACACGACAGGGAAGTCGTCCGGTAACATTTTTAGCGAGGCTATGCGCCCCGCTGCGACATGAGGAAGTGACTCCCCTCGCTGGAACTGAAGCAAGCCGCTCGAGATGCGCGCCCCTCTTAGCCTTCTCCTTCGACCGATACCTGTCGCTGCGGATTGTGATGACGTGACTGTGGTGCAGCAGACGATCAAGGATCGCGGTGGCGACCGCGGGGTCGCTGAAGACCGAGCCCCACTCGCCGACGCTGCCGTTGCTGGTAAGCAGGATCGCGCCTCGCTCGTAACGGCGGCTAACGAGCTGGAAGAAAAGATGCGCCGCATTGGGCTCAAAGGGCAGATATCCGAGCTCGTCCATGATCAGGAGCATTGGCTTGGCAAATTGCGCGAGCCGCTCCTCAAGCCCGCTCTCGCTGTGACCTTTGGTAAGCTGCGCAACGACCGTGGTGGCTGCGACGAACTGCACGGAATGCCCAGCCAGGATCGCTTCACGTCCCAGCGCGGCCGCAAGGTGCGACTTGCCACGCCAAGCGGCCCAAGCAGCAGCACGTTCTGGCCATTGGTAATCCGGCGCGCGCCGGCAAGCTCGCGTACCTGCTTGGATCTAGCGACGGCTGGGCCGAGAAGTCGAAGCCGGAGAGATCGCGAACGAACGGGAAGCGAGGAAGCACCCGTCAGCCCGGCGACCTCCAGCTCCATCAACCGCTGAGCGGAAAAGCCGATCCTCTCGCGAGCAGGACGGGATGAGCCTTCCCAACGCACCTAATCTATATCTATATGCTTTCGTGGATCAGTCTGACCTTTAAAAAAATGGCCAGCCGCGAGCGCGCGTAAGGCAGCAGCGTCGGCATTGGACGGCCCTCCGTCAGCTTTGCGAACGTGCTAATCAACATGCGCGGGCGGCTGTTTGATCACCTTGACACGCCCTACGCTGCGCCGGCCGTCGACACTGACGGGCACTTCGCCCTTGACGGTCGCCCGACGAACTACGCGACGCTGCTCGCCGTAATCATTGACCGCATAATGCATCGTGGCGCGGTTGTCCCACATAGCGACATCACCCTGCGTCCATTTCCATCGTACAGTATTTTCCGGCGCGGTGATATGAGACTCAAACAGGTCGAATAGCTTCTGGCCGTCATATTTCGAGACATTTACAAAGCGTTTCGCATAAATGCCGAGCACCAGCGTTCGCTCACCGGTCTCGGGGTGGACACGCACGACCGGATGCTCAGTCTCTAACCTCGCTGTGGTGAGCGCCTCGTCAGCGAGATCCTTGTCCGCTCCGGGAGCGCGGGCAGACGGATCGAAGCTGTGAACAGCCCACAGGTCGTCTGCGAGCCTTTGCAGGGCTAGCGGTAAAGCGAGATATGCGGCCGCGGTGTTTGACCAAACTGTGTCGCCCCCAACCGGTGGAATCACAACACCGCGCAGCAGCGAAAACTTCGGATAGGCATCCAAGCAGGAATAGTCGATATGCCAGAGGTCAGTGCTGTAGATTCTGCGTGCGGAATCAATGTCAAGGATCGATAATGTTCCCTTGCTGGGAACCAACTCCGGAGCAAGCTCTCCAAAACGCCCGGCAACGCGCTCCTGCTCAGCGTCGTCAAGATGTCCCTGGTCGCGAAAGAAGATAACCTTGTGCTCAAGCAGAAGGTCATTGATCGCAGCGATGGTTTGGTCCGGTAAATCGGCCGAAAGCTTGATATTCCGGATTTCGGCGCCAATGCGCGCCGTCCGTTTGACGACATCACTACGCGGAATAACACTGCTCATCGAAGCCTTTTCACTCATCGTGACATTCTCCAGTTGTGGCTTTCTTTGCCAGACGAAGGTTACCGTCGAGGATGGTCGACCTTTCGAAAATCTTCAATCAGAGTAGAAACGCGAGCACTGCATGAGAGCAAATCGTTGAGGCAAGTCCGGGGACCGAACAACCGAGCCAACATTCTCGATAGGTGAAACTTGCGTACAGTACTACGAATGTCTTTGCTCGGCGCGTGCCGCCTGGGAATCGATGATTCCTTGAAAGCACCTGGAATGTTTTCCGCCTATATCCTTGATGGGACATCAGGATTCTTGCTAGCTCGCGGTCGATCCTTTTGGCTTGCTTCATAGTATCGCGTCTTGTTCATTGGCAGCTACTGTTACAGTTTCTTATGGTCATCGCACCTGCCTGAACTGGTGGGCTTAGATCGAGACATCGATGCGCTTGACCGCCTCACCTCGATGGGCGCCTTACTGAGCCGCGCGGGGTCAAAGAACTTGCGCCTGCCGCGGGACCAGCTTGCGTCGGGACAAGTCCTAGTGGGGAGGAAGAATGTGATCTGAAAAGTTTCAACGTGCGCCAGCGGATTCGACGCCCTCCCGGCAAAGGCCAAGCGAGGAAGAAGCTGTCGGCCCATCCAGCGCGCTTGATTTTCGGACGTAGGGAGAGGGAATCCGGGACAAGATCGAAGGATGTTGACCGCGAGTCTGCGCAGGACGGCGAGGTTTTCGGGAGCATTGTGCATTCGCGCCCGGTTGCCGACGCCGTCGAAGTAGAGTCGAGCACTCGGTGCAATTGGCTCTCGATCGTCCGATGACTGCGCGTGACCTGCAGCAGCCGCATGGCGGACATGGACTTGGAGAGCAGATAGTAGCGCACGACCGGCGGCTCGGCGCGATTGCCCTGCAATTGCCTGCTCGAAGTGATGCGGCCGATTGCAACCACGCCCGAGAAGCCGTGCACGGCAGCCAGGCTAGTATTGCGCATGATGGTTTCCCGGCGCGCTTCGCGCCGGTCGTGGACGAACGATTCGACCGTCTTGGCGCTGCGCTTGCCGGACCGAGCAAACTGCCCGACACCACGGCCTTGAACAGAGGTCCATGGTTGACCTTGATCGCCAGCATGTAGTCGCCACCGCGATCGAGCACCGTCTTCGTCATCGCGCGATAGCAATGCAGCACATCGGCCGTCGGCCTTTGCAAACGCCGCTATGAAGCGACGGAATGCCGCCTCGAATGCTTCCGGGAATTCCATGTTCCAGGCGCAGAAACAGCCGAAGCAGGTCCTCCTTGGCTCGTTCGAACTCCGCCATATCCGAGCAGGTCTCTGCCCCACACAGCACAGCGGCAAAGGCGATAGCGAGGACCTCCAGCAGATCATGCCGTGCGTTCGCCGCACGCGGGTCCGACAAACCCGAAAAGCCTTCTTGAACTTCCCCATACGAGTCGCTCCCTCTTCTGGGAGGCGCTCTCACACTCCATTGCCAAACAAGGCAATAGTGGCCGCAAATGCCTATGCGATTCCCCTGCGGCCAAGCTGGAGCCCGCCAGCATGTGGCAGCCTCGAAATCATGGTCGCTTACGCCGGTATAAGCTCGTGATAATAACCATTCTTGTCCCAGGTCGCCCTCAGGATGACCCCCGAAACCTTCGCGATAGCGACCGTGAAGTGCGACGGCACGTCAGCTTTGCCGTCCCAATTGACGAGACCAGTCGGGGACCCCATCAAGAGGTGCCCACAGACGGCCGCCCCCGAGACGCCCATCGCTGTGATATTAACCTTGAAATAAGGGTCCTCGTGCCCCTCGAAGCCACCACAACTGAAGCCTGTGTCGGCGTAATGACGCAGGAACTCTGGTGGCGGTGTCCTCAGCGATTCGTCCGGAAGCCATCCCATTCCGATGATGCCAGTCATGGTCATCTGGAGCGGTCCCGCGAGCTCCACGAAGTCAACCCCGAAGTTATACTTGGTTGGCTCATTGGAAATCCGCATTAATCTGAGCTTATTCAAATTGCCGGTCGCGTTCAGAAGGATTCCTGTCTTCACATTGTTTTGTTTGCAGATGTCCCAAAGAGCTGGAAGAAGATCTTCACCGGCCTCGATTCTTGCATAGATGACCTCCTCGAACTTTCCACTGAGCATGTGCCTCTTCATGTCATCGACCTCCAGATGAATTAAGTAAAAAAAGCCGCGAGCTGCTCAGTCTCAGAATTTTCATAGCCGTCGGGGGTGGGATACTTACGGCATTGCTAAACCGACTTTCCGCAAGGTGGCGCCCTTAACGACGCAATTGTTCGCCTTAGCTTGAGAATGCGACGGTTTGTGCGAAAGCCGTTCGCCTCTGGATCACACGAGCAAAGCACGGTCGTTTGGACCTGGGGTTGACGTTTGGACCTGGGATTGAACAAAACTAAACCCCGGCTACGTCGCTAGGACAGCTATCAAATCGGGTAGAGTTGACAACGCAAAAGGCTGCAACGTGATCGGGCCACCTCGTCACAGCTTGCGTGTCGCAGAAGCAGGCGCCGGAAACACCTGAGATAGGAGTCGCACCGGCCGGCAAGCGCCCCAGCGTGTGCGTCGGGCGAACGTCCACCACCACCCACCATACCGTGGATATGCGGATGTTGTTACGGTCAGCGCCGACGTGCTTGGGATCGCGGCGATAGTGGTGAGCGGCACACCTGAACGGAATGGATCGCCGACAACCAAAGATATCATGATCATTAAAACCTCAAGCTGTCACGTTTACTACAGATCGTGTCGCCGAAAAAGCAGCTGAGCTTACGGGCGAGGCGTGTGCCTGCAAATCCGTCAGGATCTTTTGGCCCGACGGATCGCGACAGCTTATGTCGCAAGTTTGATATGCACGATTAGTAGTTCGTCTCAAGACCTTGGCCAAACGCAATATAACTGAGTTCGCGAAAGTTTAATAGAGATGTGGGACGTCCTGCATCGTCTCGCAGATACAGTGGCCGAGCGTCGCACTTCGTCCCGCTTGCTTTGGAGGGGCCCTCATTCGAGGCTGCGCGGGAAGCGATCCGTCAGTTCAAGCTTGCACATGGCGAGCGCGCGCTCGCAAAGTTGGTCAGTACACCGATCCCGGCGGCGTGTTCTTTGGTGGTCTAAGCGGTCTTGGTCCGCCTGCACGCTAGAGGCGATTGCTGATGTTTATGGCTGGCCAGCCGCGAATTCGTCGCCATCATCGAAGTCCACACTGGGTTCAGGCCTTACGGATATGGTGAGCTCCAGAGTGAACATATCGCCGCGAGCTCCTCACAAACGGTCGCCGATCGAATGTTCGAGCCCAGTGTCACGTCTGCGGATCTGGGTACGTCTGCCTAATCCCCCATTAATGGATCGCTGCAACTATTTTGGGAGCTGCTCCTGGGTGACGGGCGGCATCTGTACCTTTGCTTGGAATACGGAACCTTTGGCACTGAAGCCGTCCAACGGGTGCTGCTGGCGGTGCATTAACGTAAGTTTTTGAAGAGCGGCGAACCTTGTACCCACACGATAGCTTAGGTAGTCCCCAGGCGCGAAGGGGAGGTCGGACTTCCAGAATAGGTGTGCGAGTAAATTCGGAACTTGGCCTGCCGCCCGAACTGGATAGCGACCTCCACGCTCTCCTGGTCCAGTGGAGTCGATGAGCGTCAGTAGTGAATTGCTATCTGCACATCCGCATGCTTGGCCCAGAAATCGTGCATATGCGGCATGAGCCGGGAGGCTGCCAACAAAGGGATGCTGGAAACTTGCTCCAGGGGAGCACCCTTGTGCTTTCGCAGCTTCGCAACCGGGTACGACGCACCACGTTCGAAGAACGAAGCATCATGAAGTCACCTCGCTCACTGCGAAAACGGGCTGTCTGCCGTGATCGCGGGGCACTTACGCCAGTAGCGCTGAGTTCGAAAAGAATCCGCGTGTCGGCCTTGTCGCGACGTACGTAGCTCAGTTGGTCCAGGAGCAAACAGATCGAGCGAACGAGCTACGTAAGCTACTACCTTACAGAGGTGACACTTGATTGCAAAAAGCATTATTATTTCGAGTTCAGGCGAAGAATTGCGTCGTGACAAGGTGCCACGTTGCTGAAATTCGCCTAAAGATCCCGCACTCTTGCACACTCGGCGGCTATCAAACGTCTGGGCTTGAGGAGTTAACGCGTGAATCATTTCGGAGCACGGCATGAAAGATAGGCAAACGTGCAGCGGAAAATTCGAGGAAATTATCTACGCTCGGCTTGAGCCAGGTGACGATCTTCTTCGAGCCCTTTGGGAGATCTGCAAGAAACACGATGTCAAGACAGGGATTCTTCTGGACGCGACCGGCTCGATGCACAACGTCATTGTGCAGCGGTTTCCCCACCAAGACCACGGAGGAGCTGGAATCGACGTCGTTAACATTCCGGGGCCGCTAGAAGTTAGCGCGCACGGAATCATCGGGATGGGTTGGGCCCCCGACAAATCCGTGACGCCTCCGTCGGTGGTGGCCCCTCCCGGCGTCACAGGCTTCGGCTTCGGAGGGTTCGCAGGACACGAAGCCCCTTACTGTCACGTCCACATTACAGTGTCGAGTGCCTCGCAGACGGTCTGCGGGCATCTCATGGAGGGCTCACTTCTTCACGGCATACCAAAAGAAGTGGATCCGATCACCAGACGGGGCGAGGTACCCGAGCACTTCACGGTCGCTATCGCAAAAGTTTCGGGCGTCGTACTGAGGGCGACCTGGGACAAGACCGGCTACTATCACGAGCTAGTCCCGGCATAGGGAAATCCTGAGAAGGCTGCAAAAACGGCGTAGGTTCCTGCCGAGCCCGCGCAGAGGAGCTTACGGCGTAACCCCCATTATAGCCCACCGGCGTTGCGCTAATCTGGTCCGTCTGACCAGTACGTCTTCGGCCCACACGAGGACGCGCCGCCGGTCAGTGGCTCAGGATTTGAGCTAGCCTAGTCGCAACTCCTCAGCATGTTGCAATCCCCATAGCTGTGGCGCTGCCGTGCCCTGCGGTTTAGTCCAACACGTTTTTAGCCCAACGGCGCGGATCAAAAGTTTGCACGCAACCGCTCTATCGTGGCCGCGCCGCTGCGCAAAAAAGCTCTGCGTTATGTCGCACTCCGAATTAGGCCGAACGGGTCCGGTATGGCACGCCGTCGTCACGCTTGCACCGTCGATCGCGTGCAGGGCAGCCCCATCCCGTTCGGCATAGTCCGGTCGTTCAGAGCGCCTCGAGGAAGGCGAGTAGGCGGTCGTTCGGCTGGAAGCGGGTTTGCTTGCCGTGCTCGTACGGCTTGAGCTTCGCCAGGGCAGCTTCCTTGAGGGTGAGGTGGGTGAGAGGGTACGTCTGCGTCGTCTCGACCGATTCATAACCGAGCCACAGCGCTATCACGGAGCAGTCGACGCCGGCATGCAGCAGTTCCATCGCTGTGCCTCAGCACGTGCGGCGACATGCTCTGGCCTTCAAAGACGGGCATCCTTGTGAGCGACACGAACATGCTTCTCCAGCAGAGAGCGGACGCTATCGGCACTGAGCCGGCCCCCTTGCACGTTCGGGAACAACGCGTTGCTCCTTTGCGTACCGGCTCCTTGAGCGATGCCTGGCGCGCACCCCGAGCGAGTGTGGTCAGCGGAGTGATCCGCTCCTTTCGCCCGTTACCGACGCATCGTACGTGTGCGCCAGACCCGAGGTGGACGGCATCCCGGTCAAGGCCAGTCAGCTCTGAGAGGCGTAAGCCCGTCTGGGCCGCGACCAGCAGCAAGGTGTAATCGCGGCGGCCAAGCCACGTCGCTCGATCGGGCGGGGCGAGAATCGCCTCGATCTCGGGACGCGCCAGGAAGTGCACCTGTCGCTTGTCATGACGCTTGCTCGGTATGGCGAGCACGCGCTGGACCAGCGCACTGCGTGCCGGCTCCTGGAAGGATACAAACCTGAAGAAGTGTTAGACGCAGGTTACGCGTCTTCGCGCTGGCTCCGCGCTTTATCTGGATATCAGTGAGGAACGCGCCGATGATCCAGCAGGTCAGCGTCAAAGCCGATGGGGACTTCCGCAGCCGCACCCGTGCGAACACCCAGCAGCCGGAACGTATCCCTGTAGGAGGCGATCGTGTTGGCGCTAACATTGCGCTGGCGCATGATGTAGGCCCGTCGGCGCAGCCCGTCCCCTGGCGGCAGAGCCAGGGCTGCAGTCGGCGACGCATCGATCTCCACGTCGCTGTAGACATAGGGCTTGGCGCGCTTCCATCGCGGCAGCATCAGGTGGCACCTCCGCTCTCGGATCGAAGTTGGCGACATGGCGCGCGAACCCGCGCACGTCGCTCAATCTCAGCTCCTAGGATGCATGACGATCGCGCGGCAGCGTTGCCCATTCCATTGCCAGCTTCGTCGTGATGATCCTGGCTTTGCGCTTCTCCATGAAGACGTCGAAGTCGGCGAGCCGACAGGTCTAGTGCTCGTGCTTGTATCCGAGTCTCTCGCGCATGCTCAGGTACTTATCGAGCGCGGAGCGCAGATTAGTCATTGCACGCCTCCCGGCCAGGGCAGGCTCAATGTTCGCAGCCTATCGATGCCGACCTTCGCGCGTAAATCCGGATGGTGTCGTGGTTCTCGTGCCGCAGCAACTGTCCGATCTCCGACAAGGTCGCGCCAGATCGGCGAAGCTCTGTAGCGAGAGTGTTTCGGAAGATGTGGGCGCCGCGGTGTGCGCAACCTTCGATTCCAACGCCGACCGAAAGCGGCCTTGCCGATCATGGTGATCGCACATCCGGAAGCAAAGCCGATGTGTGGCGCTTGTGTGCGGACGAACAACTGTCGGCATGACGGCTTTGGACAACCATTGCGTAGATATGTAACGATGGCCGCGCCAAGGTCTGGCGGTACGGCATCCGTGCACGTTGTGGGCCCTTGGCGCGAACGAGCATCTCGCTGGCGCGCCAGTCGATATCATCGGGTGAGCGTCGCGACCTCGGCGGCCCGCAGGCCGAGCTTGGCCAGCAACAACAGAATGGGGTAGTCGCGCCGTCCCATCGCCGTCTCTCGGTCTCAACCGTCGGGAGCCTTCCGCACCTGAGCGGCAGGCAGATAGATCGGCACGGTTGCGAGCTTCCATCGGCGCATCGATGGAACGCAATCCGCCAACGGGCGCGCGCTACTGCCTTGGGCCTACCGAGCTCAAGCCTTCAAAGCCGTGGCCTGAGCACGGCCTTTTACGATCAGCTCGCAAGATCCAGTCGTGTTTTGGCGGACATCGCTCGGCAAGATCACCCGGGCGGGTGACGACGTCCTGCGATGGCCTCTGGTGATCGGAACCACGGCCGTGATCCAGCAGGCCACGCGCGGTCGCGGTCATCACTCGCGCTGGCTGGCCGGCCGACCCGCAAGCTGCAGTAGCAGATGGAAGCGGTCGATCAAGCAATGATGCGAAACAATCCGTAAGGACCCATTGGCCAACAGCAGGTAGGCAGGTTGTTTGGAGCTCGCATCACGCAAACCACTTGGCATGCTATCTATCCGATCGCGCTCAACAGGCTGGACATCCGCGAAGCGCGCGAACAACGCCAAAAACGGCATAGGCGTCTTCCACAGTTCCTGCCTGGTTGTACGCTGCCGTCAGTGACGGGAACGCGCCTCGCTCCAACGGAGGCGAGCAGCCTTTCTGCCTAGACCTGCTGCCTCGGTGTGCAGCGGCTCGGAGTAGGAATCCAGCACCGGGAGTACGTATCCGACTGATAGTCCCGTCAGCAAAGCGCCACGCCGCTGGCGCCATGCCAATTGCGACCTCCTGGTTGGTTGCAAGTGACCCGCATGGATCGCGCAGCGGCTTCCGTAAGCTTATGCTAGCTGCTTCTGCCGACCTTGATCGAGCGATGTCAGCCCACAAGGAAAGGTAGGTGTGCCGGCAATCCAGATATGTAAACAGCAGCTAAGCCACAACGGTCGACCCGAGCCAGCAAAGAGGCACTAAGCTTAATGCGGCGTTGGAAGTGTGAACTCCGAACGAGGAAGAAATTATGCCCCAGACATTTCGAGAAGCTCGCTGGTATCGCTCTATGCTCTACATCCCTGGACACAAACTCGACTGGATGTTGAAGGCGCCCAAATATGGAGCGGATGCTCTGATGTTCGATCTCGAAGACTCGGTCGAGGTTACTCAGAAAGCTGGAGCTCGCAACGCGGTTGCGGCAGCGATTAAGGAGCTGTCCACCGGTCCCTTCGGGCGCTTCGTGAGACTCAACACGTGGCGAACAGGCTGTGTGCTAGACGACCTTAACGCGGTTGTAATCGATGGCCTCGACGGGGTGGCGCTGGCTAAGACTGAAGATCCAGAAGATATTGCCGCTCTAGACCTTGTGCTTGGTGAATTGGAGAGGTCGCGGGGGCTGCCGGTCGGCCGAATCGAGATTTGTGCGCACGCGGAAACCGCAATGGCAATGTACAGGCTCTACGATATCTGCATGGCCTCTCAGAGGATCAAGCGGACAGGCGCTGCTGGTGGCCCAACGCCAGGCGGAGATGGGGCTCGCTCCCTCGGCCTGCAGCTCAATGACTTGACCGACGAGGGGATTTGCTTTGGAGCGTATTCCGTGCTGCAGGCTCGCGCTGCCGGGATTATGCACGTTGAAGGCGCTATGACGGCGAGATTGGACGACCTCGAATTCGTGCGGCGAATCGGCGAGAGATCGAAACGTATGGGCGCGTCGTTTGGGTCGGCGATCCACCCTAGCCATATCCCTATCATCAATGAGATCTACTCGCCATCGCAGGATGAGATCAATGATGCGCGTGACATCGTGTCTGCCGTGGCGGAGGCCACTGCCCGTGGGGAGGGCGCGGTTCGGTACAAGTCAACGATGCTGGACTATGCGCTTGTTCGGACTGCCATGGACGTTCTTAAGAAGGCTCAGACAGTCGGAATTGATGTTGGCAACGTACCAAAAGTCGAGCTGCCACCGCTTTGAGAAGGCCTGGCGATGGCTGCCCGGGTTTAACTAGACGATCGATTCCATGAAACCTGCATTCCTGGAGCAGGCTGACTTGGTGCAACGGACGGGTTGTTGGCGGATTCCTCGTTTGCGGTCGGCGAAACGAGGAGCTGTCTGATGGCAGGATGGCGGCGAGCGGTCGCATTGGCCATGAGCGATGAAGAGATTGCGGCCTTGACGACACTTTGGCGGTAGACGAAACAAACTGGCGACCGGGTGTTGCGGGCGCAGATGCCGCTGGCGTATCGGGAGAATCCTTCGTTCTACGCGATGGGCCAGAAACTTGGGGTCCATCATCAGACGGTGCAGCGCTGTGTCGAGGGCGCGCTGGCCGATGGCCCGCTGGCGGTCCTCGACGGTCGCCCGCGCCCGGGCAAGGAACCAACCATCACGCCTGAAACCAAAGCCTGGTTGCTGTCGCTGGCGTGCGACAAGGCCAAGGCCCACGGCTATCCACATGAGTTGTGGACGACGCGGCTCTTGGGCGCGCCATGCGCGCGAACACGGGCCAGCCGCAAGGCATGCGTGTTTGGCCAGTTTGGTCCAGGGAACGCTGTGCAAGAGTCTCGACCGGGAGGAAATGAGGCCGCACAGGTGCGTTACTATCTTGAAAACAGCGACGCCGAGTTCGAACAAAAGATGGCGGAGGTCCTGTGCGTCTATCATGAAGTCCAAGTCCTGAAGATCTGCCAAGGGAGAAAGGCGGGGAAAGCCGGTGGCGATCGTCTCGGCGGGATTTGCCGCCCGAGCCTGGTGTCCACGCCACCTTTGCGCGCGACCCGTAAATACACACGCCATTGCACGCTCAGCCGGTTGGCTGGGATCGATCTGCTCACGGGTAAGGTCCACGACGTCAAAGACCGTCACCGCAGTCGAGAGTTCATTGAACTCCTCAGGCTTATCGATGCCGCCTATCCGCCTAACACTGCGATCAAATTGATCCTGACAACCATTCGCGCGGGCATATCGAGAGAAACCAGAGGCCTGGCTCGCTACCCGGCCAAGAGGGCGCTTCGAGCTCACCTTCACCCCCAAGCACGGTCGTTGCTCGATCTCATCGAGGGATTCTTCTCCAAGCTCGCCCGTTCAGTCCTCGCCACATCCGGGGGGCGTCAAATCATGATCTCAAGGAGCGCGGCCGGTATCGACGACGTCAATCGCCGTCCGGTCATCCACACCTGGTCCTACAAACTCGCCGAGGCCGCCTGATATGAACTGAATCAAGAAAACGCTGACCTAGTGATTCCGATGGCAAGGGCAGGAGGTTCGTCAAGCTCAAGGAGAAGCTCAGCTACTTTCGTTCGAGACGGCCCACTTTTGGAATGGCGACTGTCTCGCCTCAGGCCTTAAGAGGGTGAACTGCGCACAAGCCAAATGTCGATTGTCATTTCACCTTCTTGAACTAAAGCTCTGGTGCCGTTACATGCAAATAAACCAGCCCTCGCTTGTGCGGAAATTCATCATCTGCGCGGCCGAGCTCCGAACTGCGCAAAAGCGTGCCCAGCTCATCACCGCCGATGACTACAACGGCTTCTGTCGGAGACAATCTCGTTCTTCATCGATCAAGATGGTGGCTCGTTGGGCGATGCTCCTGCCCGAGCACGGGCAGTTGCGTTCAGTGTAGTCCGCAGAAAGTCCTCCACTTCGCTCCGTCATCCCTCGCATCGCGGAGATCGAGGTCTGTCAACGAGTGCATCGGGATTATTATCGAGAATACCTCACCACTGTAACCGCGGCGCTCGCGCGTAGGGACGAGCTGGGCCGTGCCGAACCGAGTGTTCACATGATGCCGGTCCCCGTAGCCGGGGCGGTCAGCGGCTGGCGTCTTTGATGTGAGACCACGAAACTCAGGGCGCTTCTAACACTCGCGATGACCGCGCAGGCCGTCGTGACCGCTACGGCCCTTTCGCCTCCTATGCCCTGACCGGCAACGTGTGAGCTATGAGCTCCCTGCGTCTCCGTCGAGGGTCAATTTCACCACTGCCGCCCGCGGAAGCGAGTCCCGGGCGATTCAACCTGCCGGCGGATCGGTCTGAAGCAGCGTCGTCACCCAGATTGCGCGCGCCACCTGCTGGGTCGGGTTGTCGAACATGTGCGGCACGATGCTCGGAAAGCGGAAACTGTCGCCCGCCTCGAGCAGATGGGCCTGGTTGTCCAGCCACAGCCGCAGGCTGCCCGACAGGATGTAGCCGGCCTTCTCGCCGGTGTGCTGGAGGAAGTCGGTGCCTGAGGATGCCCCGGGATTGAGCGTGAGCTCGTAGAGCTCGAGCTGGCTCTTGCCGTCCGGGGTGAGGGCTTCCTTGACAACGCCGCTGGCGGTGAGGCGCAGCAGGCGCCTCGCGTTCTTGCGCACGATGTAGCGCTGCACGTCGCCGGGATCGCTGGTCTCGAAAAAGTAGGAGATCGGCACGTCGAGCGCGATGCTGAGCAGGCGCAGGGTGCGGATCGATGGCATGGCGCGCGCGCGTTCGAGCTGGCTGATCATGCCGTTGGAGAGGCCGGTCTTGTTGGCGACGTCCCGGATCGAGAGCCCAGCGCGCCGGCGCAGCAGCCGCACGGTCTCGCCGAGGCGCTGGTCGACCGCATCGTCGGTCTCCATCGCCGGAGCGTCCTTGGTGCCGTTCGTATCGCCGCGACCATCCATGTCGCTCTCCCATGCATCGTCTCAGCCACGGCGGTCCGGCTTCAATCAGAGTGGAAACGTCGCGCATTCTAGCCATGCCGATTGACGTAGTCGCGATGAACTCCAATGAATTCGACTCGAAAGTTCCGAACCCATCGACAAGCCTCTCGAGGTCAGCCGCGTCCAGACATTTGGTAGGAAAGTGGTACGCCGCGTATCGTCGTGACGGTACCAGGTTTGCACCTTCTCGAGTTGGAGCGCTGCGCAGCTGACGATGCGCTATGGTTGCTGGCATTTGAGGACAGTCGCCATGATCTCGTGCTTGGGCAGCCTTCATGCCATAAACCTTGAGGCCGCCCACAAGGTTGAAGTTTGAGTTCGGCCCACCAGATGGCCCTCGGGAAATTGCCGTAGCGGGAACCGTCTGCGACTGACGCATGGCGAAGCGTCAATGCGACGGGCGTCATGATGTTGGCCGGCGGGCTGGCCTGCGCCGGATCCGCTCGAACCGGGCCGGCGGCCAGCCCAGCATCCTCGAAAGGAGCGCCATTTGCGCAAGCCGCCGGGCTTGAGCGAGCAGCGGCACATAATGCCAGGGATCGTAGGTCGTCTCACCTCGGCATGCTCGGCAAGACCGCCTGGCGTAACGCCGCACGGCATCGTAACCGCGGTCATTAGTCGTGGTCGCGCAGCTCTTCGACCGGATACGTCAGCGGTTCACGAACCGATTTACTCGCGTTGGCCGCCAACTATCCGTCAAGCTCCCACGCCCAAAGCCCCAGCTTTGGCCGCGGCTGCACCATTCGTACTGCTCCGCGACACCTTCACGTCGTGGGTGACTCCTTGATCGTCTTGATGAATTGTTCGGGCCGTATCAGGCTGGCAGCGCAAAGCTCCAATCTACAGCAAGCAATTTGGGCGCGAATCCCCGCAATATTGGTAGGCCGAATAGCATGCCGCGCATCAGTGGGCCGCCGGGCTTCCGAAAGCTTCTGTGTAGATCGCGCGAGCATCTTCGAAACGGACCTCGCGGGGATTATTAACCAGCAGTCGCGTCTGCGTCATCGCATCCTCGGAAAGCTTGTTCAGATCTTGAGGGCCGATCCCGACGTCGGCCAACGACAGCGGAACCTTACAGTCACGGCAGATAGCGGACATCGCATCGACAAATAGCCGAGCTCGCTGCGCGACCGAGCGGTTGACAGCATGGAAATCAACGATAGGCGCTAGTTCAGCATAGAGGCGTTCGGCCGCGGGCAGGTTGAAGCGAAGTACTTGCGTTAGGACCAAGGCATTCGACAATCCGTGAGGCACGTGGAAATTCGCGCCGATCGGATATGCTAACGCGTGGACGGCTGCCACAGGCGCGTTAGCAAAAGCCATGCCAGCGAGCATCGATCCTAGCAGCATCTGCGAGCGCGCTTCGATATCGTGTCCGTTCTCGCACACCCGACGTACATTGGCCGAGAGTAGGCTAAGCGCCTGACGTGCAAACTGATCCGATATAGGGTTCTTCTTGTGCTTGCTGGTGTAGGCTTCGATCGCATGTACCATGGCGTCGATACCAGTCGCTGCTGTAACCAATGCTGGCAGGCTGAGCGTCAGCTCGGCATCCAGTATAGCCCAGTCTGGGATGAGTACCGAGGAAACGACACCTTTCTTTTGCGTAGTGGGTGTCGTGACTATCGCGATCGGTGTTACTTCCGAACCGGTGCCCGCTGTTGTTGGCGCTAACAATAGCGGCAAGCGTTGTCCCTTCGCGAGACCAACACCATAAATGTCGTCGAGACGATCGGGAGTCTTCGCTAAGTAGGCCACAAGCTTGGCCGTGTCAAGGACGCTCCCGCCACCGATCGATAGCACAAGCTCGATCTTGTCGGCTCGACAGGCGGCAACAGCGGCTTCGACGACGTGGGAGGGAGAATCGACGACGACATCCTCAAAGATGCTGATGCCAATACCGGCTGATGCAAGTGATGCTTCCGCGCCTGCTGTTAACCCAGCCGACCTCACGATCTTACCGGTCACCAACATGACACGGCGAGCGCCATAGCGAGCGATGAGCTCTCCTACGTTGCGGGACGCTCCCGGTTGGAACAGAATATTGGACGGCGTTTGAAAGGTAAAACTTCCGACCATCCTTCACTCCTCGTCTATGTATCTCGCTACAATGCGAACAGACGCACGCCGGCATCACCGCAATGCATCAGCACTACCTCTTCTTTGGTGATGTCGCGCACCACGTACAGAACTTTGCCCATGCCATAGCCAGGTTCTGCGGCTTTGCTTGCATCGCAGCAGAATGGTCGATCGGCACCGGAGCGGCGTTCGATCGAACGCCTCGATAAGCTGCAGCATTCGAGGCGCCCTACACCAAGTCGACCACCCGCTGGCGGTCGCACAACCCCTGCAGGAGACGGGTGTTCTCGGAATAGTCGATCGGCACGTCGACTAAGTGGACACCACCTTCCACGAAAGCAGCCTCCAAGGTCGGGACCAGTGCCTCGACAGACTTTACCCGTGTTCCCCTCGCGCCAAATGATTCCGCGTAGCGGACGAAATTCGGATTTCCGAACGTAAGACCGAAATCGGAGAGGTTGCGGACGGCCTGCTTCCAGCGGATCATGCCGTAGGCCCCGTCATTAAGGATCAGCACCACCAAGTTAAGTTTGAGCCGCACAGCGGTTTCTACCTCCTGGCTGTTCATCATGAAGCCGCCGTCACCGCAGACCGCCATCACGCGGCGATCTGGAAAAAGCAACGCGGCCATCATTGCTGACGGCAGCCCAGCCCCCATTGTGGCGAGCGCATTGTCGAGCAGCAGCGTATTCGTAACATGGGTAGAGTAGTTGCGCGCCCACCAGATCTTGTACATGCCATTGTCAAGCGCAACGATGCCGTTCTCCGGAATCACCTTGCGCACGTCGTGAACCAGCCGCTGCGGCGTGACAGGCCAACGGCTTTCCGTCGCCTGGTCAGCAACCCGATTAAGAATGCGCTGACGTAGCGACAGCAGCGCCTTTGCGTTCGGGAGCTTCCCTTCGAGACGGTCAGCAAGCAGTTCGAGACTGGGGCCCACGTCGCCGACGACCTCCGCATGCGGGAAATAGACCTGCTCCACTGTCGCTGGTGTATAGCTGACGTGGATCACGTGGGGGCCCTTCGGCCCCATGATGAACGGTGGCTTCTCTATGGTATCATGTCCGATCGCGACGATAAGATCCGCCTGATTGATCGCCTCATGAACACAGTCCCCCTCAGAGAGAGCAGTGGTCCCCATGTACAGAGTTATCCCGCCGGGTACCGAGCCCTTTCCCATCTGCGTCGTGAAAAACGGAATTCCGGTACGTTGCACGAAACACGCAATTCCCAAGGTCGCCCGCGGCCGGCTCGCCGCCGCTCCCAGCATGATAAGCGGCCGTTTAGAGCCCAGAATGATTTTGGCTGCCCGGTCGAGTGCCGCGCGGTGCGCAATTGGGATTTCGATCGGATGAATTGGCACCATCGGCACCGGTCTGATTTCGTCCGCAGCGACGTCCTCAGGCAACTCCAGGTGCACCGGGCCCGGCCGTTCCTCCATCGCGATGCGAAACGCATCGCGGACCAGTGTAGGAATACTCGCCGAGCTTACGATCTGTCGCGATAGCTTCGTAAGTGGTTTCATCGACGCGATCACATCGACAAGCTGAAAAAGCCCCTCTCGATTGCTCATGATCGCCTTCTGTCCGGTAATCATGACCATCGGCATTGCGCCGAGATGAGCATAGGCGGCCCCGGTCGACAGATTAAGCGCGCCAGGACCGCAAGCTGCAATGCACACGCCCGGACGACCGGTGAATCGCCCGTACGTCGCCGCCATGAACGCAGCGGCCTGCTCATGGCGCGTCAGCACCCATTCGATCTTGGAACTTCGAAGCGATTCCAGCACATCGAGCCCCCCTTCGCCGGGCACCCCAAAGACGCGATCGACACCCTCATGCGACAGCGCTTCGACAAGTACGTCCGAGCCCTTCACCATCATGCACCTTCCTGCCCGAATTCCTCAGCTAATGTACTTCCATCTGCAGCATCTGATTCATCGCGCACTCAGCCCGAGCGTGGTTGCAGCTTGTTGACATGCCTCAACATCTATCCGGCAGATAGCAGCAGCGAATTCGTAACATGAGTGCAGTAGTTGCGCGCCCACCCGATCTTGTAGATGCCGTTATCAAGCGCAACGACGCACGTTACCGAATTATTTTGCGCACGTCGTGAACCAGTTGCCGCGGCGTGACGGGCCAACCGCTTTTCGTCCGCTTCGGGAAACCCGGTCTAGTATGCTCTGACGTAACGATGGGAACGCGTTTGCGTCGGAGGCTTCGATGCGATCGGAAAGCAGTTCGAGACTGGGCCTATCTCGCCGATATCTCTCTCGCAAGACCGCTGCGAACAAGACGCTTGGGTTGGCCGCGATTCGTTTAGGACGGTGGACACGGGATCAATCCATGCAGTAGGCGGGGTTTGGTGTAGGCGCTTTCCGAACGGGTTTGGACGAAGCGAGCGGCGGCAGCGGATTGCCGGCTGCTCAATCGAGTGCGGTTGAAACTGGTGGGACCCCTTGCACTCTGGTGAGCCGGGCGATCTCCTTACGACGGCTAGCCATGCTCATTGAGAGGCTGCTGCTGTGGTATGGTCTGACTTATGCTCAGCTGAAGATTCTGCTCGATCGAGTCTCTTTCCGGGCCTCTCTGCAGCTTTGCAGCTCGATGCCGAGCCCCTGGCGAAACCTCGGCCTGCCGGCCCCGAATGCCCCGAAGCAGGCAGGGCAGCTGCCGGTCGTTGCCGTGGCGCGGCGCGTGGACGGTTTCTAATTGACCATCACTGTACCGGCCGCGCGGCACATCGGGAATCAGAATACCTCACGCGAAGACGGCGCCACCTTGCAGAGGCAGCTTGGCGACGTTCCGCTCAGATGCCGGCACATGTTCTCGCCGGCAAAATCAGGTGCGTGCTTCATCCCGGTGCCGCGTATGAGATCCATCAGAATCCCCTCAACGCGGCGATCTGGTCGCGTGGGTGATGTCGACAACCCTGCTCTAATGCAAGATCTTAAACTGCTTCGGTCCATCGGACTGGACAGAATTGTTGCTACTAGCGGCCCGGGCGACCGCAATAGGCCCGGCAGTTCCTCGACTGACTTGGCTGGTTTGTAACAACGGTACAATGGGTGTCGGGTTCAAACACAGTTCCGTTTGCGAGGAAGCTCTCTTCAAGACGAATCGGAAAGCTCAACCGGCTTGAGCGTCTTGGCACGGCCGTTGCTATCCAGAGGGCAAGGGCGGTGAAGAGGTTGGAGAGCAATGCTCGCCTTCTAAGAGGGAGCGAGCGCGCATGCGCACAGGAGATTGCTTACAATCAATTGACGGAGACCAACATGCCTTGCTGAGAAAGCTTGGAACGATCCAGCCCTGACAGAACACATTGGACGTACCACAGTCAAAAAAAACCGGATAATTTCGCAGGGTTCGTAGGTAGTCTCGATGTTTCGGTCGCAGCGGAAAGACGTCGGACAATCAAGCGTATCTTTTGCTGCGGTGTCACTTTATTTGGCTCGTTGGTGATCCCTCGAATTGGCGCCCACAAGGAGGCCTCTTCGGCCCGATTCCGCGTACGTCTCAGAATGACGATCCGGATAGTTCTCTGCTGAATTCCCTCACTGGTGGTCCGATGGATCTCGCATTTACGGTCGAAGACAGGCATTGGCGAACAGGTGGGGCAGTTCCTGCGCGATAACGTGCCGTCGGAGATGCGGCGCAAGCTGATAGGGCTGGACCCTGTCAAAGGATGAGATGATCGCTTGGTGGCGCACTCTTCCCAAGAAAGGCTGGGGTCAGCCACTGGAAGAGTATGGAGGCACCGGCTGGACCGCGGTGCAGCACTACATCTTCAAGGAGGAACTTCACATGTATCCGGTCCCGGCTCCGCTCGCCTTCGGCGTCTCCATGGTTGGACCTGTCATCTACACCTTCGGCGAGGACGCGCAGAAGAAGTACTATCTGCCGCGCATCGCCAATGTTGACGACTGGTGGTGCCAAGGCTTTTCAGAGCCTGACTCCGGTTCGGATCTCGCTTCGATGAAGATGAGAGCCGAGCGCAAAGGTGACAAGTACATTGTAAATGGCCAGAAAACATGGAAAACGCTTGCCCAATATGCCGACATGATTTTCTGCTTTTGCCGCACTGATCTGATTGCCAGGAAGCAGACCGGAATCTCCTTCATACTGGGCGATATGAAGACCAAAGGGGTCCCGGTGCGTCCGATCCAGATCATCGACGGCGGCTATAAGGTAAACGAGGTGTTCTTCGACGACGTGGAGGTGCCCGTCCAAAATCTCGTCGGGGAAGAGAACAAAGGGTGGGACTACGCGAAGTTCCTGCTTGGCAACGAGCGCACCGGCATTGCGCGAGTGGGTGTCTCCAAGGAGCGGATCCGCCGAATCAGGGAAGTTACCACGAAATTCAAATCCTGCGGCCGGCCTCTGCTCAAGGATCCCGCCTTCAGCCAGAAGCTCGCCGCTTGTGAGATCGAGCTAAAGGCGCTCGAGCTTACGGAGTTGCGCGTCGTCGCGGATGAGGGCAAGCACGGCGATGGTAAGCCCAATCCGGCGTCTTCCGTGCTGAAGATCAAAGGCTTTGAGATCCAGCAGGCAACCACCGAGCTCCTGATGGAGTTGATCGGACCTTTTGCCGCGCCGTTTGATGGCCAATTCACTTTCTTCAAATGAAGCGACTGATGGGACCGCACAGAGTCGCGCCGAGCTATTTCAATAACCGGAAGTATCAACTTATGGCTGATCGAACGAGATTCAGCGCAACTCATTAGCAATGTGGTGCTGGGGCTGTAGCCCTTCGCGCGAGTGAGACAAGTTGAAACCGTCGAGCCCAGAGTTGTCGTCAGAGGGAACGTAAGATGGAGTTTGATTTGTCCGATGAGCAGCGGATCCTGAAGGAAAGTGTCGATCGTCTGTTGGGCGATACCTATAGTTTTGAGCAGCGACACAACTACATGAAAGAGAAGGGCGGCTGGAGTCGAGCGATCTGGGGCCGCCTTGCTGAGCAGGGTCTGCTCGGTCTGCCATTTCGTGAAGCAGACGGCGGCTTCGGTGCTGGTGCGGTTGAGACGCTGATTGTGATGGAGGCTCTGGGACGCGCGCTGGTGGTCGAGCCATATCTACCGACAGTTGTAATAGGGGGGGGCTTCCTGCGTCATGCTGGTTCAGCCGAACAGAAGACTGCCCATATTCCCTCGATTGTCGACGGCAGCAAAACCCTTGCGTTCGCCCAGCTTGAGAAGCACTCGCGTTACAATCTGAACGACGTCACCACCTCTGCGAAGAAGAAGGCCGATGGATGGATCATCGAGGGCGAGAAGTTCATTATCTCGAACGGGGAGAACGCCGACACGCTGATCGTCACGGCGCGCACACATGGCGCGCAACGCGACAGGAGCGGTATCGGGGTCTTTCTTGTGCCTGCCATCGCCAAGGGTATCTCCAAGAAGAGCTATCCAACCCAGGATGGTCTGCATGCTGCTGACATTGTGCTAACCGGTGTTGAGGTGGGCGCGGAGGCGTCGATCGGCGATTTCGATAATGGCCTACCGCTGATCGAACGCGTAGTGGATGAGGCCCGCGCCGCGCTCTGCGCGGAAGCAGTCGGTGTTATGGACGAATCTCTCAAAACTACGGTCGAATATCTCAAAACTCGCAAGCAGTTCGGGGTGACAATCGGATCTTTCCAGAGCCTGCAGCACCGCGCCGCCGACATGTTCGTCGCGCTTGAACAAGCGCGGTCAATGTCAATGTTCGCCACCATGGCCACCAATTTCGATGATCCCGCCGAACGGGCGAGATCGATTGCAGCGGCTAAAGCGCAGATCGGAAGAAGCGGTAAATTCCTCGGCCAGCAATCGATCCAGCTGCATGGCGGCATCGGTATGACAATGGAAGCTAGGATCGGGCACTATTTTAAGAGACTAACCATGATCGAGCACACCTTTGGCGATACCAATTACCACCTCCGCCGAGTCAGTGACAGCGGCGCGCTGGTCTGATTTGTGCCGAGGCAACAGGCAGGCAACGAGCATCATGCGCGGATTTATTCCGCCTCAGCAAGAGCTTTGGCGGGATGGGGAGGGTCTGTTGGGGAATTCTACGATGTGGCTCTGGCCAAGCGCTTTTTTTCGCAAAGTTGCTTTGACCTTGGCGAAGGCTGCTTGATCGGATCGTGGTTGGGACTTGTAGGGTGGAGGAAGCGCGGCGGTAGCGCTGTCCACCGCGATCGTCTCCGGTATGCGCGGTCCCTTTTGTGGCTGCAGAGATTGTTCATGACGACGTGGCGCGGTCAAGAAGTCCAGATGAACACCTGTTGGACGTCGGTCCCAAAGCATCGCGGTTGATCAAGCCACCGAGCACAAAGGGGTGATGGCGCTTTTAATGGGAGCGGCTACGCAAGTTGTTGTCTTCCAGTTGCCGTGAGGGACGCTGCGTGATTACCGCGCGTTTTGAAATCGCCGAGTTCTCTCTGAGCAATCCGGTCGACGATCTCGACGCGACGATTGGACTCGCTGCGCAGCTGATTTTGGTCGGGGCAAGCGCAGTTGTGTCTGCTACAGTGTACACAATTTCATCGGGCAGCTTGCGCGGACTGAAGGACACACGAGTGCCGCTCGTTTCCGGGATCGCATACTCCCTGCTCGGCTTTTCCCTCAGTCACCTGCTTGCAGTGGCGCTATTGGTGTTTGGATTGGAATATCAATCGGGGCGGCACTCTATGCGGCGCTTCTCATGTTACGCTTCCAGCTGCTGGCGAGCAGGCCTGAGTCTTCATTGTGACATATGGGATGTTAAAGACATCGCTCGGTAGGCGTCGATCTGTAGTCGTCCGTTCTTTAATCGCGGGCACGCTGTCAACCCCGATCGACAAAAATGATCCACTGCCGGGTTCATGGTTCTTTCCGCGGTCGTCTCTATGCGGGAGCGCCACATGATGGCGTTCAGGAAGTGC
>NZ_PGVG01000063.1 GCF_002795245.1 Bradyrhizobium forestalis | reverse complement strand
AACGTCTCCAAAACGGCCGACCGACCAATCCATTCCTGCCTTCAATGCGGTCATCCTTCTCAACCGCACTGCAAAGAATCAGACTCGATTCACTCAAGGCAAGAAAAATCTGTGCACGCCTTAGCCCCTTGTGGGAGAGGGTGGCTCGCCGCAGAGCGGCGAGACGGGTGAGGGGTATCTCTCCACGAGCTCGTATCTAGCGTGTGGATAGATACCCCTCATCCGGCGCTTCGCGCCACCTTCTCCCACAAGGGGGGAAGGATGGCACCATCACTGCCGCGGCACAGCGTGCAAATTCATTAATCGAATTTAACCCGAATCGCAGCCACTCCGCCAACAAGCATTAGGGTTACTTCCTCGATCTCTAGGCGAATTATTGTCCGCTTTACCACCCGCCTCTAACAGAGGAGCGGCGGACAATGCACGTGCCTCATACAGGCTAACAAGTGCGGCCCGCTACACGCGGAGGTGGCACGATGCGCAACGAGACGATCGCTATTCACGCCGGCTACGAGCCCGAGGCCACCACGCACGCGGTGGCCGTTCCGATCTACCAGACCGCGGCCTACGCCTTCGACAGCGCCGATCACGGCGCGGCTCTCTTCAATCTGGAGGCCGAGGGCTTTCGCTACAGCCGCATCGCCAATCCGACGAGCGCGGTGCTGGAAAAACGCATCGCTGAGCTCGAAGGCGGCGTCGGCGCGCTTGCGGTCGCGACCGGTCAAGCGGCGCTGCATTTCGCCTTCGTCAACGTCGCCGATCACGGCGGCAACATCGTATCCGTGCCGCAACTCTACGGCACCACGCACACGCTGCTCTCCCACATCCTGCCGCGCCAGGGCATCACCGGCCGCTTCGCCGAGAGCGACAAGCCTGAGGCGATCGAGAAGCTGATCGATGAGAACACCCGCGCCGTGTTCGCCGAGACCATCGGCAATCCCGCCGGCAATGTCTGCGACATCGAGGCGCTGGCGAAGATCGCCCATGCGCATGGCGTACCGCTGATCGTCGACAACACCGTTGCCACTCCGATTCTGCTCAAGCCGTTCGATTACGGCGCCGACATCGCCGTGCATTCGCTGACCAAGTTCCTGGGCGGTCACGGCACCACGCTCGGCGGCGCCATCGTCGATTCCGGAAACTTCCCCTGGGCCAAATATGCTGAGCGCTTCCCGGCTTACAACAAGCCGGATGCTTCCTATCACGGCCTCGTCTATGCCGAGCGGTTCGGCCGCACCGCCTATATCGAGCGCGCGCGTAGCGTCTATCAGCGCACCATGGGCTCGGTGCTGTCGCCGTTCAACGCCTTCCTGCTGCTGCAGGGCATCGAGACCGTGGCGTTGCGCATGGAGCGTCATGTCGAGAATGCCCGCAAGGTCGCCGAATTTTTGCGCGGCGATCCGCGCGTGGCTTGGGTCAATTACACCGGCTTCCCGGACAGCCCCTATTATCCGCTGGTGCAGAAGTACCTGAATGGCAACGCGTCCTCGCTGTTCACCTTCGGCATCAAGGGCGGCATGGAGGCCGGCAAGACCTTCTACGATGCGCTGAAGCTGATCACGCGGCTCGTCAATATCGGCGATGCCAAGTCGCTCGCCTGTCATCCGGCTTCGACCACGCACCGGCAGATGTCGGCGGAGCAGCAGCGCGTCGCCGGCGTGCTGCCGGAGACCATCCGTCTGTCGATCGGCATCGAGCATGTTTCAGACATTATCGAGGACATCGACCAGGCGCTGGAAACGGCCTGTCCGCTGTCGCGTCTTCAGGCGGCGGAGTAGGCGGCGCCGCCCATGACGGTCTTGATCGACAGGGATCAAGTTATCGTGGGCCCGGCGCTGGTGCCGGCCGAGCACGATCTCGCGCGCGATGCCGGCGCCGAACTCACCATCGGGCTCGTCAACAACATGCCGGATCTGGCGCTGAAGGCGACCGAGCGGCAGTTCATGAAGCTGCTCCAGGCCGCAGCAGGCTCGCGCCGTATCCGCTTCCACTGCTTCTCCCTTCCCAGCGTGAAGCGCTCGCCCGAAGCGAAATGGCATGTCGAGAACGAGTATTCCGACCTATCCGATCTCGGGCGAAAAAAGTTCGACGGGCTGATCGTGACCGGCGCCGAGCCGATCGCGCCCGAGCTCGACCAGGAGCCTTACTGGCGGGACCTCACGAACCTGATCGACTGGGCCAGGGCCAACACGCGCTCGACGATCTGGTCGTGCCTTGCCGCGCATGCCGCGGTGCTGCATCTCGACGGCATTGAGCGGCGGCGGCTGCCGGGCAAATGCCACGGCATTTTCGATTGCGACGTCGTGACGAGCGATCCGCTGACCCGCGCTGCGCCTGCGCCGCTCAAAGTCTCGCATTCACGCCTGAACGAGATCGCCGAGAGCGATCTTGTGCAGGCCGGTTATCAGGTGCTGACACGCTCGGCAGAGGCCGGCGTCGACGTCTTCGTTCGCCAATATGCCAGCCGCTTCGTGTTCTTCCAGGGCCACCCGGAATATGACGCGCTGTCGCTCCAGCGCGAATATCTGCGCGACATCGGCCGCTATCTCGCGCGGGAGCGCGACAACTATCCGCGCCTGCCGGTGAGTTATTTTGACGCAGCGACTGAAGAGAAACTGGCTCGCTTCGAGAAGAAGGCAACGCATCAGCGCCATCCCGCGCTCAGCAACGAGCTGCCCGGGCTGAACTTGCGCGCCGATATCGGCGCCGGCAACGCGGCGGCGGTGCTCTTCCGAAATTGGTTGCGCTATCTCGGCGCGGGCGCCGACGCGTCGGTGGCGGCGCGCTAACCGAAGGGGTTTTGATTCCGCGTTAGGATTACCCAGGCGTTAGGCTTGCCTCAACCTGCGCACGAATGTTTCAGTAGAGAAAATTGGACATCAAGGGAAACGCTACGTGTGGTCGGCACTCCAGGGACGCGTGAGCAATCGGCTGGCCCGGCATTTCCGCGCAGCGCCGCACCGGTTGCCCGCGCATGCGCCGATGGTGAGCTTCACCTTCGACGACGCCCCCGATAGCGCCGCAGGCGAGGGCGCCGCGCTTCTGGAGCAGCATGGCGGCCGCGGCACCTATTACCTCGCCGGCAGCCTGATTGATCGTCCCTCGGACCACTGGCATGGCCTGTCGAATGACGCCATCGTGCAACTCCACCGCGCCGGGCACGAGATTGCCTGCCACACCTTCTCGCACCAGAGCTCGGCCACTCTCGACGAAGCCGCGATGGCTCGCGAGATCGAGCGGAACCGCAGTTATTTCCGCGGCATCGATGCCTCGATCACGCTGGAGAACTTCGCCTATCCCTACGGGATCGCCTCGGTCTGGCGCAAGCCGCAACTCGCGAAGACCTTCCGTTCCGCGCGCGGCATCCTGCCCGGCGTCAACAGCGGCGTCATCGACCTCCAGTTCCTGCGCGCCTCGCCTTTGGTCGATTGCGAGATCGACAAGGCAGGGATCGATCGCTATTTCGACGAGGCGGTCGCAAGCGGCGGCTGGCTAATCTTCTACGGCCACGACGTCGCCGAGGCGCCGAGCCCCTATGGCTGCACGTCGCGCCTGATGCGCCACGCGTTGGAGGCGGCCCAGCGACGTGGCATGCCCATCGTGACGGTCGCGGAAGCGCTGCGACGAATCGGGGCGTAGCTTCTTTTTCCTTCTCCCCTTGTGGGAGAAGGTGGCATAGGCGGCCTTCGGCCGCCGTTCTTAAGAACGCCGAAGCGAAGCTTCGGCTATGGCGCCGGATGAGGGGTATGTTTCCGCGAACAAGACTTATCGAGTTTGCGGATAGATCCCCTCACCCGTCTCGCCGCTGCGCGGCGAGCCACCCTCTCCCACAAGGGGAGAGGGAAGACCGGTGCAAGCTCCGCAAACGGTCTTGCCACGTCCGCGCCAGCATGCGACTGGCCTTGTGACGAATCTCACGGCCTGATCTGTTCCGCTCATGTCCGCTCCCTCCACCGCTCCGCTGCCTGCGCCGGCCAATGGCCGCGACGCGCTGTCGGTGCTGCATTCGGTGTTCGGCCTGCCGGGGTTCCGCGGCGCGCAGGGTGAGATCATTCGGCATGTCACCGATGGCGGCAATTGCCTGGTGCTGATGCCGACCGGCGGCGGCAAGTCGCTGTGCTATCAGCTTCCGTCCCTGCTGCGCGAAGGCTGCGGCATCGTGGTCTCGCCGTTGATCGCCCTGATGCGCGACCAGGTGGCCGGCCTGATCGAGGCGGGCGTCAATGCGGCCGCGCTGAATTCGTCGCTGACGCCGCAGGAAGCCTCCGACATCGAGCGGCGCCTGCTCGCCGGCGATCTCGACCTGCTCTATGTCGCGCCGGAACGCCTGGTCACGCCGCGCTGCCTGTCGCTGCTGGCGCAGGCGAAGGTGGCGCTGTTCGCGATCGACGAGGCGCATTGCGTCTCGCAATGGGGCCATGACTTCCGGCCCGAATATGTCGGCCTTTCCATCATCGCCGAGCGGTTTCCCGACGTGCCGCGCATCGCCCTGACCGCGACCGCCGACGAGCTGACGCGCAAGGAGATCGTCGCGCGGCTTCAGCTCGACGGCGCGCCGCAATTCGTCTCGAGCTTCGACCGGCCCAACATCCGCTACGAGATCGTCGACAAGCGCAATGCGGTGTCGCAGTTGAAGGAATTCATCCGCGAGCGCCACATCGGCGATGCCGGCGTGGTCTATTGCCTGTCGCGCAACCGGGTCGAGGAGGTCGCCGCCGCGCTTCAAGACGCCGGCATCACGGCGCTGCCCTATCACGCCGGCCTCGACGGCAGCGTGCGCTCGCGCAACCAGGACCGCTTTCTCAACGAGGACGGCATCGTCATCGTCGCGACCGTCGCGTTCGGCATGGGCATCGACAAGCCCGACGTGCGCTTCGTCGCCCATTTGGATCTGCCCAAGAGCATCGAGGCCTATTACCAGGAGACGGGGCGCGCCGGCCGTGACGGCAAGCCGTCGGCGGCCTGGATGGCCTATGGCCTCTCCGACATCGTGCAACAGCGCCGCATGATCGACGAGTCCAACGCTTCTGATGAATTCAAGCGGGTCTCGATCGGCAAGCTCGATGCGCTGGTCGGCCTCGCCGAAACGCCGCATTGCCGGCGCCGGCGGCTGCTCGCCTATTTCGGCGAGATCGTGATGGGCGAGAGCTGCGGCAATTGCGACAATTGCCTGACACCGCCCAAGATGCGCGACGGCAAGGTGCTGGCGCAGAAGCTGCTGTCCTGCGTCTACCGCACCGGACAGCGTTTCGGCGCGATGCATTTGATCGACGTACTGGTGGGGCGCCTGACCGAGAAGGTGACGCAGTTCGGCCACGACAAGCTGTCGGTGTTCGGCATCGGACGCGAGCTCAATGAAAAGCAGTGGCGCACGGTGCTGCGGCAATTGGTGGCGATGGGACATTTACGCAGCGACAGCGAGGCGTTTGGAGCGCTCAAGCTGACGGAGTCCTCGCGCGGCGTGCTGCGCGGCGAAACGGAGGTGTGGCTGCGCGAGGAAGCGCCGGCCACCCGCGTCCGTTCGAGCCGCGCCAAATCCCGCCGCGGCGATCTCGCGCCCGCGGCCAGCGCGCCGCAAGGCGATGTCGATCCCGAGCTGCGCGCGCGCCTACGCGCCTGGCGTTCAGACGTCGCCCGCGAACGCGGCGTGCCGGCCTATGTTGTCCTGCATGACGCAACGATCGACGGCATCGTCCGGGCCTGGCCGACCACGCTGGACGAGCTCCGCAACGTGCCGGGGATCGGCGACAAGAAGCTCGAGCATTACGGCGACGAGCTGCTGCAGATCATCAGGACGCGGTAGGGACGGGGGTTGTTGGTGCGCCCAACTCCCTCAACACGTCATCCCGGACAAGCGTAGCGAAGCGGAGCGCCGATCCGGGATCCATAACCACAGGCTGATGCAGTTACGAAAGCTGGCAACCACGAGTCTTCGCAAAACTCTTGCTGCGGCGTATGGGTCCCGGGTCTGCGCTTGCGCTTGCCCGGGACGACAGCAGTGTATGACGCGCGAGCGCTACGCCCTCACTCACCCATTCCTAAACGCATACGCATACCCGTTCAGCGCCGGCGCGCCGCCGAGATGGGCGTAGAGGATCTTCGCGCCCTTCTCGAAGAAGCCCTTCTTCGCAAGATCGATCAGGCCCTGCATCGACTTGCCCTCGTAGACGGGGTCGGTGATCATGCCTTCGAGACGCGCGGTGAGGCGGATCGCCTCCTTGGTCTCCTCCGACGGCACGCCATAAGCGGGATAGGCGTAGTCCTCGATCAGGACGACGTCGTCTTCCACGAGATCCTTGCCGAGCTCGACAAGTTTAGCGGTGTTCTGCGCGATCTCGAGCACCTGGGCTTTGGTCTGCGCCGGCGTGAACGAGGCATCAATGCCGATGACCTTTCGTGCACGGCCGTCGGCGGCAAAACCGACCAGCATGCCGGCATGGGTGGAGCCGGTGACGGTGCAGACCACGATGTAGTCGAACTTGAAGCCGAGCTCCTTCTCCTGCTTGCGCACCTCCTCGGCGAAGCCGACATAGCCGAGGCCGCCAAACTTATGCACGGAGGCGCCGGCGGGAATCGCATAGGGCTTGCCGCCCGCGGCCTTCACCTCCTCGATCGCCTGCTCCCAGCTCTTGCGGATGCCGATGTCGAAGCCGTCGTCGACCAGGCGCACGTCGGCGCCCATGATGCGCGAGAGCATGATGTTGCCGACGCGGTCATAGACGGCGTCCTCGTGCGGCACCCAGGCTTCCTGCACCAGGCGGCACTTCATGCCGAGCTTGGCCGCGACTGCCGCGATCATGCGGGTGTGGTTGGACTGCACGCCGCCAATCGAGACCAGCGTGTCGGCATTGGAGGCGATCGCATCCGGAATGATGTATTCGAGCTTGCGCAGCTTGTTGCCGCCGTAGGCGAGGCCGGAATTGCAGTCCTCGCGCTTGGCATAGATCTCGACATTGCCGCCGAGATGTTTTGACAAGCGCTCCAGCTTCTCGATCGGCGTCGGGCCGAAGGTCAGCGGATAGCGCGCGAATTTTTCCAGCATCATGGGTCATCCCGATTGGCGGTGGCGTCTGGGACCGGAGCTAGCATCGCCCTGGAAAAATGTGCTCTCGAATATGGTGCTTATCCTGTAGTTTACTTGCGCAGCGAGAGCTATTGAGTAAAATTCCTTCCAGAATATACGTCATAAATGAAAGCTTCTTCCGTGGCAGCGCGGCTTGATCGCATCGACCTTAAGATATTGAGATTGCTTCAGAATAACGGTCGGCTCAGCAACGCCGAGCTGGCCGAGACCGTCGCAATCAGCCCCGCCACCTGCCATCGCCGCACCCAGCGCCTGTTCGAGGACGGCTTCATTGCCACCGTGCGCGCCATGGTCGCACCGAAGAAGGTGGCCAAGGGCACGCTGGTGATGGTCGGCGTCGTGCTCGACCGCTCGACGCCGGAGAGCTTTGCCATCTTCGAGCAGGCGATCGCCAAGCTGAAATTCGTGCTCGACTGCCACCTCGTCGCCGGCGATTTCGACTACTTCCTGAAGATCCGGGTCGGCGACATGGAGGATTTCAACCGCATCCACGGCGAGCAGCTCATCGCGCTGCCCGGCGTGCGCCAGACCCGCACCTTCTTCGTGATGAAGGAAGTCGTCGACAACGCGCCGCTGGAGTTTTGAGCAGAAGCGTTTTCCAGCGAAGTGGAAACCGGTTCGCGTCAAGAAAACGCGTCAAAACAGGCCGGCGCTATTGATGCGCAATCCGCATCATGGGAGATTCACGCGATGCAGACATTCCCCTTCCGCCAGTACAATCCAGCCGGGCCGGCCTATCGGCGCGGATGGGTCGACGAGGCCGTGGCCGCAATCGAGGCCGACCAGTGTCGCACCGCCGACACGCATCTGATCCGCTTGATCGTGCCGGCACTCTCCGGCATCGACATCTACCTGAAGGATGAGTCCACGCATCCGACCGGCAGCCTGAAGCATCGCCTCGCGCGCTCGCTGTTCCTCTATGCGCTCTGCAACGGCCACATTGGCGAAGGCACGCCCGTCGTCGAGGCCTCGTCGGGATCGACGGCGGTCTCGGAAGCCTATTTCGCGCAGATGATCGGCGTGCCCTTTTACGCCGTGATGCCGCGCACGACCTCGGCGGAGAAGATCGCCGCGATCGAGCATTATGGCGGCAGTTGCCACCTGATCGACGACGGCCGCGCGCTCTATGCGGAAGCGGCCGCGCTCGCCGCCCGCATGAACGGTCACTACATGGACCAGTTCACCTTCGCCGAGCGCGCCACCGACTGGCGCGGCAACAACAACATCGCCGAGTCCATCTTCACGCAATTGCAAGGCGAGCCGCGCCCGCTGCCGGACTGGATCGTGATGGGCGCCGGCACCGGCGGCACCTCGGCCACCATCGGGCGCTATCTGCGCTATCGGCAATATCCGACGCGGCTGTGCGTCGCCGATGTCGAGCATTCCGCCTTCTTCGACTGCTTCCGCTCGCAGGACCGCTCCCGTGTCTGCGACCGTCCGTCGCTGATCGAGGGGGTCGGTCGCCCGCGCTGCGAGCCCTCTTTCGTGCCGGGCGTGGTTGACCGCATGATGAAGATCCCGGATGCGGCAACGATCGCGGCGATGAACGTGCTGTCGCGCCGGCTGCGTCGTCCGGTGGGCGGCTCCACCGGCACCAACTTCCTGGCGCTCTGCCGGCTCGCCTCGGAGATGCGCCAGGCGAACGTGACGGGATCGTTGGTAACGCTGATCTGCGATTCCGGCGAGCGCTACCGGCAGACCTATTACGAGCCCGCATGGTTGAAGGCGCGCGGCCTCGATCCGGCGCCGTTCGAGGCTGCGTTGTCGTCGTTCCTCGCGGCAGGCGAGCCGCTGATGCTTGACGTCGATGACGTTGTCAATCCGCAGAGCGAATAAGGCGCCGAGGCAATGATGCTGCGCGCCGATCAGGGATGGCTTCTGCTTTTGGGCAGGCGCGGACCATCAAGACGGGTACAGTGGAGCAAATATCCTCCATCATCGTGCCAAGCATCGGTCCTGGCGACCTCTTTCCATCCGCGCTTCTCGGGATCGCGCTCGAAGTGCTTTGGCTTCGTTTCGATGAAAGGGCCTGTCTCCACTTCGATCTTTTCGATCTTCCAATCGTAGACCATGGCGGGGGCGCCGGGGAGATGCGCGTGACTTTCGAAGTAGAAGAACGGGTCTACTCCGATGAAGACCAGTCCTCCCAACCAGGCGCCCAGGCGGGCATTGTCGGGAGGCTTTCCGTCGCAATACATAAGAAGGCCGGCGTCCAGCACCCACCAGTCATCGTGGGCATGCACGACCTGGGCAACAATGTCATAAGAACTGTCGAACCGATGAGTGATGGACGGCGCTTTGCGGTCGTGTGGACCGGACCCCGGAAGCGTGATGACCGGACAGAATTCGAGCGCGAATGAAACCTTCGTCGCTTGCACGAAGTCACCATAGTTGCCGTCCTGAACGATCCAGCTATCAAGTCCGACGATTAGATCGGCCATCGCATGCCCCGCCAATGAATCACGGGACATAACATGGTTGTATTTGTCTCTCCCCGCCACTTGCAAAATCGCACGACCGTCACGGCAACTTCACTTGCCTTGCATGCCTGTGCAAGCGACCGTCAGCTCTTCTCAACGAGGAGACCCCACCGTGCGCCTTCCCATTCTCGATCCCAAGGATCTGACCGACGAGCAGAAGCCGCTCTATGACGATATGCAGGCCGGCATCAAGGACCATTTCAAGGGTTTTGTGAACATGCGCGACGACGGCGCGTTGCTCGGGCCCTGGAATCCCTGGATCCGTGAGCCGCGTTTCGGCGGGCCGGTGTGGGAGCTGGTCAAGGCGGTCGCGTCGAATCCGCTGTTGCCCGCGCCGGTGCGCGAAGTCGCGATTCTCGTCACCGGCTCGCATTTCCGGTCCGGTTACGAGCTCTATGCCCATGTGCTGGTGGCCGAGCAGCGTGGCCTGTCCGACGAGAAGCTCGCGACCATCGTCGCCGGCCAGCGGCCGGTGGACCTCACCAGGCAGGAGGCGGTCGCCTATGACATGGCCTCGGCCCTGGTCGGCGGTGGCGTACTGCCGGAGCTGACCTGGCGCGCGGCCGTGAAGGAGTTCGGCGAGCACGGCGCAGCCGAGCTGTCCTATCTCGTCGGCGTCTACTGCATGGTCTCGGTCACGCTCAACACGTTCGACGTGCCGGTGCCGGATTAGTTGCGCACGGCGTAGAACGGCGTGCGCAGCGTCAGCTGGTAGGCCGGCTTCGGCGTCCACGCGATCTGCGCTGTGATGCCGAACAGGCGGTTGTCGTTGTCGTCCATGCGGTCGAGGTCGAGGCGCAGGGTCGGCTGGGTGAAGGACTCCGCTATCGTTCGGCCTGCGAACTGCGCGCCGCTGAAGGACTGCATGCCGACGCGTCCGGTGAACTTCCAGTTGCTCGGCCATTGATAATAGCCGCCGGCATAGAGGATTGTGTTCGGCCGGATACTGGCGAACGGGCTGGCGATGGTGGTGTAGGTATATTGCATGCCGGCCAGCCAGCCGCGTGTCTCGTCCTCGTCGAGCGCGTAGTCGAATTCCAGGATGTTGTTGAAGGAATTCGTCATGCCGTGCTCGTTCGGCACCGACTGCGTCAGGGTCGACTGCAGCCTGATGGTCGGGATCTTCCCGCCATTCTGCTGGTAGAGGTCGGCCTGCACGCCAATGTTCCAGCTCGTGACGTCGAACGCCGACCAGCCGCCGCCGATGTCAATGGTGGAGCCCGACACCCCGCCATAAAGCGAGACGCGGTCGGTGACGTCGACGGTCAGCGGCAGGTCGACGGCGACGGCCTTTGCCGCCGGCAAGCCGTTCGGCAGCGTTGTGCCGCGTTGCGCCGCCAGCGCTCCGAATGCGGCCGACAGCGAGGTGTTGCCGAAGCCGAGCCCGAGCGTGCCCGCCGGGATCGCCGCATAGATCGTGCGCAGGTCGAGATAGATGTTCGGCACCGCCGGCTTTGTCGGCTTGTCCTCCTCACCGTCGGCCGCGAAGGCTCCACCTGCCGGGATCGCCAGACAAAGCAGTCCCGTCGCGGCAGCGCGCAAAACCGGACGACGGGATTGGCTGCGAAGAGGCACGTGACGATCCGACGCGTGGCGATTTGATGGCGAAACCGTTGTTAGATGGAACGTGATCGCTCGTCTGGTCAAGCGCTATCCGCAAGCGATGGACGGCATGGATATGTGCGGTTACCCTGCCGTGATCGCACTGACACACTCGCCCGCCACAGTGCAGGCCGAACAATGGAGGACGACAGCCATGAACACGTCACGCCGCATCCTGCTCACTGGTCTGGCGGGGCTCGCTGTTGCTCCGACCGCTGTCGCCGCCGCTGCACCGTCGGCCGAACCCGGCGACGTGACGGTCGCGGAAGAGCGCTTCGCGCGCACGATCGCCGCCGCGCACGCGCCCGATATCACCTGCGCGCGGCAGGCGGAGCGTTATGCGGACGCGCATTGGCCTGACTATGTCGTGGCAGCCAGGGCCGTGCTCGACGCGCGCGCGTGATTCGCGCTCTCACGCCTTCACCGCCCGCCGTACCTGCTCGCCGATCTGCGACAGCACGAGCTGCGCCTGCGGCAGGATCGCGCCCATGGCGTGAAAATTGTGAACCATGCCGTCGTGGCAGACATGCTCGACGGCGACGCCCGCGGCGAGCAGCTTGCGGGCATAGGCATTGCCTTCGTCGCGCATCGGATCGTACTCGGCGGTGTGGATGATCGCGGGCGGCAGGCCGGTGAGCCGGGTCGCGCGCAACGGAGAGACGCGCGGATCGGCGGTGTCGACGCCGCCAGGCAGATAGTCGGAAAGATCGGCTTCGATCGTGGCGCGATCGATCAGGTGGCCTTCGGCAAAGGCCTCGCGCGAGGGCGAGGTCTCCTCGAAATCCAGCACCGGGCAGATCAGGCATTGCGCGGCGATGGAGAGGCCGGCGGTCTGCGCCGCCTCCTGGCATACGACCGCGGCGAGCGTGGCGCCGGCGGAATCGCCGCCGATCACCAGACGGTCCGCGTCGATGCCGAGCGATGCCGCCTCTCGCGCCACCCATTCGGTGGCGGCGATCGCGTCGTCGACGGCGGCGGGGAATCTGTGCTCCGGCGCGAGCCGGTACTCGACCGACACGAGGCGGCAGCCGGTGGCATGCGCCAGCGCTGCCGCGATGCGGTCGTGCGTGGCAATGCTGCCAGCGACGAGCCCGCCGCCATGAAAGAACACGAAGCCCGGTGCGAGCTCCGCAGCGCCTGCCGGCGTGTAGAGGCGATAGGGCAGCTCGCCGCCGGGGCCGGTCAGCGTGCCGTCGGAGGTCGTCACATCCGGCGCTTCGGCACGCGCGAACTGCATCAGCTTTGCCAGCGATTGCCGCCGCGCCTCCACGCTCGGCCGGCTCCGCGCCTGCGGCGCAGCCGCAGCCATCATGGTCAACAAACGCTTTGCGAGCGGATCGAGCGGCATGGCGGACTCCGTATCATTGCCCGCACTATAGCCGGTTTGGCCTGTTTCACCCTCCCCTAGGGAGTCCCTAGGGAGGGTGGCTAACCCCGCAGCAAATCGTTTAGAAATTGGGACAATAGTACCCGGATATTTCCAAGGGGAGGCCGCTCATGGCCGAGATCAAGAAGCCCATCGACTATTCGCCGACCTGGACCTTCTTCGACGGCAAATGGCACGACGGCAATGTGCCGATCATGGGCCCGCGCACGCATGCGGCCTGGCTCGGCTCGATCGTGTTCGACGGCGCGCGCGCGTTCGAGGGTGTCGCACCCGATCTCGACCGTCACGTCGCTCGCGCCAATCAATCCGCGATCAATTTCGGCCTGAAGCCGGTGGTCGATACCGATACCTGGCTGACGCTCGCGAACGAAGGCATCGCGCGCTTTGCGGCGAATGCCGAGCTCTATATTCGCCCGATGTACTGGGCGCAGAACGGAAGCGGCGGCGGCGTGCTGTTCGACCCCGAGACCACCAATTGGTGCCTGTGCATCTATGAAGCGCCGATGCCGAAACCCGTCGGCAACGCGATCACGCTGTCGCCGTTCCGCAGGCCCACCGCCGAATGCGCGCCGGTCGAGGCCAAGGCCGCCTGCCTCTATCCGAACAATTCGCGCGCGCTCGCGGAAGCTGCTTCGCGCGGCTTCCAGAACGCGCTGATGCTCGACATGCTCGGCAATGTCGCCGAGTTCGGCAATTCCAACGTGTTCATGGCCAAGGACGGCGTGGTCTTTACGCCGGTGCCGAACGGCACCTTCCTGAACGGCATCACGCGCCAGCGCGTCATCGGCCTGCTTCGCGGCGACGGCGTCACCGTGGTCGAGAAGACGCTGCGCTATGCCGATTTCCTCGCCGCCGACGAGATCTTTTCAACCGGCAATTTCGCCAAGGTCGCGCCCGTGATCCGCATCGACGAGCGCGAGCTGAAGCCGGGCCCGTTCTACACCAAGGCGCGCAAGCTCTATTGGGACTTTGCGCATGCGGTGAAGCTGGCGGCGTAGGCGGCGCGCAGCTGTCATTGCGAGCGAATGCCCGCCAAATACTCCGCCGTCATCGCCCGGCTTGACCGGGCGATCCAGGATTCCAGAGACGTTCATTGTTTACCGAGAGGCCGCGGCGTACTGGATGCCCCGGTCAAGCCGGGGCATGACGCCTGCTCCTAACGGCTTCGCCGAAACCGGCTGAACTGAAACGCCTGCGTCGACTGCCACGGCGTGTGGTGCGTCTCGCTCCGCGTCTCGACCAGCTCGAACTCCGGCCCTAGCTCCGCCGCGAGGCTCGCGCTGTCATGGCGCTGCACCGGCAGGCCGCTGCATTTCTCCGGACCGTCGGGTGCAAACGTCGCGATGATCACTTGTCCGCCGGGGCTAACCGCCGATCGCAGGCGCTCGACGTAAGCGGCCCTGTCGCTGGGATCGGTCAGGAAGTGAAACGCCGCGCGATCGTGCCAGACATCGTAGGTCCTGGTTGGGTGCCATGTCGTGTCGTCGGCGACGATCCAGTCGACCATTGAAGCGGCTGCGCCGATTCGCTTCTTCGCCACGTCGAGCGCGTTGGCGGAGAGGTCCAGCACGGTGAGACGACGGTATCCGTCTTGAAGCAGCGCATCGACTAGCCGCGATGCGCCGCCGCCGACATCGATGATGGCCGCGTCATGATCGGAGTTGGCCGCGCGAATCATCGCGAGCGAGATCGCCGGGCTATCCTGATACCAGCTGACCTCGGCCTCGCCCTTGGTGGCGTAGACGTTGTCCCAATGCGTGGTGCGGTCAGACATGGCGGCGGCTCCGGCCCTGGCCGGGGACGGCAGCGCGTAGACGGCGCTGGCGGGATCAAGTGGCAATTCGCGCGCCCGCCGCATGCGGACGCGCCGGCACGAACGAAAGACTACTCGTCCTTCTTCGACATCCGCTCGAGGCGTTCCTGCATTTCCTTCATCTGCTGGCGCAGCTCGTCGATATTGCTGTCCTTCGGCGCCTCGGCATTCGCGTCCGGCTCCGGCTCCGGACCGGCCGCGGGGCGAGCCGACGGCGCGAACGGCTTGAACATCGAGAAGGTCTGCTGGAACAGCTCCATGTTGCGGCGGACTTGCTCCTCCAACGGAGCAAAAGGAGTGCCGGACAGCGTGTTGGCAATCTGCTTGCGGAACTTCTCTTGCTCCTGGGTCAGGGTCGCGATCGACTGCTCCAGATATTTCGGCACCACCATCTGCATGCTGTCGCCATAGAAGCGGATCAGCTGGCGGAGGAAGGTGGTCGGCAGCAGGTTCTGGCCGGCCTTGTTCTCCTGCTCGAAAATGATCTGGGCGAGCACGGAGCGGGTGATGTCGTCACCGGTCTTGGCGTCGTAGACCAGGAAATCCTCGCCGTCCTTGACCATGGCGGCAAGGTCTTCCAGCGTCACGTAAGTACTCGTTCCGGTGTTATAGAGCCGGCGGTTCGCGTATTTCTTGATGGTGGTGGGTTGGTCTGATTTCGCCATGGGCTCTCACTTGCAAGCGCGGAGAACGGGAACCCGGCGGGCAATGCCGCAGGGCGGGAAGAGTACGCAACGCAACAAAATAAGCATTTTCAAAGGGCTCACGCTACCGTTTTGTGCGGCACGGTTAATCGCAGAGCAAAATCTTGCTTGCGAAAGCGCCAAGAACGCTATTTTGAATGCGCTGCGGTATGAATTCGGTGCCCGGCCGATTGACATGCCTCAACGACGTTAACAGGATGGCTGACGAGACTGGCGATCGCTTTCCAGCCCCGCCTGCCCCCTTCAAAGAACCTCAAGCCCCAGGAGATGCCCATGTCAGACGATGTCGTCATCGTCAGCGCCGCCCGCACCCCGGTCGGAAGCTTCAACGGAGCCTTCGCGACCCTTCCTGCCCATGACCTCGGCGCCATCGCCATCAAGGCCGCGCTGGAGCGCGGCGGCATCGAGCCCGGCCGGGTCTCGGAAGTCATCATGGGTCAGATCCTGACCGCGGCCCAGGGCCAGAACCCGGCCCGCCAGGCCTCGATCGGCGCCGGCATTCCGGTGGAGAGCCCGGCCTGGGGCGTCAACCAGCTTTGCGGCTCGGGCCTGCGCACGGTCGCGCTCGGCTACCAGGCGCTGCTCAACGGCGATTCCGAGATCGTGGTTGCCGGCGGCCAGGAATCCATGAGCATGGCTCCGCACGCGCAGTATCTGCGCGGCGGCGTCAAGATGGGCCCGGTCGAGTTCGTCGACACCATGATCAAGGACGGCCTGTGGGATGCCTTCAACGGCTACCACATGGGCAACACCGCCGAGAACGTCGCGCGGCAGTGGCAGATCACCCGCGCCCAGCAGGACGAGTTCGCGGTCGCCTCGCAGCAGAAGGCCGAGGCCGCGCAGAAGGCCGGCAAGTTCAACGACGAGATCGTCCCCGTCACCATCAAGACCCGCAAGGGCGACGTGGTCGTCAGCGCCGACGAATATCCGCGCCACGGCGCCACGCTCGACGCGATGGCCAAGCTCAAGCCGGCCTTCGAGAAGGATGGCACGGTCACCGCGGGCTCGGCCTCCGGCATCAATGACGGCGCTGCCGCCGTGGTGCTGATGACCGCGAAGCAGGCCGCCAAGGAAGGCAAGAAGCCGCTCGCGCGCATCGTGTCGTGGGCTCAGGCCGGCGTCGATCCGAAGATCATGGGCTCGGGCCCGATCCCGGCCTCGCGCGCCGCGCTGAAGAAGGCCGGCTGGAGCGTCGGCGATCTCGATTTGATCGAGGCCAACGAGGCCTTCGCGGCACAGGCCTGCGCCGTCAACAAGGACCTCGGCTGGGACACCTCCAAGGTCAACGTCAACGGCGGCGCGATCGCGATCGGCCATCCGATCGGCGCGTCCGGCGCACGCGTGCTGGTGACGCTGCTGCACGAAATGCAGAAGCGCGATTCGAAGAAGGGCCTGGCCACGCTGTGCATCGGCGGCGGCATGGGCATCGCCATGTGTGTGGCGCGCGACTGACGACGACCTGACACGCAGCTGGCGCGTGCGCCGCACACGTCAGCGCGTGCGTTGCACGCGACTAAAAAGGCAGCGGTTGCAAATCAAATATTCTTCGCAACCACGCAAGCCTCGACTAAAGAGAAACGCCCGGCTCACGCCGGGCGTTTTGTTCTTGATGTCCGTCAAACGTCCCGCATAATCCTTAGCTAAAAACGATCACTCAGAAGCGTCCGAAGAGTCCAAGGAAGAGTCCAAGGGAAGGAATACGACATGGCACGTGTTGCACTGGTGACGGGTGGTACGCGGGGCATCGGAGCGGCGATCAGCAAGGCGCTGAAGGCGGCCGGCTACAAGGTCGCGGCAAGCTATGCCGGCAATGATGCGGCCGCGGAGAAATTCAAGGCCGAAACCGGCATCGCCGTCTACAAATGGGACGTCAGCAGTTTCGATGCCTGCGCCGAGGGCGTGAAGAAGGTCGAGGCCGATCTCGGGCCGATCGAGGTGCTGGTCAACAATGCCGGCATCACCCGCGACACCGCCTTCCACAAGATGACGCTCGAGCAGTGGAACGCCGTCATCAACACCAATCTCGGCTCGCTGTTCAACATGACGCGCCAGGTCATCGAGGGCATGCGCGCGCGCAAGTTCGGCCGCATCATCTCGATCTCGTCGATCAACGGCCAGAAGGGGCAGTTCGGTCAGGTCAACTATTCCGCGGCGAAGGCCGGCGACATCGGCTTCACCAAGGCGCTCGCGCTGGAGAACGCCAAGGGCGGCATCACCGTCAATGCGATCTGCCCGGGCTATATCAACACCGAAATGGTGCAGGCGGTGCCGAAGGACGTCTTGGAGAAGAACGTGATCCCGCAAATCCCGGCCAACCGGCTCGGCGAGCCAGAAGAGATCGCGCGCGCGGTCGTGTTCCTCGCGGCCGACGAGTCCGGCTTCATCACCGGCTCGACGCTGACGGTCAACGGCGGCCAGTACATGGTGTGATGCGATCGCATCACGTGCGATCATATCCGTAACTCCGTCATGCCCGGGCTTGTCCTGGGCATCATGCCCTGCCATTCCGGGGCGCCGCGATGGCGGCGAACCCGGAATCTCGAGATTCCGGGTCTGGCGCTACGCGCCATCCCGGAATGACGAGGCCCCCAGGAATGACTCCCCGTACCGCCACGCTGATCGGATTGACCGCGATCCTGATGTGGTCGCTGCTCTCAGTGATGACGGTGGCGACCGGAAAGATCCCGGCGTTTCAGCTCGCTGCGATGACCTTCGCGATTGGCGGTGTCGTCGGCCTCCTCACCTGGATCGGGCGGGGCGAGGCGGCGAAAAGCCTGCGTCAGCCGCTCGTGGTCTGGGTCGTCGGCGTCGGTGGCCTGTTCGGCTATCACGCGCTGTATTTTCTCGCGCTGCGCTTCGCACCGCCGGCCGAAGCCGGCCTTCTGAACTACCTGTGGCCGCTGTTGATTGTGCTGTTCTCGTCATTCCTGCCGGGCGAGCGGCTGGCCGCGCATCACATCATCGGCGCCGTGCTCGGTCTCGTCGGCACCGTGCTGCTGTTTGCCGGCAACACCTCCGGCTTCGCGCCGGGCGCGGTGCCGGGATTGATCGCAGCCTTCATCGCCGCCTTCGTCTGGGCAACCTATTCGGTGCTGTCACGTCGATTGAAGGCGGTGCCGACTGATGCCGTCGCGGGTTTCTGTCTTGCCACGGCCATATTGGCCGCGCTGATGCATGGTTTGCTTGAAACCACGGTCTGGCCGGAGACCACGGTGCAATGGCTCTCGGTCGTCGCACTCGGCATCGGCCCCGTCGGTGCTGCGTTTTACGCCTGGGACATCGGCATGAAGCGTGGCGACATCCGCGTGCTCGGCGCCGCCTCCTACGCAACGCCGCTGCTCTCGACGGGATTCCTCATCGCCGCCGGTTTTGCAAAGGCCAGCGCCAACATCGCCATCGCCGCAATCCTGATCGCCGGCGGCGGCCTGATCGCCGCGAAGGACATGGTGCTGCGGAAGAGGTGAAGAGCGCTACGGCCCCCAGCCCTTTGGTGCCAGCTCGAAGCCCGCGAACTCGAACGCGGGCGCCACGGTGCAGCCGACCAGCGTCCACTCGCCCGTGGTTTCCGCCATCTGCCAGGCCTGCGCCGGCACGATCGCCTGCGGCCGCTCGCCGCCGACGAGGTCGGTGCCCAGCCGTACCTCATGCTGCGAGCAGCCGTCATGGGCGATGCGCAGCATCAAGGGACTGCCAGCGTAATAGTGCCACGTCTCGACCGCATCGACGCGATGCCAGTGCGAACGCTCGCCGCGTGCGAGCAGGAAGTAGATCAGGGTCGAGCGCGAACGTCCGTTGGCGTCCGTGGCCTGGTCGCGAAACGTCTCGCGGTAGTGCCCGCCTTCGGGATGGGGTCGGAGTTCGAGGCGCGCGATGATCTCGGCTGCGGTCGGCATCGATCCAGTCTGGACTTTCTTCTTCAGGATTTGTTCTTGCGCTCGCGGAGTTCGCCGAACACCGCAGCGGCATCGGCGCCCTTCATGTGCAGCTTGGCCGCGACCGCCGGCTCGTCGGCGCGCAGGAACACGTTTGCGCGCTTTTCGTCGCCCAGCAGCACGGGAATGGTCGGCTTGTTCTCGGCCCGGAGCTTCGTCACCTCCGCGGCGCGCGCCTGCAGCGCCGCATTGTCCGGCTCGATGGTGAGCGCGAACTTGACATTGGACGCCGTGTACTCGTGGCCGCAATAGAGCTTGAAGTCGTCGGGCAGGGCGCGCAGCTTCAGCAGCGAATCCCACATCATGGGATAGGTGCCTTCGAACACGCGGCCACAGCCAATCGAGAACAGCGTGTCGGCGGCGAACACCGTCTTCTCGGTGTCGAACACGTAGGAGATGTGGTCGAGCGTGTGGCCGGGCGTCTCCACGACACGCGCCAGCAAATTGCCGATCTTGACCACGTCGGCATTGGCGACGCGCAAATCGACATTTGCGATCTTCGTCGTCTTGTCGTGCGGCGCGACGACGCGGCAATGGTATTTCTGCTTGAGTTCGGCAACCCCGCCGACATGATCGCCATGATGATGGGTGATCAGGATATCGGTCAGCTGCCAGCCCTCGCGCTCCAGGGCCTTGAGGATGGGGCCGGCCTCCGGCGCGTCGATCGACGCCGTCGCTTTGGTTTCCACATCGTGGATCAGATAACCGAAATTGTCGTTTAAACAGGTGAAAGTACGAATTTCGGCGGCCATGTCATCTCCATCGGGCTCAGCCCCGGCAGACAAATATTGCGTTAACGTTGCGCAGGCAATGCAATATTCCGCGCGCAGGCGTGCCCTCGCGCATGTTAGATTGCCGTCATGACCATCGACGTCGTCGACCTCCGCGAGTTCTATTCCCGCCGCCTCGGCATCGTGGCGCGGCAAATGATCAATCGCGGCATCAGGGAGCGCTGGCCCAGCGCCGAGGGCCAGCGCGTGCTCGGCATCGGCTATCCCACGCCCTATCTGGGGTTGTTTCGCGAGGACGCCGAGCGCTGCATCGCCTTCATGCCGGCGGCCCAGGGCGTCCTGAAATGGCCGACGGGCCGGCCGGCGCTGGCCTCGCTGGTCGACGAATTCTCGCTGCCGCTTCCTGACGCCGCGGTCGATCGCATCCTGCTGGTCCACGCGCTGGAGATGTCGGACGATCCGGCTGCGCTGCTGCGCGAGGTGTGGCGGGTGCTGGCGCCCTCGGGGCGCGTCATCGCCGTGATCCCGAACCGGCGCGGGGTGTGGACCCGCACCGACAGCACGCCGTTCGGCCACGGCCGGCCCTATTCGCGCTCGCAGATCACCGAGCTGTTACGCCAGACCTGGTTCACGCCGACCGCCTGGGGCGAGGCGCTGTTCATGCCGCCTTACGCCGGCGGCTGGGTGCTGAAATCGGCGCAGATGTGGGAACGTGCCGGCGCGGCGTTGTCGCTGCCCTTTGCCGGCGTCCATATCGTGGAGGCGACCAAGCAGGTCTACCGCGCGATCCCCGCCAAACGCGAGCGAGCGCGGCTGATTCCCTCGCTGGCCAAGCCCGTGCTGGTGCCGTCCTCGACGACAGTGACGCGTATCTAAGGCGCAAGCGTTGCGGCAATGAAGCTCCGCTCCCTCTCCCGCTTGCGGGAGAGGGGTGGGGAGAGGGTGCCTCCGCAGAGGGATTCCCAAAGAGGAGAGAGCCCTCACCCGGCGCTTCGCGCCGACCTCTCCCGCAAGCGGGAGAGGTGCAACGCCGCCACCGATCATCGCCAGAAACAAATCGTCCCGGCGAGGCCGGGACGATCCAGATCAGAAAATCAGAAGAAGCTTACTCGCCCGAGGCGACCTCGTCGCTGGACGCGGCGGGAGCCGCTTCGCGCTCGGGACGCGGCCCATGCGGCCGGCGGCGCCGGCGCGGATAGCGCTCGCCGCCGCCACCGCCCTCGAAGCCGCTCTGGCCGCCATTCACCTGCGGCTGCGCGCCGGTGATGAACGAGGGCAGGCGGTCGACGCCGCCGGCATCGGCGATGACGGGCTGCGGCTGGTTCGCGGGTTGCGGCTGCGGCTGATATTGCGGCTGCTGACGATGCTCGCGTTCGCGGTGCTCACGCGGCTGCTGGTTGTCACGCTGATAGGGCTGCTGGCTGTCGCGCTGCTGGTGATCACGCTGGTGGTGATCGCGCTGGCCATCGCGGTCGCGCACGAAGGGCTGCTGCGGCGGCTGCGGCACGAAGCCCGGCTCCTGGCCGAAGGCCGAGAAATTCTCGCCGTCGTCCTCGCTGTCGTCGCTGCTGCTGTTGCTGATCGGCTCGTCGCCGCGCGGTTGCTGGTTCTGGCGGAACTGCTCCTGGGCCGCCGCGATCATACGGAAATAATGCTCGGCGTGCTGGTAGTAGTTCTCGGCCGCAACTGGGTCGCCGGAGGAGCGCGCATCGCGCGCGAGCTGGAGATACTTTTCGGCGATGTGCGAAGCGGTGCCGCGAATCTTGATGTCGGGTCCGTTGGACTCGTAGACCCGGGTCATCGGGTTCTGGCCGCGCCGGTTGTTGTTATTGTTGTTGCGGTTGCGCATCCGCTGCTTGTTTTGACCGTTTCTCATGTCCTGCCTTTAATTCCAGCCCTAAAGGTTGCACGCATTACTGATTGCTAGGAGTGACCTGGTGACAGCGGCTCACACCTCTCGCGCGCACCGCGCGCAAGAGCGGATCGAACCCTGCCGATGTTCGTCGACCGTCGCGTTCAACAAAGACGCGTTCCCCACCCGCCAGCATTCATTGCCAGCGAACCCATTCATTTCGCTTGCCGAAACAAGCCCAGCTTTCTTGCGTAAGTCTTCAAGCGCAATATCTGGCTTTCGTTCACGTTGCGGTCGGAGAGCAGCGCAGCTCCACTGGCCATCGCGCTCAACAGGACCTGCGGCTTGGAACCTTTAAATCAGTAAAGCTCTCGCCCGAGAGCCCGGCTTTCGCCCGTAGGGTCTACGGGGCCGGCACCGATGTGTTGAACGGAACGTAGTCGTTCCCAGGCGATATTCCAAGAGGTTTTTGCAGCCCAATCCGGCTTTTATGGAGGCATTTTTCGGGCCGAAACGGCCCGCGGAATGCCTGCCAGGTCGGCCTTGGGTGGCCTGTCCAGCGATAACGCGGCAGCCCTCATCAAGGTTTCAATATTTTGGGCCTGGCCCTGTCCGGCCTCGACGACCAGCGCGCCGCCGGGCACGAGCCGCGCTGCCGCCTGCGGGATCAGGGCGCGGTAGGCGTCATATCCGTCATTGCCGCCGTCGAGCGCCAGATGCGGATCATGCTCGCGCACCTCGATGCTCAATTTCGGAATCTCGCCAGAGGGAATATAGGGCGGGTTCGAGACGATGAGGTCGAATGGGCCGCGCAGCGCCGCCGCATAGGAGCAGGCGACGAAGGCGGCGCGGTCGGCGAGGCCGAGCGCCGCAGCATTGTCCCTGGCGGTTCTGAGCGCGTTCAGGCTGAGATCGGTGCCGACGCCGAAAGCATCCGGAATTTCATGCAGCAGCGCGAGCAGGATTGCGCCGGATCCGGTGCCGATGTCGGCGATGCGGGGCGGATGGGACGCCTGCCGCTCGCGAAAAAGCTCGAGCGCACGCTCGACCACCGTCTCGGTGTCGGGCCGCGGGACCAGGGTTGCTTCCGACAGGCGGAACGGCAGGCCCCAGAACTCGCGTGTCCCGAGAATGCGCGCCACCGGCTCGCCGGCGATGCGGCGCTGTGCATGCTGCGCGAGCCGCGATGCTTCGGCCGCGGTGAGAGGACGGGCAGCCTGCGCGACCAGGCCGGTGAGGTCGAGGCCGAGTGCCGCGCCGACCAGGATGCGTGCGTCGAGCTCGGCTTCGTCGAGCTGTGCCGATTTCAGCTGCGCAGCCAGCATACGCCGCGCGCGCTCGATTGATTGTCCGATGAAGGGGTTGCTCACGCCTCAGGCCGCCGCGCCTTGCGCAGCGAGCTGTGCGGCCTGGTGCTCTGTCGTCAGCGCGTCGATCAATTCGCCCAGCGCTTCACCGGCGATCACCTGCGGCAGCTTGTAGAGCGTGAGGTTGATGCGATGGTCGGTGACGCGCCCTTGCGGAAAATTATAGGTACGGATGCGCTCGGAGCGGTCGCCGGAGCCGACCTTCTCCTTGCGTTCGGCCGAACGCGCCGCGTCGACCCGTTGCCGCTCGGCGTCATAGATGCGCGAGCGCAGGATGTTCATGGCGGAGGCGCGGTTCTTGTGCTGCGAGCGGCTGTCCTGCATCATCACCACGATGCCGGTCGGGATATGGGTGATGCGGATCGCCGATTCGGTCTTGTTGACGTGCTGGCCGCCCGCGCCCTGCGCGCGCATGGTCTCGATGCGCAGATCCTCGTTCTTGATGTCGACGTCGACGTCCTCGACCTCCGGCAGCACGGCCACCGTCGCCGCCGAGGTGTGGATGCGTCCCTGCGTCTCGGTGTCGGGCACGCGCTGCACGCGGTGCACGCCGGATTCGAATTTCAGCTTCGAGAACGCGCCGCGGCCCTGCACCTCCGCGATGATTTCCTTGTAGCCGCCGACCGTGCCTTCGCTTGCCGAGATCACCTCGACCTTCCAGCCCTGCAAGCTGGCGAAGCGCTCGTACATCCGGAACAGGTCGCCGGCGAACAGCGAAGCCTCATCGCCGCCGGTGCCGGCGCGGATTTCCAGCACCACGTTGCGGTCGTCCATGGCGTCCTTGGGCAAGAGCGCGACGCGGATCTTCTGGACCAGCTCCCCGATTTTGGGCGTCAGCTCGTCGCGCTCGGCTTCCGCCATGCTCCGCATCTCGGCATCGGTGGCGGGATCGGCGATCAGGGCCTCGGTGTCGGCGAGCTCCTTGACGGCAGACCGATAGGCTTTGACGGCCTCGATCAGCGGCGTGATCTCGGCGAGCTCGCGCGTGATCTGCACATAACGGTCGGAGGCGAGCTGTCCCAGCGATTCGGCCTCAAGCGAGGCGTGATGCGCGAGCAGAACGTCCAGTTTGGCTTCGGGGAGTGACGACATCGGTTCAGTCTCAAATGGCGGAAAGAGGCGCGGCGGCAGGAAGCGGTACCAGGCCCGCTACAACGCCAGGCCTTCAGCCTCGGCAAATTCCGTCAGCTTCTGCCGGATCGAGACGCTGCCCGCGGGCGCGTCCAAGAGCGGGCCGAGCATCGCCTCGGCCTTCTTGGCGTCGAGGTCGAGCACCATCGCCTTGACCGGGCCGAGTGCGGTCGCCGAGAGCGACAGCGAGCGGTAGCCCAGCGCGATCAGCGCCAGCGCGCCGATCGGCTTGGACGCCATCTCGCCGCAGAGCGACAGCGACTTCTGCGCCGCGTGCGCCTTGCGCGCGATGTCGCGCAGCGCGCGCAGGATCGGCGCCGACATGGTGTCGAAACGCTCGGACACCTTGGCATTGCCGCGGTCGACCGCGAACAGGAACTGGAACAAATCGTTGGAGCCGACCGAGATGAAGTCGACCTTCTTCAGGAGCTCGTCGAGCTGATAGAGCAGCGCGGGGACCTCGACCATGGTGCCGATGTCGATTCTTTCAGGCAGCGTGTGGCCGTGCTGGCGCAAGTATGTGAGCTCGCGCTCGACCAGCGCCTTCGCCGAGTCGAATTCGGCGACCTCCGAGATCATCGGGAACATGATGCGCAGTGCGCGGCCACCGCCGGCGCGCAGCAGCGCGCGGATCTGGCCGCGCAACAGTCCGGGGCGATCGAGCCCGAGCCGGATCGCGCGCCAGCCGAGCGCGGGATTCTCCTCGATCACCGCTTCCATATAGGGCAGCGCCTTGTCGCCGCCGATGTCGAGGGTGCGGAAGGTGACGGGCTTGCTGCCGGCGGCGTCCAGCACCGTGCGATAGAGCGCGAGCTGGTCGCTGGTGCGCGGCAGGCTCTGGCCGACCATGAATTGCAGCTCGGTGCGGAACAGGCCGATGCCGGCGCTGCCGGTATCCTCGATATGCGGCAGGTCGATGGCCAACCCTGCGTTGATCATCAGCTCGACCTTCTGGCCGTCCCTGGTGACGCAGGGCCGGTCGCGCAGCGCCAGATACTGTGCCTGGCGGCGGGCGCGGAAACGCACGCGCTCGGCGAAGGCGGCCTCGATCTCCTGCGACGGGCGCACATAGATCGAGCCGGAGGTGCCGTCGACGATGATGGCATCGCCGGGATCGGCGATGCCGGGCGCGTTCGGGACCTCGCCGACCGCGGGAATGCCGAGGGCGCGCGCCACGATCGAGACGTGCGAATTGGCGGTTCCTTCCTCCAGCACGATGCCGCGCAGGCGCTTGCGGTCGTAATCGAGCAGTGCCGCCGGGCCCATCGCGCGAGCGATGACGATGGCATTGTCGGGCAGTTGCTCGCGCGAGGGTGCATGGTCCTGGCCAACGAGCTGTCGCATCAGGCGGTAGCCGAGATCCTCGAGGTCATGCAGCCGGTCGCGCAAATAGGGATCGGTCGAGCGCAGCATGCGCGCGCGGGTGTCGGACTGCACGCGCTCGACGGCGGCTTCCGCCGTAAGGCCGGTGGCGACCGCCTCGTGCAGCTTGTGCGACCAGCCCTGGTCGTTGGCGAACATGCGGTAGGCTTCCAGCACCTCGCGATGCTCGCCGCCATCGGCGACGTCGCCGCGCTCCAGCATGCGGTCGAGGTCGGAGCGCAGCTTGGCCAGCGCGCTGTCGAGCCGCTTGATCTCCTTCGGCAGGTCCTCGGCGATGTAGTCCTTGATGACGACGCGCGGCTCGTGCAGCACGACGTGGCCGAGCGCGATGCCTTCCGAGAGGATGGCGCCGACCTTCTGCGCGGAATGGCGCGCGGCCGGCTCCAGGCCGGGCTTGGCGAGCGCAGACAGCTCGCCGGAGGCGATCAGCTCCGCCAGCACCATGGCGGTGGTTTGCAGCGCCTCGAGCTCCTCCTCGACATAGTTGCGCTTGGCGCGATTCTGCACCACCAGCACGCCGAGCGTGTTGCCGGCGCGCAGGATCGGCACGCCGAGGAACGAGTGGTAGATTTCTTCGCCGGTTTCTGGGCGGAACGAGAACGCCGGGTGGCTCTGCGCATCGCTGAGGTTGAGCGGCGTCGCCTCGCTGGCGACGAGGCCGACGAGGCCCTCATGAGCGCTGAGCACGGTGTGGTGCACCGCCTCGCGGTTGAGGCCTTCAGTGGCATAGAGCTCGAGCGTGTTGTCGACGCGCAGCACGTAGACCGAGCACACCTCGGCCACCATGTTGGCGGCGATCAGCACCACGATCTTGTCCAGCCGCTCCTGGGCCGAGACCTGCTCCGCCATGGTTTCGCGGAGCCGTCTCAACAAGACGCGGGGACCTCCCGACGCGCTCCGCATGAACCGTCAATCTCCTCCGTCTGCCAGGCCCGGCGGTATCGGCCGGCGGCTGGCCCAAAATTCCAGAAAAACAACCGAATTGTTTGTCCGGCGCAGGCACAAGCCCCAAAATCTACTCGATATTTGGCGCTTGTACCGAATCAGCGCCGCCTGAACTGGGACACAGTCTGCGGCAGCCCACCCTGTCCGCCGTATAGCGAATTGAGGCTTGTTTTGCCAAGCAAAACGCCTGCCAAACGCGAAGGTGTGTACACCTTCGCGTTTGCTGCGACCGCTAAGAGAAAATTAGCCCAGGCATGGTCCGGAAAAGTGCGAAGCGGTTTTCCGGAAAGACCATGCTCGAACGACCATCTGAAGCGCGACGAGGGTCGCGCTTCAGGCCTGATCGAGGCCGTAGAGCGTGTGCAGGGTACGCACCGCAAGCTCGGTATAGGCGGTATCGATCAAGACCGAGAATTTGATCTCGGAGGTTGTAATGGCCCGGATGTTGATGTTCCGCCCCGCAAGGGCCGAGAACGCCTGGGCGGCGACGCCGGCATGGCTGCGCATGCCGCTGCCGATCACCGAGATCTTGGCGACGTCGGTGGCGGTATCGAGCCGTGCATAGCCGATCTTGGCCTTGGCCGCGGTAATCGTATCCTTGGCGCGGGTGTAGTCGGCCGCCGGCACCGTGAAGGTGAGGTCGGTGGTCTTGCCGTCCTCGGAAACATTCTGCACGATCATGTCGACGTTGATGTTGGCATCCGCCAGCGGGCCGAAGATCGAGGCCGCAACGCCGGGCTTGTCCTCGATCTGGCGCACCGAGATCTGGGCCTCGTCCTTCGAAAAGGCGATGCCGGTGACGACGTGGCTTTCCATGATCTCCTCCTCGCTGCAGATCAGCGTGCCGGGCGGCTGGTTGGCATGCGGGTCGATATCCTCGGGCTTGTCGAAGCTCGAGCGGACGAAGATCGGCATGTTGTGGACCATGCCGAGTTCCACCGAGCGGACCTGGAGCACCTTGGCGCCCTGCGAGGCCAGTTCCAGCATGTCTTCGAACGCGATCTTATCAAGCCTCTTGGCCTTCGGCACGATTCGCGGGTCGGTGGTGTAGACGCCGTCGACGTCGGTGTAGATGTCACAGCGGTCCGCCTTGACGGCGGCGGCGATCGCCACGGCCGAGGTGTCGGAGCCGCCACGGCCGAGCGTGGTGATGCGACCCGTCTCGGGGGTGATGCCCTGGAAGCCGGCGATGACCGCGACCTCCTTGCGATCCCTAAAGCGCTTGATGATCTCGCTGCCGTCGATGCCCTCGATCCGGGCCGAGGCATGGGCGTCGCTGGTCTTGATCGGGATCTGCCAGCCCTGCCAGGAGCGGGCCTGGATGCCCATGCCCTGGAGCACGATGGCAAGGAGGCCAGACGTCACCTGTTCGCCCGAGGCGACCACGGCATCGTATTCGCGCGCGTCGTGCATCGGCGAGGCCTCGGTGCACCAGGCCACCAGCTCGTTGGTCTTGCCGGCCATCGCCGAGACGACCACGGCCACCTCATGGCCGGCGTCGACCTCACGCTTCACATGGCGTGCGACGTTGCGGATTCGTTCGATATTGGCGACGGACGTGCCGCCGAATTTCATCACGAGGCGGCTCATGACGACGCGTGCATTCCTTCATAAGGATCAGTATGGTGACCCGCACTGGACGTGCCTCGCGGACACCGATCGCGCGTATACAGAGCGTCGGGGCCGGGGGCAAGCGGGTTCC
>NZ_PGVG01000062.1 GCF_002795245.1 Bradyrhizobium forestalis | reverse complement strand
CCGTCGCTCTTGCACTCAACACCAGGCCTCGGAAGACCCTGGGCTGGAAAACACCGGCAGAAACTCTCGACGAATTGCTGCGGGTGAGCGATACACAAGGTGTTGCGACGACCGGTTGAAGTCGCCCTGGATGCCCCGGTCAAGCCGGGGCATGACAGCGCGTTGTGTGGACGCCATCGTCGCAACCACCGCGACGAGCCACTCCTCACTTCTTCGCGTAAATATCCTTGTACGTGTCCCGCAGCACGTTCTTCTGCACTTTGCCCATCGTATTGCGCGGCAGTTCGTCGACGACGAAGACGCGCTTGGGCATTTTGAACTTCGCAAGGCGGCCGTCCAGGCCCTTCAGCACGGCTGCTTCATCGATGCCCGCGCCGGGCTGGCGCACCAGCACCGCCGTGACGCCTTCGCCGAAATCGGCGTGCGGCACGCCGATCACGGCGGATTCGACCACGCCCGGCATGGCGTCGATCTCGCTCTCGATTTCCTTCGGGTACACGTTGAAGCCGCCGGAGATCACAAGATCCTTGCCGCGGCCGAGGATGTGCACATAACCCTTGTCGTCGATCTTGCCGAGATCGCCGGTGATGAAGAAGCCGTCGTCGCGGAATTCAGCCTTGGTCTTCTCCGGCATGCGCCAATAGCCCTTGAACACGTTCGGGCCCTTCACCTCGATCATGCCGATTTCTTCGCGCGGCAGTTCTTTTCCCGTCTCGGGATCGGTGACGCGCAACGAAACGCCGGGGAGGGGGAAGCCCACCGCGCCCGGCACGCGCTCGCCGTCATACGGATTCGACGTATTCATGTTGGTCTCGGTCATGCCGTAGCGCTCGAGCACGGCATGGCCCGTGCGCGCCGACCATTCGCGATGGGTCTCCGCCAGCAGCGGCGCCGAGCCCGAGATGAAGAGGCGCATATGCTTGGTGGTGTCGCGCGACAGCGCGGAATTCTGCAGCAGACGGGTGTAGAAGGTCGGCACGCCCATCAGCACCGTCGCGCGCGCCATCAGCTTGATGATCAGGTCCGGATCGAGCTTCGGAAGGAAGATCATCGACGCGCGGGCGAACAGCGTCACATTGGTCGCCACGAACAGGCCATGCGTGTGGTAGATCGGCAGCGCGTGGATCAAGACGTCCTTGTCGGTGAAGCGCCAGTAATCGACGAGCGAGAGCGAGTTCGATGCCAGATTGTCGTGGGTCAGCATCGCGCCCTTGGAGCGGCCGGTGGTGCCCGAGGTGTAGAGGATCGCGGCAAGATCGTCGTTTTCGCGCGCCACTGTCGTAAACTCGCTGCTGGCCTTGTCGGCGGCGACTGTCAGCGAGCCTTTGCCATCGGGCCCGAGCGTCTCGACCTTGGCCTTGACCTTGGCGGCGATCGGGGCGAGCCCTTCCGCCTTGGAGGGATCGCAGACCACGAGCGACGGCTCGGCATCGCCGATGAAGTAGTCGAGCTCGTTCAGCGTATAGGCGGTGTTGAGCGGCAGATAGACTGCGCCGGCGCGCACCGTGCCGAGATACAGCACGATGTTGGCGACGGATTTTTCAACCTGCACCGCGACGCGGTCGCCCGGCTTCACGCCGCGGGCGACCAGCACGTTCGCCATTTGCCCGGCGCGCGCGATCAGATCGCCATAGCTGATACGGGCGCCGTCATGCGTCTCGATCGCGAGGCGTTTGAGATCGTCGAGGCCGTCGAACAGGCGGGAAAACAGGTTGGCGTTGGCAGCTTGGTTCATGCAACATTCCTCGCCGGCGGAGGCCGGTCAAAATCGAGGGCTGGATTAGCAAAAACCGCCCCGCAGAAGCAACGGAGACAGTTGGCATGACAAGAAACGGGAAACGCGTGGCCTGGGTCACGGGCGGCGGCAGCGGGATCGGGGAGGCCGGCGCCGAGGCGTTAGCGGCCGACGGCTGGACCGTCGTGGTTTCGGGCCGGCGCAAGGACGCCCTGGATGCCGTGGTGGCGACGATCATCAAGGCGGGCGGGACGGCCGAGGCCATCGCGCTGGACGTAGCCAACGCAGACCAGGCCCAGAAGGCGGCCGATCAGATCGTTGCAAAGCACGGCCGCATCGATCTCCTGGTCAACAATGCCGGCATCAATGTTCCCAAGCGCAGCTGGAAGGACATGGAACTCGAAGGCTGGGACAAGCTGGTACAGGTCAATCTCAACGGCGTGCTCTACTGCATGCGCGCGGTGCTGCCGACGATGCGCAAGCAGCAGGACGGCTCGATCATCAACGTCTCCTCCTGGGCCGGCCGCCACGTCTCGAAGATGCCGGGCCCGGCCTACACCACCACCAAGCATGCGGTGCTGGCGCTGACCCATTCCTTCAACATGGACGAATGCGTCAACGGCCTGCGCGCCTGCTGCCTGATGCCGGGCGAAGTGGCCACCCCGATCCTGAAGCTGCGCCCGGTGGTGCCAAGCGAGGAAGAGCAGGCCAGGATGCTGCAACCCGAAGATCTCGGCCGCACCATCGCGTTCATCGCAAGCATGCCGCCGCGCGTCTGCATCAACGAGCTCTTGATCAGCCCGACGCATAATCGCGGATTTATTCAGACGCAGCTGAGCAGGGATTGAGGCAGGAAGACCGCGCCGCAATCTCTCCTCGTCGTCCTGGGGCGCGACGCAGTCGCGAACCCGGGACCCATAACCACAGGGAGAAGTTGTCGCGCGAGAAGGGTCACTCCGAGTCTTCGCCAAACCACTGCCTGTGGCTAAGGGTCCCGGATCTACGCTCCGCCCTGGACAACGCTTCGCGTTGCCAAGAGCTGCGCTTGTCCGGGACGACAGCGGAGTGTTTGGGATGCGACCCCCCACACGAACACACCGCCCCATAGTTTCACGCATCACAAAGAATTTTTCCCCGAAACCGCACCCCAAACCCTCCCGTAGTTCGGTCCAACGACGGCACTGCTGCATCACGTCACACTGTCGCAGCCGCCGTTGTTGCCCAACGCAAACGCCGGCCATCGCCGGCCTCAATTCAATCGGGAGACTTTCCATGTCGAAGCGCATTGCCTATCTCGCTGCCGCCGCCTTCAGCGCCCTCGCCATCACCGCGACCGTCGTCGCGCCTGTGCGCGCCGAGGAAAAGACCGTCATGGTCGGCGGCGCCGCGATGTTCCCGTCCAAGAACATCGTGCAGAACGCGGTCAACTCGAAGGATCACACCACGCTGGTGGCGGCGGTGAAGGCGGCGGGTCTGGTGCCGACGCTGGAGAGCAAGGGCCCGTTCACGGTGTTCGCGCCGACCAATGCCGCCTTCGGCAAGCTGCCGGCCGGAACCGTCGATAATCTGGTCAAGCCCGAGAACAAGGCGACGCTGACCAAGATCCTCACCTACCATGTCGTGCCCGGCAAGCTCGAGGCCTCCGATCTCACCGACGGCAAGAAGCTGAAGACCGCCGAGGGCGAGGAGCTGACGGTGAAGAAGATGGACGGCAAGACCTGGATCGTCGATGCCAAGGGCGGTACGTCGATGGTGACGATCTCCAACGTCAACCAGTCGAACGGCGTCATCCATGTGGTCGACACCGTGCTGATGCCGGCGACGTGACACCGCCCGCCCCCTGTTTCATCCCCGGAACAGGGTGCTTTGAGACGGCGAGCCGGGGGGTGCCCGGCTCGCATTTTTGTGACCGCAATAGCCTCACGGCATCGATTCGATGGCTGACAGGGCGTAACGGAAGCGGACGTACCGGCGTATAATTGTTGTCACGCGACCTTTAGGACGGAACCACCATGGCGAGCCTCACAGTCACCGACGAGCAGATCAGGGCCACCCCGGCCAAAGTGATCCAGCCGGCATGGGTCCGCGTCATGCACTGGATCAACGCCTTCGCCATGATCCTGATGATCCTGTCGGGCTGGCAGATCTACAACGCCTCGCCGCTGTTCGGCTTCAGCTTTCCGCGCGAGTACACGCTCGGTGGTTGGCTCGGCGGCGGCCTGCTCTGGCACTTTGCGGCGATGTGGCTGTTGATGATCAACGGCCTTGCCTATCTCGTCACCGGCTTCGCCACTGGCCGCTTCGCTAAGAAGCTGCTGCCGATCACGGCGTCCGGCGTGCTTCATGATGTCAGGGCGGCGCTGACTTTCAAGCTCGGTCATGACGATCTCACCGTTTACAACTACGTGCAGCGCCTGCTTTATGCCGGCATCATCGTGGTCGGCGTGCTGATCGTGCTGTCGGGCCTTGCGATGTGGAAGCCGGTGCAGCTCTATTACCTGGTGATGCTGTTCGGCGATTATCCGACCGCGCGCTATGTCCACTTCTTCTGCATGGCCGCGATCTGCGCGTTCCTCGTCATCCACGTCCTGCTCGCGTTGCTGGTGCCGAAGAGCCTGCGCGCGATGATCATCGGGCGTTAAGGGAGCAAGTCATGGCCAAGCGCTCATTCCTGATCCCCGGCGTCGACAAGCGGCTCCTGATCAAGGACTCCATCAAGACGATGCCCGACGTGACCCGCCGCCGCTTCATCGCGGGCGGCGCCAGCCTGGGCGCGCTGACGTTGCTCACCGGCTGCGACGTCGTCGATTCCTCCTCCGCCGAGGAGATGCTGAAGCAGGTCTCGAAATTCAACGACGCGGTGCAGGCTTTCATCTTCAATCCCGACGCGCTGGCACCGACGTTTCCCGAAAGCGCGATCACGAAACCGTTCCCGTTCAATGCCTATTACGATCTCGACGACGCGCCCGACGTCGACGGCAAAGACTGGAAGCTCGAGGTCCGCGGCCTCGTCGACAACAAGAAGTCGTGGACGCTGGACGAGCTCTATCAATTGCCGCAGGTCACGCAAGTGACCCGTCACATCTGCGTCGAGGGCTGGAGCGCGATCGGCAGCTGGACCGGCACACCCTTGCGCGATTTCTTGAAACTGATCGGCGCCGACACCCGCGCGAAATATGTCTGGTTCCAGTGCGCCGACAAGGACGGCTACAACTCGCCGCTCGACATGCGCAGCGCGCTGCATCCGCAGACCCAGATGACGTTCAAATATGCGAACGAGATTTTGCCCCGCGCCTACGGCTTCCCGATGAAGATCCGCGTGCCGACCAAGCTCGGCTTCAAGAACCCGAAATACGTGGTCTCGATGGAAGTCACCAACGACTACAAGGGCGGCTACTGGGAAGACCAGGGGTACAATTCGTTCAGCGGGAGCTGATTGAGGCAGTCATTCCGGGGCTCGCGAAGCGAGAACCCGGAATCCATCGGGCCGCAGCGCTGGTGGATGAATAGATTCCGGGCTCGCGCTACGCGCGCCCCGGAATGACGGCTATGCCTTCCCCACCTTCCGCTGGCACAATGCCGCCACTGCGCCCAGCGCCAACAACGCCGCAGACACATTGAGTGCGTAACTCAAGCTTCCCAGCGCATCGGTGATCGCGCCGACCACGATCGGTCCCAGCGTCTGGCCGACGCCGAACGAGATCGTCATCGCCGCGATCGCGGTCGGCCACACCTGCGGCGGGTAGTTGAAGCGCACGAAGGCGGTGGTCGAGCCGACCACGGCGAAGAAGGCGACACCGAACACCACGGCGGAGACCGCGAGCCATGCCGGCGAATGCCCGAGCATCGGCAGGGCCGCACCCAGCGCATTGGTGCCGAGGATGATGGCGGTGGCGAGCCCGCCGCGATCCAGCGCCAGCACGCCGCGCCAGGCCCAGGGCGTGATGAAGGCGGATAGACCAATCAGGCTCCAGAATGCCGCCTGCGCCGCTGCCCCGCCGCCGCCGTCGCGCACATAGGCGATCATGAAGGTCATGTAGGCGATGTAGCCGGCGCCGAACAGGAAATAGCCGGCCAGATAAATCAGCACCGGCAGGATCGCGAACGACGCGTGACCGCCTTCCGAGAAGCGGACATTGCTCTCGATGCGGATCAGGAACAGCGGGATCGTCATCGCCACCGACAGCAACGTCAGCGCCCACCACACGATCCACCACGAGCCCGGTCCGAAATATTGCAGCGTGAACGGGGCGATCAGCCCCGAGGCGAGAATGCCGATGCCCGGGCCGGCGTAGAACAGGCTCAGCAGGAAGTTGGCCCGCTCCGGGCGCGACTGGGCAACGGTCGCAGCCAGCGCGCCGCCGGCGACGAAGCCGGCCGCCGCGCCCAAGCCCAGCACGAGGCGCGCCAGGCTCAGCGCGACGAAATTGCCTGACAGCGCGCAGGTCGCGAGCGCTGCGACGCAGGCGAGGGTCCCGCCGCGGATCGCGGCTGCCCAGCCGACGCGCTGGATCAGCCGGGATGCGACCAGCGCGCCCACGAGATAGCCGACCGCGTTGATGGTGTTCATGAAACCGGCCGCCGAGTAGGACCAGCCGAGGTCCTCCCGCATGTCGGGCAGCACCAGCGCATAGGCAAAGCGGCCGATGCCGAGCCCGACCGTCGCCGCCAGCGACAGCGTCAGGATCAGCCGCGCGGGATGCGGGTTCGGGGGACGGTCAGGGGCGTGCAAGGGGGACTCCAGCAGCCCGCACTGTGGCAGGCCCGGCCCGTCTTGCACAGCCGCGGCGCGGCAATGGTGTCTTGCCAAGCGCGCAACGCCGCTCTAGCACTCCGGCCATCCCGTCATTCCGGGGCGCGCCTCTTGGCGCGAGCCCGGAATCCATTTCCCCGCAGGCGCAGTGGCCCGATGGATTCTGGGTTCGCTCGCTTTGCTCGCGCCCCGGAATGACGACGTAGAATTGAGAGGAACGACCATGGCGACCCACAAATTGCTGCTGCTCCCCGGCGACGGTATCGGCCCCGAGGTGATGGGCGAGGTGAAGCGGCTGATCGACTGGCTCAATTCGGCCGGGATCGCTAAGTTCGAGACCGACACCGGCCTGGTCGGCGGCTCGGCCTATGATGCTTACAAGGTGTCGATCTCCGAGGGCGACATGGCAAAAGCGAAAGGCGCCGACGCCGTGATCTTCGGCGCGGTCGGCGGCCCGAAGTGGGATGCGGTGCCCTACGAGGTGCGCCCCGAAGCCGGTCTGCTCCGTTTGCGCAAGGATCTCGCGCTGTTCGCCAATTTGCGTCCCGCCGTGTGCTACCCGGCGCTGGCCGATGCATCCAGCCTGAAGCGCGAGGCGGTCGAAGGTCTCGACATCATGATCGTGCGCGAGCTCACCGGCGGCGTCTATTTCGGCGAGCCCAAGACCATCACCGATCTCGGCAACGGCCAGAAGCGCGCCATCGATACCCAGGTCTACGACACCTATGAGATCGAGCGCATCGGCCGCGTCGCCTTCGAGCTTGCCAGGAAGCGCAAGAACAAGGTGACGTCGATGGAGAAGCGCAACGTCATGAAGTCGGGCGTGCTCTGGAACGAGGTCATGACCCAGGTCCACAAGCGCGAATATCCCGACGTCACGCTCGAGCACCAGCTCGCCGATTCCGGCGGCATGATGCTGGTGAAGTGGCCGAAGCAGTTCGACGTCATCGTCACCGACAATTTGTTCGGCGACATGCTGTCCGACATCGCGGCGATGCTGACCGGATCGCTCGGCATGCTGCCCTCGGCTTCGCTCGGCGAGGTCGACGTCAAGACCAAGAAGCGCAAGGCGCTGTACGAACCCGTGCACGGCTCGGCCCCTGATATCGCCGGCAAGGGCCTCGCCAATCCGATCGCGATGATCTCGTCCTTCGGCATGGCGCTGCGCTATTCCTTCGACATGGGCGATCTCGCCGACAAGGTCGATCAGGCGATTGCCGCCGTGCTCGCCAGCGGCCTGCGCACCGCCGACATCAAGTCGGAAGGCACCACGTCTGCTTCCACCACGCAGATGGGCGAAGCGATTCTGAAGGAGCTGCAGAAGCTGCACGCGTGAGCGGCGAGTCACGCAATCGTAGGGTGGGTTACGCCGAGCGGGCTGCGCTTTGCGCGGCCGCACAGCTAACCCACCCTACGGAATCGCCAAACAAAAATGGCCGGGCGTGAGCCCGGCCATTTTGATTCGGAAAGATCTGCTGCTCAGTACAGCGGGAAGTTCTGCGGGTAGCCGCCGACATCCTGCGGCGGCGAGAGCGGCTGGCGGTCGATCGGCCGGTTGAGGTTCTCGCGGGCGAAGGACGGATAGCCCACCGCCGGCGGGAAGGCGTAGTCGGTGAACTTGCGGTCGCCCGGATTGACCTCGGTGCCGCCGTCGAGCCAGGAGCGCTTGCTCACATAGATGCGGGTGCGGCCCTGCTGGTAGACTGCGTTGGGGCCGCTCGGGCCGTAATAGGGACGGCCGCGATCGTCATAGCGCTTGGTCTTGGTGTCGGCCGCAGCCGGGGTCGCGAACGCGATGGCAATTGCGGCGCCCGCCGCAAGCAATGTCGCCAGTTTGTTCGCGGCAGAAAATTTCGAGCTCATCACGTCCCCTTCAGGCGGCAAGCCGCCAGTCGATTTCACCCCATACTAGCCCGCCCGGGGTGACCGCAACTAGGTCAATTGGGTCACACCAGCTCGGAATAATCGTGCGTGCCGGCAAAAGTTGCATGCAAACCAGCCACTTGAGCTTGATGCCGATCAAAGCGCCCCGCGCAATTGCGCATTGGCGGCGCCGAGCAGCCAGTCCGGTGAGCCCCGCGAATCGCAGGACCGGCGCCTGAGCTCGGCATGGGCGAACATTTCCGCCAGCTTTGGCTCGTTGCCCGAGGTCAGCAGCGTCAGCCGGTTCAGCGTGCAGGCGATCGCCGCGCGCGTCGCGGGCAGGCTGCCGCCCTGGCAGGAGAAGCCGGAGATCTGCAGCGTCGGCTCCTCGCTGCGCTTGAGGTAGCCGAGGCAGCCCTGCGCACCCTCCGTTGTGCCGGTTGGCCGGAACAGGGCGACGGGGCCGAATTTGGTGTCGATCAGGCCGGCCTGCTCGAGCGGAATGGCCGCACCCAAACCCATCTGGGCGGCCAGACCCGCGGCTGCCGGCCGTGTCACGTCGAATTCGGCGCCTTGGCGGTAGATTTCGAGCTCGGCCACAGGCTTGTCCGCAGTGTCGGTCCAGCGCAGCACGTCCCGTCGGCCGCCTTCGGGATGCCTGAGGATGGTGTAAGAGGCTGTTTTCTCTGCTGAATCGAGCCGGCTGACGGCGAAGGCCGGGTGCGAACGGTCGGCCACGCTCCAGTCCGGCTTGTCGGCCGGTTCACCGTCCTGCAAGTCAGGCAGCTGGCCGAGTGCTGCGAGGGCAAGGATGGCAAACAGGGCGAGCGCCCCCACATAGGCGATCAGGCGCGCCAGCGTGCCGACGACCTCGTCGGCGAAGGCCAAAAGCGCCAGCTGGATCTGGGTAGGGCTAACGGCCGTCCTGGCCTCAGGCGATTGCATCCACGGCCTTCAGGCATGGTCCAACGTTGTCTTGAGGCCGGTTCTCGCATAGAAGCGCTGCTCCTCCTGTTTAAGCGTCAGCTTCAGGAACGGGCTTTTTCATCGGAGAGTGAACGATGGGTTACAAAGTCGCAGTCGTCGGCGCGACCGGCAATGTCGGACGGGAAATGCTCAACATCCTGGATGAGCGCAAATTCCCCGCGGACGAGGTCGTGGCCCTGGCGTCACGCCGCAGCGTCGGCGTCGAGGTGTCCTATGGCGACCGCACCCTGAAGGTCAAAGCGCTCGAGCATTACGACTTCTCCGACGTCGATATCTGCCTGATGTCGGCAGGCGGCGCGGTGTCGAAGGAATGGTCGCCGCAGATCGGCGCCGCCGGCGCCGTCGTGATCGACAATTCCTCGGCCTGGCGCATGGATCCGGACGTGCCGCTGATCGTGCCCGAGGTGAATGCGGCCGCGACCGAAGGCTTCAAGAAGAAGAACATCATCGCCAATCCGAACTGCTCGACCGCGCAGCTCGTCGTCGCGCTCAAGCCCTTGCACGACAAGGCGACGATCAAGCGCGTCGTGGTCTCGACCTATCAATCGGTGTCGGGTGCCGGCAAGGACGCGATGGACGAGCTGTTCTCGCAGACCAAGGCCGTCTACACCAATGACGAGCTGGTCGCGAAGAAATTCCCCAAGCGCATCGCCTTCAACGTGATCCCGCACATCGACGTCTTCATGGAGGACGGCTTCACCAAGGAAGAGTGGAAGATGATGGCGGAGACCAAGAAGATTCTTGATCCCAAGATCAAGCTCACCGCCACCTGCGTGCGCGTGCCCGTGTTCGTCGGCCACTCCGAGGCCGTCAACATCGAGTTCGAGAATCCGATCACCGCTGACGAAGCCCGCGAGATCCTGCGCAAGGCGCCCGGCTGCCTCGTCATCGACAAGCAGGAGCCCGGCGGCTACGCCACGCCCTATGAAGCCGCCGGCGAGGACGCCACCTATATCAGCCGCATCCGCGAGGACGCGACGGTGGAGAACGGTCTCGTGCTGTGGTGCGTGTCCGACAACTTACGCAAGGGCGCCGCGCTCAACGCGATCCAGATCGCGGAAGTGCTGATCAACCGCAAGCTGATCACCGCGAAGAAGAAGGCGGCGTAAGCCTTCGTTCACTCCTCTCGTCGTCCCGGACAAGCGCGCCAAAAGCGCGCGCAGATCCGGGACCCCCGCGCGGGCGCTTGCGCTCGTCGCGATAACCACAGGACGTGGTTTGACGAAGACCAGTGGTGACCAGCTCGCGCGACGACGCAAGCCTGTGGCTATGCGTCCCGGATCCGCGCTTGCGCTTGTCCGGGACGACGATCGCATTTGACGCGGCAGTTCACGAAATCGATCAAGCCACGCTTCGCGCGTTCTTGAATTCCTTCGCCTCTTTGTCCAGCACGAACAGCGATCCCTCCGCGACGCCGAAATAGGCGCCGTGGGTTTGCATCTGGCCGCTCTCCACCGCCTTGTGCACGAACGGGAAGGTCATCAGGTTCTCCAGGCTGCGGAACACCGCGGCCTTCTCGATCCGCTCGACGAACTGCGCCATGGTCTCGTGGGCGCGCTGCTCGACCACTTCGCCGGGCTTGATGAACATCTGCATCCATTTGCCGATGAAGTCGCCCGGCGTCAGCGGCTCGATCTTGTCGACGAAGGCGCGGATGCCGCCGCATTGTGCGTGGCCGAGCACCACGATGTGCTTCACCTTCAGCACCGTCACCGCATATTCCAGCGCGGCCGAGACGCCGTGCGCGTTCTCGTCGGGCTGATAGGTCGGCACCAGATTGGCGATGTTGCGGACCACGAAGAGCTCGCCCGGGCCGACGTCGAAGATCACTTCCGGCGAGACGCGGGAATCGCAGCAGCCGATCACCATCACGTCCGGCGACTGTCCCTTCACCGAAAGTTCGCGGTAGCGGTTTTGTTCGGCCGGCAGCCGCTGGGTGGCGAAGGCCTTGTAGCCTTCCAGCAAGTGCTTCGGGAATGTCATCATACCTATGCCTAATCATGGACCGTAGGGGCGAACAAGCCTTTCGAACAGGCAGGCCAAATGCTATCGGCTTCGGGCAGAATAGATACGAGGAAACCGGAAGGAACGCTTGCATGACCCGCCCGCGCCGCAGCCATCTGTTCATGCCCGGCTCCAACCCCCGCGCGCTGGAAAAGGCGCGCAATCTCGCTGCCGATGGCCTGATCCTGGATCTGGAAGACTCGGTCGCTCCCGAGGCCAAGGCGATGGCCCGAGACGGGATCGCCGCTGCGATCGCGGCCAAGGGTTTTGGCAAGCGCGAGATCCTGATCCGGACCAACGGCCTCGACACGCCCTGGTGGGCCGATGACGTCGCGATGGCTGCCAAGGCCTCGCCCGACGGCATCCTGGTTCCAAAAGTTTCAAGCATCGAAGATCTCGACACGATCAGCCGGAAGCTGGCCGAGCTCAGCGCTGCGCCAACCGTGAAGGTCTGGGCCATGATCGAGACCGCGCGCGCCGTGCTGCATGCCGAGGAGCTGGCCGCCGCCGGCCGCGATCCATCGAGCCGCCTCTCCGGTTTCGTGTTCGGCCCGAACGACATCTCGCGCGAGACGCGGATCAGGATGCTGCCCGGCCGTGCCGCGATGGTCCCGATGATCACCCATTGCATCCTGGCGACGCGGGCCCACGGCCTCGAAATCCTCGACGGCCCCTATAGCGACATCGCCAATTCCGATGGTTTCGCCACCGAATGCGCGCAAGGCCGCGATCTCGGCTTCGACGGCAAGACGCTGATCCACCCCTCCCAGATCGACGCCTGCAACGCGATCTTCACCCCGCCCGAAGAGGAAGTCGCGCGCGCCCGAAAGATCATCGCCGCGTTCGAACTGCCGGAGAACGCCTCGCGCGGTGCGATCCGGCTCGACGGCGCCATGGTCGAGCGCCTGCACGCCGACATGGCCCGCCGCACGATCGAGATCGCGGACGCGATCGGCGCGATGGGGAAGGGCTGAGGAGCCCGATCGCGCTCAGGCTGCGTTTCGCCGAGTGCCCCGAGCTACCGGCTTTTCCCGTTGCGGTGGTTGTAGACAATGCTACCCTCGCGCCCGATATTTGATCCGGGCCAGTATTTGATGCGCATTTTTTGGGTAGCCGTCCTCGTCGCCACATCACTTTCATTCGTCCCGCCGGTGCTTGCGCAGCAGGCCCGGGTTGCGCTTGTCATCGGCAACGGCGCCTATGAGAAAGTACCGGAGCTGCCGAACCCGACGCGCGATGCCTCCGATATCGCCCGCGCCTTGGAGCGGCTCGATTTCAAGGTCACCCAGGTCAAGAACGCGACCGCGCAAGAGATGAGGAAGGCCGTCGTCGAGTTCGGCCGGACTACCGAGGGCGCCGATCTCGCGGCCGTGTTCTACGCCGGGCACGGCATGGAGGTCGGCGGTGAGAACTGGCTGATTCCAATCGGCGCGGAGCTGCGCAGCGACACCGACATCGAGAGCGAGGCCATCAGCCTGCGTTCGGTGAGCCTTCAGGTATCGAAGGCGCGGAAACTGGGCCTCGTCATCCTCGACGCATGCCGCAACAACCCCTTTGCCGCGAAGATGAAGCGGTCGATCGCCACCCGGGCCGTGGCTCGCGGACTCGCGCCGACCGAGCCGTCCGACAACGTTCTGATTGCCTATGCCGCCCGGGACGGGACCACGGCGAGCGACGGTGATGGCCGGAACAGTCCTTTTACCGCGTCGCTGCTTCGCCACATCGAAACACCGGGCCTCGAGATCTCGTTTCTGTTCAGGCGGGTCCGCGACGACGTGATGGCCGCGACCAAGCGCGAACAGCAGCCCTTCGTGTACGGCTCCCTGTCGAAGGAGGAGATTTACCTGAAGGCGCCAGCCGCGAGCGCTCAGGCGCCAGCCGCATCACCGCTGGCCGCCGCGGCTCCTGCTCCTGCTCCTGCAGATGACGAGAAGTTTTGGCTGGCGATCCAGACGTCGACCGTGACAGGCCTGTATGAGGAGTTTCTGGCCAGATATCCGCGCAGCGGCCATGCCGCGGAAGCTCGCCAGCGGATCAAGGATCTCAAGGCCAGTGAAGTGGCGGCCGTGCCGTCCTCCACCGCCTCACCGACATCGGATGCGAGCGGACGTCAGACGAAAGCCGTCGCTCGAAACGTTTTTGCGCCGGAGGATAACCAGAAGGTTGCTGCCATCGCGGCTGCTCAGCAGCTCAAGCTGCCGAGCTTCACGATCGCGTCGGATCAGGACGTCCCGCCCAAATCCAATTCCAAATTTGTTGGCGTGTGGTCCAACAAGCGTGGGTGGACGAATGGCAAGGGACGCTATGCCATGCTGATCGTTACCGAGGTTTCCGACACGGGATTGGCCAAGGGGTACTATCTCTGGGGGCCGCCGACAAAGGCATCGTGGGCGAAAGACGAGGCCGGATATCGATCGTTCGCAGAGTACATTACCGACAGCAAATTCTCGATCACCGGGACGCCAGTTACGGTCAGGATGGAGAAGAACGTTCTGGCCCTCTCTTCCTTCAGGAAGGAGAAGCCATCCGACACGGCGAGCATAGAGCTTCGCCCGGTCTGGCAGCTTGTGCCGGTGCCGGAGGAAGTAGAGCCTTCAACCAAGCGCGAAAAGGCCTCGCAGCCTGTCGTCAAAAGGGAAAGTACCGCCGAGCCGCGCGCTCCGGGTGGTGTCGGCGGAACGAGCATGGAAGAGCGCTATCGGGCCTGCAAAAAGCTCGTGAAGGGATTTGCCCGGCGCGAGTCTTGCGCGCGAACTGGCGTGATCTAGCGTCGGCGACGCACCGGCCGTGGCGGACCAGCTCATCGAGATCGCCGGCCGCGATCTCGGCTTCGACGGCAAGACGCTGATCCACCCCTCCCAGATCGACGCCTGCAACGCGATCTTCACGCCGCCGGAGGAGGAAGTCGCGCGCGCGCGCAAAATCATCGCGGCATTCGAATTGCCGGAGAATGCGTCGCGCGGCGCGATCCGTCTGGATGGCGCGATGGTGGAGCGCCTGCACGCCGACATGGCGCGCCGCACGATCGCAATCGCGGATGCGATTGCGGCGATGGGGAAGGGCTAGCGCAAACGCAAAGAGCGATCTCCGCATTGCTGGCGCCAAGCGGAAATCTCGTGTTCACCAAGATCGGCGCCAACAAGCATGTGGATTGCTCCCGAGAGCCATCGGAGAGTGCGCGCGTATGATCGAGCAATCAGTGCTTGTGCGTCGGCGTCGCGCACACCGGTCAGCGTAATTGCCTGGTCAAAATCCCAGAGCCGTAACATTGCGGATGTTCATGCCGGGTCTTCGGGCTTAGGCTTGGAGCCTTATAAACGCGCCGCTACGCCGCCACGAAGTGTGCGCGACCATTGTTGGAAGCAATTGTGATCATCTGTACGCGCCTCGCGCAAGAGAGGTTGCTATGGAGCCATCTTTTTATCGGGAAGTTCATTGCCGCCCGCTGCAACATTGTTCGACAGAGGTACATCGCGGTAGTTGTCGTCTCTTCATTGCGGCGCTCTGTGCAGCCTGCATATTCGCGAGTGAAGCTGGGGCTCAATGCACCGCACGAGATGTCTTGCAAAACGAACTGAGGCTGAAGAAGAAGCCGCCCTCGGCTCGCGGGCAGGACGTTCTGGTCAGATCGGCCGCCGATATCCCGGTGTGGAAGACGATCACGCTGCAAGCCTTTGCGAGTTCGTTGGCGCTCCGGAATGCCTTGGATGCAAAGGGCTGCAAAGTAGGTGGGCTTGCTGCGGAGATCCTCGCGCGACCGGCCTTTGTCGTCAGTACGACCAGAAAAGACGTGAGGCTTGTTGCTGTATCGGCGGCGGAGCTCGGCTTTAGAGCGGATACCGTGACTTTGGGCGCGGTTTATGTGCGCGTCCAGCAGCTGGGTCTTGGACTTGCGGGCGCGGAGATTGGCCCGCAATTGAGGCTTCAGTACTTCGACCAGCCCATAGGTGAATTTCTCATCATTGGAATGGAGCCCATCAAGACCTGGAGCGGCGAGCAGGTCGTCCTGAATGTTGCCAACGGCGGAGCCGGACTCATCCTGATTGGCCAGGATGGCCGGCCTGACGCAGAAATATCTGCGACCTCGCGTTTGCTGTTTGTGCGATCCGATCCTGCTGCGTCCGCTGACCCGCGTGGGGAAGCAGCAGCATTTCTGCCTCGGTGAACACAATCGCGAGAGAGGCCTCAGCGCGGCGCAAGATCGGCGCGGTCCAGCGACTCCAGCGTCGCCGCATTGCCGCAATAGCCGTGATAGTTCTCCGCGGCGGTGCCATCGGCGAGATCGCGGTCGCACTGAACCTTGTTGTTGCAGAGCGAGCAGACCCGCTCCATGTCGCGCAGCAGCAGCGGCTGCGCGCGGCCGAGACCTTCGGCGTTGATGCCGAGCTGCTCCAGCATCTTCGGCAGCTCGTCGGCGGCGTGCCGGCCGTGCCGGACCAGCTCCTCGAGATCGTCGGGCGCAATCCGGAGATCGCTGGCAATCCGGTCGAAATCGGCGCGATCGAGCTGCCGCATCTCGTTCATCTCGCGGCGATGCTTCAGCCAGCTCGCAAAGGAGTCGATGAGATCCTGAACGATGGGATAGGGCCTGGTTGCGGTGCTCATGGAAAGCTCCATTCGGACGGCGGAATTGGAGCGAGATTAGGCACAATGGTGCAGGAGTGCGTTGCGCTGGATCAAATATGATTCTCGTGTCCCGGACGCGCTGCAACGCCCTTTGCGTTGCTGCGCGGAGCCGGGACCCATCTCGCCGCATCGCTGGGCCCCGGCTCAGCAGCGCATCACCAAGGGGTGCTGCGCTGCGTCCGGGGCACGAGAGTGCCTTACGACGAAAAGAGCCTACGCGAACCGCTCCGCCGCCCACGCATACAGGCTGCCGGGAATCGGTGGCTGCCCGCCGCGGCCCTTGGGCGAGATGTGCAGGCCGATGATCTCGGGGTTGGTGACGAGGCCGAGATAGCTCGAGGGATCGAAGAACAGTTTTGGCTCGGCATGCACGGCGTAGAACGATTGCTTCGGCAATGCGTTCTGCAGTTCACCGGTACGCCGCGCCAGTGCGGTGAGCGCCGCGGGCCCGTAGATCGCGACGCGAATGTCCGAGAGGCGGTTCGAGCCACCGCGCAGGCGACGCATCATGAAGGTGATGCGATGGCGCAGCGACAGCCAGTTCGGCGTCAGCTCCTCCTGCTCCATCAGCTCTTCGAAGGCGGCAACGATGCCGTGCTCCGGCGGCAGGTAGATCACGGAGTTGCCGAGCTGGCGCGGCCGCTCCCAGGCGAAGTAGGGCTTTGCCGGATCGATCTCGACCGGCTTCAAGAGCAGCACGTCGGCGTCGAGCCAGAGGCCGAGGCCCTTCGCCATCAGCTTCATGCGGAAGAAATCGCTGAACTGCAGCGTGGTCCAGTCACGCCAGCTGCCGTCCGGCTGCGGCGGCCGCAAGCGTTCGGAGAACGCGTGCGGCAGGATCGCCTCGGCCTCGGCATTTGCGACGCCCGCCGGCAGGCCTGGAATGGGATCGAAGCTGTAGACCGTGACCTTGTGGCCGGCAGCGAGCTGCGAGCGCAGACAGGTCTGGCGCAGCGCATCCATCGGGCCATGCCAGAAGGTGACGATCTCGGGCAGCATGGGTGCAGCTATACGGCTAAATCGGAGCAAAGAAAAAGCCCCGGCGCGCATGCACCGGGGCTCACATGAAAATCTGAGATCAGGCCCAGGCGCGTTCGCGCTTGAGCTTGTCCTCATAGGTGTCGATCGAAGCCTTCTTCTCCATGGTGAGGCCGATGTCGTCGAGGCCGTTGATCAGGCAGTGCTTGCGGAACGGATCGATCTCGAACTTGACCTTGCCGCCGTCGGGGCCGCGGATCTCCTGGTTCGGCAGGTCGATCGTCAGCGTCGCGTTGGCGCCGCGCTCGGCATCGTCGAACAGCTTGTCGAGATCTTCTTGGCTGACGCGGATCGGCAGAATGCCGTTCTTGAAGCAGTTGTTGTAGAAGATGTCGCCGAACGAGGTCGAGATCACGCAGCGGATGCCGAAGTCGAGCAGCGCCCAGGGCGCATGCTCGCGGCTCGAGCCGCAGCCGAAATTGTCGCCGGCGACCAGCACCTTCGCATTGCGATAGGCGGGCTGGTTGAGGACGAAGTCCGGGTTCTCGCTGCCGTCGTCCTTGTAGCGCTGCTCGGAGAAGAGGCCCTTGCCAAGGCCGGTGCGCTTGATGGTCTTGAGGTACTGCTTCGGAATGATCATGTCGGTGTCGACATTGATGATCTTCAGCGGCGCCGCGACGCCTTCCAGCGTGGTGAACTTGTCCATGGTTGCGCTTTCCCGGATGTGTCAGGGGGAACAGGTGTTTATCGCGGTTAGAGCGGGAATCCTAGGCCGAATTCGGCAGGGCTCGTCTGCTCAGCGAGTTTGAGGCCGAGCTGGCGCGGCATCGGGACTTCACCTCTCCCGCTTGCGGGGGAGGTCGACGCGCGAAGCGCGGCGGGTGGGGGCTCTCTCCTCTAGGGGACTGTCTCATTGCGGAGACACCCTCTGCCCAGCCCTCCCCCGCAAGCGGGGGAGGGAGCGCACTGCCCTTGCGGCGGCGCTTCAATCCGCCCGCGCCTCAATCGCGGCCATATCGTCGTCCGAAAGGCCGAAATGGTGGCCGATCTCGTGGATCAGGACGTGGCGGACGATATGGCCGAGGCTCTCGTCGTGCTCGGCCCAATAGTCCAGGATCGGCCGGCGGTAGAGCCAGACCATGTTGGGCAGCCGGGCCACGTCGCCAAAACTCTGCTGGGGCAGGCCGACGCCCTGGAACAGGCCGAGCAGGTCGAACTCGCTCTCGCACTCCATCTCGTCCAGGACCTCGTCGGTCGGGAAGTCGTCGACGCGGACGATCACGCCCTCGCAGAGCTTGCGAAACTCCGTCGGCAGGCCTTTGAAGATCTCGTATGCCGTCGCTTCCATCTCGGCCAGCGAGGGCGCTTTCAATTCCGTCCACATGCATCCCTCTTAGCGCGGGTTCCGTGGCGATGCATCCCGCATTATAAGCGCGTCGAGGTTGACGGGCGCCGCCAAAACGGGGAGCTTGGGGCCTCGGCTGGGACGTTTCAGGTGGGCGGAAAAATGCGAGTGAAAACAGCGCTGACGCTACTGTGCATGGGGTTGTTTTCGCAGTTTTGCGTTGGCGCGGAAGCCCAGACCGCCGGCCCCGAGATTCGCCTCGCCCAGGCGGTTCCGCCTGACGATATGCCACCGCCGCGCAAGCGGCCACCGGCGCGCTTGCGCGTCACGCCCTATTACAGCCCGGACGGCGTCTATCCCCGCTACAATCCCGGTCCCGACGCAGTCCGCGTCTGCAACGCCACCTATGTGCAGGAGTACCGGCCGAGCGGCACGGTGATCGTGCCGCGCGTGAGCTGCTACTGGCGCCGGGGCTGACCAGTTCAATGCCCGCGCCAGCGAACAGCGCGGCGGCCTCGTGAGGGTCGTGATGGCGAGATGGGTTGCATTGGCCGTTGCCGCCGCGCTTGCCGCCAGTCTGCCTCGCGCTTTCGCGGCGCAAAGGGTGACGATGCCGGAGGCCTCGGCGGGGATCGCGGTTTTCGAAATGCGACGACACGCGCGAACCCAACACATCGTGCGGCCTGCTGCACGCCGTGATCCACGCTACTACGCGCGGCCCGTTGACTACCGTCCCTATCCCTACGCCGTGCCCGCCCCATTCGTGTTCAGCTACGGGCCGTTCTGGTGATCCGCTAGCCGGGTGCAAATCCCCGGACCAGCAGCACCGTCGCTTGCGCACCCGCCTTGCGATCACGCGAGATCTCTTCGTAGTCGGGTGAGGTCGAGAAGGCGAGGAACGCGGCCTCGTCGGGAAACGACATCATGACAAGCTTGTCATGCGGCCATGCGCCTTCGAGCACGCGCGGCTGCTCGTCGGCGGCGAGCAGCCGTCCGTTGTACTTTCTGAACACATCGAAGAACCGCGCCTGATAGCGGTCATAGGCTGCACGGTCCGTCATCTTCAATTGCGCAATTGCGTAGACAGTCATCTGCAAAATTCCTTCCATAGCGGCACTGCGCCGCATCGCGGAGCCCAGTGTCGTTCATTCATGGCGCGTTCACATCGGTGTCCGCAATTTAATCTTGGGAGCGACCGTCATTGAACAGCAATGGCGCGGCCGAGACGTCGCGTCGCAGCTCTGCTGTCCAGATTCAGGGAGGATTCCATGCTGAGGATGTTGGGTCGTGGGGCTTGCCCGATGCGCTTGCTCGGGATCGCGGCCGCCGCGACGCTGATGCTGTCGGCCGGCACCGCGCGCCGCGCTGAAGCGCTGACCTTGATCAATCCGGCGACGTCGCCAGCGACGAAGGCTGCGACCGACGATCTCGTCACGCAGGTTCGTCACGGCGGCGGGCACGGCGGGCATGGTGGCGGCTTTCACGGCGGAGGTTTTCGCGGCGGTGGCTTCCATGGCGGAGGATTTCGTGGTGGCCATATCGGCGGCTTCCGCGCCGCGCCGGCCTTCCACGGTGGCGGCTATCGCTATGGCGGCTTCCATCGTTACGGCGGCTATCACCGCTACGGGATCTATCGCCCGCATTACGGCTATCGCCATTTCCACCGGCGCTATTATTACGGCGGCTATTATCCCTATTACCACTATCCGCGCCGCTGCCGCATCATCTGGACCTATTACGGCCCGCGCCGCGTCTGCCGCTGGCCCCGCTGGCTCTATCCGTATCGTTATTGGTGATGTGAGTTAGCTGCCGTCATTCCGGGATGGCACGCAGCGTCAGACCCGGAATCTCGAGATTCTCAGGTGCGCAATAGCGCACCATAGTTCGATGCTTTGCATCGCCCCGGAATGACACGCCTGGTTTAAAGCCAATCCTTCAGCTTCCACGACGCCGACTTCCAGCGCATCAGGTTCTCGAGCTTCCACTGCCGGAACATCGCCGGCGGCCAGCGGCTGAGCTTCGAGGTCTCTTCGACCTCCGGCTTGGCGACGATGCGCAACGGCGCTACGCGCCGCCGGTGCTGGCGCGTGGCTTCGCTGATCAGATCGACATATTCCGGCCTGTTGGCCATAGGCAGCGTCCTCGCGAAACCTCGCGAGGACGAGAGTGTCAGGCGATCGTTTAACGGCGGTTTGCCGCGATCGCTACAATTGCAGGAACCGGCTTAGCGCCAGTCCCGGACGTCGACGAAGTGGCCCGCGATCGCCGCCGCCGCCGCCATTGCCGGCGACACCAGGTGCGTGCGGCCCTTGAAACCCTGGCGGCCCTCGAAATTGCGGTTCGAGGTCGAGGCGCAGCGCTCTTCCGGCTTCAGCTTGTCCGGGTTCATGGCGAGGCACATCGAGCAGCCCGGCTCGCGCCATTCGAAGCCGGCCTTGATGAAGATCTTGTCCAGACCCTCGGCTTCCGCCTGCTCCTTCACGATGCCGGAGCCCGGCACCACCATGGCGTTGACGTTCGCTGAAACGGTCTTGCCTTCAGCAATCTTCGCCGCCGCGCGAAGATCTTCGATGCGGCCGTTGGTGCAGGAGCCGATGAAGACGCGGTCGAGCTTGATGTCGGTGATCTTCGTCCCCGCGGTCAGGCCCATATACTTCAAGGCGCGATGCTTGGAGATGCGCTTGGCCTCGTCCGCAATCTTGTCGGGATCGGGCACGATGCCGGTCACCGAGATCACGTCCTCCGGGCTCGTGCCCCAGGTCACGATCGGCGGCAGTTTTGCCGCATCGAGGCACAGCTCGTGGTCGAAATGCGCGCCCTCGTCCGAGCGCAGTTTCTCCCAGTAGCGCATCGCCGCGTCCCAGTCCGCGCCCTTCGGCGCCTTCGGACGGCCGCGCAGGAAGTCGAACGCCTTCTGGTCTGGCGCGACCAGGCCGGCGCGCGCGCCGCCTTCGATCGACATGTTGCAGACCGTCATGCGGCCTTCCATCGAGAGCGCGCGGATCGCGTCGCCGGCATACTCCAGCACGTAGCCGGTGCCGCCCGCGGTGCCGATCTCGCCGATGATGGCCAGGATGATGTCCTTGCCGGTCACACCGTCAGGCAATTTGCCGTCGACGGTGACGCGCATGTTCTTGGCCTTCTTCTGGATCAGCGTCTGCGTCGCCAGCACGTGCTCGACCTCGCTCGTGCCGATGCCGTGCGCGAGCGCGCCGAATGCGCCGTGCGTCGAAGTGTGGCTGTCACCGCAGACGATGGTGGTGCCGGGCAGGGTAAAGCCCTGCTCGGGGCCGATGACGTGGACGATGCCCTGACGCTTGTCGAACTCGTTGTAATATTCGATGCCGAATTCCTTGGCGTTCTCGGCCAGCGCCTTGATCTGCTCGATGCTTTCAGGATCGGGATTCGGCTTGGTGCGGTCGGTGGTCGGCACGTTGTGGTCGACGACGGCGAGCGTCTTCTCGGGCGCATGCACCTTGCGTCCCGTCGCGCGCAGGCCTTCGAACGCCTGCGGCGAGGTCACCTCGTGCACCAGATGGCGATCGATATAGAGCAGGCAGGTGCCGTCCTCGGCTTCGTGCACCAGATGGTCGTTCCAGATCTTGTCGTACAGTGTGGTCGGCTTGGACATGAGCTTAAGCTCCGAAGAATGTGTGAAGCGGATGTGCGCGGGTCGCGCGGGCAACAAAATCGTCAGCGCAGCCTTTTAGGCTGCGCGAATAAGCTCTGACGTTGCCGAGGTCGCGAAGCGTCCGAAGAACCGGCCAGGCAGCCGCGAGCGATCATCGATGACGATGCGCTGGACGGGGGCGAAGCTGGTCAGATCTGGAAACATTCTAGGAATATATAGCAGGCCGAATTGGAAGCGCGAGAGCTTTGACGTGCACGGCTGACGCAACAAAAAAGCGCGGAGCCGAGCCCCGCGCTTTCGAAAGACTTGCCTGGTGGCGAAGCTTACTCGCCGACGGCAGCCGCGCGGTCCTGCTTCTCGACGATGCGGGCCGACTTGCCGCGGAGATTGCGGAGGTAATAGAGCTTGGCGCGACGCACCTTGCCGCGGCGCACCACCTTGATCGAGTCGATCATCGGCGACATCACGGGGAACACGCGCTCCACGCCCTCGCCATAGGAGATCTTGCGCACGGTGAAGCTCTCGTTGAGGCCACCGCCGGAACGGCCGATGCAGACGCCTTCATAGGCCTGCACGCGGGTGCGGTCGCCTTCGACGACCTTCACGTTGACGATCACGGTGTCGCCGGGACCGAATTCCGGAATGTCCTTGCCGGCGGACAGCTTGTCGAATTGCTCTTGCTCGAGCTGCTTGATCAGGTTCATGGGTAAATCTCCATCGGCGCGCCCAGCCCTGGAAACGGGGGGCTGCGCAAAATTCGTCTATCCAGCCATTGCGGATTTGGCCGCTCCTATAAGGCAAGCCGGAGCGTTTGTCACCCGTCTGTCTTGTTTTTTGGCGTTTTTTGGCGGCCGGCCCGATTCGGCGGCTTGGGTGGGATTTGCGCCCATAAATCCGGCCGCCGAGCCGCCGTCAGGGCCTCCGATTGCGCCCGCCGCCAGCTGGCAACCTTGGCGTGGTCGCCTGAGGTGAGGATGTCAGGGATCGGAGCCCCCTCGAACAGCTGGGGACGCGTGTATTGGGGGTATTCGAGCAGCCCGTCCGAAAAACTCTCGTCGGTTCCCGAGGCCTCCTTGCCCATCACCCCCGGCAGCAGCCGGACGCAGGCGTCGATCAGGGCCAGGGCGGCGATTTCACCCCCCGAGAGCACGTAATCGCCGATCGAGACCTCCTCCAGGCCCCTTCCGTCGATCACGCGCTGGTCCACCCCCTCGAACCGTCCGCAGACGATCAAGGGCCCGGGGCCCTTGGCAAGCTCGACGACGCGGGCCTGGGTCAGTGGCCGACCCCGGGGGCTCATGAGCAGGCGGGGTCGATCAGGGCCGATCCCGGCTGCATCGATCGCGGCGGCCAGAACGTCCGCCCGCAGCACCATGCCCGGGCCGCCGCCGGCCGGAGTGTCGTCGACGCTGCGATGGCGGTCGGTCGCGGAGGCCCGGATGTCCCGCGCCTCGATCGCCCAGAGCCCGGCAGCGAGCGCACGGCCGGCGAGGCTCACGCCGAGCGGCCCCGGAAACATCTCCGGAAACAGCGTCAGCACGGTTGCGCGCCAGGGGGAGGGATTGGTCATTCGATCTCAGTTGTTGTCGTCCCGGACAAGCGCGCCTCAAGCGCGCGCAGATCAGGGACCCATAACCACCGCAGTTAGATTTGCGATGGCTGGAGCGATCAGCTTAGCCAAAAATAGCGGCCTGTGGTTATGGGTCCCCGCTCCCGTGCGCTTTGCGCACTAGGCGGGGACGACTCGTGGAGGGATCGTTGCCTTCGTCCTCACCTTCGATCTCCTGCGGCAGCGCGATCACGACGCGGCCGCCGGTGAGATCGACCTCCGGCACCACTGCGTTGGAGAACGGCAGCAGCAGCGTCGTGCCCTTGGGCGGCGCGATCTCGATGATGTCGCCGGCGCCGAAATTATGGATCGCGAGCACGCGGCCGAGCGGCTCGCCATCGGTGGTGACGGCGGCGAGCCCGATCAGATCGGTGTGGTAATATTCGTCCTCGTCCGTCGCGGGCAGTTTTTCGCGGGGGACGTAGAGCTCGATGCCGTTGAGGCGCTCGGCCTCATCGCGGGTCGCAACGCCCTTGAACGTCGCGACCAGATGATCCCTGGCTTCGCGCGCCTGCGCGATTTCGAACTGACGCCTGCCGTCCTTGGTCGACAGCGGTCCGTAGCGGCGGACGGCAAAGGGATCTTCCGTAAAAGTCCACAGCTTGACCGCACCGCGCACACCATGCGCGGCGCCGATCCGCGCGACGCAGACCAGCGCCGACATGATCCAGCCTTAGGCCTTGGCGGCTTCGGCCTGCGCCTTGCGCTCCTTGCGCGGCACGGCCTTCTCGGGGTTGTTGCGCGCTTCGCGCTTCTTGACGCCGGCGGCGTCGAGGAAACGCGCCACGCGGTCCGACGGCTGCGCGCCCTTCGCGAGCCAGGACTTCACCTTGTCCATGTCGAGCTTCAGACGGGTCTCATTGTCCTTCGGCAACAGCGGGTTGAAATAGCCGAGACGCTCGATGAAGCGGCCATCGCGGGGGAAACGCGAGTCGGCGACGACGACATGATAGACGGGACGCTTCTTGGTGCCTGCGCGGGCGAGGCGGATAACGACGGACATTCAGTTCTCCTTGAAAGTGTGGTTTGCAAAGTACGTTTTGTTCGGTTGATTGGTATTCCGCGTCACGCGAGATCGATGCGATCCCCCGCGACGAATTCCTCATTTCTTCTTGCCCGGAAAACCGCCGAGGCCCGGCAGCGTCGGCTTGCCGCTCAGCCCGGTCAGTCCAGGAAGGTTCGGCAGGCCTTGGCGAAGACCGGGCGGCAGATCCTTCGGCAAATTCGGCAGACCTTGTCCGCCGCCGCTCTGCATCTTCTCCTGCAGCGCCTTCATCTCTTCGGGCGAAGGCATCTTCATGCCGCCGCCAAAGCCCATCGCCTGCGCGATGCCGGCGAGCGGGCCGCGCTTGCCCGAGCCCATGGCCTTCATCACGTCGGCCATGTTCCGGTGCATCTTGAGCAGCTTGTTGACGTGCTCGACGCTCTGGCCGGAGCCCGCCGCGATGCGCTTCTTGCGGCTGGCCTTCAGCAGGTCGGGATGACGCCGCTCGTCGCGCGTCATGGAATCGATGATCGCGACCTGGCGCTTCAGGATCTTGTCGTCGATGCCGGCCGCGGCGATCTGGTTCTTCATCTTGGAGATGCCGGGCATCATGCCCATCAGGCCGCTGATGCCGCCCATGTTCGACATCTGCAACAGCTGCTCGCGCATGTCGTTGAGGTCGAACTGGCCCTTGCGCATACGCTCGGCGGTGCGCGCGGCCTTCTCGGCGTCGATGTTGGCGGCGGCACGCTCGACCAGCGAGACCACGTCGCCCATGCCGAGGATGCGGCCGGCGATACGATCGGGGTGGAAATCTTCCAGCGCGTCGGTCTTTTCGCCGGTGCCGATCAGCTTGATCGGCTTGCCGGTGACCGCGCGCATCGACAGCGCGGCGCCGCCGCGGCCGTCGCCGTCGACGCGGGTCAGCACGATGCCGGTGAGACCGACGCGCTGATCGAACGCGCGCGCGAGGTTCACCGCGTCCTGGCCGGTGAGGCTATCCGCAACCAGTAGCACTTCATGCGGGTTCGCGGCGGCTTTGATCGCCGCCGCTTCCGCCATCATCTCTTCGTCGAGGGTGGTGCGGCCGGCGGTGTCGAGCAGCACGATGTCGTAGCCGCCGAGCTTGCCGGCCTCCAGCGCACGCTTCGCAATCTGCGGCGGCTGCTGGCCCGCCACGATCGGCAGTGTCGGAATGTCGAGGTCGCGGCCGAGCACGGCCAGCTGCTCCATCGCCGCCGGGCGATAGACGTCGAGCGAGGCCATCAGCACCTTGCGCTTGTCGCGCTGAACCATGCGGCGGGCGAGCTTTGCAGTGGTGGTGGTCTTGCCGGAGCCTTGCAGGCCGACCATCATGATCGGCACCGGCGGCACGGAATTGACGTCGATGGTCTGGCCTTCGCTGCCGAGCGTGTTGATCAACTCGTCATGGACGATCTTGACCACCATCTGGCCGGGCGTGACCGACTTGACGACGGTAGCGCCAATCGCCTGCTCGCGCACGCGCTCGGTGAAGCTGCGCACCACCTCCAGCGCGACGTCGGCCTCCAGCAGCGCCCGGCGCACCTCGCGCATCGCGGCGTCGACGTCCTTTTCGGTCAGCGCACCGCGCCCCGTCAGACGATCGAGAATTCCGCCAAGCCGTTCCGACAGATTGTCGAACAATGCCGTTATCCTGTTGCTGTCCCCCGAATGGGAGGAGCGCTCCGTTATTCTCCGCTGTCATGCCCCGGCTTGACCGGGGCATCCAGTACGCCGCGGCTTCTCGGTTCCAGCCGAGCCGCCTCTGGGATACTGGATCGCCCGATCAAGTCGGGCGATGACCGCTTCCCTTGGTCAAACGATCTTCCAAACACCTTTGCGCCCGAGGGCGCACAGCGCTGTCGGGCGTTGACCTCCGGCCTCGAGGGCCGGTCGGCGGGTCGAAAAGAAAGCCTTTCCGAGAAAGTGGCGGGGTTAAACGCCGCTCCCGCCCAAAAGTCAAGGAAAGTTAGGGTGCCGGGACGCCCTCGGTAAGGCAAGATACTGAAAATGTGACTCTTTTGGTGACGGGTTCCTTTTCCGCCAGCCTCGCCCATATAGGCGGTGATGTCTTACCTCTCCGACTATCCCTAGAAGCCCGTCGTGCCGGTCACCCGCCGCCGCCTTTTCGGACTGCTCGCTGGAGCCGGTACTCTAGTCGGCGTCCCCTCTCTCTGGATATCTAGCATGAAGACCTATGACGGCCCCGCCTCCGACCATTTCGACGGCCTGACCTTCTTCGATCCGGACGGGGCGCCGCCAAAATCGCTTCGTGAGGTGCTGCGCTGGCAGTTCGGCGGCAAACGGCAGCGCGCGAAATGGCCGGACTGGGTCCCCAGCCCGCATGCCGACACGCCGCCGGAGCGGGTCGATGGCGACAAGGTGCGGCTCTCCTTCGTCGGTCACGCCTCCTGGCTGATCCAGGCGGGCGGTGTCAACATCCTCATCGATCCTGTCTGGTCGATGCGGGTCTCGCCGGTCGCCTGGGCCGGACCTAAGCGGCACAACGACCCCGGCATCGCCTTCGAGAAGCTGCCGAAGATCGACGTCGTTTTGGTCTCGCACGGGCACTACGATCATCTGGATATCGCGACGCTGTCGCGGCTCACCAAGAATTTCGCCCCGCGCGTGGTCACCCCGCTCGGCAATGACGTCACGATGCGCGGCGCCGATCCCACGATCAAGGTCGAAGCGTTCGACTGGCACGACCGTGTCGAGCTCGGCGAAGGCGTCGCCGTGCATCTGGTGCCGACCCGGCACTGGACCGCGCGCGGCCTGTTCGACCGCAACAAGGCGCTGTGGGCGAGTTTTGTATTGGAGACGCCGGCCGGCAAGATCTACGTCGTCTGCGATTCCGGCTATGGCGACGGCAGGCACTTTCGCCGCGTCGCCGAGAAGCACGGCAAGCTGCGTCTGGCGATCCTGCCCATCGGCGCCTACGAGCCGCGCTGGTTCATGCGCGACCAGCACATGAATCCGGAAGACGCGGTGAAGGCGCTGGCCGATTGCGGCGCCGAGGCCGCGCTCGGGCATCACCACGGCACGTTCCAGCTGACGGACGAAGCAATCGACGCACCAGCCAGGGCGCTGGTCGAGGCGCTGGATGCAGCGAGGATTCCGCAGGAAAGATTCGTGGCGATGATGCCGGGGCAAGTGGTGGAGATTTAGGTCTCCGCTGTCTCCGCCGCTCGTGCCCCGGACGCAGCGCAGCGTCTCTTCGACGGTGCGCTGCTGAGCCGGGGCCCATGTTGCCGGACTGTACTGTGCAGCTTGCTGGGTCCCGGCTCTGTGCAGCATCGCTACGCGCTGCAGCGTGTCCGGGACACGAGACCTACTGCTCTTTGGCCTTGATCGCCCAGCTCACATTCACCGTCACCGACAGCGTTTCCTCGCCCGGCGCCACCGCAGCAGGCGCCGCCATCGGCGCAGTCGCCATTCGCGCCTTGAACAGCGGCACCGGGGCGCCGCCTTCGGCAACGCTGAGCGGCGCGCCCAGCGTCACGCCGGTGACCTTGGCGTAGATCTCCGCCTTGCGGCGCGCATCCGCCACTGCCTGCTCGCGCGCGTCGTCGAGCAGCTTTGACGCCTGCGTCACCTCGAAGGAGATGTTGCCGATGTCGTTGGCGCCGGCGTTGACCAGCGTGTCGATGATGCCCGCGACCTTGGTCACGTCGCGGATCTTCACGGTGACACGGTTGCTCGCGCGGAAACCGACCACGGGCGAGGCGCCGGCGGATTTGTTCTGGCCGTATTGCGGCTGCAGCGACAGCCGCGAGGTCTGGTAATCCTTCTCGGCGATGCCGGCGCCCTTCAGCGCCAGCAGCACCTTGCCCATCGCGGCGTTGTTGGCATCGGAGGCTTCCTTCGCCGACTTGGCGTCGTTGGCGACGCCGGCATCGATTTGCGCGAGATCGGGCGCCACGGAGATCATGGCCTCCCCGCTCACCGTGATGGCGGACGGAAAGTCGTCGGCGCGTGCGGGCGCCGTCAGCAGGGCGGTGGCGAAAACGGCGGCAAGGGAAGTACAAAGTACGGCAGGCTTTTTCATCAGTCTCACTTCAGCGGCACGAAAACGTTGATCACGAGCTTGTCCTCGGCCGTCTTCAGGGGATCGGTGAGGTACTCCTCGATGAAGGTGTCCTTGGCTTCCAGTCTCTTGTCGTCGAGGTGATTGGTGATCGCCTCATAGGTGTTGTCCATGTTGTCGTAGGAGCCGCGATGGACGAATTTCAGCGCCTTGCCTTCAGGCGACTTGCCGATGCTCATGTCCTTGGGCAGGTTCTTGGGATCCTGGTCGACCGGGATCTCGGCAAGGAAGGTGAAGCCGGTGTCGTCGGTCGAGGTGTAGACGATCATCGAATTGCCTGATGGCTTGATGCCCTGCTTGTCCAGCAGCGCGTTCAGGGCCTTGAAGGCGTCGATCAGCGTGTCGAAGGCGGAGTCCCAATTGGCGGTGCCCTTGACCATCACGACCTTCTTCGGCTCGAGCGTGGTCTCGAGGCCAAAGGGATCGGCGGTCTGCACCGGGGCGGGGGTGGCGGCCGCAGCCGGTGGGGCCGTCGGGCTGGGCGAGGCGCTGGCTGCGGGTGACGGCGAGGCCGCAGGCGCGGGAGAGGCGCTGGCCGCCGGCGACGGTGTAGCGAC
>NZ_PGVG01000061.1 GCF_002795245.1 Bradyrhizobium forestalis | reverse complement strand
CCGGACCCAGAAGCGCCGGCGGGCCTCCAGATCTGCACGATCGTCAAGATCTTCCGGGACCGCGAGGTCCCGCCGGCGTCAGATCTTCCATCAGGAAGACGCCAACAACATGCAATCCGGGACCCATACTCCGCAGCAATCGTTTGGCGAAGACTCGGAGTTACCACCGTCCGTCCCAACTGCGCCCTGGGAGTATGGGTCCCGGATCTACGCGCGCCTGAGGGCGCGCTTGTCCGGGACGACGGCGGAGTGTGGGGCGATAGCGCAGACTCCAGGTCGCGCCCCCTACGCCGCGCGGATATTCGCCATGAAGCGGTCGAGCTCGGCGCGCAGGCGGTTGCTTTCGCTCGCCAGGGTCTTGGCCGAGTTCAGCACCTCTTCCGAGGCCGAGCCGGTCTCGGCGGCGCCGCGGTTGACCTCGCCGATATCGGTGGCCGCGGTCTGGGTGCCCTGGGCGACGGTCTGGACGCTGCGGGCGATCTCCTGGGTGGCGGCGCCCTGCTGCTCGACCGCGCTCGCGATCGAGGTCGAGATCGACGATATCTGGCCGATGGTGGCGCCGATCTCCTTGATCGCGGCAACCGACTCGGCGGTGGCGCCCTGCATGCCCGCGATGTGCGAGGAGATCTCGTCGGTGGCCTTCGCGGTCTGGCTCGCCAGCGACTTCACCTCGCTCGCAACCACCGCAAAGCCGCGGCCGGCCTCACCGGCGCGGGCGGCCTCGATGGTGGCGTTGAGCGCCAGCAGGTTGGTCTGCTCGGCGATCGCCGTGATCAGCTTGACCACCTCGCCGATCTGCTGGGCGGCATGCGACAGTTTGCCGATGCGGCCGTCGGTCTCCTTGGCCTGCATCACGGCGGCTTCGGCGATCCGGCTGGAATCGCGGACCTGGCGGCCGATCTCCTCGACCGAGGCCGAGAGCTCTTCGGTCGCGGTTGCGACCGACTGCATGTTGCTGGAGGCCTGCTCGGAGACGCCGGCGACCTGGCTCGACAGGCTCTGCGTGGTCTCGGCGGTGCGGGTCAGCGTGGAGGCTGCCGATTCCAGCTGCACGGCCGAGGCCGAGACGTTGGAGACGATGGCGCCGACCGCACTCTCGAAATCGTCGGCAAAGCGGATCAGCTCGGAGCGGCGGCTTGCGGCCTGCTCCCGGTTCTGGACCTCGCTGGCGGCGGCATCGCGCTCGGCTTTCGCCACCGCCTGAACCTTGAACTCCTCGACCGCGCCGGCCATCTCGCCGATCTCGTCCTTGCGGCCGAGACCCGGCAGCACGACGTCGAAATTGCCCGAGGCCAGCTCCCGCATCGCCTTGCACATCGCGATCATCGGACGCGAGATGCCGTTGCCGAGCCACAACGCCAGCACGGTGCCCACGGCCAGCCCGCCCAGCGCCAGTATCAGCATCAGCTGCTCGGTCTCTCCGATCGTCGCATTGGCGCTCGCCTCGATGCGTTGCTGGTCCGCGGTCAGATCCGAACGCAGCTCGGCCGAGAGCTTGAGGATGGTCGCCGCCGTCTTGGTCATCTCGCCGTTCAGCTTGACGATGACCTTCACGTTCTCGGTCAGCTTTGCGAACGAGGTGCGATACTGCTTCAAGAGTTCGCCGATCTCCTTGACGCGATCCGTGATCTTCTGGTCGTTCGCGTAGATGGAGACCAGCAACGTCTCGAGGAATTTGATGCGGGCGATCACGCCGTCGGCGGTCTTCGGCTCCGGCTTGGCCACGAAAGCGCTGACCGAGGTGGAGACCGCCAGATATTGCGAGGTGACATCCTTGGCCGTGGTCTGAACCGAGTTCAGGCCCGCCAGCGCTGCGGTGTCGGCGAGATCGTCGAATTTGAAGCGGATCTTGTTGCCGACACTGTTGAGCTCGTCGGCCGCGATCTTGTTGTTCTCGCGCGTCAGCGTGATGATCTCGCCGAAGACTTTCGTAAAGCTCTGGAATTCGGCCTCGAGCTTGCCGACCTGCTCACGGCGGGCCGCGCCGGTCGTCGCAGCCATCGACTTGGCGATCGCGCTCTTCAGATTCCCTTCAGCGGCCTTGGCTGCGGTCTCGTCATCCACAGCGCCGGTCAGGGTATAGGCCCGTGCCAGTCCCTGATAGGCGATCAGCTCGCGATCGACCGTCCGCGCCTGGTCGGCTTCCGATACGCTGGTGCGGTAGGATGCCACGGCGCCTGCGATCCGCTCGAAGCCGAAATAGGCAAATGCCATGCTGACGGCGAGGATGGCGAGCACCGCCACGAAGCCGAGGATGATTTTTGCGCGAAACCGCAGCGTTGGCAGCTTCGATTGGCTCGACTTCGATTGGCTCGACTTCGATTGGCTCGACTTGGACTTGACCGACATTCCCCCACCCCATTCCATTCGCGGAAAACCAGGCGCAGCCCGGAAGCAGCCCGCTTCCCGACTCCCCGGCACGTTACGGGGCAAAGGATAAGCTGTGGTAAATTTGTGGCGCCGCAACTGGCGGTGAGGTGATGCGGTGAATTGTTAAGGTGCGCTTTCCCGGACCGTTACAAATCGATTGCCGCGCCAGCCTCCGCCGTCGTCCCGGACAAGCGGAGCAAAGCGACGCGCTTGTCCGGGACGACGGCGGAGTGTGGGGCGATAGCGCAGACTCCAGGTCGCGCCCCCCTACGCCGCGCGGATATTCGCCATGAAGCGGTCGAGCTCGGCGCGGAGACGGGTGCTTTCGCTGGACAGCGTCTTGGCCGAGTTCAGCACCTCCTCCGAGGCCGAGCCGGTCTCGGCGGCGCCGCGGTTGACCTCGCCGATATCGGTGGCCGCGGTCTGGGTGCCCTGGGCGACGGTCTGGACGCTGCGGGCGATCTCCTGGGTGGCCGCACCCTGCTGCTCGACCGCGCTCGCGATCGAGGTCGAGATCGACGAGATCTGACCGATGGTGGCGCCGATCTCCTTGATCGCGGCAACCGACTCGGCGGTGGCGCCCTGCATGCCCGCGATGTGCGAGGAGATCTCGTCGGTGGCCTTCGCGGTCTGGCTCGCCAGCGACTTCCCCTCGCTCGCCACCACCGCGAAGCCGCGGCCGGCCTCACCAGCCCGGGCGGCCTCGATGGTGGCGTTGAGCGCGAGCAGGTTGGTCTGCTCGGCAATCGCCGTGATCAGCTTGACCACCTCGCCGATCTGCTGGGCGGCATGCGACAGTTTGCCGATGCGGCCGTCGGTTTCCTTGGCCTGCATCACGGCGGCCTCGGCGATCCGGCTGGAATCGCGGACCTGGCGGCCGATCTCCTCGACCGAGGCCGAGAGCTCTTCGGTCGCGGTCGCGACCGACTGCATGTTGCTGGAGGCCTGCTCGGAGACGCCGGCGACCTGGCTCGACAGGCTCTGCGTGGTCTCGGCGGTGCGAGTCAGCGTGGAGGCTGCCGATTCCAGCTGCACGGCCGAGGCCGAGACGTTGGAGACGATGGCGCCGACCGCGCTCTCGAAATCGTCGGCAAAGCGGATCAGCTCGGCGCGGCGGCTTGCGGCCTGCTCCCGGTTCTGGACCTCGCTGGCGGCGGCATCGCGCTCGGCTTTGGCCACCGCTTGAACCTTGAACTCCTCGACCGCGCCGGCCATCTCGCCGATCTCGTCCTTGCGGCCGAGACCCGGCAGCACGACGTCGAAATTGCCCGAGGCCAGCTCCCGCATCGCCTTGCACATCGCGATCATCGGACGCGAGATGCCGGTGCCGAGCAGGAGGGCGAGGATCGCACCTAACAGCGTGCCGCCGACGGCCAGCATCAGCACCAGCTGCTCGGTCTTTCCGATGGTCGCCTCCGACTCCGAATCCAGCCGCTGCTGCTCGGCGACGAGGTCCGCCTTCATGGCGGTCGCGCCTTGCAGGATCGCACCGGCCGAACCGTTCATCTCGGTGACGAGGTCATCGACCAGCTTGGCGTTGGCGATCAGCTTCTCCAGCGCTTCGCGATAGGCCCCGAGCAGCGCCTTGGCATCCTTCAGGCCGGCGACGATCTTGTCGTCCATGGAGTAGACCGCGCCGAGCGAGTTCTCGACGAATTTCAGCCGCGCCAGCGCGCTGGTGGCGATCGCCTGGTCGGACGTCAGCACGAAATTGGTCGCCGCCGCGCTCGCGGTCTGGAACTGGGCATTGACCTGCTTGGTACCGAACTCGATCGCCTGTGCTTCGGCGTCGGACGCGTTGTTGCCGATGTCGTCGAGCTTGTATTTCAGGAGGTTGGCGTTGCGGCCGAGCTGGTTCTGCACCAGCAGCGCACTGTCGCGCTTGGCCTGGAGCACCTTTGCGAAGGTCGCGGAGAAGTTGGAAAACTCCTTGGCGAGCTTGTTGAGACTCTCCTGTCGCGCCGGCTTCTTGGCACTCTTGACGGCCCGGTCGATGGCGTTCTTCAGGCTGCCTTCAGCATCCAGCGCCGCCTTGGCGTCGTCTTCCTTGCCGGTAACGACGAAATATTTGACGGCCGAACGATAGGCGAGCAGCTCGCGGTCGATGTTGCGGGCAAGATCGGCCTCGGACACGCTGCTGCGGTACGATCCGACCCCGGAGGCAACCCGCTCGAAGCCGAAATAGGAGAAGGCCATGCTGCCGGCGGAGATCACCAGCACGGCGGCGAAGCCGAGAATGATTTTTGCGCGGAACCTGAGCGTCGGCAATAATGTGCGCTTAGACGGCGACGCGATACGCCCGGACATTCCCAACCCCCAGCTCATGTTCTTGCAGTGATTCTGCGGCCCGGAAGCAGCCCTTTCCGAACCGTGCGCAAAATTAAGGCAGAATCGTCAAGGGGTGGTAAATCCGTCCGGTCTGCCTCCTGGATGGAGAGCTCCTCCACCGGCCTTGCCGGGGTCGGACGCCGTGTTGCGGCTCACCGGAAAACGCCCTACGCTCGAATACTTATCAGGCACTTGGCGTTAGACCGAGCCTCGAGGGAGAAACGGAGTGGGGCAAACCGATTTTCGGTTTGGCGGTGCGTCTGGCGTTGCCGTGGCCAAGTCGAAGGCTGCGAGCGTCGATGAAGCCGTGGCCGAACTGGCGGCCCAGCTCCCCTCCGACGAGCTGGCGCTGATCCTGGTGTTCCTCTCCCCCAGCTACGACCCCCATCACTTCATCGCCGAGATCACCCGGCAATTCGATGAGACCCAGGTCTGCGGTTGTACCACCGCGGGCGAGCTTGCCCCCGACGGCTGGGACGAGAACAGCGTCGTGGCGCTGGCGTTCAGCCGTACCGACTTCTCCGCCGCGGTGCGGCCCATCTTCAACCTCGACAGTTTCCGCGTCGAGGACGGCCGCAGGATCGGCGGCGAGCTCCGGCACGAGCTGTTGCGGGCCACCCCGCAGGTCGACCGCGGCAGTCCCTTCGGCCTGGTCCTGATCGACGGCCTGTGCCGCCGCGAAGAAGCGGTGATGTCCGCGATCTATGCCTCGCTGGACGACATTCCGGTCGTCGGCGGGTCCGCGGGCGACGGGATGCGCTTCGAGAAGACCTGGGTGTTCGTCGACGGCAAGGCGCACACCAATGCCGCCCTGCTGATCCTGCTGAACACATCGTTGCCGTTCCGCGTCTTCAAGTGCGACAATTTCGAGCCGCGGGCGCAGAAGATGGTCGTGACCGAGGCCGACATCGAAAATCGGACGGTCAGGGAGCTGAACGCAGAGCCCGCCGCACTGGAATATTCGCGTGTGGTCGGCATCATGGACGCCAAGCTCGATCCGTTCTCCTTTGCGTCCCACCCGGTGCTGGTGCGCGTCGGCGGCTCCTATTACGCGCGGTCGATCCAGCGCGTCGAACCGGACGGCTCCCTGCATTTCTTCTGCGCCATCGACGAGGGCATGGTGCTGACGGCGGCGACGTCGCGAAGCCTGGTCGGCGCGACCCGCGAGACGTTTGCCGACATCCACGACCAGATCGGAGACGTCTCGCTCTATATCGGCTTCGAGTGCCTGCTCCGCCGGCTCGACGCCGAGCAGCACCAGCTCGCCCGCGACATGTCCGAACTGTACCGGCAGAACCGCGTGGTCGGCTTTCACACCTATGGCGAGCAGTTCGGCTCGATGCATGTGAACCAGACCTTCACGGGCGTCGCGATCGGAAGGCGCACCGCGTGACGGAGACGTGGCAGGATCCGCAAACCGTCGAGCAGCTCCAGCGGGAAGCTGCCAAGCTGAGGAAGATCAATGCCGCGCTGATGTCGCGCGTCGAGCGCTCGATGGACCAGCAGCTCAACGCCTTTTCATTGTTCGAAACCGCCATTGCGCTCGACCACAAGGTTCGCGACCGGACGCACCAGTTGCGCGAGGCGCTGCATTCGGTCGAGCGCGCCAATGAGGGGCTCTACCGCGCCAAGCAGCAGGCGGAAGCGGCAAGCTCGCTGAAATCCTCGGTGCTGATCTCGGTCACCCACGACCTGCTGCAGCCGCTCAACGCGGCGCGCCTGACCCTGTCCGCGCTGACCGAGATGATGGAATCGCAGGAGGCGGGCCTGCTCATCGATCAGGCCGACCGCTCGCTGGTGATGCTGGAGGACCTGCTGCGGTCGCTGCTGGAGATCGCGAAGCTCGACGCCGGGGCGCTCAAGCCAGAGGTGCGCGCGATCGCGCTGGCGCCGTTGTTCGAGCAGCTCCGCAACGAGTTCGAGCCGATCGCCGCGCGGCAAGGCCTGTCCTTGCGCATCCGCAGCTCCGGGCTCGCGGTGAGGTCCGATGCAATGATGCTGCGCCGGATCCTGCAGAACCTGCTGGCCAACGCCATCCGCTATACCCGCAGCGGCGGTGTCGTCATGGGATGCCGGCCGCGGGGCGACCAGATCTGCGTCCAGGTCTCCGACACCGGACCTGGAATCGCGCAGGCGCAGCAGGAGGCGATCTTCCGCGAATTCCAGCGCGGCGAGGCCATTGCGACCGACCAGGCCGGCTTCGGGCTTGGCCTCTCCATCGTCCGCCGCTTCGCAACCGTGCTCGGGCACGAGGTGCGGCTGTCGTCGCAACTCGGCAGGGGATCGACCTTCACCCTGGAGCTGGGGCCGGCCGACCTCGCCGAGGTCGACGACGAGGTGCAAGAGGTCAAGCTCGCCGAGCGGCCCTACAATTATAGCGGGCTCGAAGGCGCCAAGATCCTGCTGATCGAGAACGATCCGAACGGCTCGGAGGCAATGGCCGCGCTGCTGGAGGGATGGGGCTGCGACGTCGCGACCACACGGTCGGCCGCGGACGCGCTCGTGCGCCTCAGCGAGCTCGGCGGTGCGCCCGATGTCGTGATTGCCGACCTCCATCTCGATCACGGCGAGAGCGGTCTGTCGGCCATTGCCGACGTCAGGGAGCAGTTGAAGCTCGACACCCCCGCCATGATCATCACCGCCGACTATTCCGAACAGGCGGCGAAGGAGGCCAGCCTCCACGGGCTCGAAGTGTTGAAGAAGCCGATCAAGCCCGCCGAGATGCGGGCGCTGCTGTCGTTCCTGCTGAGCTAGAGCGCGCGGCGGGCGCACATCAAAAGTCGCAAAACAACCCCATGCACAGTAGGGGTAATATCTTACGCCAAGCTATGGCTCTGACTTATCAATGAATTACCTGCCGGATGTTGCACGCCCGGCGTGGCGAAAAGCGACGAATCAAATCATTGCCGATCCGGCTGAGCCCGCTCGCGCCTCGCCGTGGTGCCCTCGACCGCCAGCGTCGCGAAATCGATCCGGGACATTTCCACGATCGCCTTGGTGCGGCTCAGCACGTTGAGCTTGCGCAGGATGTCGGAGACGTGGACCTTCACGGTGGTCTCGGAGATCTTCAACTCGTAGGCGATCTGCTTGTTCTGCAGGCCGCGCTTGAGCATTTCGAGCACGCGCAATTGCTGCGGCGTCAGATCGTGCAAGCGCCTGATGAGATCCTGTGCGGGGCCGGACGGGCGTTGCGGGCGGACAAGCGCGCGATAGGCGGCGGGAACACAGACCGAGCCGCGCAGCACCTCGCCGATCGACTCCGCCAGATCCTGCTTGGACGATGATTTGAGGATGTAGCCGGACACGCCGAGCGACAAGGCGCCGGACATGATCTGCGGATCCTGATGCCCGGACACGATGACGACGGGAATTTTGGGAAATGCCTTGCGGATGCGGATGATGCCGGAAAGACCTGTGGTGCCCGGCATCGACAGATCGAGCAAGATGAGGTCGAGCTCGGTGGTCGCCGCGACCTGCTCCAGCGCGCCGTCGATCGACGTCGCCTGAAGGATCTCGGCCGCCGGCGCCACCATCTGGAGCGCGCCCTCGAGAGCCTCGCGAAACAGCGGATGGTCTTCGACGATCAGAAATCGCATCACGGATGAGCCATTCCTGGATGATTGCCCAGATGATCGACGGGTTCGACGTCGAAACGAGAATGTCCCAGCCGGGTCAGGCCGGCTTGATCCAGGTCAAACGCGTCATCACGCGTCATTGCGGCCGCCCGCGGTCGGCCCGCGCATAGGGCCGGGCCTTGGGATCGGGCAGGTCCACCTTGCCGATCTCGATGATCGCCTTGTTGCGGCTGAACAGGCCGAGCTTGCGCAAGATCTCGGTGATGTGCGCCTTCACCGTGGATTCGGCGAGCTGAAGCTCCTGGGCGATCTGCCGGTTCGGATAGCCGCGCCGCAGCAGATCGAGCACGCGAAGCTGCTGCGGCGTGAGCTCGCGCAGCTTGACCTCGAGCGCCTTGCTGGCCTCGGCCCGCCGCCGCTGCGGCGCCGCCACGAAATCCTTCGGCACCGACACCGATCCCTTCAGCACGCCCTCGATCGATTGCGCCAGCTCGCGCTTCGACATCGACTTCGGCAGATAGCCGGCGGCCCCCAGCTCCAGCGCCTCGCGGACGACGCGCTGGTCCTCGTCGCTCGACACGATGGCGACAGGCAGGCGCGGATAGGCCTCGCGCAAGCGCAAAAAGCCGGAGAAGCCGGTCGCATCCGGCAGCAGGAGGTCGAGCAGCGCGAGGTCGATGCCCTCGCCCTGCTCTGCCATCAGGACATGAAGGGCATCCTCGATCGACATCGCCTCGAAGATCCGCGCCTCCGGCAAGGCCAGCCGCACCGCATTGCCGAGCGCCTCGCGAAACAGCGGATGATCGTCGATGATCAGGAAGCTGGTCATGGCGCCTTCGCAGGACTGCACCGCAGAATAGTCCATCGTACAGGCATCCACCGCCATGGCGGAAGAGGCAGAACCATGCGGCGCCCCTCCGGCGCCGGGATGATGCCGGATGGACGGTAGCACATCCTCCCGATCGGGTTCGGTCAAGATCGTTCAGTCGTTCGATTCGGACTGGACCGTCAGCAGGAAGGAATAGATGCTGTCGAACTGGTCGTCGGTGAAGACCTCCTTCCAGGCCGGCATCCCCTTGGTCGGTCGTCCCTCATGCACGGTCGTCCAGAACTTGTCGCGCATCTCGTCGCCGTAGCGGTGACGCAGCAGCCGCAGATCGATCTTCCGCTCGCTCTGGATCGCGTCGGGACCGTGGCAGTGCGCACAGGTCCCGTTGAAGATCTCCTTGCCCGCGCCGGCGGCCTCGGTGCCCGGCGCGGTCGCGTCGCCCTTGGTCTCGGTCGCCACGACATTGGCGACCTGCGCCACGCCGGCCCCGGTTCCCGTCCCCGTCGTCGTTTCCACAGCCATCCCGTCGAAGCGAACCGGCGCGCCGCTCGGCAGGCCATATTTCACCGCGAGCTCGCCAATCGTGCTCTGAAGCTGCGGCAACACGGCATCGACGCGATCACGTAACTCGGTCGACGTCTTCGCAAAGCCGATGGCGGCGTCCCATGACAGGCCTTCGCCCTCGGTGAGCGCGATCTGATAGCGGTCATTGTAGCTGGTCTTGTTCAGCCAGCCGGCGACCGGCCCCCAGATGAAGGCGACATCGGCCCTGCCCTGGTCGAGCGCCTGCATGCCTTCCTCGGGCGACAGCACCGTCACCTTCTGGATGTCGTCGCGGCTCGCGAGCAGGTTTTGCGGCGTGCTGGCGAACTGGACAGCGACACGCTTGCCCTTGAGGCCGTCGATGCCGCCGGGTGCCTGGCCCTTGGCGGCCACGAGAGCATAGCCCTCCTTCGCGAAGGTGTTGGAGAAGATCACGGCCGGTCCCATGAAATCCTCGGAGCGCGGCAGCCCGATCATGGCGTCGCATTGCTTGCCGAGCAGCGTGACGCGCACGGTGCGCTTGCCGAAATAGGATTTGTACCAGTCGTAGGCGATCGGCCGGCCGAGCGCCTGCGCCAGGGCCTGTCCGATCTCGACATAGAAGCCCGGCTTCGACGGACTATCGCTCGAGAATGGAAGGTTGGTCGGATCGGCGCAGAGACGGAACGGCGGCGCCTCGTCGGCGTGCAGCGGCGAGGCCGGAGCGATCAGCGCCGCGGCGGCACATGCGAGCAGGCCTGCGATGGCGCGATGTCGGCTCGCACCGATGCCGGAATGATTCGGACGCATCTCGTCTCCCTTGGCGTTTGCCTTGGCGTTGTTGGGCCGGCGCTGGTTGAGCCAGGCGCGGCGGCACCAGGCCTCAGTCGATGCCGCAGCTCATGTCTGGAAAAATCGCGCGCGTATCCCGGCACCTCGGGGATACGCGCGCGAGGTCACTGGACGGAGAACACGAAGAGCGAACCGCCCTCGGGGGCTGCGGCCGTCATCTTCTTACCTACCTCGCCCAGGAACGCAGGCAGCGCAGCCGTGCGGCCGACGACGATGGCGACATATTGCTTGCCGTCGACCTGATAGGTCACCGGGCCTGCGCCGATGCCGGAGCCGAGATTCTTGCTCCACAGCACCTTGCCGGACTTCGCATCGATGGCGCGGAAGTCGCCATGGATATTGCCGGCAAACACGAGCCCACCGCCGGTGGTCAGCGTGCCGCCGTTGAACGGCAGGTCTTCCTTGATCGACCAGACCTTCTTCTGCGCGACCGGATCCCAGGCCACGAGCTCGCCGAGGAAGCCGCCGGGGCCTTCCTTGGTCGGGAATTCGGCGCCGAGATAGAACACGCCGCGCTTGTAGGCGACATCACTGACCGACCAGTCCATGCAGACATTGTTGGACGGGATGTAGACGAGCCCGGTCTGCGGATTGAACGACATCGGCTGCCAGTTCTTGCCGCCGATCAGGTTCGGGCAGATGTCCTTGGCGGGATGGTTCGGCCCGGGACGCTTGTCGGGATCTTCGACCGCGCGCATCGTGGCGACATCCCACTTCTTGGCCCAGTTGGAGAACACGTATTTCTCCGCCGACAACACCTTGCCGGTCTCCCGGTTGGCGACGAAGAAGAAGCCGTTGCGGTCCGCCTTCATGAGGGCCGGAACGGTGCTGCCGCCGATCTTGAGATCCGCGAGCACCGCTTCGTTGACGCCGTCATAGTCCCAGGCGTCGGCCGGCGTGGTCTGGATGTGCCACTTGATCTTGCCGGTGTTGGGATCGAGCGCGAGCGTCGAGGCGGTGTAGAGGTTGGTCAGCTTGCCGAAATTGCCATCGCCGGTCGAACGCACCGCCGTATTCCAAGGGCCGGGATTGCTGGTGCCCCAATAGACCGTGTCGCTCTTCGGATCGTAGGAGCCGACCAGCCATGCCGCGCCGCCGCCATGCTGGGCGGAGTCGCCCTTCCAGGAGTCGCCACCGGGCTCGTCGGGCGAAGGAACGGTGTAGGTCTGCCACACCTGCTTGCCGGTGTTGATGTCGAAGGCCTGCAGCGCCCCGCGCACGCCGTATTCGCCGCCGCCGAAACCGGTGATGACCTTGTCGCGCACGACGAGCGGCGGCGAGGTGATGACCGAGCCCTGCTTGTAGTCGACCACCTTCGCCGTCCACAGCGCCTTGCCGGTCGCGGCATCGAGCGCCGTCAACTTGCCGTCGAGGCGGCCGACGAAGATCTTGCCGTCGGCATAGGAGACGCCGCGGCTGTTCACGTCGCAGCAGGCGTATTGCAGCACGTCCTCGGGGATCTCGGGCTCATAGGTCCATTTGCGCACGCCCGTGGCGGCATCGAGCGCATAGACGTATTTCGGCCCCCACGAGCTCGAAACGTAGAGCGTGTTGCCGACGACGATCGGCGAGGATTCATTCGAACGCAGCGAGGCCAGCGAGAACGAATAAGCGAGTGTCAGCTTGCCGGCGTTCTCGGTGTTGATCTGCTTCAGCGGGCTGAAGCGCGTGTTGCCATAGTCGTGGCCGGCAACGGCCCACTGATTCGAATCCGATTGCGCCTTGAGCAGGGAGTCGTTGGCGCGAACGCCCGGTGTAACGGCGGCGAGCATCGCAATCATGGAGATGCCAGCCAAGAAGCCCCTTGTTCCAAAGGTCATGTATTCCCTCCGCGATGTTGTTGTGCACGCCTCGTTGGGCGCATGAGCGCGCTGCGCTCGTGATGTGCAGTTTTCCTGCGAGCCATCGTTCGAAATTACAGCATCGCCTTGTCGCGCTTAGTATAGGCGGAAGGTAGTAGTGCAAATCATTGGCGGCTTTCGCCGCTCATCTCATTGTCGCGCCTCGCGTCTTTTCCTTGTTTTACAGCTCGAAACGCGACATCGGATGCAGGCAATATCGCGCCGCAATTCGATTCTCTGCGCGCGTCGCAGGCTGCCGCCTATACTTGTGGCGCTGGGCCTGCGCGCACGCCTCGTCCTTCGAGACGGCGCTTACGCGCCTCAGGATGAGGCTAATCAGCATCAGTGCTCGTTGAAACTGCTGCCGCGCACTCCGCTCTCATCCTGAGGAGCCCGCCCAAAGCGGGCGTCTCGAAGGATGGCTGCAGGAAAAAGTCTCAAATGCGATAGCTCTGCCGCGCGTAGGTCACAATGATGGCGCTACCACCGCGGCAAAGCTTTGGAAGAAGTTCGCGGCAAGTTTTCGCGACGTCGACTCGATCAGACGCGAGCCGAGCTGTGCGAGCTTGCCGCCGATCTGCGCGTCGGCCTCGTAATGCAGGATGGTGACGTCGGGCGATTGTTCTTCCAGACTGACCTTCGCGCCGCCCTTGGCAAAGCCCGCGACACCGCCGGCGCCTTCGCCGACGATGCGGTAGCCGTTGGGCGCGTCGATATCGGTCAGCGTCACCTTGCCGCTGAACGTCGCCTTCACCGGACCGACCTTCAGCACCACGGTCGCCGTCATCTCGGTCGGCGATGCCATCTCGAGCGATTGACAGCCGGGAATGCAGCGCCTGAGAATATCGGGATCGTTGAGCGCGGCCCACACCGTGGCCTTGGGCGCCGGAATCCGCTGACTGTCGTTCATCTGCATCGCTTCCACCCTTTTGACCGTTGCTTATACGGTCCGACTAGGGGGACGCCCGGCTGCGATCAATCGCCAGGAAGTACTAGAAGGAAGTACTAGAAGGTCTTGGCCGATGCGGCTTGCCGGCGAGCCTCCTGCGGGCGCGGCTTCGCTGCATCGCCACAAGCAAAATCAATGGCTTAAGTGGTCGCCGCCTACTACCAAGATCGCGATTACAAAGGCGGGGGCGCGTGTTCCTATTCGCGCAACGAACGAGGCATCAAGGGAGAAACGAGGCACGGCCGGGCCGAGTCCAGGGGCAAGTGGCAAGCATGACCAAGGCACGCGCCACCAGGACAAGCGCGTCGCATGGTGGCCGTCGAACACGCCATCGCAGATGGAGGAGCGATCCTTTCCGCAAGCTTCCTGCAAGGTCGCGCTACGCACTGGCGGCGGCGCGGAATGTCGTGGCCGGATCGTACGACTGCGGCGGCCGCACGATGTCTTTTACATGACGCGCGGTCGCCAAAATCCCAGTTGCAAAGTTTCGCTCGCGCTGTCTCTAATTAGAACCAATCAAAATCACTCTGGGAGGACTTCACGTGTCTACAGTCAAACTGACGGTCAACGGCAAGGCCGTTGCTGTCGACGTCGAGGACCGCACGCTGCTGGTCCAGCTCCTGCGCGATCACCTCAATCTCACGGGAACCCATGTCGGCTGCGACACCAGCCAGTGCGGCGCCTGTGTCGTGCACATGGATGGCAGGGCGGTGAAATCCTGCACCATGCTGGCAGGGCAGGCCGATGGCGCCAGCATCACCACCATCGAGGGCATCGCCAAGGGCGACGAGCTGCACCCGATGCAGGCCGCCTTCCGCGACAATCACGGCCTCCAATGCGGCTATTGCACGCCGGGCATGATCATGTCCGCGATCGACATCGTGCATCGCCATGGCGGCCAGCTCGACGAGGCCACGGTCCGCCACGAGCTCGAGGGCAATATCTGCCGCTGCACCGGCTACCACAATATCGTGAAAGCCGTGCTGGATGCGGCCGGACGCATGAAGGTAGCGCAGGCGGCCGAGTAAAGCGGCCGCCGCGACAAGAAAACCACTGCCGCTTTCGAGGGAAAGCGCAGGTCAACAAATTTCCGGTCGGGAGGACCAGTCATGGGTGTTGAAGGCATCGGCGCGCGCGTCGTGCGCAAGGAAGACAAGCGTTTCATTACCGGCAAGGGCCGCTACGTCGACGACATCAAGCTGACGGGCATGACCCATGCCTATTTCATCCGCAGCCCGCACGCGCACGCCAAGGTGAAGGGGATCGACTCTTCCGCCGCGCTGAAGATGCCGGGCGTGGTCGCGGTGCTCACCGGCAAGCAGCTCGTCGACGACAAGGTCGGCAACCTGATCTGCGGCTGGGCCATCACCTCCAAGGACGGCAGCCCGATGAAGATGGGCGCATGGCCGGCGATGGCGCCGGAGACGGTGCGCTTCGTCGGCCAGGCCGTCGCCGTGGTGATCGCCGAGAGCAAGAATCTCGCCCGCGACGCGGCGGAAGCCGTCGTCGTCGATTACGAGGAGCTTCCCGCGGTCGCCGACATGCAGGCCGCGATCAAGGCCGGCGCGCCGCAGCTTCATCCCGAGGCCCCCGGCAACCAGGTCTATGACTGGGTGATCGGCGACGAGGGCGCCACGGATGCCGCCTTCTCGAAGGCTGCCAACGTCGTGAAGCTCGACGTCACCAACAACCGCCTCGCCCCGAACGCGATGGAGCCGCGCGCGGCGATCGCCGATTACGACGCGGCGGAAGAGCACTTCACGCTCTATACGACCTCGCAGAACCCGCACGTCGCCCGCCTCGTGCTGTCGGCGTTCTACAACATCGCCCCCGAGCACAAGCTGCGCGTGATCGCGCCCGACGTCGGCGGCGGCTTCGGCTCCAAGATCTTCATCTATCCCGAGGAGATGGTGGCGCTGTGGGCCTCGAAGAAGGTCGGACGTCCCGTGAAATGGACCGGCGACCGCACCGAGGCCTTCCTCACCGATGCGCATGGCCGCGACCATGTCACCCATGCCGAGATGGCGTTCGACACCAGCAACAAGATCATTGGCCTGAAGGTGAAGACCTACGCCAATTTCGGCGCCTACATGTCGCTGTTCTCGTCCTCGGTGCCGACCTATCTCTACGCGACGCTGCTGTCGGGCCAGTACAACATCCCGGCGATCCATGCCGAGGTGATCGGGGTCTACACCAACACGACGCCGGTCGATGCCTATCGCGGCGCGGGCCGCCCTGAGGCGAGCTATCTGATCGAGCGGCTGATGGAGACGGCGGCGCGGCAGTTGAATGTCGATCCGGCCGAGCTGCGCCGGACCAACTTCATCACCCAGTTCCCGCACCAGACGCCTGTCATCATGGCCTACGACACCGGCGACTTTAACGCCTCGCTCGATGCCGCCATGAAGGCGATCGACTATGCCGGCTTTGCTGCCCGCAAGGCGCAAGCCAAATCGCAAGGCAAGCTGCGCGGCATCGGCGTGTCCTGCTACATCGAGGCCTGCGGCATCGCGCCGTCGAAGGCGGTCGGCAGCCTGGGCGCCGGCGTCGGCCTGTGGGAATCGGCCGAGGTCCGCGTCAACCCCGTCGGCACCATCGAGATCCTCACGGGCTCGCACAGCCACGGCCAGGGCCACGAGACCACCTTCTGCCAGCTGGTGGCGGACCGTCTCGGCGTTCCCATCAGCCAGGTCTCGATCGTCCATGGCGACACCGACAAGGTGCAGTTCGGCATGGGCACCTACGGCTCGCGCTCGGCGGCCGTCGGCCTCACCGCGATCCTGAAGGCCATGGAGAAGATGGAATCCAAGGCCAAGAAGATCGCGGCGCATGCGCTGGAAGCGTCGGAAGCCGACATCGTCATCGAGAACGGCGAGTTCAAGGTGACCGGCACCGACAAGGCGATCGCCCTGCCGATGGTCGCGCTCGCGGCCTACACCGCGCACAATCTGCCTGACGGGATGGAGCCGGGCCTGAAGGAGAGCGCCTTCTACGACCCCACCAACTTCACCTTCCCCGCCGGCGCCTATATCTGCGAGCTCGAGGTCGATCCCGGCACCGGCAAGACCTCCTTCATCAACTTCGTCGCGGCCGACGATTTCGGCCGGCTGATCAACCCGATGATCGTCGAGGGCCAAGTCCATGGCGGCCTCGCGCAAGGGATTGGCCAGGCGCTGCTCGAGCACGCGATCTACGATGCCAACGGCCAGCCGGTCACGGCCTCGTTCATGGACTACGCCATGCCGCGCGCCGACGACCTGCCCTCGTTCAATCTCTCCCACACCACGACGCTGTGCCCGGGCAATCCCCTGGGCATCAAGGGTTGCGGTGAGGCCGGCGCGATCGGGGCGTCAGCGGCCGTGATCAACGCGATCACGGATGCGATCGGCAAGAACAATCTGGAAATGCCCGCAACCCCCGATCGGGTGTGGCGCACGATCCACGCGGCTTAAGAGGAGGAACGAAGATGTACCAGACCACCTATCATCGCGCCTCCTCCGTCGACGAGGCTGCCAGCCTGTTCGCCAAGAGCAGCGAGGCGAAGTTCCTCGCCGGCGGGCAGACATTGCTGCCGGTGATGAAGCAGCGCCTCGCAAGTCCCTCCGACGTGATCGACCTTGCCAAGATCAAGGACATGATCGGCGTCGAAGCCTCCGGCGATACGCTGACCATCAAGGCCGCCACGCCGCATTACGACGTCGCCACCAGCGACGCCGCGAAGAAGGCGATCCCGGCGCTCGCCTATCTGGCCTCGCTGATCGGTGATCCCGCCGTGCGCTACCGCGGCACGATCGGCGGCTCGATCGCCAACAACGACCCCGCGGCGGACTATCCGGCCGCACTGCTCGCGCTCGACGCGACCGTGAAGACCAACAAGCGGTCGATCGCGGCGTCCGATTTCTTCAAGGGCCTGTTCACGACCGCGCTTGAAGATGGCGAGATCGTCACCGCGGTGTCGTTCCCCGTTCCGGCGAAAGCGGGCTATTCCAAGATGCCGCATCCGGCCTCGCGTTTCGCGCTGACCGGCGTGTTCGTCGCGCAGACCAAGTCGGGCGAGGTTCGGGTCGCCGCCACCGGCGCCTCGCAGAATGGCGTGATGCGGGTGTCGGCGATCGAAGCCGCGCTGAAGACGAACTGGTCGCCGGCAGCGATCGACAGCGTCAGCATTCCCGCGAGCGGATTGCTCGCTGACATCCATGGCACGGCGGAGTACCGCGCCAACCTGGTCAAGGTGATGGCGCAGCGCGCGGTGGCGGCGGCGGGCTGACGATCACGCTCCAGCGTCTCAGCACAAATTTTCTGCGGCGCGCACTTCGGTGCGCGCCGCTTTTATTATGCGCCTATGCATGAAAACCGCTTGCCTCGCTGGCGTGAAGGCGAGAAAAGTTAATCAGCCAATTAACTCGCCCCCAAGAGCAACGTCAGAGGCGCCTGCCGGATTACTGGCACTTGCCCGCGACCCGAGGAAACAGCAACGTGCTCGATAATCCCGCCCAAAACTCTTCCGTCCGCACCTCCGGCCCGCTCGCCGGTTTCCGCATCGTCGAATTCGCCGGCATCGGGCCCGGTCCGTTCGCCTGCATGATGCTGGCCGACATGGGCGCCGACGTCGTCACGCTCGATCGCGTCGGCGCCAAGAAGAGCATGAAGTCGGTGGCGGGCCGCGGCCGCAAGGTGATCGAGCTCGACCTCAAGGACAAGGCCGCGATCGCAGAGGTGCTCGACCTCTTGGCCAGCGCCGACGCGCTGGTCGAAGGTTTCCGTCCCGGCGTGATGGAGCGGCTCGGGCTCGGACCGGACGTCGTGCTCGCGCGCAATCCAAGGCTTGTCTATGGCCGCATGACCGGCTGGGGCCAGGAGGGCCCGCTCGCCAACGCCGCCGGCCATGACATCAACTACATCTCCATCACCGGCGCGCTCGCCGCGATCGGCACGAACGAAGCGCCGGTGCCGCCGCTCAACCTGGTCGGCGATTTCGGCGGCGGCGCGCTCTATCTCGTCGTCGGCGTGCTCGCGGCGCTCCTGGAAGCGCAAAAGTCCGGCAAGGGCCAGGTCGTCGACGCCGCGATGTGCGATGGCGCGGCCTCGCTGATGTCGTTCTTCTTCGACATGACCACGATCGGCCGCTGGACCGAGGGCCGCAACCAGAACTTCCTCGACGGCGGCGCGCATTTCTACGGCGTCTATGAATGCGCCTGCGGACACTTCATTTCGATCGGCTCGATCGAGCCGCAATTCTACGCGCTGCTGCGCGAGCACGCCGGCCTCACCGACCCCGATTTCGACGCGCAGATGGACCGCAAGGCCTGGCCGGCGCTGAAGGAGAAGCTGAAGGCGGTGTTCAAGAGCAAGACGCGCGAGGACTGGTGCAAGATCATGGAAGGCACCGACATCTGCTTCGCGCCGGTGCTGACCATGTCGGAAGCGACAAAGCATCCGCACATGGTCGCCCGCAACGTCTTCGTCGAGCGCCACGGCGTGAAGCAGCCGGCACCGGCCCCGAGATTCTTACGCACGCCGTCTGCGGTGCGTGAACCCGAGGCGGCGGAGATCGCCGCGGTGACGAAGGCGTGGAAGGGTCGTTAGACCTCTGCTGTCGCGTCACTCTCCGCTGTCGTCCCGGACAAGCGCGCCACAAGCGCGCGCCGATCCGAGCCCCATAACCACAGGACTGGGTTTGGCGAAGACCCGGGGTTACCGGCTTGCACTACAACGCGATCCTGGGGGTATGGATCCCGGATCTGCGCTTACGCTTGTCCGGGACGACACCGATGATGTGGCGACGGCTCGCGCCTAACTCGAGCCGCGGCTTACGCCGCGTTCTCCACCTTCAGCACCCCGCGCCGGATCTGGTCTTCCTCGATCGATTCGAACAGGGCCTTGAAATTGCCCTCGCCGAAACCGTCGTCGCCCTTGCGCTCGATGAACTCGAAGAAGATCGGGCCGATCGCGTTGGCCGAGAAGATCTGCAGCAGCACCTTGGTCTGGCCGCCCTCGACCACGCCTTCGCCGTCGATCAGGATGCCGTTCTTCTTGAGCCGGGCGACGTCTTCGCCATGCTTGGGCAGGCGCGTGTCGACCTTCTCGAAATAGGTGTCGGGCGGTGACGGCATGAAGGGCAGGCCGGCCTCGCGCAGGCCTTCGATGGTGCGATAGATGTCGCGGCAGCCGCAGGCGATGTGCTGGATGCCTTCGCCGCGATAGGTCTTGAGATATTCCTCGATCTGGCCGGAATCGCCGGCGTCCTCGTTGATCGGAATCCGGATCTTGCCATCCGGGCTGGTCAGCGCGCGCGAGAACAGGCCGGAGGCGCGGCCCTCGATGTCGAAGAAGCGGATCTGGCGGAAGTTGAACAGCTTTTCGTAGAAGCCGGCCCAGACATCCATGCGGCCGCGATGGACATTATGGGTGAGATGGTCGAGATAGAACAAGCCGGCGCCGACCGGCAGCGGATCGCGCGCACCGAGCCATTCGAACTCGGCATCGTAGGCCGAGCCGTTGGCACCGTAACGATCGACCAGATAGAGCAAACTGCCGCCGATGCCCTTGATCGCGGGGACATCGAGCGTCTTCTGCGCGGATGTCACGTCGGCGGGTTCGGCGCCGAGCGCAATTGCACGATCATACGCGGCCTTGGCATCGACCACGCGAAACGCCATCGACGGCGCGCAGGGGCCGTGCGCGGCGACGAAGTCGTAGCCGTGGGTGCCGGGCTCCTCGTTGACGAGATAGTTGATGTCACCCTGGCGGTAGACCGTGATCTTCTTGGTCTTGTGGCGCGCGACGGGCGCATAGCCCATCAGCTTGAACAGCGCGTGCAGCTCTTCCGGATTGGGGTGGGCGTATTCGACGAACTCGAAGCCGTCAGTGCCCATTGGATTGTCGGCGCTAACAGTGGCCGGCGGCGCGTCGTGCGGAAACGGACCCATGGTGTTCTCCCAAATTGCTGCTGGCAGGAACTATCCTTCATGAGACGCGCAAAGGGCGTGCAAACGCGACGTGATTTGGCTATCGTATGCACGATCCGTGCATCAGATTGGCGAAACACGCATGATTTCCGTGGACGCGTTCGACCTCAAGATCCTGACCGCGCTGCAGGATGACGGCCGCCTCACCAACCAGGAGCTCGCCGACCTCGCGGGCCTGTCGGCCTCGCAATGCTCGCGGCGGCGGATGCGGCTGGAGGAGGAGAAGGTGATATCGGGCTATCATGCCGATCTCTCCAGCGAGGCGCTCGGCTTCGGCGTGATCGCCTTCATCCAGGTGGGGCTTGCGACGCACTCGCCGGACAACTCCAAGCGTTTTCGCGCGCTGGTGAACCGGATCGACGAGATCCAGGAGGCGTATTCGCTCACGGGCGATGCCGATTATGTGTTGAAAGCCGTGCTGCGTGACCTCAAGGGCCTCTCCAACCTCGTCAACGATGTCCTGATGCCGCACCAGAGCGTGGCGCATGTGCGCTCCTCGATCGTGCTCGACCGGCTGAAGGAAAGCGCGAAGCTGCCGCTCAAGGAGATCAAGCCCGGCTGAAATCGAGGGAACTACGGCATTCGCGCAGGACGCGTGATCTGCAAAGATCCAGGTCAGCTTGCGGAGATACAGCCATGGCCCTCCAGCTTCGACCGAACTGCGAATATTGCGATTGCGACCTGCCGCCTGATGCAACAAATGCGCGGATCTGCTCCTATGAATGCACGTTCTGCGCGGACTGCGTCGAGACCAAGCTCTTCAATGTCTGCCCAAACTGCGGCGGCGGCTTTGCCCCGCGGCCGATCAGGCCGGCGCAGGAATGGCGGCCGGGCGTGTGCACAACCAGGCAAGTGCCATCCGACAAGCGGGTGCATCTGAAGTATAGCGTCGAGGATGTCGCGGCGCATAGCGCGAGAATTAAAGGCGTGCCGCCAGACCAACGCTAGGTCTCGGGTGGGCAAAGCGTAGCGTGCCCACCATGGTTACCACAATTGCGGAAGGATGGTGGTCACGGCGCAAGAGCGCCTTTGCCCACCCGAGACCGAGCGCGCGGCAATCACTCCGCCGCCAGAATCGTCCCCTCGACCTCACCGAAGCCGACGCGATAGCCGTTGCCCTGGCACCAGCCGCGCATGACGAGGCTGTCGCCGTCCTCCAGGAACGAGCGCTTGGCGCCGCCGGGTAGTTCGACCGGCTCGGTGCCGTTCCAGCTGATCTCGAGCAAGCTGCCGCGCTGGTTCTTCTCGGGACCGGAGATGGTGCCGCTGCCAAGGAGATCGCCGACATTCATGGCGCAGCCGGAGGAGGCATGGTGCATCAATTGCTGCACCGAGGACCAGTACATGTACTTGAAATTGGTGCGGCTGATGCTGGCGGGCGCATTGGCACCGGCGGCGCGCAACGAGACGTCGAGTTCGACATCGTAGTTCTGCGGCTCGGTCTGCTTCAGATAATCCAGCGGCACCGGCTCCTGCTCCGGCCCCTTCAGGCGGAACGGCTCCAGCGCCTCGCGCGTCACCACCCAGGGGCTGATCGAAGTCGCAAAGGCTTTTGCGAGGAACGGCCCGAGCGGCACATATTCCCATTGCTGGATGTCGCGCGCGCTCCAGTCGTTGAGCAGCACGAAGCCGAAGATCATCTCCTCGGCCTGTTGCTCGCTGAGCATGCCGCCCATCGGCGAGGGCTGGCCGATCACGACGCCCATCTCCAGCTCGAAATCGAGCCGCTTGCACGGCGCAAAGCTCGGCAGCTCCACATTCGGCGGCTTCAGCTGCCCGCGCGGCCGCTTCACCTTGGTGCCGGAGACCACGACGGTCGAGGCACGACCGTTGTAGGCGATGGGCATGTGCAGCCAGTTCGGCTGCAGTGCATTGTCCTTGCCGCGGAACATGACGCCGACATTGGTGGCGTGCTCCCTGGAGGAATAGAAGTCGGTGTAGCCGGAAACGGTGAAGGGCATGTGGAGTCTTGCATCGCGCATGGGCACGAAGGCGCGCGAGCGCAACTTCGCGTTATCGCGAAGCTCCGGATTGTCGTGCCGCAAGAGCTCGCTGATTCGCGTGCGGGTTTTCGACCAAACCTTTGGACCCAGATGCATCAGTGCGTTTAGCCCTACTGCAAATGTGCCGGGATCTCCCGCACTGATCATGCCGTCTTGCTCAAGCTCCCAGAGGTCGAGCACGTAGTTTCCAATCGCAACCCCGGAACGCGGGGCACGGCCATCCTTGGTCGAGAACACGCCGTAAGGCAGGTTCTGGATCGGGAAGTCCGAGGCGGGATCGACGTCGATGAAGGAGCGGAGGCTGGGGTCGTTGGGGTGGGGCATGGGTTTCCCGTGGCGCGGCGGTGACGGTGTCACCCTCCCCTGGAGGGGGAGGGTCGGTTCGCATGAAGCGAAGCGGAATGCGAAACGGGGTGGGGTGATCTCTCAGCACGGGCACCGCCTCATTGGCGAGACCGTCACCCCACCCCGCTCGCTGACGCGAGCGACCCTCCCCCTCCAGGGGAGGGTAAGCGAGCCTACGGCTTGCTCGGATCGAACCGCTTCTCCAGGCCCTTCCAGCAATCGGCGTAATCGTCCTGCAGCGTCGACGACTTCGCCGCATGTGCGGTGACGCGCTGCGGGTAGCGGGTCTCGAACATGAAGGCCATGGTGCCGGTCAGCTTCACCGGCTTCAATTCACCATTGCTGGCGTGATCGAAGGCGTCGCGATCGGGGCCGTGCGGCAGCATGCAATTGTGCAAGGAGATGCCGCCGGGAACGAAGCCTTGCGGCTTGGCGTCGTAGACGCCGTAGATCAGGCCCATGAACTCGCTCATGATGTTCATGTGGTACCAGGGCGGACGGAAGGTGTTTTCCGCGACCATCCAGCGTTCGGGGAAGATGACGAAGTCGATATTCGCGGTGCCCGCGGTCTCCGACGGCGAGGTCAGCACGGTGAAGATCGAGGGATCGGGATGGTCGAAGCCGATCGCGCCGACGGGTGAGAAGGTGCGCAGATCGTATTTGTAGGGCGCGTAATTGCCGTGCCAGGCGACGACGTCGATCGGCGAATGCGGCAAGGTCGTCTTGAACAGCGACCCGCCCCATTTCACGAACAGCTCAGTCGGCGTGTCCTTGTCCTCGTAGTTCGCGACCGGCGTCAGGAAGTCGCGCGCATTGGCCAGGCAATTGGCGCCGATCGGGCCGCGCTCCGGCAGCGTGAAGGCGCCACCGTAATTTTCGCAGAGATAGCCGCGTGCCGGGCCGTTCGGAATCTCGACGCGGAACTTGACGCCGCGCGGGATCACCACGATCTCGCCGGGCTCGGCATCGATGCGGCCGAACTCGGTGACCAGGCGAAGATTGCCGTGCTGAAGCACGAACATCAGCTCGCCGTCGGCGTCGTAGAAATGCTGGTCCACCATCGATTTGGTGATGAGGTAGACGTGCGCGGCCATGCCCGCTTGCGTGTTCACATCACCGGCCGTCGTCATGGTCTGCACGCCCTCGACGAAGGTGACATCCTCCTTCGGCAGCGGCGTCGGATCCCAGCGCAGCTGCGCGATCGGCAGATCGTATTCATGACACGGCGCCGAGCGCCACAGCCCGGCATCGACCTTCTCGAAGCGGCCGGAATGCTTCACCGAGGGCCGGATGCGGTAGAGCCAGGAGCGCTCGTTGGCGCCGCGCGGCGCGGTGAATGGCGAGCCGGAGAGCTGCTCGGCATAGAGGCCATAGGCGCAGCGCTGCGGCGAGTTGCGCCCGATCGGCAGCGCGCCCGGCAGCGCCTCGGTCTCGAAACTGTTGCCGAAGCCGGACATGTAGCCCGGCGTCACCTGGGCCGAGCTGCGGATGATCTGGTCAGGCGAGGTATTGATGTTCATGACTATCCTCCTCCTTGCAGGGCCGCCCACATTTCCTGGTCGCGCTTGTCGGTCCAGATCACGGGATCATCGATTCCCGACGCTTCGTCATAGGCGCGCGACACGTTGAACGGCAGGCAGTGCTCGTAGATGGCGAAGCTGGAGAATTTCGGATCCATCACCTCGCGCGTCGCCGCCATCGATTCCTTCAGCGTGCGTCCCTTGGCGACCGAGATTTCGGCCGCGCCATAGAGCGAGGTGACGAAGTCGCGCGTCATCGCAATGGCCTCGCGCACCGTCGCAGTCCCCTTCAGCGCATCGCCGCGGCCCGGCGCGATCGCCTTCGGATTGAAGTTGCGGATCTCGTTCAGCGTCATCGGCCATTCGCGCAAATGCGCATCGCCGCAATAGCAGGCCGAGTGATATTCGATGAGGTCGCCGGAGAACATCACCTCCGCGTCCGGCACCCAGGCGACGATGTCGCCGGAGGTGTGGCCGGCGCCCAGCTGCATCAGGCGCACCTCGCGCTTGCCGAGGTAAATCGTCATCTCGCCCTCGAAGGTGAGCGTCGGCCAGGTCAGGCCGGGGATGCTCTGCGCATCTTGGAACAGCCGCGGAAAGCGGCCGTATTCGGAATCCCAATCCTGCTTGCCGCGCTCCTCGATCAGCCGATAGGTCTCCTGCGAGGCGACGATGCCTTGCGCCTTGTAGGCAGAGGCCCCGAGCACGCGCACGGCGTGATAGTGCGACAGCACGACGTATTTGATCGGCTTGTCGGTGACCGTGCGGACCCGCTCGATCACCTTGTTCGCCATCGCCGGCGTCGCCTGCGCGTCGAACACGAGACAGCTATCGTCGCCGACGATCACGGCCGTGTTGGGATCGCCCTCGGCGGTGAAGGCATAGAGATCGGTGCCGATCTCGGAGAAGGTGATCTTCTTCTCGGAGAGGTCGCCGGTGGATGCGAAGTTCTTCGCCATCAATTGGTCCTTTGGGTCACAGGGCTATTGTTGTTGCTGTTGCTGCTGGCCGTCGATCATGCGGCGCCTGGCGAGCCCGATCGCCTCGCGCAGCACGTCGATATCGCCGATATGATTGGCGAGGATCAGAACCAGCGCCGCGTCGAAATCCGCGCTCTGCTCCTCGGTGAGACCGCGATGCGCCTCGACGATGGCGCGGAAGGCGTCGTCGGGGCGTGCGAAGTTCGAGCTGGTGGAGAGCGGCATGCCAAACCTCAATACAAACCTTCGGCCCGCGCCAGCGCCGCCGCGATCGCCGAACGCGTCGGATGGCGGAAGCGCGCCGCGACATACCCGTCGGGCCTCAGCAGATAGGCGGCACCCGGCGCGGCGCCGTAGCGCTTTGCGACCAGGCCCGAGGGATCGGCAAGCCCGTCCTCGCCACCCATGCGGATGCCCTTGATGCCATCGGGCGCATCGATCGGCCCGCCATTGCTGAACGACAGCAAGGTGAAGTCCGTTCCACCCTTGCGGAAGGCATCCGTCAGATAGATCTGCTCGCCGGCGAGCGTTGCGACGGGCGCGTCGAGCATCGAACTGCCGGGCGAGGGGCCGCCGCGCCACGTATCCGCATCGAGCGAGGACAGCGGCGAGTCATAGCTGCACGGCACCGACAGCCGGCCGCCATTGACCATGCGCTTGCCGAACTCCGTCTCCTTGGCCAGCGACAGCACCGCCTTGCGCAGCCGCGCTTCCTGATGCGAGTTCGGTGCCATGAAATCGGTCGAGCGCGTCGATTCGCGGATGTTCTCGTCGGCCGCTGCGCTGCGCTCGATGTGATAGCTCTCGAGCAGGCTCGCGGGCGATTTGCCCCGCAGGACGCGATCAAGCTTCCAGGACAGATTCTCCGCGTCTTCGAGCCCGGAATTGGCGCCGCGCGCGCCGAAGGGCGAGACCTGATGCGCGGAATCGCCGGCAAAGATCACACGGCCATGGATGAAGCGATCCATCCGCCGGCATTGGAATTTGTACAGCGAGATCCACTCGAACTCGAACTTGTCGTGGCCGAGCATGCGTGCAATTCGCGGCCGCACGTTTTCCGGCTTCTTCTCGACGACAGGATCGGCATAGCGGTTGAGCTGGAGGTCGATGCGCCAGACATCGTCGGGCTGCCGGTGCAAGAGCGCCGAACGCCCGGCATGGAACGGCGGATCGAACCAGAACCAGCGCTCGGTCGGAAACTCCGCGGTCATCTTGACGTCCGCGATCAGGAACTGATCCTCGAACACCTGGCCCGCAAATTCCGCACCAACCATCTGCCGCAGCGAGGAGCGCGCGCCGTCGCAGGCGATGACATATTGCGCATTGAGGCGATAGGCGCCGTCAGGCGTTTCGATCGTCAGCACGGCGGAATCGTTGCGCTGCTCGAACGCCGTCACCTTGTTGCGCCAGCGCAGGTCGATCTCGGGCAGCTCGTTGATGCGATCGACCAGATAGGCCTCGGCGTAATATTGCTGGAGATTGATGAAGGCCGGCCGCTTGTGACCGTCTTCCGGCAGGAGATTGAACTGGTAGAGCTGCTGTTCGCCGTGGAAGATCCGGCCGACGCTCCACACCACGCCCTTCTCGACCATGCGGTCGCCGACGCCGAGCCGGTCCCAATATTCCAGCGAGCGCTTCGAGAAGCAGATCGCGCGCGAGCCTTCGCCGATGCGGTCGGCGTCATCGAGCAGGACGACGCGCTGGCCGCGCTGGGCAAGATCGATCGCCAGCGACAGCCCGACCGGACCCGCGCCGACAATCACGACCGGATGCGCCGCGGGGCTTGGCCCAGAGCGGTCCTGATCGGGATGACGGCGATAGCCGAACTGGGTTTTGGCCTGATGCGTATTGGCCGGCGCCATACACTAACCTCGGCTCTGGTCAGAAGACGACCGATCTGCTAGATAGTCTCACGTGCAACTATTTTGGACCGGAGCCGGCCGGCCGTCAACTGGAATTCGGAGCGCAGCCTTGGCGAGGACATCCAGCGACATCGCGCTGAAGACACGGCAGGCCGACGAGGCTTCGCCGCGGCCGAAGGCGCGGCTCGATCTGTTCAAGTTCGTGCCGTTCCGTCTCAACCGCCTGGCGGCGGAGGTGAGTTCCGCGCTCGCGGTCGAATATCAGGAGCGTCACGGCCTCGACATTCCGGCCTGGCGCGTCATCGCCACGCTCGGCTTTCGCAACGATGCCTGCAGTGCGCAGTACATCTCGCAATGCACCCGCACGCACAAATCCACCATCAGCCGCGCGGTGACCACGCTGCTGAATGAGGGACTGATCGAGCGCGTCGAGAACGAAGCCGACCGCCGCGAATTCCGCCTGCAACTGACCAAGAAGGGACGCGCGCTCTATGAAGAGCTGTTCCCGCAATTGCTGCGGCGTGAAGACGAGATCCTCGCCTGCCTCTCCCCGCAGGAACGCAAGCAGCTCTCGGTCCTGCTTAGCAAGATCGAGCAGAGTCTCGATCTGATCCAGACCAGCGAAGAGGCGGATGCGAAGCAGGCGTATTAGGGCGCGTACTCATAAAGGCGCAGACGTCAGCTTTTGGGAGTCCGGTTGAGAAGGCTTGGTAGGACCGTGACGGCAGTGGCGTATATAACGATGCTACTCGTGGCGTTTGCCGCAACGCGCGCATATGCCGCTGACATAGGTTATCTGGCTTCCTCCGGAGTCGCTGCAAACGAGTTTCCTTCACCGCAGCGTCCTGTCGCACGAATCGTCAGCCCGCGCCGCTCCGCCGAAGAGCGCCGCGACGCCCTCAATGAAGCCGGTCAAATCGCACGCGATCTTGACCTGAAACCAGGTATGACAGTCGGCGACATTGGAGCAGGCAGTGGCTACCACACGGTCAGGCTCTCGCACCTCGTCGGGCCCGCCGGCACTGTCGTTGCCCAGGACGTCACGCGGGATTACCTCGTCGAACTCGCCAGGCGAACAAAACTTCTGAAGTTGACAAACGTGCAATTCGCGCTCGGCGAACCACACGACCCGCGTCTGCCCGCTTCCTCGCTGGACGCCGCAATCCTCGTGCATATGTATCACGAGATAGCCCAACCCTATGCCTTCCTCTACAATCTCGCGCCCGCCTTGAAGCAAGGTGCGCGGGTCGGAATTGTCGATCTTGAGCTTCCGACGTCGAAGCATGGCACGCCAATCGAGCTCTTGCGCTGCGAGTTGGCCGCCGTCGACTATCGCGAGATAGCCACATATGAGCTCGCAGGGGACGGAGGATACCTGGCGGTGTTCTCTCCTCCAGAGCTAGCGGCTCGAAAATCTCCCCACGATATCGTTGCTTGCGCGGATCCTGCCGGCGCTCGTTAACATCGCGCCCACCGCCCGTCTCAACCCATCCGACGAGCTCTGCTCAGCAAGATCGAGCAGAGTCTCGATCTGATCCAGACCAGCGAAGAGGCCGACGCCAAGCAGGCGTATTAGCCGCCGCTGTCATTCCGGGGCGCCGCGACGCGGCGAGCCCGGAATCCATCGCGCCACCAGTTACGTCGATAAATGGATTCCGGGCTCGCGCTTCGCACGCCCCGGAATGACGATCGCTATTTCGCAAACGACCGCGTCGGCGGCAGATGCAGGGCCCAGGCGTCGACCTTGTCGCTGGCGCGCGGATAGATCTCCGTCACGATCGGATCATGGCCGGGAATGAATCGATCAGGATGGCCGGCGAGGCGCTCGATCGTCTCCCAGCCGGCCGCCATGTCGCCGACATTGTAGACGATCGGGAATGGGCTGCGGCGCTGCAGATTGGCGTAGTAATGCGCGGCATCGGATGCCAGCACCACCGAGCCGCGCGCGGTCTCGACCTTCACCACCTGCAAGCCGTCGGAATGGCCGCCGACGCGGTGCACGGTCACGCCTGGAGCGACCTCGCCGTCGCCGGAATAGAAGGTGACACGCTCGCCATAGACATGGCGCACCATCTGCGTGACGTGCTCAACCGAGAACGGATGTCGCAGCAGTCCGTTGCACATGCAGCGCCCCGTCGCGTAAGCCATCTCACGCTCCTGCAGATGGAAGCGCGCATTCGGGAAGCGGTCGAGATTGCCGGCATGGTCGTAGTGCAGATGCGTCACGATGACGTCGCGAATGGCTGTTGCCGCGACGCCAAAGCGCTCCAGCGCATCGACCGGATTGAGCGTCAGCTTGCGCGCCCGCGCGCTCGCCTCCTCGGCATTGAAGCCGGTATCGACCAGGATGTCGCGGCCGTGCCCTCGAATCAGCCAGACGAAATAATCGAGGTCCTGCGCCGCATTGTCATGCGGGTCGGGCAGGAGGAAGTTCATGTGGGGGGTGCGGGGCGACATCGTCGCATAGCGCAGGGCGTAGATCTCGTAGACGTTTCCCATGGGTCTTGCTTTTTTCGAGTTGGATCTTGTGGGACGATCGCGCACACAAAGCCATCGCCGGCAGGAAAGGTCAAACGTGGGGCGTTGCGGCGAAGGCGGGGCTGCAATGTGAGACCAATCACATCTTCATCGCCATGGTTGCCCTAACGTGCCGCCGATAGGATCGAGGTCACCGAGGACTGTCATGACAATCCGTCTATTCCGCTCGCGGCACGCCCCCTGCGTTGCGCTCCATCGTCACGATAATGCCGAATCTCCAAGCGGTTGACGCCCCCCGTCCCCGGTTTGATAATGCAGGAAGCGTAAGTTAAGGTCGCCGCGGCGCAAGCTGGAACGGCGCCTTTTTGGCTGGACCGCGCTGATTATGAAAATTCGCTTCTTTTTTCTTCTCTCCTTGCTCGTCTCGCTTGTCCCGACTGCTCCATCGCTTGCGGCCGGTGACCGCTTTGCGCTGGTCATCGGCAACGCCAAATATCCGGACGCGGATGCTCCGTTGAAGGAACCGATCAACGATGCGCGCGACGTCGCCGATGAGCTCAAGCGGGACGGCTTTTCGGTCGAGGTCGGCGAGAACCTGACCGGCGATGGCATGCGCCGCGCCTTCGACAAGCTCTACGGCAAGATCAAGCCGGGATCGGTGGCGCTGGTGTTCTTCAGCGGTTTCGGCATCCAGTCGGCGCGCCAGAGCTACTTGCTGCCGGTCGATGCGCAGATCTGGACGGAATCCGACGTGCGCCGCGATGGCTTCAGCCTCGAGACCGTGCTCGGCGAGCTCAACACCCGCGGCGCCGGCGTCAAGATTGCGCTGATCGATGCCTCCAGACGCAACCCGTTCGAGCGCCGGTTCCGCAGCTTCTCGGCGGGGCTGACCCCGGTTATCGCGCCCAACGGCACCCTGGTGATGTATTCGGCGGCGCTGGCCTCGGTGGTCTCGGACGCCGGTGGTGACCACAGCCTGTTCGTCCAGGAACTGCTGAAGGAGATCCGCGTCCCCGACCTGATGGCCGAGGAGACGCTGAACCGCACCAAGATGGGCGTCACCCGCGCCTCGCGCGGCGAGCAGGTGCCGTGGATTTCCTCGTCATTGGCCGAAGATTTCTCGTTCATTCCGGGCGCCGGCGGATCGCGTCCGGCAACGACGCCGCCGCCTGCGCCTCCCGCTGCGCCGGCCGTCGTCGCCAACAACC
>NZ_PGVG01000060.1 GCF_002795245.1 Bradyrhizobium forestalis | reverse complement strand
CCTGGTTAAGCTATGCCAGTTTTGCGACGGATTTGGAACGGGGATGGAGGGGTGATGGCGGTCGTGTGAGGAGCGGTGACGCGGCCTCACACTCAGTGTCGTCCCTGCCTAGTGCGCAATTGCGCACTAGGCAGGGACGACACCGGAGAGAGATCGGTGCGCAGATTACGCCGCGGTCGCCGGCTGCAGCTGGGTCGCGACCATCCGCTCCAAGGTCTCGACCGACTGGAAATTCTCCGGCGTGATCTCGGACTGCGGAATGGTGAAGTCGAACTCGGCTTCGACGCCGAGCATCAGATTGACCATGTCCATCGAAGTCAGGCCGACATCGACGAGCTTCGCCTGTGGTGTGACGTCTGCGGTGAGTGAATTCTGTTCGAGAATGCTCTTCACCAGCTTGATGATGCGATTGCGCAAATCGGTATCGAAGGCCTGCATCGGCAAATTCCCATCTGTCTATCGGGGTCGGATCGGACTGCCGGCTACGATGGGCACGGCCTGTCGGTCCTGCAATGGGCCGCACCAATAGTTCGCTTTTCTTAGTAAACGATGACTCAGATTGTCTGAAATTCAGGCTTCTTCCAGAGTCCTAACGCGATGCCGGAAAATCGGGTGATGCCAACAACCGGACCTTAACTGTTCGTTCGGAATTGGGTTTTGTTTACCCTCTATTTCATCGACGAATTTGAATTAAATCCGTAGCCTCATCTCACAAGCAAAGATGGCCGGAGGATCACTTCAATCGGCATCGCGAATGATGCCGGCGATCTCGAACGGCAAACCGGAGGCGGACGAGTATGAACGTGCGTGAAGCAGTCCTTACTGTCGACGAAATGCAGACGAGCTTTCTCGAGCAGGGTCCCTCCCTGATCGAGCGCGCCGCCCGGACAGCCGCAGCGGCAGCGGCCGACGCAGACGGGGTCGATCGCGACGCCCGCTTCCCGCACAAGGCTTTCGAGGTCGCGCGCGAGCAAAAATTGCTCGGTGTCATGATCCCGGTCGAGTTCGGCGGCCTCAGTGCCTCGATCTATGACGTCACCGACATCTGCTACACGCTCGGACGCGCCTGCGCTTCCACGGCGATGATCTACGCGATGCACCAGACCAAGGTCGCCTGCGTCATCAGGCACGGCCATGGCATTCCCTGGATGGAGACCATGATGCGCCGGGTTGCCCGTGACCAGTGGCTGCTCGCCTCCTCCACCACCGAGGGCCAGAATGGCGGCAACATCCGCGCCAGCGCCGCCGCCGTCGACCACGCCGGCGACACCGTCTCGCTGGTGCGCGATGCCACCGTGATCTCCTATGGCGCCGAGGCCGATGGTCTCGTCACCATCGCCCGCCGCGCCACCGATGCCGCCGCCTCCGACCAGGTGCTGATGGCGCTTGCCAAGGACGATTATTCGCTGAAGCAGACCCAGGGCTGGGAAACGCTCGGCATGCGCGGCACCTGTTCGACCGGCTTCGAGCTGAGGGTCGACTGCCCCGCCGACCGCGTCTTCCCGGAATCCTACGACAAGATCCACGCCCAGACCATGACGCCGTTCGCGCATCTGTGCTGGTCGTCGGCCTGGGCCGGCATCGCCGCCGCGGCCGTGACCCGCGCGCAGGCCTTCATCCGCAAGGCAGCGCGCTCTTCCGGCGGCCAGATGCCCCCGGCCGCCGCGCACTTCACCGCCGCCAAGATGTCGCTGGCCAAGCTGCGCGCGCTGATCGCCGCCAACATCGACGCCTTCGCCGGCGCCGAGCATGACGAGCGTGCGCTCGGCTCGCTCGACTTCCAGTCGTCGATCACGCTGCTGAAGGTGCAGGCCTCCGAGCTCGCAGTCGAGACCGTGATGCATGCGATGCGCACCACGGGTCTTTCCGGCTATCGCAACGACGGCGATTTCACCATGGGCCGTCACCTCCGCGACGTGCTGTCGTCGCCGATCATGATCAACAACGATCGGATCCTGGCCAACGCCGCGACATCGACACTGATGAGCGGGGTGCCGACAAGCCTTCGCGACTGACGTGCCTTGGCGACGGAATCAACAAGAACAATTTTGAGATAGCAGGACATCGAACCATGAACATTGCCGTCCTCCCCAATTCGCCCGATACCGCGCCGCAGATGATCGATCCGCTCGATCATCTCGCGGACAAGCTGTTCCATCGCATGGGCGCCGACGGCGTCTATGCCCGCACCGCGCTCTACGAGGGCGTGGTCGAGAAGCTCGCGGCGCTGATCACCAGCCATCGCGAGACCGGCACCGAGGTGATGCGCTTCCCGCCGGTGATGAGCCGCGCCCAGCTGGAAAAATCCGGCTATCTCAAGAGCTTTCCGAACCTGCTCGGCTGCGTCTGTGGCCTGCACGGCACCGAACGCGAGATCAACGCCGCGGTGAGCCGCTTCGATGCCGGCGGCGACTGGACCACGTCGCTCTCGCCGGCCGATCTCGTGCTGTCACCAGCCGCCTGCTATCCCGTCTACCCGATCGCGGCGAGCCGTGGACCTTTGCCGAAGGGCGGTCTGCGCTTCGATGTCGCCGCGGACTGCTTCCGCCGCGAGCCGTCGAAACATCTCGACCGGCTGCAATCGTTCCGGATGCGCGAATATGTCTGCATCGGCACCCCCGACGACGTCGCTGATTTCCGCGAGCGCTGGATGGTGCGCGCGCAGGCGATCGCCCGCGACCTCGGCCTGACCTTCCGCGTCGACTATGCCAGCGACCCCTTCTTCGGCCGGGTCGGCCAGATGAAGGCGGTGAGCCAGAAGCAGCAGCAGCTCAAGTTCGAGCTCCTCATTCCGCTGCGCTCGGAGGAGCAGCCGACCGCCTGCATGAGCTTCAACTATCACCGCGAGCATTTCGGCACGACCTGGGAAATCCGGGACGCCGATGGCGAGCCGGCCCATACCGGCTGCGTTGCCTTCGGCATGGACCGTCTGGCCGTCGCCATGTTCCACACCCACGGCACCGATCTTTCCGCCTGGCCGGCCAAGGTACGGGACGTCCTGGGCCTGCAGCCGCATGTTGCGGCAGGTGCCCACGGCGAAGGCTGGCGCTAACGCAACTCACGAGGCCAACCATTTCCACGGGCAAGACGAGCGTGATCCATACCAAGGTTCGATGCCGCGAGATCACCGAGTCCGACGTCGATAAGATCGCGGACTTGCTGACGCGCGGCTTCGTCGGCCGTTCACGCGAATACTGGATTCAGGGCCTGCGCCGGCAGGCCTTCCGGCCTGTGCCGGAGGGCTATCCGCGCTTTGGCTACATGCTCGACGACGACGGCACGCCGGTCGGCGTGCTGCTCTTGATCTACACGGCGCGCAAGGACGGCGAAGAGACCGCCATCCGGTGCAATTTGTCGAGCTGGTATGTCGACCCGGCCTACCGCAACTACGCCCCGCTGCTGACCAAGATTGCCCAGCGGCACAAGGACGTCACTTATTTCAACATCAGCCCGGCGCCGTGGACCTGGCCGATCATCGAGACGCAGGGCTTTCGCGCCTATTGCCGCGGCATATTCTTCTCCGTCCCTGCGCTGGCGCGCGCGCCGCGCTGGAGCGAGATCGAGGTCATTCCGCCGCACGCCAAGCGGATCGATGGGCTTTCCGAAGCCGAGACCGAGCTCTTGACGCGGCATGCGCGCTACAATTGCCTCAGCCTCGTCTGCCGCACGCCGAAGGGAACGTTTCCCTTCATCCTGCAACCAGTGCGGATCCGCCGCGGCTTCATTGCGCCGCCCGCTATGAAGCTGATCTATTGCCGGAGTGCCGCCGAATATGCCGAATGCGCCGGCCGCATCGGCCGGCTGCTGCTGCGGCTCGGCAAGATTTCGGTGGCCGTGGACGCCAACGGCCCGATTCCCGGCCTCGTCGGCATCTACACCGAGCGGCGCGGCCGCAAATATTTCAAAGGCCCGCACCGGCCGCAGCTCGGCGACCTCACCGACACGGAGCTCGTGCTGTACGGGCCCTAGGGCAGCGCTCGACCCTGTAGCCCGCATGAGCGCAGCGACATGCGGGAATGGTCGTCCCGGATGTCGCTACGCTCATCTGGCTACGGGCTATCGCTTTGTTTGCTGATCATTTGCGCGCTCTCCCACCATCGTCAGTCACCCTCCGTAAACTACTGCGCTTAAGGGAATTTTCCGGCCTCTTCGCTACCCTCGGCGGCTGAAATAGGTTGCGTTAAGTCTTTTGCCTGTCGAGGTCCCGCCGACCCCATGATGTCGACCCGCGACAACGAGCCTGGTGCACGCAGCGAGCAGGGCCCGGAAGCCCTGGTCGCGCTGAGCCAGCTTGCGCTCGACCACATGGAGCAGGGCGTCTGCGTCTACGACGCCGACAACCGGATCGTGCTGGTGAACCAGCGCTACCTCACTCTGTTCGACATGTCGGCCGACATCGTGCGGGTCGGCACGAGCTACCGTGAGGTGCTCGCGCACAGCGCAAGCCGCGGTAACTTTCCGGAAAGCGAGCTCGATACGCTGTATTCGGCGCGGATCGCGCAGATCGCCGCGGGCAAGCCGTTCCGAACCGAGCAGCGGCTGGCGAGCGACCTCGTCATGTCGCTGGAGTTGAAGCCGCTTCCCGGCGGCGGTTGGATGACGATCTGCGACGACGTCACCCGCCTCGCCCGGCTCGAGGCGGAATTGCACGTGCAGACCGAGCGCAGCCAGCATGCGCTCGCCAACATGTCGCACGGCCTCATCATGTATGACGCCGACAGCCGTGTCGTCGTCTGCAACGAGCGTTTCCTGAAGCTCTACAACCTCGACCCCGAAATCATGAAACCTGGCATCGCGCACAGCGCGGCCATCGACCACTGGCTTTCGCGCGGCAACCTGCCGGGCATGTCGGCCGACGAGTTCCATGACATCAGGCTGGAGGACGTGCGCACCAGGAAGGCCAAAACCCTGCTGGTGATGCGTTACGACGGACGTATGGTGCAGGCGGTCTCCCGCTTCCTGCCCGATGGCGGCTGGGTGACGGTGCACGAGGACGTCACGGAGCGGCTGCAATACGAGGAAACACTGAGGCAGCAGAACGTCATTCTCGATGCGGCGCTGGAGAACATGGCGCACGGGCTCGCCTTCTACGACAGCGACATGCGCCTGCGCGTCTGCAACACCACCTACCGCAAGATCTACGGGCTCTCGCCCGAGGAGACCCGGCCCGGCACCCACCTGGTCGAGCTGATCGAGCGTTCGATGGCGAACGGCGCGTTCTCCTCCGAATACAGTCCGCAACAACTCGTCGACGCCGCCAGCATGAGGATCGCGAATCGCGACTCCTCATCAATGCGTCGGCGCATGTCGAATGACACGGTGATCTCGGTACGCTATTGCGCGCTCCCCGAGGGCGGCTTCGTCGCCACCTATGAGGACATCACCGAGCGCGAACGTGCGATCGAGCAGCTGAGCGAACAGTATCGCCGCTTCGACGCCGCGCTGAACAACATGAGCCAGGGCCTGTGCATGCTCGATGCGAGCCTGCGCGTGATCGTCTGCAACCGCCGCTATATCGAGATGTACGGACTGTCGCCGGAGTTCGTGAAGCCCGGCGTCTCGATGCGAGAGATCATGGAGCATAGCTGCGAGCTCGGCATCCATCCGAACACAACCGGCGCCAAGCTCTACGCCGACTACGTCGAGAGGCTGCGCGAAGGCGAGCACACGCTGCACCGCCATTTGAGCGACGGCCGCATCATCAAGCTCAATCACAAACGGATGGAGCATGGCGGCTGGGTCGTCACCTATGAGGACGTGACCGAGCGCCACAAGGCCCAGGCCCGGGTGGCGCACATGGCGCGGCACGATTCGCTCACCGACCTGCCCAACCGCACGCTGTTCCGCGATAAGATGGGCGAGGGACTGAACCAGGTCGCGATCGCCGGCGGCGCCATGGCGGTGCTGTGCTTCGATCTCGACAATTTCAAGACCGTCAACGACCGCCTCGGCCACGCCGCAGGCGACCGCTTGCTGCGCTGGGTCGCGGCGCGCCTCAAGGAGAATGTCGGCGAACACGACACCGTCGCGCGGCTCGGCGGTGACGAATTCGCCGTTCTTCAGCGCGGACCGCAACCGCAATCGGCTGAGGAGCTCGCCCGCCGCCTGGTCGACATCATCGGTCATCCCCCGCCGCTGGAAAGCCAGTCGATCCATGTCGGCGTCTCCGTCGGGATCGCGATCGCACCCGACCACGGCCTCGATGCCGATGAGCTGATGAAATGCGCCGACCTCGCGCTGTACCAGGCCAAGGCCAAGGGGCGTGGAGCCTATCAGCTGTTCGAGCCCGAGATGGAGGAAGAGGCGCGCAGCCGGCACGCACTGGAGCAGGATCTGGGCGGCGCGCTGGAGGCGCGTGAATTCCACCTGGTGTTCCAACCGCAGATGCGGCTCGATCCCTCCGAGCTCACCGGCTTCGAGGCGCTGCTGCGTTGGAAGCATCCTTCGCGCGGCTTCGTCTCTCCGGCCGAATTCATTCCGATTGCGGAGGAGAACGGGCTGATCGTTCCGATCGGCGAATGGGTGCTGCGCACGGCCTGCGCGGCCGCCGCGTCCTGGCCCGGCGTCACGGTCGCGGTGAACCTGTCTCCGGTGCAGTTCCGCTCGCGCGGACTGGTAGCGATGGTCACGAGCGCACTTGCGGAAGCCGGCCTGCCGCCGCAGCGGCTCGAGCTCGAGGTCACGGAGACGGCGCTGCTCGACGACAGCGAGGCGACGATCGACATCCTGCACCAGCTCCGCGCGTTGGGGGTGCGCGTCAGCCTCGACGATTTCGGGGTTGGCTATTCCTCGCTGAGCTACTTGCGCAAGTTTCCGTTCGACCGCATCAAGATCGACCGTTCCTTCGTCGGCACGCTCGGCGAAAGCCCGGAGAGCGTTGCCATCGTCAGAACGATCGCGAGCCTCGGCTCCGTGCTCGGCGTCGAGACCACGGCGGAGGGGGTGGAGACCGAGGAGCAACTCGACTTCGTCCGCGAATGCGGCTGCACCGCCGTCCAAGGCTATTATTTCGGCAAGCCCTGTCTCGCATCGGAGGTCGGCCGCACCATCGAGACGCTGAACATGGTCCGGCGCGTGGCATAGGGGCTTCAAGCCTCCTCAAATTCCGCCTCTCGGCACACTTCCAAACGACCAATTGTCGCACGCCGCGTTTCCGCGGGAGTCGCTGCCTCGCCCATGCGGGCGATCCACTCAATGCGCTTTTCTTCTTCCATGATTTCGGGGACAATCCCCTCATAACAATGAGAAACGGCGGTCCACCGAGACCGCTGCGAGGGAGGTATTTCGATGTCGCGATACGGGCTGAAGACGATTGCCTTTGCCGCCATGCATGTTGTGGGCGCATTGCTCGCGACCGCCGCCAGTGCGCAGGACTATCCCAGCAAACCGATCACGTTGATCGTGCCATGGCCGGCCGGCGGATCGACCGACATCTCGATGCGCGCGATCGCCGACAGCGCCTCGAAGGTCCTGGGGCAGCCGATCGTGATCGACAACAAGGCCGGCGGCGGCGGCACGGTCGGACCGGCGACGATGGCGGCGTCGGCGAAGCCGGACGGCTATACCATCTCGCAGATTCCGATCACGGTGTTCCGTCTGCCGCTGATGCAGGAGGTGTCGTGGGATCCGGCGAAGGATTTCACCTACATCGTCCATCTCACGGGCTACACCTTCGGTGTGACGACCAGCGCGGAGTCGCAGTTCAAGAGCTGGAAGGACGTGGTGGAGTTCGCAAAGGCGAACCCCGGCAAAGTGACCTACGCCACGCCGGGCGCCGGCACTTCACTGCATATCGGCATGGAGCAGATCGCCGCGATGTCCGGCATCAAGCTGACGCAAGTCCCTTTCAAGGGCGGCGCGGAGACCAATGCCGCCGTGCTCGGCCAGCACACAATGCTTCAGGCGGATTCCACGGGATGGCGGCCGCTGGTCGACGCCGGCAAGCTGCGGCTGCTGATGGTGTGGACCGGCGCACGCTCGCCGAACTATCCCGACGTGCCGACGCTGAAGGAGCTCGGCTACCCCATGGTCTATGATTCCCCCTTCGGCATTGCAGGACCGAAAGGAATGGATCCCAAGATCGTCGCCAAGCTGCACGACGCCTTCAAGAAGGCGGTCGAGGATCCCGCGGTCGTGGCAACGCTCGCCAAATACGACATGGTGCCGAACTACAAGAACACCGAGGACTACAAGAAGTTCGTCGTCGAGGTCACGGCGTCCGAGCGCAAGGTGATCGAGACGCTCGGCCTTGCGAAGAAGTAACCGCCACACATGCTGACGTCATTCTGAGGTGCGAGCCGCGCTTGAGGCTCGCACCTCAGGATGGATCGGGGCACCGCCACCCTTCGAGGGCCGCTGAAGAAGCGGCCACCTCAGGGTGACGGTGGTCGAGAGGTGTTTCACATGACCAACCCAACCAACGTCAAGCTCCGCCTCAGCAACTCCGAACTCTGGGGCGGGCTGATCGGGCTCGCACTCGGCGGCTTCGTGATCTGGTCGGGCTTGAAGCTCAAGCTCGGCACCATCAACGATCCCGGCTCCGGCTATGTGCTGTTCTACACCGGCATCCTGATGTGCGTGTTCGCAGGCGCCATCATCATTTCGGCGGTCACCGAGGGCGGGCCGACGCTGGCCTCGCGCTGGGAGAATGTGCGCTGGAGCAAGCCGCTTCTCCTCATCGCCTGCCTCACCGCATTCGCCTTCGCGCTGGAGCCGCTGGGATTCTTGTTGTCGTCGATCCCGCTGATGCTGCTGCTGTTGCGGCTGATCGATCCGGTGCGCTGGACCCTGGCGGTCCCGATCGCCGTGCTGGTGCCATCAGGCATGTGGTGGGTGCTCAAGCGGCTGCTGTTGATCCAGTTGCCCTCAGGCCTGTTCGGGATCGGTTGACCCCATGGATACGCTTGTCAACGTGGCACATGGATTCGGCGTCGCGCTGCTGCCGATCAACCTGCTCTACTGCTTCATCGGCGTCTTCATCGGCACGCTGGTCGGCGTGCTGCCGGGCATCGGGCCGATCTCGGCGATGTCGCTGCTGCTGCCCGTGACGCTGTCGGGAACGCCCGAATCCGGCATCATCATGATGGCCGGCATCTATTACGGCTCGATGTATGGCGGCTCAACCACCTCGATCCTGGTCAACATCCCCGGCGAAGCCGCCTCCGTCGTCACCTGCATCGACGGCCACCAGATGGCGAAGCAGGGCCGCGCCGGCCCCGCGCTCGGCATCGCCGCTTTCGGCTCCTTCGTCGCAGGCACCTTTGCGCTGGTCGCCTTGATGCTGGTGGCCCCGAAGCTTGCCAGCATCGCCATCGCCTTCGGCCCGGCCGAGTATTTCAGCCTGATGGTGCTCGGCCTCGTGGTGCTCACCTTCCTCACCCAGGGATCGATGCCAAAGGCACTGCTGATGGCGTGCATCGGCGTCGTGCTCGGGCTGGTCGGGCTCGACAGCATCACCGCGCAGCCGCGGCTGACCTTTGGCCGCATGGAGCTGATCGACGGCATCGGCCTCGTGCCCGTCGTGATGGGCCTGTTCGGCGTCGCCGAAGTGCTTCTCAACACCGAGCAGGCCATCAAGCGCGACATCATCAACACCAAGATCACCCATCTCCTGCCCAACAAAGAGGACTGGAAGGTGAGTGCAGGCCCGGTCGGCCGCGGCACGATCCTCGGCTTTTTCCTCGGCATCCTGCCGGGCGGCGGCGCGGTGGTGGCGTCATTTGCGTCCTACGCGCTGGAGAAACGGCTGTCGAAGACGCCCGAGCGTTTCGGCCACGGGGCGATCGAGGGCGTCGCCGGGCCGGAATCGGCGAACAACGCCGCGGCGGGCGGCGCCTTCATTCCGCTGATGACGCTCGGCATCCCGCCGAATGTGGTGATGGCGCTGCTGCTGGGGGCCTTCGTCATTCACGGACTGCAGCCGGGACCGCTGCTGATCACGCAAAACCCCGGCCTGTTCTGGGGCATCGTCGCCAGCATGTATATCGGCAATGTCATGCTGCTGATCCTGAACCTGCCGATGATCGGCATGTGGGTGCAGCTGCTCAAGCTGCCCTACAACATCCTGTTCCCGCTGATCATCCTGTTCACGATCCTGGGCGTCTACTGCTCGAGCAACAACGTGTTCGACGTCTATGTGATGATCGCGTTCGGGATCATCGGCTATTTCATGCGCAAGCTCGGCTATGAGCCGGCGCCCCTGGTGCTCGCCTTCGTGCTGGGGCCGATGATGGAGAACAACCTGCGCAAGTCGCTGATCCTGTCGCAGGGCGATCTCTGGACCTTTGTGCAGCGACCGATCTCCGGGGTGTGTCTCGCATTCGCGCTGGCGCTGCTGATCGCGCCGCTGCTACCGTCACTGCGCAAGAAGCGCGAGCTGGTTGCGTTGGACGAGGGCGCGTGAGGTTTCGTAGGGTGGGCAAAGCGAAGCGTACCCACCATTCGCGCCGCATTGTTGGAGATGTGGTGGGCACGGCGCAAGTGCGCCTTTGCCCACCCGGCCTCTTAGCTCGCCGCAGGCAGCGCGCTATCTGGCCCCGCGCCCCACGGGCGCTCCGCCGACGCGAGCCCGATCAGGCGGCCCTGGATGTAGTCGCAGCCCCAGTCGCGCAGCATGTTTGCGGCCTCTTCGTCCTGCACCCATTCGGCGACGGTCTTGATGTCGAGGCGCCGGGCGAGGTCGATCAGGGTTTGCACGAAGGCGCGGTCGTCGGCGGAATGCGTGACGTTCTGCACGAAAGCGCCGTCGATCTTCACGATGTCCACGCCGAGCTTGCGCAGATTTCGGAACGAGGTGTAGCCGGCGCCGAAATCGTCGATGGCGATGCGGCTGCCGAAATGCTTGAGGCGGCCGACGAAGGCGCGAACGTCGTCGATGTCCTGGATCGCGACCGTCTCGGTGATCTCGACGATCAGCCGCTCGGCAACGCCGGGATGAGCCAGCATCAGCGACTCGATCCCGGCCCACCAGTCCGGATCCATGGTGGTGTCAGGCGAGATGTTGAGGCTGAGACAGATGTCGGGCGCGGCAGCGAGCTCGGCGACCACGAGCTCGAGCACGCGATGGTCGACCAGACGGATCAGGCCGAGCCGCTCGGCGACCGGCACGATATCAGGCGCAAGCAGCACCTGGCCGTCGCCCTGGTCCATCCGCACCAGGCATTCATGGAATGCGCGCTCGCGCGAGACCGCCGAGACAACGGGTTCATAGGCGAGCTTGATACGGCGCTCGTTGAGCGCGGTGACGATCTCGTCAGTGACGCGAATATTGCCGCGACGCTGTGCGTCGCGCGCGGCATCCGGACGCCAGGCCGCGAACGAGCCGGCACGGCGGCGCTTGGCGGCATCCAGCGTCTCATGGGCGCGGTTGACGGCCTCGTCGGTGTTGCGGGCATAGCGCGGCAGGCTCACTGCGCCGATCGACGCGGTGACGGAGACCGGGCCTGATTTCGTCGGCACAACCTCGTCGCGGATGCCGGCGAGGAAGCGCTCCGCGGCAACGTTCATGTCGTCGACGGTACAGTTCTTCAGGATCAGGCCGAACTTGTTGCCTGAGAATCGCCCAAGCACGTCGCCGCCGCGCAGGCGCGAGCGAATGCGCTTGGCAATGTCGAGGATCACGGCATCGGCAACGTCGAAGCCGAAGGCATCGTTGACGCGGGCGAGATGATCGATGCCGACCAGCATGAAGGCCGCCGTCGAGCGGAAGCGAGTGGTCTCCTCAATCGTCTCGGCGAGCGCCGCGATCAGATGCGAGCGGTTGAGCTCGCCCGTCAGCGGATCGAGCCGGGCCAGCTTCGTCAGCTCCTCGTCGCGGGCGTGGCGTTCATTATTGATGCGGACGGAGCCGATCGCACGCGTGGGACGGCCGTCGGGACCAGCGAACCAGCGGCCGGTCTCCTCGATCCAGATCACGGGATCGGATGCGCTCATGCGCACGCCATACTCGACCCGGTAGGGCGTGCCGTCGGCGCCGTGCACGGGGGACGTCTGCGCCAGCGCGGCCGTCCGCAGCGTTTGCGCGGGCTCGATCAGCTTGGCGAATTCGGCGCCGGTCGCGAGCCGCTCGGCGGGAATACCGGGAAAGATGCTGGCGACCTGCTCACCCCAGACGATGGCATCGCTGGCGATGTCCCAGGCGAACACGGCCTGACCGAGCGCGGCCAGGATGTCGGAGGCTTGCGGCAATGCGGGGGTCAAAATCGCCTCGTTTTGGGACAGTGGAGAAGTCCTGAGCCGGCCCAGAATAGAGCCAGATTCGCCTCCGACCCTAGGCAAAGTTGATAAACAATTTGGAAACCACGTTTCCCTGGCGCGGGGAACCAAACCGGCCCGGCCGGCATAAGCCTTGCGAGTACAGGACTCGCACCGGCGCCCGCGTCTCGAAACGCGACAATCTTGCCGGATCAACGGTGATTGCGATGTTGAGTACGGATCGATCGGACGCGGCGGACAACGGCACAGGCACGGCCCTGGTGCCGTTGATGCCGACGTTGCAATGGGTTCACAAGGCGCCGCTGCCGCGCCCCGATCCGAGCTTCGTCACCCAGCTCATCGCCAACGCCGAGTATCTGCCCCAGACTACCCGGCTCCGCCGCGCCTCTTCCGAAGATGCACGGACGGCCTATGGCAGCAAGCGGCCGCTGGGAAGCGTCGCCGCGCGGACGCGGCAGGTGGCTTGAGGCCGATCAGCGTGGCGGCGTATCCGGCGACGGCGTGCCGTTGCCGGGCTGAAGATGCGGCGAGGGAATTTCCGGCGAGGGTGCGCCCTGCACCGGCTTTGGCGCAGGATGATCCATCAGCACGGATTCGGCGACGGATTGCGCCGAGGCAGCAGGCGGCACCTGCGGCGCAATCACCGGCTCAAACTTGGAGGCGGCCTCCGCATCATCCGCCGGCGCTTCGGCCTTGCGTTTGGCCTTGCGTGGCGCCGGCACCGTGGTCTCGGCGACATAGGTGACGCGGCGGCGCGTGCGCTGGGCAATGCCGCCGAGGAAGTCGGCCATCGCGAGCAGCACCAGCAGGAAAAAGGTGGAGTTGCCAAATTTGGGCCACATCACGAATTCGGCAGCGGCCGCGCCGAAGATGATCAGCGACAGCAAGTGATCCATCAGGAACTTCGAACCGGGCCGCGCGCCCTTGACCACTTCGAGCAGCAGCAGCACCACGCCGAGCGCGAGCAGGAGATCGGCGAGTGTGACCGGCCAGGCCTCGCCCGTGATCATCGGCACCTTGAACAGCACGTCCGAGAAGGACACGCTGGGCATCAGAAATGCGATGATGTTGTAGACCGCGAGCGGAATCAGGAGCAGCGGGAAACCGACCATCGGCGAGACGCCTTCTCGATCAAGATATCCGGACAGAACAATGCAGCGGCGAAGCATTTGCTCCGCCGCCGTCACCGTCTATCTCATGGGTTGGCCGAAATCGGGCGGGTCCGATCTCCCGGCCGAAGAAAGATCCTGCCTTCAGGACTCTTTCTTCTTCAGGACCTGGCGGCCCTTGTACATGCCGGTCTTGAGGTCGAGATGGTGCGGACGACGGAGCTCGCCGGAGTCCTTGTCTTCCACATAGGTCGGCTTCTTGATGGCGTCTGCCGAGCGGCGCATGCCACGGCGCGACGGCGAGGTTTTTCTTCTCGGAACGGCCATTTCAATATCCTCTAGGGATTGGTGTCATCAGGGCATCGTCCGCGAAGGGACGGCTCAGCACCCGTAATACGAGGCGAGCTGAATGCCGATCAAGGCCGCGCTTATAGAGGAAGGCTGGCCGTAAAGCTAGGCTCTTGGGCCGGAAAATACGCCCGGAATGGGCCCAAAATCAGCGATTTTCGCGCCAACAGGTCGCAAGCGAGCCCGCCTGCCCCCGCGCCATATAGGTGGCCGCCAGCCGCCTCACGCCTGGGCCGGGCATCCGGGCGCTGCGTTTGACCGGATTCGGCAGGATCGAGGCCAGAAGCGCGGCCTCCCGGGGGGAGAGGTTTTCCGCCGATTTGCCGAAGGCATAGGCGCTGGCCGCCTCCACGCCAAACTGCCCCTGGGGACCGAGCTCGGCGATGTTGAGGTAAATTTCCAGAATCCGTGGCTTGGGGAGCACGAAGTCGATCCACAGTGCCAGCGGGAATTCGAGCGCCTTGCGGATGAAATCGCGCCCCTGCCACAGGAACAGGTTTTTCGCGACCTGCTGGGTGATGGTGGAGGCGCCCCGGAACGGCGTGCCGTCCTCCTTCGCATCGTCGATCGCCTCGCGCAGCGCACCCCAATCGATGCCGTGATGCTTGCAGAAATGGGCGTCCTCGGCTGCCACCACCGCGCGCGGCAGAGAGGGCGACATATCAGCCAGATCGATCCACTGCCGCTGCATCGGCGCGCCCCGCAAGCTGCGCCAGGCCATCAGCGTCGAAACAGGGTGGCCGGTGCGATAGAACGGCGCGATCACATAGGGTGCGAGAAGCACAACCGCGAGCACCACCAGCAGGATTTTGACGATGCGCAAATCGACCTTTCCGGCACGGAACGAGAAGCGGCCACGGATCCCGCCATTAAGTCTGTGATAATTCGGGCCTTTTCCAGCACTTTTTAGGCCTTCCAAACGATTGACTGGGGCGGGCGCATAAAGGATTGTCCCGCCGAATTTTAGTTCTGGAGCCTCTCTTGATGACCGGCACGTCCCCGTCCGATTTCGCCAAACGTCTGGACAAGACCGCTGATGACACCGAAGCCCTGCTCGGGTGCCTGTTGTCGGACGACATCCTGCACGATGAAATCGCCCGGCCCAAGCGACTGATGGACGCAATGCGCTATTCGAGCCTCAACGGCGGCAAGCGCCTGCGGCCGTTCCTGGTGGTCGAAAGCGCCGCCGTGTTCGGCGTGCCGCGCGAAGCGGCCCTGCTCGTCGGCGCCGCGCTCGAATGCATCCACTGCTACTCGCTGATCCATGACGATCTGCCGGCGATGGACAATTCGGACCTGCGCCGCGGCCGCCCCACCCTGCACAAGAAGACCGATGACGCGACCGCGATCCTTGCCGGCGACGGCCTCTTGACGCTCGCCTTCGACATCGTCACCCGTGACGAGATCCATCGCGATGCCAATGTGCGGCTGCTGCTGACGCGCGCGCTGGCGCGCTGCGCCGGGATCGGCGGCATGGTCGGCGGCCAGATTCTCGATCTTGCCGGCGAAGGCCGCTTCGGCGGCAACGAGCCGATCGATGTCGCCCGCATTCAGCAGATGAAGACCGGCGCGCTGCTGCGCTACGGCTGCATCGCCGGCGCGATCCTCGGTCAGGCCTCGCAGAAAGAATATCAGGCGCTCGACGATTACGGCCGCGCGCTCGGCGAAGCCTTCCAAATTGCCGACGATTTGCTCGACGTCGAAGGCGATGCCGCCGCGCTCGGCAAGCCGGCCGGCGCCGATGCCGCGCTCGGCAAGACCACTTTCGTGACCCAGCTCGGCATCGAGGGCGCCAAGCAGCGCGTGCGCGACCTGCTCGCGCGCGCCGACGGCGCGGTTTCGATCTTCGGCGACCGCGCCGCGGTGCTGCAAGCCGCCGCGCGGTTCGTGGCCGAACGGAAGAATTAGTAACTCCGGGCCCCTGCACCTCTCCCGCTTGCGGGAGAGGTCGGCGCGAAGCGCCGGGTGAGGGCTCTCTCCTCTTGGGGGTTCTCGTTTGCGGAGATACCCTCTCCCCGACCCTCCCCCGCAAGCGGGGGAGGGAGCGCACCTGCGATGCCGCTCAGGCCTCACCGGACGATCTGCATGGAAAAGGAAGATCCCGTTCTCGTCCGCTTCCGCCGGATGTCGCGGCCGGTGCGGCTCGTCTATGCGCGGCCGCGGACCTTCATTGCGCTCGCGGCCGGTGTCCTGATTTGCCTGTTGCTGCCGGGGACGTACCGGCTGGTCACGCGACTCCTGCTCGGATGGGATGCGCTGATCGCGGTCTATCTCGTGCTGGTCTATGCGATGATGCTGTGCAACGACCATCAGCACATCCGCCGCGCCGCCGCGATGCAGGACGACGGCCGCTTCGTGATCCTGCTGGTGACGGCAACCGGCGCCTTCGCCAGCATCGCGGCGATCGTCTCCGAGCTCGGCACACCGCATCACGGGGTGCTGGAGCTGGCCATCGCGATCACCACCATCGCGCTGTCATGGGCCGCCGTGCACACGACCTTCGCGCTGCACTACGCGCATGATTATTATCGCAGCGCCAAGCCGGGCGGCCTGCAATTCCCGAGCGGCGACAAGGAAGACCACGCCGACTATTGGGACTTCGTCTATTTCTCGTTCGTGATCGGCATGACCGCGCAGGTCTCCGACGTCGGCATCACCGACAAGACCATCCGCCGAACGGCGACGGCGCATGGGATCGTGTCGTTCATCTACAACACGGCGCTGTTGGCGCTGACGGTGAACATCGCGGCGAGCGCGATTGCGAGCTGATGTCGTCCCGGCCTTCCGGGATGACGATCTCGATCATGCACGGCCTTCAACGACACACCTCGGCATTCGCATCGTTGCCGGGGCCACCGCCACCGCGATATTCCAGGTGGCAACCGCGGCTGACGGGGCGGCAGCCCGCGCTATTGCAGAAGACCTGACCACCAGCGGTGGCGCGGCCTGTACCAGCGGCGGCGGCAATACCGGCGGCGGCACCATAGCCGCCCGCGGCTCCAGCAGCAGCACCACCGGCCTGACGACGCTGCCGTGCCGGGCGTTCATCACTGTCGTCGCGCTTCGCAGTCGCGGGCTTGGCCGGCTTGGCGACACGCTGCTTCTCGCATTCATTGTCGTCGTTGACCGCATAGCCCTCGCGGCAGACGATCTTGGTACATTTGTCGCCATCGACCTTGAAGCCGTGCTCGCAGACCAGCGGACAGACGCGCGACGGTTTTGACTTGACCGCATCGAGCGCGTCGGTGCTCGCCACCTTCACGTCGAGCTTGGTGCCGGCATAGCGGTTGAACTGCGACAGCGATCGCTGCGAGGACGTATTCCAATTGCCGTCGGCCTGCCCAGAGAAACACCCGACGCGGCCGAGCTCGGTCTGCACCGAGCGGCTCAGATCAGCCGGCGCAGTCGCCGGGGTCAGCGAGGCGACGTTGGTGCCGGCGGCGCTCGGCGCGCTGGCCGGCGCGGCGCTCGGCACTGCTGCGGCGAGATTGACGCGCTGCTGCTCGGCGGCGGCCGCCTGCTGCTGCGCCTGCTCCTTGGCCTTCTGCGCGGCGAGCTGCGCCTGCTCGGCGGCCTTCGCATCGGCTGCGGCCTTGGCCTGCGCATCCTTCTGCGCGCCGAGCGCGGCAAGACGATCACGTTCGGCCTCGGCCTGCTTCGCTTTCTCGATGGCAGCCGCATGGGCCTGCTCGGCCTGGATCTTGTCGATCTGGAGCTTGGCGAGGCTGGCATAGAAGCCGTCAGGGTGCTGGGCGAGGAAGGCTTCCCACGCCGGCTTGTTGCCGACCTGGAGCGCGAGCTCGTAGTCGCGGCGCATGTCGGCCTGCGGGTTCGCCACAGGCGCCGCAGCCACCGCCTTGACCGGCACCAGCGGCACGTCCTCGCCGCCGAGCGAACCGTAGACGAACGGCTCCTGCTTGTTGCCGGTCGACTTGAGCACATCGTCACGCACGAAGCCGAAGGCGCGGCGGACATCGAGGCCCGGCGTCGTCAGATGCTTCGACAGCGCAACCGTGAACGGGCTGTTGGCACCGTCGCCGTCCTGCGCCGTGAAACCGGCCTTGGCCGAATAGGCGATCAGCGTGTTGGGGCTGGTCGGCTCGACCTGGGCGAGACCGCGGCCGATGCCGCGCGAGGCGATCGTGCGCTTCATCCTCTTGCCGAACGGATTGTCGCGGCAGGCGTCCAGGATCACCAGGCGAAGCTGCTTTGCAGGCTCGACCGCGACCAGGACTCGGTCGAGCGAGAGCGCCTCGTCATAGACATCGGTGTCGCGCTCGAGCTTGGCATCCACCGGGATCAGATAGTTCGAGCCCTCGACCTCGATGCCGTGGCCGGCGTAGTAGACCACGGCGATATCGGCATCGCGGGTCGCGTCGGCGAAGTCGCGCAGCACGCGCCGCGTGTCCAGCGCCGACAGATCATGCCGGGCCTCGACGACGTCGAAGCCGGCCTCCTTCAGCGTCTTCGCCATCACCGCCCCGTCATTGACGGGGTTGGCGAGCGAGGGCGCGTGCTGATAGGCCGAATTGGCGAGCACCAGCGCGACGCGCTTTCCGGCAAAAGCGGGCCCGGCGCCGAACAGCAGCGCGGCGGCGAGGAGAAACGGGCAAAGTCTGAGCAGATTGCGCATGACACGACTTCCGAAGCTCGGGGCCGTTTGGTCCCTTTGGGATCGCTTTAGCAGGACCCATCGCCGGCGCTTGTGATGGAGGTCACGAAGGCGGCATCGACGACAGGCCGAAAGACCCTCTATGTTTGTCGCGCCAGCGCGGTCGGGGTTCGCCGACAAGGCGTGCGCGGGCCGGGTTCCCTCTAGGGATCGCTAACATGCCCCCGATATTGCGGCAGATTGTCCGTAATTTCGTGCCAGGGCGCCTTCGAGCCCACAAAAATATGGGCGCTCGGTCGGATCGAGGGGGCATCGACCAGGGTTCCCATGGCGACATGAACCCATTGTCCTTCACGGACCCGGGAATACAGCAGCGAGCCGCAGCGGGCACAATGGGCATCATGGGTGGTATCGTCGCCGAAAATCATCCGCTGGTCCCCGCCGCGCACGATGCGGAGCTTGTCGTGCGCGATGCCGGCGAACGGCTTGAACGCGGCGCCGGTGGTGCGGCGACAGTTCGAGCAGTGGCAGTTCATCGCATAGGAGAACGCGTCGGCCACCTCGAAACGCACGGTGCGGCAATAGCATTCGCCGGTGAGGATACGAGCGTTCGAATTTTCTGATTCTGTCATCGTGACGCCTTCGCGCAAATCGCTGACACACCCATAGCGCATTTTGAAGTGTACGACTAAGTTCGCCCGAAGCCATCATGCAAAGGAACGACCCATGAGCCAGGACCGGTCGAGCGTCGAAGCCGTCGTGCAATCCTACTTTGACGGACTCTATGAGGGCGATGCCGAAAAGCTCGGCGCCATCTTCCACCCCTCCGCCGATCTGCGCTGGGTCGAGAAGGGCGAGCTCCAGGTTCTGACGGTGCCCGACTGGCTCGACCGCGTCCGCAAGCGCGCCTCAGCCAAAGCCGAAGGCAAGCCGCGGGAGGACTTCATTGTCACCATCGACCGTTCGGACGAGAAGACCGCCTTCATCAAGGTGCGCTGCCAGCTGCCGCCGCGCTATTTCACCGACTATCTGGTGGCGATGAAGCTCGCCGACGGCTGGCAGATCGTGTCGAAATCGTACCGGTACGATCTGAGGGAGTGAGGGGGCGTTCGACCTTCACTGCCTGAAATCTGGCGCACTCGTCCTCTATTCACGGTCATTGCAATGACGGTTCGATGAACCGCGCGTTGAATCCAACCCCCACCCCACTGCCTGAAAGCCCCCATGCCTCTCGACCGCCGTTCCCTGCTCGGCTCACTGTGCTGGATGGCTGCTGCTCCCGCGCTGGCCGCGGAGGCGCCGCCTGAACTCGAAACCTGTGAACGCAACAGCGGCGGGCGGATCGGGGTCTACGCCGAGAACCTCGCGACCGGCGCGAAGCTCGCCTGGCGTGCCGACGAGCGGTTTGTGATGTGCTCGACATTCAAGGCTTCGCTTGCGGCCTGCGTGCTGGCGCGGGTCGATCGCGGCGAGGAGCAGCTTGCGGCCACGATCGCTTACGACAAGGCCGACCTGCTCGACTACACGCCGGTCGCCAAGCAAAACCTCGCGGCCGGCAAGATGTCGGTCGGCGAGATGTGCAAGGCCATCGTCGAGCTCAGTGACAACACTTGCGCCAATCTGCTGCTGGCGCGGATCGGCGGCCCCGCGGCGCTGACTGCATTCTGGCGGTCGCTCGGCGATACCACCTCGCGGCTCGACCACAACGAGCCCGAGCTCAACCGCTCGCCGCCCGGCAATCCCCAGGACACCACGACGCCGGCGGCGATGGCGAATAATCTGCGCCGGCTGGTGCTGGGCGAAGCCTTGTCGGCGCAGTCCCGCGTTCAGCTCACCGACTGGATGGTGAACTGCAAGACCGGCGCGAACCGGCTGCGTGGTGGGCTCCCCGCGAGCTGGAAGATCGGCGACAAGACCGGCAACAACGGCAAGGATGCCTCGGGCGATATCGCAGTCGCCTGGCCCAAGCCGGATACACCGATCCTGATCGCGGCCTATACCCAGGGCGGCACGCCGACTGCCGAACAGATCGCGGCGGCGTTCGCGCGGATCGGACGGATTGTGGCCGATCGGCTGGCGTAAGCCGCGCCGCATTGACCTTGCGGGCGCTTCCGGGTCAAGACAGACCATCATGGAAGCGAAGTTTCAGACCTTTCTCATCCTGCTGGCCGTGCTGGCAGGCACCGCGCTGGCCGCACGCCGCTTCAACGTCGCTCCCGCCATCCTGCTGATGCTGGCCGGCGTCGGCCTCGCTTTCGTGCCGGGCATGCCGTCGGTGGAGCTGCCGCCGGAGCTGGTGCTGCTGATGGTGCTGCCGCCGCTGATCTATTCGGCGAGCGTCGCCATGAGCTGGCGCGAGTTCAAGAACAATCTGCGTCCGATCGTGCTGCTCGCGGTCGGCGCGGTGATTTTCACCACGGCGATGGTCGCGGCCGCCACGCACTATTTGATCGGCCTGCCCTGGACCATCGGCTTCCTGCTCGGTGCCATCGTCGCGCCACCCGACGTGGTGGCGCCGCTCGCGATCGCGCGCCGGCTCAACATGCCGCGTCGGCTCCTGGTCATCCTCGAGGGCGAAGGACTGGCCAATGACGCCACCGCGCTGATCCTCTACCGCTTCGCGCTCGCGGCGATCATAGTCGGGAGCTTCTCGCTGCCGCTCGCGGCCGGCGAGTTCCTCCTCATCGTCGCCAGCGAGATCGCCTTCGGTATCGGCGTCGGCTGGCTCTCCCTACGATTCCGCAAATGGTCCGGGGATCCGCAGGTCGAGCTGACGCTGTCGCTGATCACACCCTACGTCTCCTACTGGCTGCCCGAGCACGTCGGCGGCTCCGGCGTGATCGCGACCGTCGCCTGCGGTCTCTACGTGAGCTGGAACGGGCCATTGCTGATCTCGTCGGCAACGCGCCTGCAAGGCATCTTCTTCTGGGATCTCGTGATCTACCTGATCGAAGGCATGCTGTTCCTGCTCACAGGCTTCCAGATGCGCGCGCTCTACGAGAAGTCGAAGGCCTTCCCGCTCGACGACATTCTCATTGCGACAGCAGTAGTCCTGGTCATCGTCGTGATCGCGCGCTTCGCCTGGCTCTACCCCGCGACTTATCTGCCGCGGATGCTCAGCAAGTCGCTGCGCGAGCGCGCCCCGTCGCCGCCATGGCAATGGCCGTTTGTGCTCGCCTTCACCGGCGTGCGCGGCGCGGTGTCGCTGGCGGCCGCGCTGGCGCTGCCGTTCACGTTGCCTGATGGCGAGGCCTTTCCGTCTCGCGACCTGATCCTGTTCGTCGCCTTCGGTGTCATCTTCGTCACGCTGATCGGCGTCGGCCTGACGCTGCCGCCGGTCGTGCGCTGGCTCGGCGTCGCCGAAGCCGGCCGCCACGAGCATGCCGCCGCGCACGAAGCGGAGCTCGCCGCCCGCCGCCAAGCGCTCGGTGCCGCACTGCAATCACTCGACACGCTGACCGCCCAGAAGGACGTGTCCGAAGAAGTGATGCGGCTGCTGCGCGCACGACACGATATCCGCGTCAGCCAGCTCCCGGACTCGCTCGATCCCAACCACCATGACGTCTCAGCCGCCGGTATCGCGCTGACCCGCGACCTGATCGCCGCCGAAAGAAAGTTCATCCACAACCTCCTGCGCGACGGCGAGATCACCGACGAGACGCGACGGCGGATCGAGCGGGACCTGGATCTGGAGGAGGCGAGCCTGGCGAATCGGGAGTATCGCGGCGGGCCGCTGTAGCTTCCCCGTCGTTGCGAGCCATCGGGCCGCGCGTTGCGCGGACCCGGTGGCTCGCAATGACGGCTGCCGAACCGGCCGAGCCAACTACCGCCTCTCGCAAAACGCCCTCATTGCAGCCGCGACGGCTCCCGCGACCGCCTCGTGCCGCTCCGGCGAGTTCATCTCCATTTCCTCGTCGCGATTGATGATCGAGCCGGCCTCGAGCAGCACGGCGGCGCTCCTCGTCCGCGACAGCACGACGAGCCCGTCATAGCGATAGACCCCGACATCCTTGTCGAGCAGCTGGCGCCGGTAGCGGCCCATCACCGGCAGGGTGTATTGGCTGGCATAGTGCAGGCCCTGCTCCTTCAGCTGCTTGCCGATCATCCGCGCCAGCATCAGGCTGGTGGCGAAGTGCGGATTCTGCTGCGACACGAACAGCGAGTGACCCGAGAAACGGTCGCTGAAATAGCTCTTTGCGCCGTCGAACTCCCAGGTTTCGAGCAGCTTGTCCGGCACCGAATCATGATGGACCGACAGCAACAAATCGGCCCGGCCTTCGTTCGCGACGCCGACGCGCTTGAACAGGCTCGGCCGCGCCTTGCCGTCCGTGACGAGCAGACGGGTTGCGGCAAAGCCTTCAGACCTCAACTTCGCTGTGATCAATCTGGCGAGGCGGAAGTTGAAACCGAACTCCGGGTCGTTGCGCGCGCTCAACGCGCCATAGGAGTCCGGGGTGTGCCCGACATCCACGACGATCCGAAATTTCGGCATCTCACATTTGGCTGGTGACAGCTGCCTGGCCTTGGGTCTCGCAATTTTTCGCGCGGCAGCAGCGTCGCCGGCATCGACAAGGGCGAGCGACGACAGCAGGATCGACGCGACCAGCCCGGCGATGACGCTGCGCGATTGCCCCAAGCTCAACTCCGCTGCCGTGATCCGCGGGCGGTCGACGAAGCCCGCATTTGCTTCCGGGAAGATTGGCGCGGGAGCGCGGGGACGTCAACGCAAGGATGATCTCGTGTCCCGGACGCGGCGCGGCATGAAATGACGCGACGCAGAGCCGGGACCCAGTTTGCCGCAAGAATGGGCCCCGGCTCTGCAGCGCACCGCTGAAGAAGCGCTGCACTGCGTCCGGGCACCAGAGGATCAAACCGGCCGCTCGCCCTTCACCGTCACGCGCGTGCCCGAGCGCGTGTGCGGCCAGTAGTCCCACATCGCGCGGTGCTGGGTGCAGCGGTTGTCCCAGAAGGCGATGGCATTCTCGGTCCAGCGGAAGCGGCACTGGAACAGCGGGTTTTCGGCATGCTGGTAGAGATAGGCAAGCATCGCATCGCTCTCGTCGCGCGGGATGCCGTTGATGTGCCGGGTGAAGCCGCGGTTGACGTAGAGCGCCTTCCTCCCGGTGACCGGATGGGTACGCACCACGGGGTGCTCGGCGTGCGGATAGGAGGGACGGTCAGCGACGCCATAATTCGCATAGAGCCCGCGATAGATCGGCTCGCCGTCGTGCAGCGCGGTGAGCCCATCGAGATAGGCTTTCATGCGGTCGGACAACGCCTCGTAGGCCGCATACATGTTGGCAAACAGCGTATCGCCGCCGCGCGGCGGGCATTGCTTGATGTAGAGGATCGAGCCCATCGGCGGCTCGAGATCGCAGGACACGTCGGAGTGCCAGCCCTCGCCGTTGGCGCGCGGCGAGTTCTTGTCGGCGTAGATCTTCATCAGCGCCGGATCTTCGTCCTCGTGGGGAGCTGCGGGATGGAAATGCAGCTCGCCGAACTTGCGGCCAAAGGCGAGGTGCTGCTGCGGCGTGATGTGCTGATCGCGGAAGAAGATCACGAGGTTTTCGGCGAGCGCACGGTGGATCTCGTCCATCTGCTGGTTGGAGCGGGTGTCGCCCTCGACGAGCTTGCCGATGTCGACGCCGGAGATCTCCGCACCGATGATGGGGGTGAGCCTTTCGACCGCGATGGTTTCGTACGGCGCACCATCTTCGGCCGTGTGGCGATAGCGCGGACCCTGCTTGCCGGCGAGTGAGCTCATGGCGTGTCTCCCGATCGTTGTTGATTGGGAGACATCGTAGCGCGCGGTGATGGATGTGCAATCTGCACCGCAAACACCACCGTCGTCCCGGATCGGCGCGCGCTTGAGGCGCGCTTGTCCGGGACGACGGTTGAGTGCGGGGCGATAGTAGAGAGAACTACTCCGCCGCTGGCGCCGGCACCTTCGCGCCCTGGCCGTAGCGCTGGTCGATGTAGTCGATCACCAGCGCCTTGAAGTCGGCGGAGATGGTCGGGCCGCGCAGCGTGCGGAACTTCTTGCCGTCGACGAAGACGGGCGCGGCCGGCGCTTCGCCGGTGCCGGGCAGCGAGATGCCGATATTGGCGTGCTTGGATTCGCCGGGGCCGTTGACGATGCAGCCCATCACCGCGACGTTGAGCTCTTCGACACCAGGATATTTCGTCTTCCAGGCCGGCATCTCGTCGCGGATGAAATCCTGGATCGAGCGCGCCAGCTCCTGGAACGTGGTCGAGGTGGTGCGGCCGCAGCCGGGGCAGGCCGCAACCAGCGGCACGAAGGTGCGAAAGCCCATGGTCTGCAAGAGCTCCTGGCCGACCTGCACCTCACGGGTGCGGTCGCCGCCGGGCTCCGGCGTCAGCGAGATGCGGATGGTGTCGCCGATGCCCTGCTGCAAGAGGATGCCGAGCGCCGCCGAGGACGCCACGATGCCCTTCGAGCCCATGCCGGCCTCGGTGAGGCCGAGATGGATGGCGTAGTCCGAACGCGACGCGAGGTCCTGATAGACCGCGATGAGATCCTGCACCGCCGAGACTTTTGCCGAAAGGATGATGCGGTCCTTGGGCATGCCGAGCTCTTCGGCGCGCGCGGCCGAGAGCAATGCAGACTGCACCATGGCCTCGCGCGTCACCGCGCGCACGTCGCGCGGATTGGGCGAGGCGGCATTCTCGTCCATCAGCTTGGTCAGAAGCTCCTGGTCGAGCGAACCCCAATTGGCGCCGATGCGCACCGGCTTGTTGTTCTTGTTCGCGATCTCGATGATGTCGGCGAACTGGGTGTCGCGCTTGTCCTTGAAGCCGACATTGCCGGGATTGATGCGGTATTTGGCTAGCGCCTCGGCGCAGGCCGGATAGGCCGCGAGCAGCTTGTGGCCGATATAGTGGAAGTCGCCGATCAGCGGCGTCGTGATGCCGCGCTTGGCGAGGCCGTCGCGGATGTGCGGGACGGCGGCCGCGGCCTCCTCGCGGTCCACGGTGATGCGGACCATTTCGGAGCCGGCGCGCGCGAGCGCTGCGACCTGGGCGATGGTGCCGTCGACGTCGGCAGTGTCGGTGTTGGTCATCGACTGCACGACGATCGGCGCACCGCCGCCGACAGCGACGTTGCCGACCTTCACCTGAGTGGTCTTGTGCCGGGGCGCGGGGCCCGCAATGTCGGAATCGAGAGGGTTTTCGAGCTTGTTCATGGGGTCCAAATATCAGGTTTTGGTGACGTTCAGCAATGCATCGCGCGGCGCCGCAGCCGTTGAGCTGGGACGGTTAACTAGAAAAAGCCCAGCAATTACAAGGACCGCGGCGGCCCCAAATGTCAGGCTCAGGGTGTCGTGCATGATGAAATAGCTACCCACCACGCCAAACAAAGGGGTGATGAAGGTAAAAGCCGACAATTTGCTGGCCGAATAGGCCTTCACCAGCGCGAACCAAAGGGTGAACGTGGTTCCCACTACCCAGATCGCCTGGAACGCCATCAGGCCGAGGGACAGCGGCGCCGGCGTGTGAGTGATGGATTCGCCAAACAGCCAGGCCGCCAACCCCAGGATCGGGATCGAGGTCGCGACCTGATAGCCCAGCGCCTTCTCGGGCGCGGCGAAGCGCAGCCGCGTGCCCTTGGCAACCAGGGTCGTCGCCGCCCATAGCGCGGCGCCGCCGACGATCATGAGATCGCCGAGCAGAACATGCGAATCGACATTGGGCTGCGGCACGCCGATCGCCAGCGCGACGCCGGCAAAGCTGATGGCCAGGCCCAGCCATTGCGAGCCACCGAGACGCTCGCCGAGCACCTGGTAGGAGCCGAGCGCGACGAAGAACGGCGCCGTGTAGAGGAACACCACCGCCCGCGAAGCAGATGTGAGACGCAGCCCCTGGAAGATCAGCACGAATTCGATGCCGAACATCAGCCCTGCGATCAGGCCGGCCTTCCAGGTGCCGTCACGCTCGAAGAATTTCACGCCACGCAGGGTACCGATGATGAACAGCACCGGCAGCGCGCCCATCGAGCGGATGGTGGCCTGGAGCATCGGCGGAATGTCCGGCAGCACCAGCTTCACCGCGATCTGGTTGAACCCCCAAGTCAGGCACAGCATGAGCATCAGGGCGATGGCACCGGCACTCAGAGGACGGCCGGCGGACGGTATGGCTTGAGGTGCGGACATTTCTTCCTGAAATCCGGCTTTGCGCCGTTGTTGCTTGATTGATCAGACGGCGGCTCTTCACCTCTCCCCTTGGGAGAGGTGAGCACCGCCATTGTGGCTCGATCTGATTCCATCTCACTAAGAAGCTTTCTGACAATGGGCGCAGACGCCCGTGATCTCCACCACAGACAGCTTTGGTGCGAAGCCTGAGCTGCGCGCGGCGGCGTTGAGATCCTTGGCGAAGGACGCCGAGGGGATCTCGCCGACCAGGCCGCAACGCTCGCAGATCAGGAACGCCACCGCGGAGGTCGCGTCGTGGTCATGGGCGGCGCAGGCGAGATAGGCATTGCGGCTTTCGATGCGATGCACGAGGCCGTTCGCCATCAGGAAATCGAGGGCACGATAGACCGTGATCGGTGCCGGCCGCGCCATCGATTTTGCCAGTTCGTCGATCACCTCATAGGCACCTAGCGGGCGGTGGCTGGAGAGCAACGCTCCCAGCACCTGACGGCGAATTGGCGTGAATTTCTGCGCGCGCTGCTCGCAGACCGCCTCGGCATGCGCGAGTGCATCCGCCGCGCAGCGGCGGTGATCGTGATCGGGCGCGGGAAATGCCGGCTTTGCGAGGGTCATACGGCTCACTTTCTAGCATTTCGACCCGGGAACCCAAAGCACGACGCTGCGATCGGCTGCCAGCCATGCCAACGCTGCGGGACAGCTACCCGATAATCCCGCCCTGAAATAATCATAAGCTTGCTTATTATATCTTCGACTTATTGGAGACCAAGCTCATGACCCGCGGGTCTGTCGACCAGAACTTCCTGTTCACGCTCTCCGAGCTCTATCGCCTGCTGCGCGTCTATGCCGACAAGGAGGCGTCGCGGTTCGGCATCACCCGCGCGCAATGGGCGGTGCTGGCCAAGGTGGAGCGCAGCGAGGGCATGAAACAGTCGGAGCTCGCCGAGCTCCTGGAGGTGCAGCCGATCACGCTGACGCGCCTGATCGACAAGCTCTGCGACAATGACTGGCTCGAACGGCGCAGCGACGCCTCGGACCGCCGCGTCAAGCGCCTCTACCTGAAGAAGGCCGGCCGGCAGCTGCTTGGCCGGATGAGCGGGCTCCGGTCCGAGATCACTGCCAATGCGCTCGACGGCATCAATCCGGCGGATGCCCACCGTCTCCTCACGCAACTCGAAACCATCAAGGAAAACGTGCGGACCGCGATCCAGACCAGCGGCGCGGAACAAGCGCGTAAGGAGCAGCGCTATGGCTGATCAGGTCCTCAAGTTCCAGCCCGAGCAGAAGAGCGACGGCGGCAAGCCGACCAAGAAGGCCGGCACCGATCCGCGCCGCCGCTTGGTGGCGGGCCTGCGCCGCTATCGCCGTTTCCTGCTCCTGGTCGTGCTGCCTGTCATCGCGACCATCGGCGGCCTCACTTTCTATCTGCAAGGCGGCCGCTATGTCGGCACTGACGATGCCTATGTCGGCGCACAGAAGGTGCTGGTGACACCCGATATCTCCGGCAAGATCCTGAAAGTCGTCGTGAAGGAAGGTCAGGTCGTCAAGCAGGGCGACGAGCTGTTCGAGATCGACCCGGTTCCGTTTCGCCACGCGGTGGATGAGGCCAAGGCGCAGCTCGCGCAGGCCCGGACGACCTACGACAACCTCGTTGCCAACATCAAGATCTACGGGGACATGCTCAACCTCGCCCAGCAAGGCGTCGAGCTGAAGCAGCGCGACGTCGAGCGCAAGCAGGCCCTGGTGAAGAACAATTTCGGCTCCCAGCTCGATCTCGACAACGCGGCCAACGCGCTGGTCACCGCCGGCGCGCAGGCGCAATATATCAAGCAGCAGCTCTCCAACGCCAAGACGCAATTGCTCGGCGATCCCGCCTTGCCGCTGGAGCAATTCCCGCCCTATGCGCAGGCGAAAGCCAAGCTGGACGATGCCCAGCGCAATCTCGACCATACCGTGCTGCGCGCGCCGATGGGTGGCGTGGCGACGCAGGTCGAGCAGATCCAGCTCGGCCGCTATGTCGTAGCCGGCACGCCGGTGTTCTCCATCATCGACGTCGCCCATCCCTGGGTCGACGCCAATCCGAAGGAGAGCGACCTCACCTATGTCACCGAAGGCCAGCCCGTCACGCTCGAGGTCGACGCGTTCCCGAGCCACGTCTTCAAGGGCAAGATCGGCTCGCTCTCGCCCGGCACCGGCGCACAATTCGCGATCCTGCCGCCGCAAAATGCGACCGGCAATTTCGTCAAGGTGGTGCAGCGCGTGCCGATCCGCATCTATTTCGACGAGACCGACAAATATGTACGGAAGCTGAAAGCCGGCATGAGCGTCTACGCCACCATTGACACCGGCCATCGACGCTCGCTCGCCGGCCTGTTCGGCCTGTCGGCGACCGCGGGCCAGGATAAAGACTAAGCCAAAGACCAAGGACTGACCCGATGTCCGGCCCCAACGCCAGCCTGATGATCCCCGGCCTGCGCCGGAACATGGTGACGATCTGCGCCATGACCGCGACCATCATGCAGGCGCTGGACACCACCATCGCCAACGTCGCGCTGCCCTACATGCAGGGCACGCTGTCGGCCTCGCAGGACCAGATAAACTGGGTGCTGACCTCCTACATCGTCGCCGCCGCGATCATGACGGCGCCGGTGGGCTGGATTGCCAATCGCTTCGGCCGCAAGCGCATCTTCATCGTCTGCTCGGCCGGCTTCACCATGGCATCGGTGCTGTGCGGCCTCGCGCAGGACATCAACCAGATGGTGCTGTTCCGCCTTCTGCAAGGCGTTTTCGGTGCGGCCCTGGTGCCGCTGTCGCAGTCGGTCATGCTCGACTATTACACGCTCCAGGAACGCGCCAAGGCGATGTCGATCTGGGGCATGGGCGTGATGATGGGCCCGATCATGGGACCGTCTCTGGGGGCCTGGCTCACCGAGACCTATTCCTGGCACTGGGTGTTCTTCGTCAACCTGCCGTTCGGCGCCATCACCGTGCTCGGGCTGATCATCTTCATGGACGAGACCAGGAAGGATCTCAGCCTCAAATTCGACTGGTTCGGCTTCGCCACGCTGGCAATCGCGATCGGCGCGCTGCAACTCGCGCTCGACCGCGGCGAGCAGCTGGGCTGGCTCGAATCCAATGAGATCGTCGCGGAATTCATCGTCTCGGCCGTCGCCTTCTACTTCTTCCTCGCGCACTCCTTCACGACCTCGACGCCGTTCATCCGCTTCGCGCTGTTTCGGGATCGCAACTTCGTCACCGGCTGCCTGTTCATGATCGTGATGGGGCTCGTGCTGTTCTCGACCATGGCGCTGGCCTCGCCCTACATGCAGAACGTGATCGGCTATCCCATCATCACCGCCGGCCTGCTGCTGGCGAGCCGCGGCATCGGCACCTTCTTCGCCATGATGCTGGTCGGCCGCATGATGCGTTATTTCGAGGCGCGCACGCTGATCATCTCCGGCCTGACGCTGACCGCGGGCTCGCTGTTCCAGATGACCGGCTGGACTGACCTGACCCAGGTGCCGGAGATCGTCACCGTCAGCGTCATCCAGGGCTTCGGCTTCGGCCTCGTCTTCGTGCCGCTCTCGACCGTGGCATTCCTGACCCTGTCGAACGAACTGCGCACCGACGGCACCGCCATGCTAACCCTGATGCGCAACGTGGCCAGCTCAGTCGGCATTTCCGTCGTCATCGCCGAGCTGACGCAGGGCACGCGGCGGACCTATGCGATCCTCTCCGAGCACATCAATCCGTTCAACCACGCGCTCCAGATGCCCAGCGTCAGCGGCCTGATCAATCTGTCCACCGACGCCGGCCGTGCCATGGCCGACCGGATGGTCAGCGTGCAGGCGCAGATCATCGCCTTCGCGCATGACTACCAGCTGGTGATGGTGTTCATCCTCTGCACCATCCCGCTCGCTTTGCTGATCGGCTCAACCAAGGCCACGCTGCGCAAGCAGGCGGCGGGTCCGGAGCATGCGGTGATGGAGTAGCGTGCGCCACATCCACATTCTCCGCTGTCGTCCCGGACAAGCGCAGCGAAGCGGAGCGCAGATCCGGGACCCATATGTGGACGGCCTCCGTGGCACAAGAGCTTTGTGAAGGTTTTGATCGGATCGCTTGCATCCATATGTCCGGCCTGTTGGTGCGGCGTGTTGGACCGCTGGCCAAGATGGTTTCCGCGATGCGAGTTCCAATCAACCACGCGACCTTGATCGGCCAATGGGTCCCACGGATTTGCTCGCATCTTCGGTCGATCGATCGCACCATCTCCTCTGCTCTTGCAGCTCCGGTTCGGCCGGTGGGCGAACCCGCCGGTCGGCCGAATCTCTCAACTACGC
>NZ_PGVG01000005.1:212929-304858 GCF_002795245.1 Bradyrhizobium forestalis | reverse complement strand
AACGTCTCCAAAACGGCCGACCGACCAATCCATTCCTGCCTTCAATGCGGTCATCCTTCTCAACCGCACTGCAAAGAATCAGACTCGATTCACTCAAGGCAAGAAAAATCTGTGCACGCCTTAGCCCTGTGGGAGAGGGTGGCTTCGCGAAGCGAAGTCGGGTGAGGGGTCTCTATCCTCACGAACAGTTTTTGCGAGTGGAAAGAACCCCTCATCCGGCGCTTCGCGCCACCTTCTCCCGCAAGGGGAGAAGGAACAAGGCAGCAGCTTCAAGGGCGGCAAAAAATTCCGACCACGCTTCGCGCGTCGAAATCACCGGCTGCAGGCGCTTACGCCGCCTCCTTCACATCGCCGTTCACCAGCCTGCGTGCGGCGCGCTCGGCTTCGCGCGCGTTGCGGAAGAGCTGGCCTTCGAGACGGTTGAATCGGTGGGATGAGGCGAAGAAGCAGTAGCCTCCAGAAGAACGTACGACGATACCTGCGGTCTGCGAATCGACTTCGATGATGTAGCTGTCCGGCATGGTCCGTGGATTCCTCAGTGCGGGCAAATAACGGTGCTCCTGCCCAAAGGTTCCCAGGCATTTGAGGCCGTTTCCACCCCGAATCGACACGCAATTGAGTACGCCGGGACCTCATCCGTTTTATGACTGGTTCTTGGCGAAGCCGCGACGCGGGAACGAGTCGTCTGTCATCGTCCGCCTTGTGCGCAGTTGCGCACTGGGGCGGACGATCCAGTACGCCGCGGCAGCGAGATTTTACACAACCGCCTCTGGAATACCCGCCTTCGCGGGCAATGACAGTTACGCTTGTAAAGTCGCGCGCGACTACGTCGCGATCGGCGGATCGTTTCGCTGGATCGCCTGCGGACGGCCGTGATCGTCGATCGAGACATAGGTGAAATGGCCGTCGGTGACGAGGAACGGGTGCAGCTCCTTGCGCCGCAATGCCCAGGCCTCGAGGTGCACGGTCAACGACGTGCGCCCGACACGCACGAGATTGGCATAGACCGAGACGAGATCGCCGACATAGACCGCCTTGCGAAAATTCATCGCCTCGATCGCGACGGTCACAGTGCGCGACTTCGCGACTTTCGAGGCGAACACGCCGCCACCGACGTCCATCTGGCTGAGTAGCCAGCCGCCGAAGATGTCGCCGTTGGCATTGGTATCGGCGGGCATCGCCAGCGTGCGGATGCAGAGATCCCCGCTCGGCGCGGTATTGACTTTATCGCTCATGCCTCTCTCACTTGAAATTGTCGCAGCCCGGATCCGGCGCAAAGCGCTCGCCGAATCTCTCGGCCAGCGCGCGCAAGGTGGATACGACATTATCCGCGCCGCGCGTGCGCGCATAGTTCAGCGGGCCGCCGCGGAATGGTGCATAACCCGTCCCGAAGATCATGGCGCCGTCAACCGCATCGGCATCGTCGACGATGCCCTCGCGCAAGCACGCGATGCAGACATTGGACATCGGTAGCACCAGGCGGTCGATCATCTGGTCGGTGACGCGCGGCCCGGTCTCAGGCAACGGCGTCTTCTCCGCCTTGCCGTCCTTCCAGGTGTAAAAACCCTTGCCGGCCTTGCGGCCGAGCTCACCCTTGGCGACCTTCTCGCGCAGCCAGGCCGGCGTCGGCGGCAACAGATCGCCGAACTTCGTGCGCAGCATGTCGCCGACGTCGAGGCAGATGTCGAGCCCGACCTGATCGGCGAGCTCGATCGGCCCCATCGGCATGCCGAACTGCTCGGCCGCGGCGTCGATCAGGCGCGGGTCGATCTTCTCGTCCAGCATCACCATCGCTTCCAGCATGTACGGCGTCAGCGCGCGGTTGACGAGAAAGCCGGGCGAGCTCATCACGGCGAGCGGCAAACGATCGATCGCACCGACGAAAGCGAGCGCATCTTTCAGCACCTGCGCATCATTGCCGTCATGGCTGACGACCTCGACCAGCTGCAGCCGCGACACCGGATTGAAGAAATGCAAACCGACCAGCCGCTCCGGCCGCGCCAGCGTGGTGCGCAGATCCTGAAGCGGAATGCTTGACGTGTTGGTCGCGAGGATCGCGCCCGGTTTCATCCTTGGCTCGAGCCCAGCATAGACCTTCTGCTTCAGCTCCAGCTTCTCCGGCACCGCCTCGATGATGAGATCGGCATTGCGGACGCCCTCCCCGTCCATGTCGGGGATGAGGCGATCGAGCGCGTCGCGCACGTCGGTGGGCTTGCGGATGATCTTGCCGTAGAGGTCGGCGGCGCGCTTCACCGCGGCTGCGATCGGCTCCGCCTTCATGTCGGCGAGTGAGACGCGCAGCCCCTGCCCCGCACACCACCCCGCGATGTCGCCGCCCATGGCGCCGGCGCCGATGACGTGGACGTGCTTCACCGTGTTGCCGGAGCCTGCCACCTTCTTCATCTGCTCGCGCAGGAAGAAGACGCGGATCAGATTCTGCGCGGTCGGCGTCACCATCAGCCTGGCGAACGAGGCCTGCTCGGCCTTCAGCATCGCGGCCTTGCCGCCGCCATGGGCCTCCCAGAGGTCGATCAGCGCGTAAGGCGCGGGATAATGCTCGCGCGATGCAGCCTTCGCGGCCTCCGCGCGCATGCGCTTGGCCAGCAGGCCACGCACCGGGCCGAGATTGGCCGCGCGCGTGAGCAGACCGGGCTTGGCCCGCTTCAGACGGCCGAACAGCGCATCCTTCACCGCGCTCTGGACGTGCCGCTCCTGCGTCACGGCGTCGACGAGGCCGAGCGATTTGGCGCGGCGCGCATCGATGGTGCGGCCGGTCAGCATCAGCGCCATCGACTGGGTCGGATTGACCAGCGCGGTGAACCGCGCCGTGCCACCGAGGCCGGGATGCAGGCCGAGCATCACCTCCGGAAAACCGAAGCGCGCACCATCGATGGCGATGCGCGCCTGGCAGGCCAGCGCCACCTCGAGCCCGCCGCCGAGACAGAAGCCATGGATGACCGCGACCGTCGGCAGTTTTAGCGCTTCCAGATGATCGACCACAGCGTGCGCGGCGCGGATACGGGTCTCCACCATCTCGGGATCGCTGGCGCCGCGGAATTCGTTGACATCGGCGCCGGCAATGAAGCCGGACGGTTTTGCGGAGCGGATCACGAGACCTGCGGGACGCTCGGTCTCGATCGCTGCGAGCACGGCGTCGAACTCTTCCATCACCTCGGAGGACAGGGTGTTGGCGCTTGCATCAGTGCGATCGAACAGCAGCCAGGCGACGCCATCGGCATCGCGCGTCAGCTTGAAATGCTTGTAGGGACTGTCTTGCGCCGGCTGCGGCCCGAGCTCCAGCACCCGGTCGGCGAGCGCGGTCATGATCTTGGAATCCATGGTCACACCGCCTCGATCAACATGGCGCCGCCGAGCCCGCCGCCGATGCATTCGGTGGCAACGCCGCGCCGCGTGCCGAGCCGCTTCATCGCGTTAACGAGGTGCAGCACGATGCGATTGCCGGAGGTGCCGACGGGATGGCCGAGCGAGATGGCGCCGCCGTCGACATTGAGCCTGTCACGGTCGATCTCGCCGGCGGCGCCGTCGAGGCCGAGAATCTCGCGGCAGAACTTGGCGTCGTTCCAGGCGGCGAGACAGCCGAGCACCTGCGTCGCGAAGGCCTCGTTCAGCTCCCAGGTCTCGACGTCCTTGATGGCGAGGTCGTTGCGCTGGAGCAGCGGCGTTACCGACATCACCGGGCCAAGCCCCATGATGCTGGGATCGAGCGCGGCCCAGTTGCTGTCGACGATCGCAGCCTTTGGCGTCAATTTGTGCTTTGCCACCGCTGCGTCCGAAGCCAGAATAACCCAGGAGGCGCCGTCGGTGATCTGCGAGGAATTGCCCGCGGTGACCTGTCCCCAGGGACGCTCGAACACCGGTCTCAGTTTTGCCAGCGTCTCAGCTGTCGAATCCGGCCTCACGCCGTCGTCGTGGTCGAAGAACTTGCCATCGCGCGAGAACGCGGTCTCGACTTCGCCTTTCAGATAACCCGCACTTTGCGCATGCGCGAGCCGGCGATGGCTTTCGGCGGCATAGGCATCCGACTGTGCGCGCGTAATGCCGAAGAGATGGCCGGCGACCTCGGCGGTCTGGCCCATGTTCAGGTCGGTGACGGGATCGGTCAGCCCGCGCTCGAGTCCGATGATCGGCTTGAGATAGCGCGGCCGCAGCTTGAAGGCTGAGGCGATCTTCGCGGCCACGCCCTTGGCGGTGGCAAGGCCGGCAAACCAGCGCACGCCCGCGTTCGGCCAGACCAGCGGCGCGTGGCTGAGCGCCTCGGTGCCGCCGGCGAGGATCATGTCGGCATGACCTTCACGGATGTAGCGATAGGCGGTGTCGATCGACTGCATGCCGGAGCCGCAATTGATCTGCACGGTGAAAGCGACCATGTCCTCGCCCATGCCGAGCCGGAGCGCGGCGACGCGGGCCGGATTCATCTCGTCCGCGATCACGTTGACGCAGCCGAGGATGACCTGGTCGAAGCTGTCAGGCGCAAACGGCTGGCGCGCCAGCAGCGGCCGGCCGCATTGCACGGCGAGATCGACCGGCGTGAACGGACCGGGCCCCAAACGCGCCTTCAAGAACGGCGTCCGGCTGCCGTCGACGATGAATACCGGTCGTGCCATCAGCTCGCCGCCCTCTGTTCACCGAGTTCCTGGAAGAACTGATGCACGTTGACGGTTTTCTTGTAAATCGGCGACAGCGCCTCCGGCGCGAAATCGTCGACGTCGATCACTTTTGTGACGGCTTCATGAGCTGCAGCAAGCTGCTCGCCCTCAGCCTGCGTGATCACGCCCTTGCTGACCGCCTCCTTCCAGTCGCGGATATGCGCAGCACGCAGGCGCTTGGCGATGGCGTCGGTGCTGGTGGCCAGGGTGAACGCGCGCTCCAGCCGGGCAAAGCCGCCGTCGTCATCGACTTGGGCCAGATCCGGCGTGAGGCGCTCACGTGCCGACGACGGCTCCAGCACCAGGCTGGCGCATTCGTGCACGACGCGGTCGGAGGGGCCGAGCACGCGGGCACCGAACGGCTGGACCACCAGCTTGAGGAAGACTGCGACAAAGCGGTTGGGCAAATTGGCGAGGATCTCGGCAAGCCGGTTCTCGATAGTCCGGAAGCCGGTCGCCATGCACCATTCCAGGGCGGCGAAATCCTCCTTCTGCCGGCCCTCGTCCTGCCAGCGCTTCAGCGCGGCCGAGAGCAGATAGAGCTCGGACAGGATGTCACCGAAGCGCGCCGACAGCATCTCCTTGCGCTTGAGCGCGCCACCGAGGGTGAGCAGCGCCATGTCGACGCAAAGCGCAAAGGCCGCCGAATAGCGCGAGAGCTGGCGATAAAATGGCGTGGCATCGCCCGCATCCGGCGCCAGCGCGAAGGCGCCAAAGGTCCAGCTGCGACCGAAGGCGCGGAACAGCGTCCGGAAGCTATGGCCGACATGTTTCCAGAACGCCTTGTCGAACGCGGTCAGCCCACGCTCGCGGTCGGTGTCCGCGAGCGCATTCATCTCATCGAGCAGATAGGGATGGGCGCGGATGGCGCCCTGCCCGAACACGATGAGGTTGCGGGTCAGGATGTTGGCGCCTTCCACGGTGATGCCGACCGGCACGGCGCGATGCAGATTGCCGAGATAGTTTTGCGGGCCGTCGATCACGGCCTTGCCGCCATGGATGTCCATGGCGTCGTCGACGGCGGTGCGCATCCGCTCGGTCGCGTGCAGCTTCATGATGCCGGAGATGACGGCGGGATGAATGCCGGCATTCAGCGCCGCGCAAGTGAGCCGGCGCGCCGCGTCGAGCTGGTAGGCGGTGGCGACGATGCGCGCGAGCGGCTCCTCGACGCCCTCGAACTTGGAGATGGAGATGCCGAATTGCTCGCGGATGCGGGCATAGGCGCCGGTGGTGCGCGCGGCATAGGCGGCACCCGCAGCAGAGAGCGATGGCAGCGAGATGCCGCGGCCGGCGGCAAGCGCCGTCATCAGCATCTTCCAGCCCTGCCCGAGGCGCTCCTTGCCGCCGATGACGTAATCGAGCGGGATGAAGACGTCGCGTCCCCGGTTCGGGCCGTTCTGGAACACCTGCATCGAGGGTAGATGGCGCTGGCCGATCTCGACGCCGGGCAGATTGGTCGGGATCAGCGCCACGGTGATGCCGAGCTCTTCCTGATCACCGACGAGATGATCGGGATCATAGGCCTTGAAAGCAAGACCCAGCAGCGTCGCGACCGGGCCGAGCGTGATGTAGCGCTTGTGCCAGTTCAGCCTGAGGCCGACGACCTCGCGGTCCTCGAAAGTGCCCTTGCAGATGATGCCGGTGTCGACCATCGAGGCGGCGTCGGAGCCGGCCTCGGGGCTGGTGAGGCCGAAGCAGGGAATGTCGCGGCCGTCGGCGAGGCGCGGCAGCCAGCGCTCCTGCTGCTCTTTGGTGCCGAAGCGCATCAGAAGCTCGCCCGGGCCGAGCGAGTTCGGCACCATCACGGTGACCGCAGCCGCGATCGAGCGGGTCGAGATCTTGCGCACGACTTCAGAATGCGCGTAGGGCGAGAAGCCGAGGCCGCCGAACTCCTTCGGAATGATCATGCCGAAGAACTTTTCACGCCTGACGAAGTGCCAGACGTCCTGCGGCAGGTCGCGCCATTCCCAGAAGATTTTCCATTCGTCGAGCATGGCGCAGAGCTCGTGGACGGGACCATTGAGGAAGGCCCGTTCCTCGTCCGTTAGCGTCGCCTGCGGGACCTTCAGCAGCTTCGACCAATCAGGGTTACCGGTGAAGAGATCGGCATCCCACCAGACGTCACCCGCCTCCAGCGCCTCGCGCTCGGTGTCGGACATCGCCGGCAAAACGCCGCGCGCGAGAGCGAAGATCGGCTTTGTCAGGGTGTCGCGGCGGAAGCTCATGGCGGACCTCATGCATCGGCGCGGTGACAGGGCATTTTAGCGGAAAGTCGGCGGGGTGAGTGAACACTTCGCCTGCAAAATGAAGCGAATTGACGCGGCCGGGCGGCCGCCCCGGGGACCATAACGGCCGGGACACGGGGGCAGTTCCGGAAGGGGGTGGGGGCTAGATGTCTCTCCGCGTCATTCCGGGGCACGCGAAGCGTGAGCTATGGTGCGCAATTGCGCACCTGAGAATCCATCGCGCGGCAATGTTTGTCGATGAATGGATTCCGGGCTCGACGCTACGCGTCGCCCCGGAATGACGGCGTGGAGGGAGTACGGCCGCAGCCTAATCCGGCCGCACCATCTCGAACATGTTTTCCGGCTTGATCTCGAAATAATCGCCGCGGCGGCCGGCGCGGACGATGGGGCGGGCGGCGGCGGTCTGGTAGACGCCGTCCTTGATCATGGCCTTGTCGATGTGGACGGCGACCACCTCGCCGAGCGTCAGCCAGGCATCGGCCTCCTTGCCGTTGGCGCCCTTGAGGCGGACGATGTCGGAGACCTTGCACTCGAACGCGACCGGGCTCTCGCCGACGCGCGGCACATTGACGAGCCTGCCGGGCACGGCGGTGAGGCCCGCAACCTCGAACTCGTCGACCTCAGGGGCGACATGCGCGGCAGTCGCGTTCATGTGCTTCGCCAGGTCCATCGTGGCGAGATTCCAGACGAACTCGCCGGTCTGCTGCATGTTCTCGACCGTGTCCTTCCAGTTGGTCGAGGAGAAGCCGATGATCGGCGGCACGTAGCAGAACGCGTTGAAGAAGCTGTAGGGCGCGAGGTTGACGTGGCCCCTGGCGTCGCGTGAGGAGATCCAGCCGATCGGCCGCGGCGCGATGATGGCGTTGAAGGGATCGTGCTTGAGGCCGTGGCCCTTGGAGGGCTCGTAGAAGTACAGGTCTTTATCGGTCACCGCGGGTCTCCACACCCCGTCATTCCGGGTTCGCGCTACGCGCGCCCCGGAATGACGGCAAGGCTTGCTTATAGGAGGAAACTTCCCGGCCCGTCAGTGCCGCGGCGACAGACCCGCGATGACGAAATCGATCATCTGATCGATGGTCGGGCCCGGCTTGGTGGCGCACTGGGCGATCATCTGGGGGTGGAAGAAGCGCATCATCGCGGTGCAGGCGCACAGCGAGGCCAGCTGCAGGTCCGGCGCCTCGAACTCGCCGGAGGCGACGCCCTGTGCGATCATCTGGCCGATCGTCCCGGCAATGCACTCCATGTGGGCGACACAGACCTCCCAGTCCTCCTGCATCGCGATCTCGACCATCTCATGCAACTTGTTGTCGCCGACATAGCGCTCGCTGTTCATGCGATGAATGGTGGTGAGCAGCTCGCGGAAGCGCTCCTTGACCGGACCGGGCCGCGCCACAATCCGCTGGGCCTCCAGCTCGACCTCGCCCATCAAGCCCTGGGCCACCGCCTGGTGGATCGCCTTCTTCGATTCGAAGAAACGATAGACGTTGGCGGGGCTCATCCTGAGCTCCTTGGCGATGTCGCCGACCGTGGTCTTCTGGTAGCCGATCTGGCGGAACAGCCGCTCAGCCACCTCGAGGATACGGTCCCGGGTGTCGCCTTCGATATGTTCCGCAACCAATGTCATCTGTCAGGACTCGTTCGTCAGTACTTCATCTCACTTATTCAGCCGCTTCAGCAAGCGGAATTGCGCGCTGGTCATCGCTCCCATGCTGCGGCGCGGCGGGCTGCTCGACGGAGCCCGCCTCGTCCAGGCTCTTCCTGAACCACAAGGCGTAAAGACCCGGCAGGTACAGCAGCGTCAGGAAGGTCGCGACAAACAGGCCGCCCATGATGGTGATCGCCATCGGGCCCCAGAAGGCCGAGCGCGACAGCGGGATCATGGCCAGGATGGCGGCGAGCGCCGTCAGCACCACCGGACGGGCGCGGCGGACGGTCGCCTCCACGATCGCCTCACGCCGGGTCAGGCCGTGCGAGACATCGGTCTCGATCTGATCGACCAGGATGACCGTGTTGCGCATGATCATGCCGGCGAGCGCGATCAGGCCGAGCAGCGCCACGAAGCCGAACGGGGCGTTGGCGACGTTGAGGCCGAGCGAAGCACCGACGATGCCGAGCGGCGCGGTCAGGAACACCAGGATCAGGCGCGAGAAGCTCTGCAGCTGGATCATCAGCAGCGTCAGCATCACCATGACCATGACCGGGAAGAGGATGAAGATCGAGGCGTTGCCCTTGGCGGATTCCTCGAAAGCGCCACCCGGCTCGATCCGGTAGGCCGGCTCGAGGTGGTCCTTGATCGGCTTCAGCTTCGGCGTGATCTGGTTGGTGACATCGGGCGCCTGCACGCCGTCGACGACGTCGGAGCGCACGGTGATCGCCATGTCGCGGTTGCGCCGCCACATGATCGGCTCCTCATGGGCATATTCGATCTTGGCGATCTGCTGCAGCGGCACGGCCACCCCATTGCGTGAGGTGATGGTGAGATCACCGACGCCGCCGAGGTCGAGGCGCTCGGACGGGATGGCACGGGCCACCACGCCGACCTTCTCGATGCCGTCACGCACGGTGGTGACCTGCGAGCCCGAAATCAGCATCGCCAGCGCCTGCGAGACCTCCTGCGGGGTCAGGCCCATGGCACGGGCACGGTCCTGATCGACGACGAGCTTGAGGTAAGGCGACTGCTCGTTCCAGTCGAGCTGGACGTCCTTGACGCTCTTGTTCTGCCGCATGACGTCGCGGACCTGGTAGGCGATCTCGCGCACCTTGTTGGCATCGGGGCCGATCACGCGGAACTGGACGGGGAAGCCGACCGGCGGACCGAAATTGAAGCGGTCGACGCGCACGCGCGCCTCGGTCAGGAAGCCATCGGCAGCCGCGTTCTCGATCTTGGCCTTGATGCGCTCGCGCGCCTCGACGCCCTTGGCGACGATGACGATCTCGGCGAAGGCCTCGTTCGGCAGCTGCGGGTTGAGGCCGAGCCAGAAACGCGGCGAGCCCTGGCCGACATAGGAGGTGTAGGTCTCGATGTCCTTGTCGTCCTTGAGCAGGGTCTCGGCCTTCTTGACCGCCTTCTCGGTGACGTTGAAGGCGGTACCCTCGGGCAGGCGCAGCTGCAGGAACAGCTCGGGCCGCTCCGACAGCGGGAAGAACTGCTGCTGGACGTGGCCGAAGCCGACGATCGAGGCGACGAAGACGCCGACGGTCGCGACCACCACGGTGATGCGGTGGTTGACGCACCATTGCACGATGGCGCGCAGGCCGCGGTACATGCGGGTCTCGTAGACCGCGTGCGGATCGTGGTTGTGATGGGCCTTCATCTCCGGCAGCAGCTTGACGCCGATATAGGGTGTGAAGATCACCGCCACGAACCAGGAGGCGACCAGCGCGATCGCCACGATCCAGAAGATGCTGCCGGCATATTCGCCAACCGCCGAATTGGCAAAGCCGATGGGGAGGAAGCCAGCGGCCGTGACCAGCGTTCCCGTGAGCATCGGAAACGCAGTTGATTCCCAGGCAAAGGACGCCGCGCGCATGCGGTCCCAGCCCTGCTCCATCTTCACCACCATCATCTCGACCGCGATGATGGCGTCGTCGACGAGCAGGCCGAGCGCGATGATCAGCGCACCCAGCGTGATGCGGTGCAGGTCCAGCGACATCGTGTTCATCACGATGAAGACGATGCCGAGCACCAAAGGCACCGACAGCGCGACCACGATGCCGGTGCGCCAGCCGAGCGCCAGGAACGAGACGAACAGCACGATGACGAGTGCTTCCATGAAGGAGTGCACGAACTCGCCGACAGCGTGCTCGACCACCTTGGGCTGATCGGCGATCAGCTTGACGTCGATGCCCTGCGGCACCGCCTTCATGAACTCGGCGGTCGCCTTCTCGACCTCTTTGCCGAGGTCGAGGATGTTGGCGCCCTTGGCGGTGACGACGCCGATGCCCATCGCGGGCTTGCCTTCCTGACGGACGACGAAGCTCGGCGGATCGACAAAGCCGTGGGTGACGGTGGCGATATCGCCGAGACGGAACACGCGGCCATTGCTCTCGACCGGAGTCTCGGCGACGGCCTTGGCGCCGTCGAGCGCGCCGGTGACGCGCAGCGGCACGCGCTGCGACGAGGTCTCGACCGTGCCGGCGGGCGTCACGTTGTTCTGCTTGGCGAGCGAATCGAACAGCGCCTGCGGCGTGATGCCGAGGGTCGCGAGCTTGGCATGGCTGAACTCGACGAAGATGCGCTCGTCCTGGTTGCCGTAGACGTCGACCTTGGTGACACCAGGCACCTTCAACAGGCGCTGACGGAACCCTTCCGAGACCTTCTTGAGCTGGGCATAGTCGGCGCCTTCGCCGGTCATCATGTAAAGGATGGAGTCGACGTCGGAGAACTCGTCGTTGACGACGGGCCCGAGGATGCCGGAGGGCAGCTGGCCCTGCACGTCGACCAGCTTCTTGCGCAGCAGGTAGAACAGGTAGGGCACGTCCTTCGGCGGCGTGTTGTCGCGGAAGGTGACCTGGAGCGCGGTGAAGGCGGGCTTGGAATAGGTCTGCACCTTCTCGAAATAGGGCAGTTCCTGGATCTTCTTCTCGATGGGATCGGCGACCTGCGTCTGCATCTCCTGCGCGGTCGCGCCCGGCCAGATCACGGAGACGTTGACCACCTTCACCGTGAAGAACGGATCCTCGGCACGGCCGAGCTTCTCATAGGAGAAGAAGCCGGCAACGCCGAGCACGAGCATCAGGAAGAGCACCAGCGTCGGATGGCTGACGGCCCAGGCCGAAAGGTTGAAGCGCTTCATCGCTCTCTCCGAAAGACGATCCAGTTACCAAAAACGGCAGCCACTCTGTTCAAACCGTCGTCGCGAGGCAGCGAAGCAATCCAGGGGGCTGGGCAGGTTCTGGATCGCTTCGCCGCTTCAGCCTTTGCTTAGGGACAAAGGCCGAAACTCACCTTGCACGACGAAACTCTATTTCCTTGCCATTCCGGGATGGCCCGAAGGGCCAGACCCGGAATGACGGAAACTAGAAACTCAGCGACGACACGACGCGCACCCGCTGCCCCGGATCGAGCTTCTGCACGCCGAGGGCGACGATCTTGGCGCCCTCTTCCACACCGCTGATGATGACGACGTCGTTGCTCTCGTAGGACTTCACCGTCACCGGCTTCAATGTGACGGAGCCGTTGTCGTCAACGACGTAGAAGGACGGCTTGCCGCCTTCGTTGAACAGCGCCGACAGCGGCAGCCGCGCGACGCGCTCGGTCGCGGCGTCAGACAGCGTCAGCGTCGCGGTCATGCCGAGCGCGACCTTGTCGTCGGCCTCCGGCAGCGAGAATTTCGCCAGATAGGTGCGTGTGGCCGGGTCGGCTGCCGGCGCGATCTCGCGCAGCTTCGCTGCGTACTTCTTGTCCGGCTCCGACCAAAGAGTGACGCTGGCGACGCCCGACTTGGCGCGTCCAACCAGCGTCTCAGGGATCGCGACGACCGCTTCCTTCTCGGCAAAGCGGGCGACACGGATCGAAGCCTGGCCCGCGGCGACCACCTGGCCGGGCTCGATCAGCGTTGCAGTGACAACGCCGCGGGCGTCGGCAACAAGCGTCGCGTAGGAAAGGGAATTCTTGCTCAGCTCGAGCGCGCGTTCGGCGCGGTTCAGGCGTGCGCGGGCTTCGTCCGCAGCGGCGCGGCTCGAGTCCATCTGCGCGTCGGTGGTCCAGCCCTTCGCCTTCAGGTCCTTGGCGCGCTGCTCGGCTGCGGCGGCCTGGGCCAGCACGCCGGTCGCGGCGGTCTGCTCGGCCAGCGCCTGCTCGGCCTGGAGCTTCAGATCAACCTCGTCGAGGGTGGCGAGCGGCTGGCCGACCTCGACGGTCTGGCCGACTTCAACGAGGCGCTTGGCGACCTTGCCGGCGACGCGGAAGCCGAGATCACTCTCGATGCGCGGCCTGACGGTGCCGACGAAGCTGCGCTCCGGGGTCTCGGCATCATAATGCGCAGTCGCCACCAGAACCGGCCGCGGCGGCTCGGCCTTCTCAGCGACGGTATCATTGCACCCGGCCAGCGCAGCGGCCATCAGGGCCAGCGACACACCTGCCAACAGCCTGGAATAGCTCGACAAAACGGACCGGACGAACATCGAAGAACGCTCCTGCAGCTCGAATGAGAGGAATGTCGACTAATCACTGATAAAAGTCAATAATCGTCAGTCATCAGGAAAGCGTGATCGTTAAGGGGTGGTAAGGATTGGGCGAGCGGTTGCCAGGAAGGTGCGATCGTAGGGTGGGGCAAAGCGGAGCGTGCCCACCAGACAGGTCACCATTGATAAAGATGGTGGGCACGGCGCGCGAAGTGCGCGCCTTTGCCCACCCGAAGTCCATAGCCCGGATGGAGCGCAGCGCAATCCGGGGCCTCGGGCCGTAACGAACATGGGTCCCAGATTACGCTACGCTCCATCCGGGCTACGTGGTCAGGCGGCTCACCGCCCCTGTTCGGCGAACTCGTGCTTGCTGTCGTGGCCGCCGACAAAGACCAAAATGCCGGCGATCAGCGGCAGCACCGCGAGCACCAAGAGGCCAGTCGAGGTCTGCCCTGTCGCCTCCTTGACCCAGCCGATCAGATAGGGCCCGCCGAAGCCGGCGAGATTGCCGATCGAGTTGATCAGGGCGATGGCGCCGGCGGCCGCCGTGCCGGAGAGCCAGGCGGTCGGCAGCGTCCAGAACACGCCGAAGCAGCAGAACACGCCGATCGCGGCCACCGTCAGCGCCACCATCGTGAGGGTGGGATCGGTGAGATAGGAGGAGATGCCGAGCGCAACCGCGGTGAGCAGCAGCGGTGCGCCGACATGCATGACGCGTTCGCGGCTCGCATCCGAATGCCGCGCCCACAGGATCATGGCGATGGTGCCGAACAGATAGGGGATCGCGGTGACGAAGCCGGTCTGCGCGTTGGTGAGGCCGAACGCCTTGACGATCTGCGGCAGCCAGAATTGCATGCCATAGAGCGCGCCGACGAAGCCGAAATAGATCAGGCTGAGCGCGATCACCCTTGGCGAGGACAGCGCTTCGCCCAGTGAGGGATGCTTCACGGCCTGCTTGATGGCGATCTCGGAATCCAGCTTCGCCTTCAGCCACGCCTTCTGCTCGGCCGAGAGCCAGTCCGCTTTCTCCGGCTTGTCGGTGAGATAGAACCAGGTGACGATGCCGAGCAGCACCGAGGGGATGCCCTCGATGATGAACAGCCACTGCCAGCCCTTCAGCCCCATCAGGCCGTCGAGCCCGAGCAGCAGGCCTGAGATCGGCGCGCCGATCACGGTCGAGACCGGCACCGCGATGGCGAAGGCCGCGAGGAAGCGGGCGCGATATTCGGCCGGATACCAATAGGTGAGATAGAGGATGATGCCCGGGAAGAAGCCGGCCTCGGCGACGCCGAGCAGGAAGCGCAAGACATAGAAGCTCGTGACGCCGCTGACCACCGCCATCAGGGCCGAGATGATGCCCCAGGTCACCATGATGCGCGCGATCCAGCGGCTCGCGCCGAATTTTTCCAGCGCGAGATTGCTCGGCACCTCGAAGATGAAGTAGCCGATGAAGAAGATGCCGGCGCCCCAGGAGAAGATCAGCGGCGTGAACTTCAGCTCCGCATTCATGGTCAGCGCGGCGAAGCCGAGATTGACGCGGTCGAGATAGGAGAAGAAGTAGGCCAGCACCAGGAACGGAATCAGGCGCCAGGAGATGGCGCGGATGGTCGAGGTCTCGATGTCGCTCTTGCTGGCGCTCTTGGCACCGCCGACGGAACCGGCATAGGTGGTCTGGCTCATGGCTTCCCCCCGGGTTGTTGCTTTTGTGGGCTGAGTGGCGGTTTTGAGCATCGCGGGCAAAGAGTCAATGGAGCGAGCAATGCACGGAACGCAGCCGGATCAACCGGCTGCGCCGCTCCGGACATCGCTGATCCGCGCCGGCCTCGCCGCGATGGTGATCGTCTGCGGGTTGTCGCTGCGCTGGTACGGCTTTCCGCTCGGGCTTCCCGCCTTCGTGGTGAAGTACGGCGGCTCGCTGCTATGGGCGACGATGGTGTTTCTGCTCGTCGGAGTTTGCCTGCCGCGGCTGTCGCGGACGCAGATTGCTGCCATCGCGGTGGTGATCGCGATCGTCGTGGAATTCTCCCGGCTGGCGCACACGCCATGGCTCGATGCATTCCGGCTCACCACAGCCGGCGCGTTGCTGCTCGGGCGCATCTTCTCACCGTGGGATCTGGTGGCCTATCTCATCGGTATCGTGGCCGGCATCTGGCTGGACAGCCGCGTCACGCGGAGCCGGATCGCGCCTCGGGAGAGCGAGCTCAACTCGGAAGCGGCCGGGTCGACCCGCGAATGATCAGCTGCGTCGGCACGGCAAGACCACGGCCGCCCTCGATCTCGTCGCCGCGCATCCGCTCCAGGAGCATGGTTGCGGCGTGGCGGCCCATCGCCGCCAGATCCCACGTGATCGCCGTGATAGGCGGCGCGTGCAACTCGGCAAGATCGGAATCGCTGCCGGCCACCACCGAAATGCCGTCGCCAGCAGCAATGCCCATCGTCCGCAGCGCCCTCAGGCAACCGCCGAGCGTGTCCATCGCCGCCACGAAGAGCGCCGTCGGGGGCTCTGCAAGGGCCATGAGAGACACCGTCGCCCGATAGGCGTCTTCGCCCGAGAGCACGTTGTCGCGCAACAGCCTCGGATGCGGCACCATGCCCGCCGCCGAACACGCCTCACGAAATCCCTCCAGGCGGCTTCGGGATGGAAAGGCCTTGAGATCGCCGACGAGCATGGCGATCCGCCGGTGCCCGAGGCCAAGCAGATGGGTCGTCGCAAGGCGTGCCCCCTCGCGATGATCGGCGGTGACGCGATCGAGGGTCGTGATGCCGTCCCTGTCGATGAGCAGGACCGGCATCGAAGCCGCCGACAGCGCCTCGCGCACGTCGCGGTGCTGCTCGTCGCTCAGCGTCATCATCACGCCGTCCACCCGGCGCCTGCGGAAGGCGCTCAGCAGGCCGATCTCGATGTCGGCGCGGTTGGTGGTGCTGGCCAGAAGCAGAGTGTATCCGGCCTCGCGCAGGACCGCTTCGGCCTCCTTGATGAACAGCGCAAATCGCGGAATGTCGAAATCGCGAATGGCGCAGGCGACGAGCCGCGACCGTCCCGCGCGCATGCTCTGCGCCGTGACGTCGACCTCATAGCCGAGATGCGCCATCGCCTTTTCGACGCGCTCGCGCAGCTCCGGGGTGACCCTGGGATGATCGTTGAGCACGCGGGAGACCGTGCCGACGGCCACGCCAGCCTCACGCGCCACGTCCCTGACTTTTACGGTCTGCGGCCGGCCCATCATCATAGGAATTATGAACCGGTTCATTCTGCTCGGCAAGTTCTCTTCATGGTTTTGGCTATATTTCTTTATGCCATTGCGGACAAGCTTCAGAAACGGCGCATTTGATGAACCGATTCATTGACTCTTGTGACGAACCCGGCACAATGGCTGCGGTGAAGCTGCGAATAGACCTCACTCCTCGGTCGATACGGAGAAACTTCATGCCGCACCCCAAGGTCGCTTTCGTCGGATTTGGCGAGGCCGCGCAATGCTTCGCAAAACACCTCGCGGCCCAGACCGGAGCGCCGATCGTCGCGTTCTGCCAGGGCAAGACCAACGCGCCGCCCTACTCGCCGGCCTTTCGTGCGATGGCAGCCGATTGTGGCGTCACCCTCCTCGATCGGCTCGAGGATCTGGCGGAGGTGGATGTGATATTTTCCGCCGTCGTCGTTGCAGTCGCAGCCGAGACGGGTGAGGCCATTTCCAGGGTCATGCGTCCCGGCTGTCTCGTGGTCGACATCAACGCCGCAACCCCGCAGTCGAAAAAAAGTGTCGCCGCAGCCGTCGAAGCTCGCGGCGGCGTGTTCGCGGACGCCAACCTGATGGGCTCGGTCGATCTCTACGGTGCAGCGGTCACGCTCTACACTTCCGGCAGCGGCGCCGAGCGCTTCGCCAACGCCTTCAGGCCGCTCGGCTTCCGCATCGAGGTTGCGGGTCCCGAAGCCGGAACGGCAGCAGCGGTGAAGATGCTGCGAAGCGTGGTGACGAAAGGCATGGAGGCGCTATTGGTCGAGGCGCTGACCGCGGCAACGCTCGCCGGCGTGCGTGATGAAATCATGCGCGGGATCTGCGCGTCGATGGATGCCACCACGTTCAGCAAGTTCCTCGACATGTGCGTCCGCTCCGACGTGCTGCATGCCGAGCGCCGCGCGGTCGAGATGGACGGAGTGGCGACGGGCCTGCGGGAACTGGGCTTCGATCCCCTGATGACGGTCGCCACGGCAGAGCGATTGAAAGTCTCTGCACGGCTGGGCCTGCGGGAGGAGTTTGCGCGACGCCCGGGCTATTCGACAGACGACGTGCTGGACCGATATGCGCACGTCGCGTCTGAAAGGTTCGCACGAGCTGGCGGATAGGCTGAGGCAGCGACACTCAAAGCATGATCCGGAAAAGTGCGAAGCGGTTTTCCGGAAAGATCATGCGCAAACGACAACCTCGAGCGCGATGACGATTCGTCCAAATCCTGTCGCGCTTTAGTCGGCCAGCTGGAATTGCTCGAAGCGGTGCAGCTCCTCTTCGACCTTCCGCTTTAGCTCCTTGCGCCCTGCCGTCTTCTTGCCCTGCCCGACCCAGGTCCATTTCTGCATCAACAGCTTCTTCGCCTGCCGGTCGGTCTTCAGGTCGAGCGCGGCGACGATCTCGTCGCCGACCAGCACCGGCAGCGCGAAATAGCCGAGCTTGCGCTTGGCCTTCGGCACATAGGCTTCGAACAGATGGTTGTAGCCGAAGATGAGGTTGGTGCGCTTGCGCTGGATGATCAGGGGATCGAACGGCGAAAGGATGTGGACCAGATCGGGCGACACCTCATGCGGCTCCAGCGCAGCGGGCGAGGCCCAATGCTCCTGCTTGCCGGCGCCCTCGATCGTAACAGGCACGAGCTCGCCGCGGCGGACGCGCGAGGCGATCAGGCGGGCGACCGGCTTCTTGCTCGGCGCGTCGAGATGGCAGATCGAATCGAGGCTGACCACGCCCTGCGAGCGCAGCGCGCGGTCGAGCAGATAGGCCGCGATCTCCTTCGCCGAAGCCGGCTTCGGCAGCTTGTCCCAGCCGAAATGGCGCGCCATCAGCTCATAGGTCTTGAGCATGCCCTGGCGCTCGCTGATGGTCACGGCGCCGGTATAGAAGGCGAGCTGCAACGCCCGCTTCGACGGCTTGCGGCTCTGCCACAGATGCTCCTTCTCGACGAGCACGTCGTCGTCGATGTCGCGGATCGTCAGCGGACCGGCACGCAGCAGCCGCATCACCTTGCGTGTGTCGGCCGGCTTCACCGAGGCGAACCATTTGTGTCCCTCACGCCGATGCTCGCGCATCGCCGGCAGGAAAAAGCGGAAGTCGTTCGCCGGCACGTAGGAGAGCGCGTGCGTCCAGTATTCGAACACGCTTTTATCGATGTTCTGGGCATGGCGCAGATCGGCACGACGATAGGACGGAATGCGGCTGAACAGGATGTGGTGATGACACCGCTCGATGACGTTGATGGTGTCGATCTGCACATAGCCGAGATGGGCGACCGCGTCCGCGACGGCGTGCGCGCCCTCGCCGAACGGGGTGCGCTCGTCCAGCCGCTGGGCATGCAGCCAGATCTGCCGGGCCTGTGTCGTGGTGAGTGGAAGCGGTTTGGGCGTGCGGGACATTGCAGGTGGCAATGTAGCGGGATTCGCGCCGACAAGAAGGAAGAAAGATCGAAGAAAAAAGGACGGCGCCGAAGCGGCCAAAGAAAAACCGCGCTGCCATCTGCTGACAGCGCGGCGGATGACCTGCCGAAGCCTACTTCGCCATCATCGCCTTCTGCGATTTCATGTAGTGCATGCAGGCGCTCTTCATCTTGCCATTGCTCATGTCGGCGTTGGCCATGGCCATTTCCTTGTTGGACGCCATCTTGGCCGGGGTATCGGGCGTACCGCCCATCGCGGCGGCGGACTTCATCATGTTGTCCTTGGTGCACGCCATCATCGCCGCGGATGCGGGTGACAGCGAAAGTGTGAACGCGACAAAGGCTGCGGCCGTGAGCAAGGTCTTCATCGAAACGTCTCCTCAAGTAAAACGAAACCGGCGTCATGCCGGCCTTCGCAATTACGCATTCTCTCGCGCAGACGTTTCGCGGAGAAGACAATTTTCATGTTGCGCTGCGAAGGCAGGGGCTTTCAGCGGCCGTCTTTCGGCGCCTTCGACCGGTCACCGAGGCTTCCGGTCGCGACATCCGGCTCGCACACGGCCTTGCCACGTCCCTCCGCCTGGCAGCGATAAACGCTGCCGGTGAGGCGGTCGACCAGCCACATGTTTTCCTCGGTCGGCCCTTCAAGCCCGACATAGCGGGAGGTCAGCCCCGTGATCAGCGTCGACAGCAGGATTGCCACCGCGATCATCGCTGCGCCGATATAGATGGGCATTGAGCTCAGGGACACTGTCCGATCCGGCGGGCCACTGCGATAAAGTTGATAGTCAGTTGGCCTCGGCACTGGACGGAACTCGGCTCCTGTCGCGGACGAATTGTCGAATGATCGAAGCGTGCTAGGCGGCCTTCTGGACGAATTCTTGTTCGCGGGCGGGCCGGGAGGCGACGCCTTTGCGACGTTCACGCGGGTTTCCCGGACCCCCTGCCGGTTCGAAAGCAAACTGCGAACGATCGAACCGGACCAGAGTGACCTCGGCTCGCAGTTTCGAATGTGATCAAGATCACATCAGCTCCGTTGAACCTGCCCTAGGCTCGCAGCATCAAATTGCCATCAGGCGTAACAGCGAGGATACGACAATGACCCGTTTTGATAAGTTCTTTGGGCTGAAGGCGATTACTCTCTCCACGGCCCTGTCGATGACGGCGAGCCTTGCGCTGGCCGGCGACAACAACATCTCCGCCGGCCAGATCATCGATGCGCTGAAGCCGAAGCCGGCGACCCGCGGCCTCTCCGTCGGTCCGCAGGCCGACACGACCGCGCAGGCCAAGGAAGCGACCTTCCTGAACACCGTGCGCAACCGCTCGACCCGCTCGCTCTCGACGGGCGAGCGCGAGCAGATCGCCGAGTTAGCTGCGACCAAGCCGAAGATCGATCTGGAGATCCAGTTCGACTACAACTCGGCCGACATCGCCAAGACGTCGGTGGCCTCGGTGCAGGCGCTCGGCAAGGCCTTGTCCGATCCGGCGCTCAAGGGCTCGACCTTCGTGGTCGCCGGCCACACCGACGCGATCGGCGGCGAAGAGTACAATCAAGGGCTCTCCGAACGGCGCGCCGACACCATCAAGAAGTACCTGATGCAGAACTACGGCCTCAACGGCAACGATCTGGTCACCGTCGGCTACGGCAAGACCAAGCTGAAGGATACCGTCAACGGCGCCGCCCCGATCAACCGCCGCGTCCAGGTCGTGAACATGGACACCAAGACCGCGGCGAAGTAACTCGCGGTCGTCGGGCAAAATACGCCGCCTGCCGCAGCCCGGCAGGCGGCGATGTCATATCCAGCTCTGGAACAGCATCAGGCGGCCGAAGGTCCGCATGGACGTGCCGATGAATGCTGCGGAAATCGGCAGCATGATTGCAAAGCCGGCCGCGGCGACGCCGACATAAGTCCACAGCAGCCAGCGCGGCAGCCCTTCCCGGCGCAGCACATAGACCAGCGCCAGGGACGCCGCCGTGGCGGCCGGCAGGTAGTAGTAGATGAAGCCCAGGGTGCGCGGCAGCAACGCCCAGGCGAGCCAGGGGCCGAAATAGAATGCCGCGATCAGGAACGCGTCCCAGCGCCGCGCCACGATGAAATCTCGCAGCACCACGACGAGCGCGAGCAACGCCGGCCATGCGACCAGCGGATTGCCGAGGAAGACGATCGCAGCGACGTTGTCCTCTGCGGTCTTGTCGAACAGGAACCAGACCGGGCGCGCGAGCAACGGCCAGGATGGCCATGCGCTCATATAGGTGTGGCCGGCGATGGCCGTCGTGGTGTTGTCGGCAAAGATCCGCCGCTGCGCCTCGATCAAATCCGGCAGCGACAATCCGTAGAGCGGGACGAAGGCGGCAAGATAGGCCACCGTCGGCAAGACGGCGAAGCAGAGCGCTATATGATGCGGCTTCAGGCTTGGCCAAAGCTCCGGCCGATACCAGTCGTCCGGCTTCGCGTCGGAGAACAGCGTATGCCAGCCCTGCATCAGGCGGATCACCGCAACGATAACGATGCAGACACCAAGCGGAAACAAGCCGCTCCATTTGCAGGCCGCCGCACAGCCGAACAGGCTGCCCGCGAGCGCAAACATCGCCTGCGGCCGCTCTCTGCGAAAACCATGCATGAAGGCGGCGGTCGCGAGCAGGCCGAAGCCGAGCGCAAAAATGTCCAGCATGGCGATGCGCGCCTGCACATAGACCATCTGGTTGAAACCAGCGATCAGCGCCGCCGCGATCGCGGGCCCTTGTGCGGAAAACAGCGCGAGGCCGCACAGATAGATCGCGACGATCGCGAGCGCGCCGAACACTGTCGCGGGATAACGCCAGCCAAGCGCGTTATCGCCGAAGGTTGCGATCGATGCCGCGATCAGCTCCTTGGCCAGCGGCGGATGCATCGGATTGAGCATCGGCTGCGACATCACGGGAGCCAGCATCTGGCGCGCCGCCGGCACGTAGTGCACCTCGTCGAAGACGAATTTTTCCGGCGTGGTGAGTCCGATCAACAGCGCCAGATGCGCGATCAGGAAAATCGCGACAGCAATCACTGCGCTCCGCGACATCATCGGAACCGCGGCTGTTTCAAGCGACTTTTGTGGGGACGTTTTGCGTGGCAAATCTGCTTCACCGCGGAGAAAAACAGGGACGGCACTTTTCATTGAACGCATTCTGCCGCAACTGTCACTAAGCATAGCGCACGTCCCGCGCCGCTTGTGATAATTTCGCCACATCGCAAACGAGCGCGATCCGGTACGATCAGGGACACATCGATCGGTTGCGAAATGAATTTGCGTTTTTGGCTTTTCCCCATCCTGTCGACGGTCGCATTGTGTGCAAGCCCTTGCGCGCAGGCGCAGACACGCGTCGGCGAAGCCGTCGTGATCCAGAACGAAGTGGTGCGCGTCGCCGCGACCACGACGCCGATCAATGTCGGCGACAGCATGCTGCGCGACGAGACCGTGCGCACCGGCGCCGACAGCGCGGCGCGTTTCGTGATGGCCGACAGCACCAACCTGTCGCTCGGGCCGAGCGCCACGCTGAAGCTCGACCGCACCGTCTTCAACGACGAGCACAGCTACCGTGACGTCGCGATCCGCATGACCACCGGCGCCTTCCGCTTCGTCACCGGACACTCCGACAAGGCCGCCTACAAGATCACGACGCCGCTCGCGACCATCGGCGTGCGCGGCACCACGCTCGACATTCTCTCGCAGCGCGGGCGCTCCGTGGTCGTACTTCAGGACGGCGCGGCCAGCGTCTGCACGAAGAGCTCTCAGTGCGTGCAGCTCACCCAACCCGGCGACACCGCAATCATCACCTCGACCGGCGGCAAGGTGAGCATCACCAAGACCAACACGCCGCCCTGGACCTTCGCCGCCAACTGCGCCGCGAGCGCCGGGTTGTGCGCGGTCAACCAGTACGCCGGCGCCTCGCCGACCATCACGCCCGCCGTCCAGGACGAGGGCATGCTGTGCGGGCGGTGACAATGGCAAGATTCGACGTCCGGCACCTCAGCCTCGCCGCTGCGCTGACCGCAACTGCGGCGCTTGCGCTTGTCCCGTTGAATGCCCGCCCGGCGGCTGCGCAGGCATCGGAGTGCGGGTCCGAGTGCGGTGAGCCAAATCCCAGTCCGTCTCCGACCTATTCTCCGTCGCCGTCTCCGTCACCCACTCCGACTCCCTCCCCGTCGCCGAGCCCCTATCCGTCGCCTTCACCGAGCCCGTATCCTCCGCCGTCGGGACCGACCGGTGCGGATTCCAGCGGCAATTCGATCGGCGGCCTCGCCAATCAGCGCTTCAACCAGATGATCACCAACCGGGTGCTCGGCACGGTGCTGCTCGGTGTCAACGAGCAGATCAATTGCAGCGATTGCATCAGCGCGTTCGGCTCGGCCGGCTCGTTCTCGGCCGGCATCCACGGCCGCAAGGAGCTGACCAACAATCTGTCGCTGCTCGCCGGCATCGCCTACACGCAATACAACGAGGGCGGCTACAAGATCACAAGCGCACCGATCGGCGCTTTTGCGCTACGCTATGACTTTACCGACTGGGGCTCGTCGCGCCCGTTCTTCGATGTCGGCACCATCCTGACACCGTGGGAGAAGGCGCGCTACACGCGCAGCTACAGCACCAGTCTCGGCCCGGTGAGCGTGACGAGCTCGACCAATGCATCGAACTACGCGGTCTACGGCCGCGCCGGCTGGATGAGCCGCCTCTCGCCGCGCGACGAGGTCGCGGCCTCGATCGAGGTCTGGCAGCTCTGGCAACGTGTGTCGGGCTATACCGACAGCGCAGTGGCCTTCAATCCATTCGACGCCAGCATCGCGACCGGCACCGACCGCACCAGCCTCGTAAAGATCGGCGGCCAGTGGACGCATCTGTTCGGCAGCAACATCGAGACCAACATCAATGGCGGCTGGGTGCAGTCCTTCGCCGGCCATAGCGGCATCGTCGCCACGGTGACCGGCAACGGCGTGGTGGTGCCGACCATGGGCAACCAGGGCTGGTTCGAATATGGCGGCCGCCTCGGCTTCCGCGTGCAGAAGGGCTGGATCGTGGACCTGTTCGCCAACGGCACGCTGGGTCCGCAGCCGGTCGGCAACACCATCCACGGCGGCGTGGGGTTGAGGATCAATTATTAAGCGGGCCTTTCAAATTCCCGTTGTCATGCCCCGGCTCGACCGGGGCATCCAGTACGCCGCAGCTTCTCGACTCAATCACTGCCGTCTCGGAGTACTGGATCGCCCGGTCAAGCCGGGCGATGACACCGAGTATGTGGAGAGATTACAGCCCTCTCACGCCGCCGACTTGCCCTCGAACGCGCGGCGCAGGGCTTCGACGTCCAGCTTCACCATCTTCATCATGGCCTGCATCGCGCGCGCCGCTGCGGCCTTGTCCGGGCTCGACAGGAACTCGAACATCACTTTCGGCACCACCTGCCAGGCCACGCCCCAGCGATCCCTCAGCCAGCCGCACTGCTCCTCCTTGCCGCCATGGGCGAGGAACGCGGTCCAGACGCTGTCGACCTGAGCCTGGTCGTCGCAATGGATCATCAGCGAGATCGCGTGGGTATATTCCATCTTCATGCCGCCGTTGAGTGCGACCAGCGGCTGGCCGGCCACCGTGAACTCGACGACGAGCACGGAGCCTTCCTTGCCGGAGGGGCCGTCCGAAACGTTGCGCTGGACGTGCGTGATCTCTGAATTCGGGACCAGCGAGACGTAGAATGTTGCAGCGTCCTCGGCATCGCCGTTGAACCACATGCAGGGCACGAGCTTGGACATCGTGAATGCTCCTCTTCAGATCGTCTGGGCTTGGGTCAGGCGCTCGCCATGTCGGGCTGCAGAGGCGCGGCCGAAAGATCCATCCAGTTCACGCCCCACATATGCCCATCGGGATCCTCGAAGCTGCGGCCGTACATGAAGCTGTATTCGTCCTTCGGACTGGGATCGGCCACCCCGCCCGCGACCACGGCCTTGCCGACGATATCGTCGACCTCGTTGCGGCTGTCCGCGGACAGGCAGAGCAACACCTGGCTCGAGGCCCTCGCATCGGCGATCGGCCGCGGCGTGAATTGGCGGAATTTGTCGTGGGTCGCCAGCATGACGAAGATGGTCTCGGAAATGACCATGCAACTCGTCGTGTCGTCGCTGAATTGCGGGTTCCTGGCCGCGCCGATCGCCTCGTAAAAGGCGGTAGCGCGCTTGACGTCGGTCACCGGCAGGCTGACGAAAATCATCTTGGGCATCGGAAGCTCCTTGGGCGGGGTTCTGCCCAAGGACGGATGGCTCGACGGCCATCCGACACCGCTTCCGGATATTTTAAAGGCCGCGCCTGCGTGGTTCTGTCGCACAGAACCAGCAGGCCTCTCGGGCAAGCCTTACTTCTTCTCGTTGGGATCGCGGTGCACCGGGTCGATCCACAGCACGGTCTCGGGCTTCTCGACCGGCTCGATGTCGAGATTGATCGCCACCGCCTCGCCGTCGCTGCGCACCAGCACGCATTCCAGCACCTCGTCCGGGCTGGCATTGATCTCCTGGTGCGGCACGTAGGGCGGCACGAAGATGAAATCGCCGGGGCCGGCCTCCGCGGTGAACTGCAGGCTCTCGCCCCAGCGCATCCGCGCCTTGCCCTTCACCACGTAGATGACGCTTTCGAGATGGCCGTGATGATGCGCGCCGGTCTTGGCATCCGGCTTGATGCTGACCGTGCCAGCCCACAATTTCTGCGCACCGACGCGCGCGAAATTGATGGCGGCCGCGCGATCCATGCCGGCCGTCGACGGCACGTTGGTGTCGAGCTGGTTGCCCGGAATGACGCGCACGCCATCATGCTTCCAGCGCTCATGATCGTGGTCATGGTGGGAATGCGAATGATCATGGCCGGTCATGGGGCTTGCTTTCTGTTGGTTCCGTGCGCGGCAAACTAACCTAAAGCCGCCTCCGCAAGCCATACCAAAATCGAAGCCCTCGTAGCCGCCAGACGTTGCCACTGAAAGCGAAAAGACCGGCCCAACGGGCCGGTCTTTTTGTTTGTGCTTTTGTGGGCACCGCCCCTGAGAATCTCGAGATTCCGGGTCTGGTCCTTCGGACCATCCCGGAATGACGGCTGCGCCGTTATTTCACCGCGAGCAATTCCACGTCGAACATCAGCGTCGCGTTCGGCGGGATCACGCCGCCGGCGCCGCGGGCGCCGTAGCCGAGTTGCGGCGGGATGATCAGCGTGCGCTTGCCGCCGACCTTCATCGAGGCGACGCCCTCGTCCCAGCCGGCGATGACGCGGCCCTTGCCGATAGGAAACTCGAACGGCTCCTTGCGGTCGACGGACGAGTCGAATTTCTTGCCCTTCTGACCGTTTTCATAGAGCCAGCCGGTATAGTGCATCACACAGATCTGACCGGGCTGCGGCGAGGCACCGGTGCCGACGGTGGAGTCGATGATCTGCAAGCCTGAAGCTGTGGTCATGGTCTTTCCTGCGGTCTGGGCCGAGGCCGTGGTGGAAACGAAATCGGACACGTTGGCGATCACCGTGATCGCGAGTGCCGACATGATAGCGAGGAGCACGCGCTGGAAACGCTGCATAAGACACCTTCCATTTGAGGCGGGAGGTGTCTAACCCAACGCCGTCGCCGTTTCCACCCCTTTAGACCTCGATATTTTCCAGCCGAACCGGCAGCTTGCGGATGCGCTGTCCGGTGGCGTGATAGATCGCGTTGCAGATCGCGGCATTGGTGCCGACATTGGCAAGCTCGCCGAGGCCCTTGGCGCCCACCGGGTTGATGCGATCGTCCTGCTCGGAGAGCATGATCACCTCGACGCCGGACACATCGGCATTCACGGGCACGAGATAGTCGGCAAGATTGTCATTGACGTAGCGCGCATTGCGCTCGTCGATCTCGGTGGCTTCCAGCAGCGCCGAGGACATGCCCCAGATCAGGCCTCCCATCAGCTGGCTGCGTGCGGTGCGCGGATTCATGATACGGCCCGCCGCGAACGCACCGACCAGGCGGGGGCAGCGGATTTCATGCGTGAAGCGGTTGACGCGGACCTCGACGAACTCTGCGCCGAAAGCGTAGGCGATCTGGTCCTTCATGGCATGACCGCCGACGAGCCGTACCTGCCCGTTGTGCATGGCGCGGAATGAATCCAGCGGCGCGCCTTCCGGCTTCCACTCGCCATATTCCTCGACGACGCCGACACCGAGCGCATCGAAGGCCTTTTCGAGATCGAGGGACCGATCGCCCTTCGCCGCCCGGGTCGACGGCGCCGGGCTGATGCCGACAGTCTCCTTGGCCTTGTCGGTGAGGCTGTCGCTCGGCATCACCGCCTTGAACAGGCGCTGTCGGATCTGATCGCACACCATCATCACCGCCGAGCAGGTGCTGGCGGTCGAGTTCGATCCCCCGGCAACCGGCGCGGGCGGCAGATCGCTGTCGCCCATGAAGACCGCGACCTTCTCGAGCGGCACGCCGAGCCGCTCGGCCGCGGTCTGGGCGATGACGGTATAGGCGCCGGTGCCGATCTCGTGGCCGGCGATCTCGACGCGGGTGCGGCCATCGCGCTGCAGGCGCACACGCGCGGCGGACGGCCCCATCTGGGTCGGATAGCAGGTGGCGGCGCAGCCATAGCCGATCAGCCAGTTGCCGTCCGACGTCGATTTCGGCTGCGACGAGCGCTGCGACCAGCCGAACGCCTTGGCGGCTTCGTCGAAGCACGCCATGAGCGATCGCGACGTGTAGGGCTTGCCACCAATCGGCTCGTTGGTGGCATCGTTGATGCGGCGAAGCTCGATTGGATCCATGTTGAGCTTCGCTGCCAGCTCGTCCAGCGCGCTCTCCAGCGCGAACAGATACGGCACCTCCGGGGGCGAGCGCATGAAGCCGGGCGTGTTGCGATCGGCGCGCACGATCGAGACCAGGCTGTCCACGTTCGGGCAGGCATAAAGCCGCGTCGTCGTCTTGGTGCCGCCGACGCAATAGGCGTCGGGGCGCGAGGAGACTTCAGCCCCCTCATGCCTCAAAGCGACCAGCTTGCCATCCCGGCTTGCACCAAGCTTGATCTCATGCCGCGTCTCGGCGCGGTAGGTCGCGATGGTGAAGCCCTGGTCGCGGGTCGGGACCAGCTTGATCGGGCGGTTCAGGCGCTTGGCAATGCCGGCGATGATGGCGGTCCGCGGTGTCATCGAGCCGCGCGAACCAAACCCGCCGCCGACATAGGGATTGACCACGCGCACCTTGTCCGCGTCGATGCCGAGCTGCTCGGCCACGCCGTTCTTCAGGCCGTAGACATACTGACTGCCCTCGTAGATGACGAGATTGTCGCCCATCCAGGCGCAGCTCGTCGTGAACAGCTCCATCGGATTGTGGTGCTGGGTCGGCGTATCGTAGGAAGCGGTGAGCTTGACCTCGGCCGCATCGAACGCCTTGGCGAAGTCGCCGACCGCAGGATCTTCCTTGAATTGCGCATTCTGTCCCTTGGCGGCTGCCATGGTCGTTCCCGGCGAGTCGAAGCTCGCGCTCGGCGCCGCCGCGGTGTAGCTGACCTTGATGCGGTTGGCGGCCTCGCGCGCGGCCTCATAGCTCTCCGCGATCACCACGGCGATGATCTGGCCGTCATGCGCGATCTCGGCCGATCTGAGCGGCTGGATCGTGGTGCCGGCATAGCCGCCGTTGCTGAAGAGTTTCGATTCCTTCAGTTTCGGGGCGTTCTCGTGCGTGACGATGTCGATCACGCCGCGGACGCGCCCGGCATCGTCGAGATCGAAGCGGTCGATGCGCCCCTTGGCGATGGCGCTGGTGACCAGGAATGCGTAGGCCGGATTGTCCAGCGGCATGTCGGAGGCATAGGTCGCCCGCCCTGTGACCTTTGCGGCTGCATCATAGCGCGGCACGGATTGACCCATATTCGTCTTGGGCTCGGGAGCTGCGGCGGTCATGGTCAGATCTCCATCGTTACGGCCTGCTGGAGCGCGCGTGCCACCACTCGCTTGCCGAGCGCGATCTTGAAGCTGTTGTGCCGGCGGCCGCGGGCGTCCGCAAAGGCGGCATCGGCGACGCGCTGCGCCAGCGCTTCGTCGAACCTGTGTCCCTTCAATAAAGCCTCCGCCTCGCGCGCCCGCCACGGCACGGTGGCGACGCCGCCGAGCGCGACGCGGGCGTCCCTGATCGTGCCATCCTGCACGTCGAGCGCTATCGCAGCCGACGACAGTGCGAATTCGTAGGATTGCCGGTCGCGCGCCTTGAGATACACCGAGCGCGGCCAGCGTCCGGAAATGGAGAACGCCGAGATCAGATCGCCGGGCTGAAGCGCGGTCTCAATGTCGGGCGTACTTCCCGGCGCCTTGTGAAGCTGCGCGAACGGCATGCTGCGCGTACCGGCCTTGCCCGTGATCTCGACCGTTGCATCCAGAGCGATCAATGCCTGGGCAAAATCACCAGGATAGGTCGCGATGCACTGATCGGAGGTACCGAGCACCGCATGCATGCGATTGACGCCGTCCATTGCGGCGCAGCCGGACCCGGGATTGCGCTTGTTGCAATTCTCATAGGAGACATCACGGAAGTAGTTGCAGCGCGTCCGCTGCATCACGTTGCCGCCGAGGGTTGCCATGTTGCGCAGCTGGGCGCTGGCGGCGAGCTTCAGCGAATCCGCGATCACCGGATAGCTGCGCTGGACCTCGGCGTGCGCAGCGACGTCCGACATCTTTGCCAGCGCGCCGAGCCGCAAGGCATCGCTACCCGGCTCGATCGCCGACCAGGCGTGCGCCAGCGGATTGATATCGACGATCGCAGTGGGCCGCATCACGTCGAGCTTCATCAGATCGATCAGCGTGGTGCCGCCGGCAAGCGGCTGCGCTGTCGCCTTTGTCAGCGGAGTATTGGTCGCGGCGGCGCCGAGCGCCTGCACGGCCATGTCGGGGTCTGATGCTCTCTGGTACGAAAACGGTCGCATGCGCCTAGCCTTTCATGATCTCGGGCGCGGCCTGCTTCACGGCGGCGACGATGTTGGGATAGGCCGCGCAGCGGCAGATGTTGCCGCTCATATATTCGCGGATGTCGGGCTCGTTTCCCGCATGTCCCTCCCTCACGCAGGCCACGGCAGACATGATCTGGCCGGGCGTGCAGTAGCCGCATTGGAACGCGTCGTTGTCGATGAAGGCCTGCTGCATCGGATGCAGGCGGTCGTCGGTGGCGAGGCCCTCGATGGTCGTGATCTCCTGCCCTTCGGCGGCGAGCGCCAGCGTCAGGCATGACACCACGCGGCGATCATCGATCAGCACCGTGCAGGCGCCGCACTGGCCGTGGTCGCAGCCCTTCTTGCTGCCGGTGAGCTTGAGATGTTCGCGCAGCGCATCGAGCACCGTGGTGCGCGCATCGATGCTCAGGCGCTTGTCCTTGCCGTTCACCCGCAGCGTGACCTCAACGGGAAGCGACGGATTTTGCGCGACGGTCTCACTCGCATCTTGCGCAGCCGCACGCGCCGTCATCGGAACCAGTACACTTCCGGCGGCACCGGCCATGAAGGCGCGCCGATCGAATCCGGATGGTCGGGAACTTGATTTGTCGGACATGGGCCGGCCTCCGCCGCTATCTAGAAAAGCAGCGCACGCCTGCACCGCTCATCGGCCCATAACTTGGAGCAATGAGCTCCGTTCCGAACGAGAAAGGGCGGCGCAGCAAATGCCGCGCCGCCCTTCGTCAACTTTTCCTGATCCTGCGCGAGGAACCTCGCAGCGGAGATCAATAGCCCAGCGCGCAGCCGTCCTTGCGCGGATCGGAACCGCCGGTGAGCGTGCCCTTCTCCCAGTCGATCCAGATCGCCTGAGCGCCGCCGAGCGGACCGACCACGCTGGTGGTCTTGTGGCCGATCTTCTTCAAACCTTCGACGATCGCAGCCGGCACGCTATCCTCGAGCTGATACTGGCCCTCGTAGTGCAGGCCGCGCGGCATGTCGATCGCCTCCTGCACGTCACAGCCATAGTCGAGGATGTTGGTCAGCACGTGGGTCTGGCCGGTCGGCTGATATTGTCCGCCCATCACCGCGAACGGCATCACCGAACGGCCGCCCTTGGTGAGCAGGCCCGGCATGATCGTATGCAGCGGGCGCTTGCCGCCCTCGATGCAGTTGGGATGGCCGGGCTGGATGCGGAAGCCGCCGGCGCGGTTCTGGAACAAGACGCCGGTCTTGTTGGAGACGATCGCCGAGCCGAAGGAATGCGCGACCGAGTTGATGAACGAGCAGACGTTGCGGTCCTTGTCGACCACCGTGATGTAGATGGTCGAAGGATTCATCGGCGGGGCGACGTTCGGCAGATCGAGCATGCCGTCCATGCGGGTCTTGCTGATGTATTCGTCGGCAAATCCCTTTTCGAGCATCTCGGCGACGTTGATCTTCATGTGCTCGGGGGAAGCGACATGCATCTCGCGATTCATGTAGGCGATGCGCGCGGCTTCCGCCTCGAGATGGAAGCGCTCGACGCTCACGGGCGCATACTTGCTCAGGTCGAAGCGCGACAGGATGTTGAGCATCAAGAGCGCGGTGACGCCCGGGCCGTTCGGCGGGCACTGCCAGAAATCGTAGCCCTTGTACATGGTGCCGATCGGCGTGGTCACTTCGGTCGTGTGCGCGGCGAAATCGTCGAGCGTATGCAGACCGCCGATGCCCCTGAGGGTCTCGACCATGTCCTCCGCGATCTCGCCCTTGTAGAACGCGTCGCGGCCGTCCTTTGCGAGCGCGCGCAGCGTCTTGCCGAGCTCGGCCTGGCGGATGACGTCGCCGGCCACCGGCGGCTTGCCGCCCGGCAGCAGGTAGCGCACGGTGTTGGTGCCGTTTTTCAGCTTCTCGAACTGGTTCTTCCAGTCGAAGGCGATGCGGGGGGCGACGACATAGCCTTCCTCGGCCGCCTTGATCGCGGGCTGGAGCAGGCGGTCGAAGCCGAACTTGCCGTGATCGCGCAGCACGGTCGCAAAGGCGTCGATCACGCCGGGGATCGAGACGGCGTGCGCGGAGGTCAGCGGCACCGAATTGATCTTGCGTTCGAGATACCAGTCGGCATTCGCCGCCTTCGGGGCGCGGCCGGAGCCGTTATAGGCGATGATCTTGCCTTCGCCGCGCGGCTGGATCAGCGCAAAGCAGTCACCGCCGATACCGGTCGATTGCGGCTCGATCACGCCGAGCAGGGCCGAACCCGCGACGGCTGCGTCCACTGCGGTGCCGCCCTCTCGCAGCACCTCGATCGCGGCCAGCGAGGCCTGCGGATGCGAGGTCGCCACCATCGCATTGGTGGCGTGGACCGTGGACCTGCCGGGGAAATGGAAGTTTCTCATCGAATGTCTTGCTCTCGTTAGGCTTTCTTGGCCGTGGATGCGCGCGCCGCGCCGTCTCGGAAAAACCGGGTCTACATGACACATTCCGGCGGCCCTCGGCAATGCTGGCATACCAGGGAAATGGCAGCCATCCGCTGGGCGTATAGACCTTTTGCAGGCTCTCGCGATGCGGGTTTTCCAGGCGCCGGCCGCCTGCTAAACGAGCGGCCATGACTTCCAAGAATACGGCTTACAAGGTCTGCGCCTTCTATCAATTCGCCGCCCTGCCCGATTACCGCGAGCTGCGCGAGCCGCTGCGCGCGTTCTGCGCTGGCCTTGCGCTGAAAGGTAGCGTGCTACTGGCCGAGGAGGGCATCAACGGCACCATCGCGGGCGCGGCCGAGGCGATCGACACGTTCGCCCACGAGCTCGCACACGGCGACATGTTCGGCGGCCGGCTGAACAATCTCGAATTGAAGTTCTCGACTGCGGCGGCGATGCCGTTCGGCCGACTCAAGGTGCGGCTGAAGAAGGAGATCGTCACGCTGGGCGATGCGGCCGCCGATCCGACGCGCCAGGTCGGCACCTATGTCGATGCGCGCGAATGGAACGCGCTGATCGCTGCCCCAGGCACGCTGCTGCTCGACACCCGCAACGCCTTCGAAGTGGCGATGGGCACGTTCGAGGGCGCGGTCGACCCCGGCATCAAGAGCTTTGGCCAGTTCAAGGAGTTTGCCGCAGCCAGCCTCGATCCGGCCAAGCACCGCAGGATCGCGATGTTCTGCACCGGCGGCATCCGCTGCGAAAAGGCGAGCGCGCACCTGCTCGCCCGCGGCTTTGCCGAGGTCTACCACCTCAAGGGCGGCATCCTGAGATATCTCGATGAGGTGCCGGAGGCGCAGAGCCGCTGGCGCGGCGAATGCTTCGTGTTCGACGAGCGCGTGGCGCTCGGCCACGGCTTGCGCGAACGGGACAAGGACGCGGCACGTGACGAATGAGATCAAGACGCTGAGCGAGCGCATCGACACGCTGGAGGCGCGGATCGCCTACCAGGACGACACGATCGAGACGTTGAACCAGACCATCACCGCGCAGTGGAAGCAGATCGACACGCTGACGCGGCAAATCGCGCAGCTCAATGAGCGGCTTCAGGAGGCCGAGGCAAATGCGCCGGGGCCCGCCAACGAGCCTCCGCCGCATTATTGAATTCTCGTGCCCCGGGCGCAGCGCAGCGCGCTTTGCGATGCGCTGCTGAACCGGGGCCCATCATTGCGGCAAGATAAGTGCTGGGTCCCGGCTCAGCGCCGCAGCGTTTCACGCTGCGTCGCGTCCGGGACACGTAGCTGTTGGGCCGGCTCTTACTGGCCTGACGCCTTGGGCAGCAGGGTCATGACCTCGCCCGACATCGTCAGGCGGTCGCGGCCGGCATCCTTGGCGGCGTAGAGCGCGCGATCGGCGGCCTCCACCAGCGCGGCAACCCCTGCGGTTCGCTCGAACGTCGGCCGGCAGGCCGCGCCGCCGAGCGAGGCGCTCACGCGTCCCGAAATCGGGCTCGAGGCGTGGACGAGGCCCGCCCGGTGAACGGCGTCGCGGATTCGTTCGCCGACCCGGGCGCAGCTGGCGGCATCGGTATTCGGCAGCAGCACGGCGAATTCCTCGCCGCCATAGCGCGCCGCCAGATCGCCGGCGCGGTGCGCCTCGGCCGCGATGATCTTTGCGATCCGGCGCAGGCAGGCATCGCCCGCGGGATGGCCGTATTCATCGTTGTAGGCCTTGAAGTGGTCCACATCGATCATCAACAGACCAAGGCTGGAGCGGTCGCGGTAGGCCCGCGCCCATTCCTCCTTCAGCCGCTCGTCGAAGCGGCGGCGGTTGGCGAGCCCGGTGAGGCTGTCCTCGATCGCAAGCGTCTCGAGCCTGGTTTCCAGCTTCTTGTGCTCGGTGATGTCGCGGGAGATCGCGACCACGCCGTCGATGCGGCCATTCTCCTTGCGCGTCACCCGCATGGTCGATTCGAGCCAGATTTCGCCGTTCTGCCGGTGCGAGTTGCGGTAGGTGAGACGCGCCTCCTCCTTCTCGCCACGCTTCATGGCGTCGACGATCGCCTGGACCTCCGGCAGATCCTCCGGATTGATACCGGCAAGAGCCGGCGTGCCGATCAGCTGATTGGGGCGCCAGCCGACGATGCGGACCGACGAGGGCGAGACATAGCGCAAGCGCTCGTCGAGCCCGATACGCGTCACCATGTCGCTGGAGCCTTCGGCGAGCAGGCGGAAATGCGCCTCCTTGTCGGCCAGCGCGACGGCCATGCGCTGGCCTCGCTGCAGCTGCCGCACCAGCACGCCGCCAATGACCGCGATCAGCATCACCAGCGCGAGCACGTAGAGCATGCGGGAGATCGCCGCCGCACGCCAGGGCGCCAGCAACTCGTCCTTGTCGACGGTGGCGAGCAGGAGGAGCGGGAAACGGCTGCTGCGATTGAAGAAGCTGACGCGCTCGGCACCGTCCAGCGGCGACTTGAAATGATAGGCACCCTTCGGCCGTTGCAGATCCGGCTCGCGGAACAGCGGCTTGTCGGAGACGCTGCGTCCGACGAATGTCTCGTTGCTGGGATTGCGCGCGATGATCATGCCGTCGCCATGCGTGAGCGACACCGAGCTGTTGCGGCCGATCTCGAACTGCTCGTAGAAATGCGAAAGATATTTCGAGCTGATGGTCGCGAGCACCACGCCGCCGAAGCCGCCGTCCGGCTTGTTGAAGCGGCGCGACAGGGTGACGACCCATTCGCCGTCCACGAGGCTCTTCACGGGACGGCCGACATGAGGCTCTCGTTTCGGGGAGATCTGGTGATAACGGAAGAACGCGTCGTCGCTGAGGGTCGAGCCGATCGTACCGGGCAAGGTCAGCCAGTTGCCCTGATCGTCGGTGATGGCAAGGCTGTGAATGCGCTCGATCGCTTTCTTCCGCGTCTCCAGCAGGATGCGCAGCTTCGCGATCGTGGCGGGCCCAGCACCATCCATCTCCAATCGGCTGACCACGCCGACGACGCCGGAATCCAGAAGATCGAGGCTGTCCTCGGCATGCTGTGTCAGCGAACGGGCAACGTTCGCCATCTCCGTCTCGGCACCCTTGAGCACCGCGTCGCGTGCCGCCCATTCGCGCCAACCGCTGACGCCGAGGATGGTCGTGCAGGTCAGCACGACGAAGGCCGCCGCGCGCAGCGGCAGACGGCTCCATCCAGCTCGTTGGGTAGCAGCGCTCATGCGGCAGGGTCCTCCGATCGTTCGGAAACTCTGCCGCTTCTGTTATTGAATTCTGAAATGACTACCGGAATACGTGGCGATCTTCCCGGTTTCCAGTAGTCCTACGGACGCAACGATCTGGGCATCGCTAACAGGACATTAGCACGCCTATCGGAATCCGGCGCGCCCGACGTCGCTAGCTGAAGATGGCCTTAACCTTGTTCCACAGCGAGGGATGCTCGGCATCGGCATCGGCCTTCGAGGGCGTCGGCTGCGCGGCGCTCACGGGATCGGAAGCTGGGAACGTGTCCTCCAGTCCGGCATCGAGCCTGGTGTTGCGATCGGCAGCGCGTGCTTCGCGCGGATCGACGGCGTGCTTGTCGTGCGGAGCGGGATTGAATCTCTCAGCCATGATCTCCTCCATTGGCTGATCAACGCAGCCCGGTTGCGCTGGTTCCCCTGTTCCGCTGAGGGCCGGGGCGGTGTATCAGAGGCCATAACCTTCTGCAGGACCATTCGTGCCCCAGTCTCCGACGAAACCTTTCATCGACGTGCTCTCCGGCCAGCGCCAAGCCGTCCCGCCCATGTGGATGATGCGCCAAGCCGGGCGCTACTTGCCGGAATATCGCGAGGTGCGCGCCAAGGCCGGCGGCTTCCTCGATCTCTGCTTCAACCCGGAGCTTGCCGCCGAGGTGACACTGCAGCCGATCCGCAGGTTCGGCTTCGACGCGGCAATCATCTTCTCCGACATTTTGGTGATCCCCTACGCGCTCGGCCGCTCGGTACGCTTCGAGGTCGGCGAAGGCCCGCGGCTCGAGCCGCTGGACGATCCGGCAAAGGTCGGAACGCTGGCGCCGCACGCCGATCTCGGCAAGCTTCAGCCGGTGTTCGACGCACTGAAGATCGTGCGCAGCGCGCTCGATCCCAGGACCGCGCTGATCGGTTTTTGCGGCGCGCCGTGGACGGTGGCGACCTACATGGTCGCAGGCCACGGCACGCCGGACCAGGCACCGGCCCGGATGATGGCCTACCGGCATCCCGAGGCGTTTTCCAAAATCATCGACGTGCTGGTCGACAGCTCGATCGCGTATCTGCTGGCGCAGCTCGCCGCCGGTGCCGATGCGCTGCAGATCTTCGACACCTGGGCCGGCGTGCTGCCGCCCGCCGAGTTCGCGCGCTGGTCGACCGAACCGACGCGGCGCATTGTGGAGGGCGTGCGCGCGAAGGTGCCCGATGCGAAGATCATCGGCTTCCCCCGCGGCGCCGGCGCGCTGCTGCCCGCTTACGTCGAGGCAACCGGAGTGAACGCGGTCAGCATCGACTGGACCGCAGAGCCGGCCTTCGTCCGCGAGCGCGTGCAGAGCAAGGTCGCGGTGCAGGGCAATCTCGATCCGCTGGCGCTGATATCAGGCGGCGCCGCGCTCGACCGCGCGGTTGATGACGTGCTGGCCAATTTTGCGCAAGGGCGGCTGATCTTCAACCTCGGCCATGGCATCCAGCCGGAAACCCCGATTGCCCATATCGAGCAGATGATCAAGCGCGTGCGGGGCTGATTTATTTCGCCCCTTCGGGCGCGGCAACACAAAACCGCGAAAACAACCCCATGCACAGTAGCCAAGTCATTGAAAAGCTTGGGCTGGCATGACTAGCCCCGCGCGTTTGACTTGTCGGGCAAAACAGGGGCAGGGTGACATGATCGCCGATTGTGATTTCGGCGAGGCTCAGCGCGGCCGGCTGCGCTCGATGATCTCCGCCGCCCCCTTCGCCAGCAAATCCAATGCCACAGCACGGCCGAGCTCACGCGGACGATTGGCCGGACCTGTGCGCGAGGCTTCGATGATAGTGTTGCCGGAGAGGTCGAGCACGGAGGCGGCGAGCGACATCTGATCGCCGGCGATGGTCGAGAACCCCGCCACGGGCGAATTGCAGTGGCCGTTCAGCACCCAGAGCACCTCGCGCTCGGCGTCGGCCGAGGCGTGCGCGGCGGGATCGTCGATCGATGACAGGATCTGCCGCGTCTGCCAGTCCTGCGCGGCGCATTCGACCGCGACGATGCCCTGCCCCGCCGCAGGCAACATCTCGGCCGCTGTGAACTCGTAGGCGATGCGGCTGGCTAAACCAACGCGATCGAGACCCGAGCGCGCCATGATCAGCGCGTCGGCCGGGCCCACCGCGCCGCCATCCGGCAGGCGCTGCTTCTCGCCATTGTCGAGCTTGCGCACGCGCGTGTCGGCGGCGCCGCGGAAGTGGATCACCTCGACCTCCGGGAACAACCGCCGCGCATAGGCGGCCCGGCGCACCGCGTTGGTGCCAATCTTGAAACCCTTGCCGCGCGACTGGCGCAGCGCCTCCAGCGTCACACCGTCGCGCAGCACCAGCGCGTCGCCGGGCGGATCGCGCGACAGCGTGGCGCCGATGACGAGGCCGGGCGTATCCTCGTTGCCCGGCATGTCCTTCAGCGAATGCATCGCCGCCTGCAGCTCGCCCGACAGCACGGCGGCGCGGATCTGCGCCACGAAGGCACCGCCCTTGCCGCCATGCGGCAAGAGCTTGCTGGTCTGGTCGAGATCGCCCGTGGTGTCGAACTTGACGATCTCGACATCGAGCCCGGGCACGGCGGCGGTCAGGCGGCGCGCGATCTCTTCCGTCTGTGCCAGCGCCATGGCGCTCTTGCGTGTGCCGATCTTCAGTCGCGTGGCCAAGCCCGTGTTCCTTCTGAGGCGCGTTTACCGCGCATCCTCCAATATCATGTCGGAGGCCTTTTCGGCGATCATGATGATCGGCGCGTTGGTGTTCCCCGACACGAGGTCCGGCATGATCGAGCCGTCGACGACACGAAGGCCGTCGAGCCCCCTCACCTTCAGCCGCTGACCCACCACCGCGAGCGCGTCATTGCCCATACGACAGGTCGAGGTCGGATGGTAGATGGTGCTGCCGCGCTCGCGGCAATAATCCAGGATCTCGGCATCCGTGGATACCTTCGCCCCGGGATCGTACTCGCTGACCACGAACGGCTTCAGTGCCGGCGCATTCAATATCCTGCGCAGGATCTTGATGCCCTCTACGTTGGTGGTGCGGTCGGCCTCGGTCGACATGTAGTTGATGCGGATCTCCGGCGGCACGGCCGGGTCGGCGCTCTTGATGCGCAGGGAGCCGCGGCTCTCGGGACGGAGCTGGCACACCGAGGCGGTGAAGCCGGAGAAATCGTGCAGCTCCTCGCCCATCTTGTCGGTCGAGAACGGCAGGAAGTGGACCTGGATGTCGGGCGAGGCGAGCCGCGGACTGGTCTTGAAGAAGGCGCCGGCGGTGCCGGCCGCAATCGTCAGCCAGCCCTTGCGGAACAGCGCATAGCGCGCGCCGGCCATGGTGCGGCGGAGCGGATGATTGATGGTGTCGTTGAGGGTGATTTTCTGCGAGCAGCGCATCACGATGCGGACCTGCATGTGGTCCTGGAGGTCGTGACCAACGCCCGGTGCGTCCAGCACCATTTCGATGCCGTGCTTGCGCAGGAGATCGGCAGGGCCGACGCCGGAGAGCTGGAGCAGCTGCGGCGAGTTGTAGGCGCCGCTCGACAGCACGACCTCTCTGCGCGCGCGGGCACGGCGGACCTGCGCGCCTTGCCGGTATTCGACGCCGACGGCGCGGCGTCCCTCGAACAGGATGCGCTGGCCGAGCGCGGACGTCTCGATCTTCAGGTTGCTGCGCGTCTTCGCGGGACCGAGATAGGCCACCGACGTGGAGGCGCGCCGGCCGTTGCGCGTCGTGGTCTGGAACAGGCCGACGCCCTCCTGCGTCGCACCGTTGAAGTCAGGATTGTAGGGCAGACCGGTCTCGACGGCGGCATCAATGAAGGCCTTCGACAGCGGATCGGTCACGATCATGTTGGAGACCGGCAACGGACCACCCGTGCCGTGAAACTGATCCGCACCGCGCGACTGGTTCTCGGCCTTCTTGAAGTAAGGCAGCACGTCGTCATAGCCCCAGCCAGTGTTGCCGAGCTGGCGCCAGCGGTCGTAGTCCTCGTGCTGGCCGCGGACATAGAGCAGGCCGTTGATCGAGCTCGATCCGCCCAGCGTCTTGCCGCGCGGCTGGAACACCTGACGGCCCTTCAGCTCGGGCTCCGGCTCGGTCTGGTACATCCAGTTGACGGACTTCTCCTTGAACAGCTTGCCGTAGCCGAGCGGGACGTGGATCCAGATGTTGGAGTCCTTCGGGCCGGCCTCGAGCAGCAGCACGCTGTGCTTGCCGTTCGCCGACAGCCGGTTCGCGAGCACGCAGCCGGCGGAGCCGGCGCCGACGATGATGTAGTCGAATTCGGGATCGGAGGGCGTGAGGGCGGAATTTGCGTTCATGCGCTACTGTTCTTCTTGTTGTGTGGGCGTTTCCGACTTCACCTCTCCCCGACGGGGAGAGGTCGGATTGCGCTCGGCGATGCGAAGCATCGTCCGTAGCAATCCGGGTGAGGGGCCGCAACGGCAAGTGAGACCGTATCCCCTCACCCGGATCGCATCTTCGATGCGATCCGACCTCTCCCTACGGGAGAGGTGATCCGGGTTCTGGGCTCACATCGTCCAGAAAGCTGATCTCGCACCAGCACAATCATGAACGCAGGCGCAGCGCCTCGACCAGCGACTTGAACGCACGGGCATATTCCGCGCCTGCTCTTGCGATATCGGCGCGGCCGGCGCAGGCGACCGCGGCCTCGGTCACGGCGCCGAGCAGCAGCCGCGCCAGCGGCTCGACCGGCTGGCGGGCGATGAGTCCGGCTTCCATGGCCGCTGCAATTGCCCGGGGCAACTTGCCGCCGAAATGCTTGGCGTCGATCTCGCGCCAACGCTCCCAGCCGAGCACGGCGGGGCCGTCGCGGAGGATGATCTGGCCGGTCGGCCCCTTGGCGGTCGCGGCAAAGTAATGCTGCGTGCCGGCGACCATCGCGGCGAGCACGTCCTTCTCGGAACGCGCGGTGCGGTCGATCTCGGCCACGAGGTCGCGCGAGACCTGATCGAATACGGCCTCGAACACCGCCTCCTTGGTCTTGAAGTGATGATAGACCGCGCCCTTGGCGACGGAGGCCGCTTCGGCAATCCCGTCCATGGTGGTGGCGGCAAAGCCGTGCGAGCCGAACAAATGGCGCGCCGCCGTGAGGATCGCCTCCGTCGTCGCCGCCCGCCGCTCCGCCTGTTTCGCCATGTGTCTCGTCTAATCCAATCGGCCGCCGGCGGCCAGTTGACTTTTCGACTACCGGTCGGTATTTACCGACTATCAGTCGGTTTTAGCGCGAGGTTACGCCATGCCGAGCCGTGAGGTCGTCGAAGCCTTTGCCAAGCGCCTGGAGGACGGCGATTTCGTCGGCGCGATCGAGCAGTTCTGCACGCCTGACGCCGTGACCTATGAGAACAACGCCACTCCGACGGTCGGCCGCGACAAGCTGGTCGCCAAGGAGCGTGGCGTGCTGGCGGCCTTCAAGGAGGTCAAGGCCGTGCGCATCGGGCCGAGCCTGATCGAAGGCGACCATGTCGCAACGCGCTGGACCTTCAGCTTCACCAATGCCGAAGGGATCGTCCGAACGCTGGACGAGATCGCCTGGCAGACCTGGCGGGGCGACAAGCTGATCGAGGAACGGTTCTATTACGATCCAAAGCAGCTGGGGCGGTGATCGAGACGCCTCCCTCTCGCCCTACCACCGCTGTCATCGCCCGGCTTGACCGGGCGATCCAGTACTCCGAGACGGTAGTGATTGAAACGATGGGCTGCGGCGTACTGGATGACCCGGTCAAGCCGGGGCATGACAGCGGAGTAGTGGCAAACATTTCCCTCATATTGCAGCCGTAACGCAGCCATCACGCATTTGTATCGATTTGTTATCGATACCTTCCTTTGAACACGCAGAAGTGGTCGCGACCACCCTGGCAAGGGTGGATAATTCATAGTTCGTCAAAGGTTTGCAACGAATTCTCCGGATCGAGCCGGACAAACGTCCGGTGCTGCTAGGCTATCGAATGCGGACTCAAACGACCAGCTATGTCGCACGGCTGTTCGCCGGCGACCTGTCGGCCTTTGGCGGTCCCGCAACCGACGAGGCGATGGCCGGCCATATCCGCGCCGAACAGATGTCGCTGGTGCTCGGCTATTCGGTCGGCATCATGCTCGCCAATGCCTGCAACGCCATCGTGCTCGCCATCGCGCTGTGGCAGTCGCCGGACAGGATTTTTGCGCTGGTCTGGGCAGGCGCCGTCGCCGGCGGCGCGATCGCCTTCGGCCTGCAATCCCACGCCGCACGCCGCATCACCAAGCCGCAATTCGTCTCGCGCCGGGCCATTTATCGGCTGGTGCGCAACGCCTTCATCCTTGGCTCCGCCTGGGGCATCGTCCCGGTCGCCTTCTTCGCCGACGCCTCGACCGGCGGTCAGCTCGTCATCACCTGCCTGTGCTCGGGCATGCTGGCCGGCGGCGCGCTGGCCTTCGCTACGATCCCGATCGCGGCCATCGCCTTCACGGCGCCCATCTTCCTCGGCATCGCCATCTGCCTCGGCAGGAACGGCGATCTGGCTTTCCTGCTGATCGCCTTTCTCGTCGTGGTCTACGGCAGCGTCCTGCTGCGCGGCGTGTTCGTCAATTCGTTCGCGTTCGCGCGGCGCGTGATGCGGCAGATCGAGGCGGAGCGGACGGTGCGGCAGGATCCCCTCACCCATTTGCCCAACCGCGTCGCCTTCAACGAGACGCTCGATGCGGCCTTGAGGCGCCTCGCTCTGTCCGGCGAGGAGTTCGCGGTGCTCTTGCTCGATCTCGACCGCTTCAAGGAAGTCAACGACAAGTTCGGCCATCCCGCCGGCGACGAATTCCTGGTGCAGGTCGCAGGCCGCCTGCAGCGCTGCACCCGCGCGGCCGAGCACGTCGCGCGCATCGGCGGCGACGAGTTTGCGCTGGTGATGGCCAATCTGGCGCGACCCGAGGATGCGCTCGAGATCGCCGAGCGCTTCGTTGCGGCCTTCGATGAACCGTTCCGGATCGAGGGCCGCCAGATCGTCGGCGCGACCAGCGTCGGCATCGTGCTCGCACCGCGCGACGGCAACACGGCGCTCGACATCATGAAGAACGCGGACGCCGCGCTCTACCGCGCCAAGAAGACGGGGCCGGGCACGGTCTGCTTCTTCGAACAAGCCGACGACAGGCTGTCCCGCGACCGCAAGGCGCTGCAAGCTGACCTCGAACGTGCCATTGCGCGGAACGAGCTGTTCCTCGTGTTCCAGCCATTCCTCGATCTCGACGAAAACCGCATCACCGGCTTCGAGGCGCTATTGCGCTGGCAGCATCCTTCGCGCGGGCCGGTGCCGCCGAGTGAATTCATACCAATCGCGGAGGAGACCGGACTGATCCACGAGATCGGCGAATGGGTCATCCGCCGCGCCTGCGCGACGCTGGCGGACTGGCCCGAAGACATCAGGGTTGCCGTGAATTTCTCCGCGTCGCAGTTTCACAACACGGCCATCCTCCAGACCATCGTGCAGACATTCGCCGATGCGAAAGTCTCCCCCAACCGGTTCGAGATCGAGATCACGGAATCGATGCTGCTGTCGAAATACGGCTCGGCCGCTTCGATCCTGAACGCGCTGCTGCAACTCGGCGTCACCGTCGCGCTCGACGATTTCGGCACGGGGTTCTCATCGCTGACTTACCTGCGCAAGCTGCCGTTCAGCCGGATCAAGATCGACCAGTCCTTCATCCGCGACATGCTGGTGCAGCCGGACTGCGCCGCGATCGTGAAGTCCGTGATCTCGCTGGCGCGCGACCTCAACATCAATGTCGTCGCCGAGGGCGTCGAGACCACCGACCAGCTCGAATATCTGCGCCAGATCAGTTGCGACGAGGTGCAGGGGTATCTGATCAGCCGGCCGGTGGCGGCGGATGGGGTGATGGCGCTGCTGGAGACGAAGAAGCTTCGGGCGATTTACGCGGCGTAGGGACAATTGTGCCTCGGTGTCGGCGACGCGGGAGGTGCGCTCCCTCCCCCGCTCGCGGGGGCAATCGCATATGACTGTTGGAGGCGCCTGAGCGCGCGCCTCGTCCTTCGAGACGACCGCTTCCAGCGGTCTCCTCAGGATGAGGCTAAGCAGCGTCGGTGCCCGTTGAAACTGCTGCCGCACACTCCGTCCTCATCCCCCAGAGGAGAGAACCCTCACCCGGCGCTCCGCGCCGACCTCTCCCGCAAGCGGGAGAGGTGGAGTCCGCGGCGCGGTCCATTGCTCCTAACAGGCAACAGAACTCGCTCAGATCGCATCCGCCCGCAGCAACGTGTCCACGGTGATGGTGCCGCGGGCGCGAGAAACGCAGGCGCAGATCTTCTCGTTGCTCTGCTTCTGATGGTCGCTGAAGAAGACGTCGCGATGGTCGATCTCGCCGTCGACCGCGACCACGTCGATGGCGCAGAGGCCGCATTCGCCGCGCTTGCAGTCATACATCACATCGTGGCCGCTGGCATTGAGCACGTCCAGCATCGAGCGCTCGCGCGGGATCTCGAGCTCGACGTTCGAGTCCTTCAATCGCACGCGAAAAGTCTCGTTCGGCAGCGTGCCGCTGGAGCCGAAGGTCTCGTAGCGGAGATCGGGGAGCGGATGGCCGGCGCCGATCCAGGCATGGCGCGCGGCATCGAGCATGCGCATCGGGCCGCAGAACAGCGCCAGCGTTCCTTGCGGCAATGAGGCGAACAGCGCGTCGAGATCGAGCCGCCTGCCTTCGTCGCTGGCATGAACGGCGAGGCGATCGCCCAGCATGTCGGAGAGATCGTCGAGATAAGCGGCTTCACGGCGTGAGCGCACGGCATAGTGCAGCGTGACGTTTGCCCCGCGCCGCGCGAGCGCCTGCGCAGCGCCGAGGATCGGCGTGATGCCGATGCCACCGGCAATCAGGCAGTAGTTTTCACGCGCCCAGTCCACCGCGAGCAGTGAGGCGGGCTGGGTGATGTCGAGCCGCGCGCCCGGCTGCAAGGACCACATGTAGCGCGAGCCGCCACGGGAATCCTCGGCGCGGCGCACAGCAATTCGAAGGCCGTGCGAAGAGGCCTCGCCGACCAGCGAATAGGACCGCGTCTCCGGCAGGCCGTCGATGGTGACGCTGACGTTGATGTGGCTGCCGACCGGATAGGTCGTGACGTCGAACTGATCCGGCTTGATCACGAATTCGCGGATGCCGGGCGCAAGATCGCGCGTCGAGACCAGCGTCGCCGGGATCCAGGTTTCGATGAAACGCATGTGACGGCCCTCAATCGGTTGCGGTCTTGATCAGCGCGAGTGCCGGCAAGAGGTCGAGATGGGTGCGGTTGCGCAGCGCGAGCCGCAAGTTTCGCACCGCGAGCCGCGCGTGCTCGCGCATCACCGCTTCGGCGCGCGCGCCCTCGCGGTTCTCGATGGCGTCGATGACGACGCGGTGATGCTCCTGGGCGATGATCAGGATCTGCTGCGCCTCGGGCAACGCCGATTGCGCCATCACGAAGCCGCTCGGGGACGCAAACGGCAGCGCCGAGGCGCGGTCGATCTGCCGGATCAGCGGCGGGCTGCGCGAGAGCTCCGTGAGCTGTGCGTGGAAGCGCGCATTCAGCGTGACATAGGACGAAAACGCATCGACCGAGATCGGCACCTGGCGCAATAATTCGTCGATGGCGGCAAGGCATTCCTTCAGCGGCTCGAGCTCGCGCGCGGAGACGCCGCGCTCGGCGGCGAAGCGCGCAGCTAAGCCTTCCAGCGTGCCGCGCAGCTCGATGGAATCGGAGATGTCGCGCTCGGAAAACGCCTTCACCATGAAGCCGCCCGAGGGGATCGCCTCGAGCAGGCCCTCCTCCTCCAGCCGCACCAGCGCCATGCGCACCGGCGTGCGCGAGGCGCCTGTGGTCTCCACCGCCTGAAGCTCGGAGATGCGCTCGCCGGGGCGCAAGGCGCCCGACAGGATCTGGTCGCGCAGCGCGAGCTGCGCCTTCACGGTCTGCGAGACGGAACGGTCGACCTCACGCTCGGCCATGCTCTACTCCGCAGCCTGAAGACGCGGCGGGGTTTCCTTCGCCACCATCTTGTCGATCAGCTTGCGCGACCACATCGCGCCGGCGTCGATGTTGAGATTGTAGAAGATGCGATCCGGGTTCTCGTCCATGGCGCGCTGCTGCGCTTCGAGGATCAGCTCGTCCTCGCGGAAGATGCCGGAGACGCCCTCGCGGATCTCGGGGGTGATGCGCTGCTCGCCCAGGCGATAGTTGCGCACGAAGGCCCAGAAGTAGTGGCAGGTCTTCTCGGTCTCCGGCGTGGTGGTGGTGAGCACGAAGCCGTTGACGCCCTGCGAGCGGTCGCCTTCCCGCGCGCCGGGGCCCGTCGGCGCCACGCCGACGTCGATGGCGATGGTGCACGGCGCCTCGAAGCGGATGATCTGCCAGCGATCGACGAGGCCGGGCTTGCCGAGCTGCTTGGCCCAGAACGGCGGGGGCTCGATGCCGCGCATCCAGCGTGTCACCGTCACCGTCTTCTCGCCGTGGGTGACGTCGAACGGCGCTTCGGCCACCGCGTCGTTACCGATGGAGGAGCCATGCACGAAGGTCTCGTGGGTGAGGTCCATGAGATTGTCGAGCACGAGGCGGTAGTCGCAATTGACGTGGATGGTCTTGCCGTCGCCGGCCCAGGCCGGATCGTCGTTCCAGTGCATGTCCGGCACCAGCGCGGGATCGGCCAATGCCGGATCGCCCATCCAGAGCCAGATGTAGCGGTGACGCTCGACCACGGGATAGGCGCGCACGCAGGCCGACGGATTGATGGTCTCCTGCGAGGGCATGAAGGTGCAGCGCCCCTGCGAATTGTATTTCAGGCCGTGATAGCCGCAGACGACGGTGTCCCCTTCCAGCCGGCCCTTGGACAGCGGCACCAGGCGATGCCAGCAGGCATCCTCCAGCGCCGCCACCGAGCCGTCGGCCTTGCGGTACATCACGACATGCTTGCCGCAGATCGTCCGCGGCAACAGCGCCGGCTTCACCTCGGCGTCCCAGGCGGCGGCGTACCAGGCGTTCATGGGGAAGGGTTTTGTCATTGAGTCTCACTCCCACGGGTTATGTATGCGTTATGTATACAATAGCGGAGGGATAGAATCGTTCAAGGGCAAAAAAATGCCTATCTAAATACCTATTGCTCTTCTGATGTATACACTTATATCGGCCGTCATTCCCCGCGAAAGCGGGGAATCCAGTACGCCGCGGCAGACATTGGGTTCACACAACTCACGCCGCGGCGTACTGGATCACCCGCCTTCGCGGGTGATGACACCGTGCGGGATGGCGCGGCCTCCTCTGGCGAGATGTGAGAGCGACGCCGCTCGCGGTCGCATTACGCCGCGAACACCTTCGTCAGCCCCGCCTGTGCCTCTTCCTGAATCCGCTTCAGGTGCTCTGTGCTGCGGAAACTCTCGGCGTAGATCTTGTAGACGTCCTCGGTGCCTGAAGGCCTCGCGGCGAACCAGCCGAAATCGGTTTCGACCTTGATGCCGCCGAAGGGCTGGCCGTTACCGGGCGCCTTGCTCAGCGTTGAGCGAACCGGATCGCCGGCGAGCTCCTTGAGACCGAGCTGCTCGGGGGTGACGGACTTCAGGATGTTTTTCTGCGGTCCTGTCGCGGCGACGTCGATGCGCGCGTAATGCGGCATACCGAACTCGGCGGTGAGACCGCCGAAGAGCTGGCTGGGATCGCGGCCGGTCTTGGCCATGATCTCGGCGGCGAGCAGGCCGAGGATGATGCCGTCCTTGTCGGTGGTCCACACCGTGCCGTCGCGGCGCAGGAACGAGGCGCCTGCACTCTCCTCGCCGCCGAAGCCGAAGGAGCCGGTGAGCAGGCCGTCGACGAACCATTTGAAGCCGACCGGCGTCTCCACCAGCTTGCGGCCGAGCTTCTTGGCGACGCGATCGATGATCGAGCTCGACACCACGGTCTTGCCGATCGCAGCACTCTTGCCCCAGTTCGGACGATGCGCGAACAGGTAGGAGATCGCGGTCGCCAGATAATGGTTCGGATTCATCAGGCCGCCGGTGCGCGTGACGATGCCGTGGCGATCGGCATCGGTGTCGTTGGCAAAGGCGACGTCGAAGCGGTCGCGCATGCCGATCAGGCTCGCCATCGCATAAGGCGAGGAGCAGTCCATGCGGATCTTGCCGTCCCAGTCCACCGTCATGAAGCGGAAGGTCGGATCGATCGCCTCGTTCACGACGGTGGCCTTCAGGCCGTAGCGCTCGATGATCGGATGCCAGTAATGCACGGCGGCGCCGCCGAGCGGATCGATGCCGATATTGACGCCGGCGGATTTGACGAGGTCGAGATCGACGACATTGCCGAGATCGGCGACGTAGGGCGTGATGAAGTCGTAGGCGTGGACATTCGAGGACTTGCGCGCCTTGGCATAGTCGATGCGCTTCACGTCCTCGAGGTCGCCTGCGAGATAGGCGTTGGCGCGCTTCTCGACGACGCCGGTCACGTCCGTATCGGCCGGGCCGCCATGCGGCGGATTGTATTTGTAGCCGCCGTCCTCAGGGGGATTATGCGAGGGTGTGATGACGACGCCGTCGGCGAGGCCGCTGGTGCGGCCCTTGTTGTAGGTCAGGATGGCGTGCGAGATGACAGGCGTCGGCGTGTAGCCGCCGTCCTTGTCGATCATGATCTCGACGCCGTTGGCAGCGAACACCTCGATGGCGCTGACCAGCGCCGGCTCGGCCAGCGCATGAGTATCGATGCCGATGAAGAGCGGACCCGTCAGCCCCTTTTCTCGTCTGTAGTCACAAATGGCCTGCGTGGTCGCGAGGATGTGGCCTTCGTTGAACGTGTTCTTGAACGAGGTGCCGCGATGGCCCGACGTGCCGAACGCCACGCGCTGCGCCGGGTCCGATGCATCCGGCTTGCCCGCGAAATAGGCCGTCACCAGCCGCGGAATATTGGTGAGCGCGTCCGGCGAAGCCTGCTTGCCCGCCGCGGGATGAACATCAGCCACTGAAATATCCTCGTTCTGTCGTCACGGAAATAGCCGGTACCATAGCATCGGCCGGGCCCCCGCCAAGGGCACAACACGCGCGATGCGGAAGGCGTTCCGTACGGGTGGCGAAGGAGACAGAAGTCCCGTCATCCTGAGGTGCGAGGTACGCCGCGCAACGCGCGGGGTGCCGAGCCTCGAAGGATGAACGGCCCCGATACAGCCGGGCCGTCGCCCTTCGAGGGCCGCTGAAGGAGCGGCCGCCTCAGGGTGACGGGGATAGAGGAGTGTTCGCGGCTATTCATGAAGCGATCGTGCTATGCTCCACACCGCCGCCGCCCTTCGAATCGTCCCATGATCCCTTCGTGCAAGCTGATCCTGCTGATCGCCGGCCTGGTCATGGGCCTTACCTTGGCCGGCGCACCGGCGCGGGCCGCCGAATTCTACACCGAGGATCTGCGCATCCCCATGGCGGAGGCGGGACCGCGGGGGCTGGAAGCGTTCCTGGTGCGGCCGGCGGGGGCGAAGCGCTATCCACTGGCCCTGCTCAGCCACGGCTCGCCGCGCAAGTTCGAGGAACGCGCGACGATGTCAGCGCACAAATATTACGGCATCGCGCTGGAATACGCCCGGCGCGGCTTTGCGGCGCTGATCGTGATGCGGCGCGGCTACGGCACCTCGCCCGGCGGACGCGTCGACAGCGCCGGCGGTTGCGCGAAGGCGGCGTACCTGCCGGCGGCCGCGGTCGCGGTTGCCGATCTGCGCGCCGCGATCGATGCGATGGCGCGCCGCGCCGACGTGACGACGTCAGGCATGATCGCGGCCGGCCATTCCGCCGGCGGGCTCGCCACCGTCGCGCTGAGCGCGCAGGCCCCGCCCGGTCTCGTCGCCGCGATCAGCTTCGCTGGCGGCCGCGGCTCGCGCGATGACGACGACGTCTGCAATCCGGATGGGCTGGTGCAGGCCTTCGCCACCTTCGGCAGGACCTCGCGCGTGCCGATGCTGTGGGTCTATGCGACCAACGATTCGTATTTCGGCCCCGACCTCGCGCGCCGCCTCCATGACGGGTTTCGCGCCGGTGGCGGCAACGCCAGGTTCATCGCGGCGCCGGCTTACGGCGAGGACGGCCATTATCTCTATTCGGTCGCGGGCCGCCCGCAATGGACGCCGTATCTCGACGCATTCCTGCGCGAGCGCGGGCTCAGCCATGACATCCTGAGCCTGCCCGATCCGCTGCCGCCGCCGCCCCAGCTCAATGAGGCGGCGCGGGGCGAGTTCGCGCGCTACCTCGCAAGCATGCTGCCGCACAAGGCTTTTGCGGTGTCGCCGAACGGCGGCTACGGCTGGCGCGCGAGCCGCGCCACGGCCGGCGACGCCCGGCGCGACTCGCTGGCGGCCTGCATGAAATGGTCGCCTATCTGCACGCTCTATGCGATCGATGACCAGCTGGCGCCTTCGCAAGCAAGACCCACCGATCAGAGCGCCCGCGCGCGACAGTAACCTCGCGCCAGAGGCCGGTTTGTTAACCCCGGAGCTCTATGACAAACCCATGCTGTGGGATCGGGCATGCTTCACTCTCGGCGCGACGTGGAGACACGCGGCGGTCGTCCTGCTTGTGTCGGCCCCGATCGGCGCACATGCGAGCGACGGTGGTATCGACGGGCCGCACACGACCTCGACGATTGCCAACGCAAGGACTGAGCTCGGCGCCGGCGAAACGCCGTCATCCCGGGCCATGATCCGGAAGATCATCGAGAGAGAAACCGCAAACACCGATTTGCCGGCGGATATCGCCGAAGCGGTCGTCTTCGTCGAAAGCGGCTATAACCCGGCGGTCATCGGCAGCGTCGGCGAAATCGGCCTGATGCAGGTGCGCCCCGAGACGGCGGCGATGCTGGGTTTCCGCGGAAGCAATGCGGAACTGGCGGAGCCTGACATCAACATCCATTACGGGGTGCTTTATCTCAGCCGGTCCTGGCGTCTGGCCGGCGGGGACCTCTGCCGCGCCCTGATGAAATACCGGGCGGGTCATGGCGAAGAGGAGATGACCGCGCGCTCGCAGGTCTATTGCAACCGAGCCCGTAACCGTCTCGCCGCCATGAACGCCTCGTCGGCAGGGACCGAAGCTGCGGCCGCTGATCCGGCGCCGCCGGTCGCGGCTGTGGCTGCAGCTCCGGCCAGACCGGCGAGCCGCCCGAAGATGCCGGTGCAGCCCAAAGCCGTTTATGCCCGCTACCGTCAAGGCACCGCTGCCGCCAGCCGCGCCTATTGGGCCGCCCACGAGGCCAGGGTCAGCCAGATCAAGGCGCGCATCGAAGCCAGATGGAAGCGCGTCGCATCGCGTTGACGGTGATGTCCTATTGCTTGAGCATGATCTTGGCGGAAAACCGCTGCACACTTTTCCGGATCATGCTCTAGAGCCGCTCGCTGAGCGCGAGCTTGTAGCCGACCCCGGTGACGGTCGCGATCACGGGCGTGCCGCTGCCGACGAGCTTGCGGCGCAGCCGCGCCACCAGCGCATCGACCGTGCGGATGTCAACCTCGGCCTGGCGGTTGCTGACGACCTCGATCAGATAGTCGCGGCTGAGCGGCCTGCCGTCGGCCCCGACGAGCGCCGCGAGCAGGTCGAATTCGGCGCGCGTCAGCGCCACCGGCTTGCCGTCGCTGCCGAGCAATTCGCGCCGGGTCAGGTCGATGATCCAGTCGCCGAACGCGATCGAATTGTGGTTGCGCGCCGCCTTGCGGTCGATCGAGCGCCGCCGCAGCACGCTACGCGCACGCGCGAGCAAGTCGCGCAGGTTGATCGGCTTGGTGACGTAATGGTCGCCGGCGACCTCGAGGCCGAGAATGCGATCGACGTCGGTGTCGCGCCGCGTCACGAAGATGATGCCCGCATTGCTGGCGGCCTGGATCTCCTTGGCGAGCTCGAAGCCGTCACCGTCGGGCAGCTGCACGTCGAGGAAGACGAGGTCGGTGCGCGCGCGCAGCGCCTGACGGCATTCCGCGCAGGAGCCGGCGCCGACCACGTCGAAATTGTTCTCGCTGAAATAGCCGACCAGCATGGTCCGCGTCACCGGATCGTCCTCGACGACGATCAGCCGCTCGCGGCCGGCCGGACGCAATTCCTGGCGTGCGGAAGCAACCACGGTCTTGGGTGTCCCGTGTGCCTGCGACCCGACCTGCAAATTCAAGTCGCCGCGCAACGCGCTGTCATGTGAACGGACATTCACGGCCTGTTCGAGCCCCCGAAATTGCCTGCCGCGATACTAGGCGCGTTGTGATGCGCAAACAATATTGGTCATGCTCTCGAAACATTAAGTATGAACTGGCGCACAATTCTCATTCCGCGCATCCTTGCACGGACGGCCTTGCAAGCGGCCTCGCGCCAGCCCAAGACCGCCGATCCCGCACATCCGGCTTCGGATTGAACCGCGGTTAACGTAAAGAAGGGCTTCGGCTTCGGAAAGCCCGGCCGCGCCTCTATTGTCCGGCCTGCAAAACACGAAACAACGGAGCAGGCGTGATGCAGGGGCAGGCCCGGTTGGCTGCCGGTCGAACCGAGCAAGGCACAGTGCCTTTCGGCCGTTCGCACACACTCGACGTCCTGCGCGGCCTCGCCATCGCCGGCGTGATGGCGATTCACGTTTCACAATCCTTTCCATCAAATATCCGCGCCGTCGATTTTGCCTTCATGTGCGGCTGGACCGGCGTCAACGTGTTCTATTTCGTCAGTGCCATGACGATGTGCCTGATGTGGACGCAGCGCAGCGGGGAAACGAATCCGATCGGCAAATTCTACATCCGGCGCTTCTTGCGCATCGCGCCGCTGTTCTGGCTCGCGATCCCGGCCTACCTCCTCATCAACGGCACCGGACCGAGCGACAATGCGCCCAACGGCATCGGCGCCCTTCAAGTGATCCTGACCGCGACGTTCCTGCACGGCTTCTGGCCGGACAGCGTCAACAGCGTCGTGCCCGGCGACTGGTCGATCGCGGCGGAAATGACGTTCTATCTCGTCTTCCCGCTTCTGATCACCGCGTTCGGATCGCGCCGCCAGCTCTATCTCGCGCTGGCGATTGCGCTGCATCTCGTCAATGTCTGCTTGTTCAAACCGTGGGCGTTCGCGCTGTTCTCCGCCTATTACGGCCCTGGCCACGAGGCCTTCGTCTGGACCACGCTGCACATCAGCTTCCTGAACCAGCTTCCGGTCTTCCTCGTCGGATGCGCGCTGTTCTTCTCGCTGCGCGACGGTTTCGGAAGGCTCGACGCCGCCATCGTCGCCGTCTTCATCGCGCTGTCCTTCGCTGCCGACCGCGCCACCGGCTCGCATGAGTTCAACTACCTGATGATCAACCTCGTGCTCGGCGGGCTGGTGGCCGGCTGCATCCGCCTCGCGATCCGCCTGCGGCCGCTCGAGGCGCTCGGCCGCAACTCCTATTCGATGTACCTGTCGCACTTCGCGGTGATCTACGGCCTGCGCCAGCTCTGGCCGCTCGCGGATGGACTGGTCTCGCTGCTCATCTCCTATGTCGTCACCGCCGCGTTGAGCTATCTCGTCGCACGCGCGACATGGCATCTGGTGGAACGGCGCGCCCAGGATCTGGCACACCGCCTGACATCCGCGGGATCCGACCGATCAAGCATCCGGCCGCCTCTCGCCGCGACCGCGGCCGGTCTGCGCTGACCCCCTGCTCCGGCTTGCTTCGTCGCCGCCTCCGAATCTAGTGTTCCACCACCGGCCGCGCACCGACGATGCCATGCTGAACGCGCTGCTGGCGGATGTCAGGCAGGACTATGCGGGGCCGATCGTGCTCGGCGAGGATCTCACGCGCATCGAGGTCTGAACATCATCGAAGCACGCGCCTCGCAATTAATCATGCGTGCGGAAGCGGTCGGCGTCAGGACGATCCGACCTCGATCCGGTAGGACAACTCCTCCTCAGCGCCCGGCGCGATGTGCATCAGCCCCGGCTTGTCGGTGAACTCGCCTTGGAAGCCGGCGGGACTGGCATAGCCGCGCCAGGGCTCGATGCAGAGGAACGGCGCACCTGACGGTTTCGACCAGACGCCGAGCTCGCGAAAGCCGCGCCAGGACATTGTCAACCAGGGCCCCGTCGATGCACCCTGCCCCGCGGCATAGCGGACCGAACTGCTCTCGATCCGGTCGAAGATGATGGCGTCGTCGGTGAACAGGGTTTCGGATAATGAGAGCGCGGTACCTTTGACCGGGCTCGGCTCCACTGCCGGGCGCAGCAGTCCACCATCGAGACGGCGGACCGGAGACGACTCTGCGCGCGCGAAAGTCAGCGCATAGCTCTCCTTTGCCGCGCCGGGCTGCAGCGGCCAATTGAAGGCGGGATGGCCGCCAACCGACGCCGGCAACGTCTCCTTGCCGGTGTTGGCGATCGTGAGCGTCAAATCGAGCCCGGTGTCATCGATCGCATAGGCAGCCGTGAGCCGGAACGCGAACGGATAGAGCGCGCGCGTCGCCTCATTGTCATCGAGCACCAGGGTGCAGCGGCTCTCGCCGCGTTCTGCCCACACAAAGCGGCTGTCGCGGGCAAAGCCATGCTGGGTCAGCCGATACGTCTTGCCCTGGTGCCGCAATTCGTCGTCGGCAAGGCGCCCGACGATCGGGAACAGCAGCGGCGCGTGGCGCGGCCATTCCGGACCCGCCTGCCAAAGAAATTCGATGCCGCCGTCCTTCAGCGAGCACAGCTCGGCGCCGTGCGCCTTGACGGTCGCGGTGAGGGAGCCGCCGCGAAGGGAGTGGGTGTCATCGGTCATTGCCGACCTCTACACTGCGGACTCACACCCAGCAAGGCGGCGCCGGCCATGCATGCGGCGCCTCGGAGCCATGCCGAGTTGCGTCATATTTCTGTACCTAACGATTGCTCCCTTGCGGCTCCTCCACCGCGAGATCCCCACGAACCCAGCCGGGACTCCGATGAACCATTGTGGTAGCCAATTGAAATTCTTCATCAACGGCCGCTTTCTGTCGCAAAAGCTCACGGGCGTTCAGCGCTATGCCGCTGAAATGGTCAAGGCCATCGACGTGCTGCTGGCGTCCGAGCAGACTCCGGCCTCGCTGCGCAACGCCGATTGGCAGTTGCTGACGCCTGCGGATGCAAGCGAGAACCTTGATCTCGATCGCATCAAGATTCGCTCCGTTGGCCGGTTGCATGGGCATGCCTGGGACCAAATCGATCTCGCGCGCGCCGCTGCCGGAGGCCGCCTGATCAGCCTGGCCAATTCCGGTCCCGTCTTCCATCGCGACCACATTGTCGTGATCCACGACGCCCAGGTCTTTCGCCGGCCCGACTTCTTCAACTGGCGCTATCTGGCAGTTCACCGAACGATGGGCCGGCTGCTCGCCCGGCATGCAAGCATCGCAACTGTATCGGCTTTTTCGCGCGGAGAGCTCGCCGAAGTGTTGAATCTATCGGCAACGCAGATCCCGGTCTTCCCCAACAGCGCAGAGCACTTCGCCAAGACGAAACCAGACGTCGGCATCATTGCCCGGCTCGGGGTTCAGCCGCAGAAATTCTTCCTCTATGTGGGCTCGAGGACCAAGAACAAGAATCTTTCCGTCGCCATCCGTGCCATGCAGCTGCTCGACCGGGCTGACGTTCCCCTGGTCATCGTGGGCGGCGACAACAGCAAGGTGTTTCAGGACAATTCGGGCGAAGGGGCTGCGGGCCTGCTGCTTGCCGGCCGTCTGACCGACAGCGAGATCGCGGCGCTGTATGCGCACGCATCGGCATTCGTGTTTCCCTCACTCTACGAGGGATTCGGCGTGCCGCCGCTCGAAGCCATGATCTTCGGTTGTCCGGTCATCGCCTCGACGGCTGACGCCGTCGTGGAGACCTGCGGTGACGCGGCTGCGTATTTTCGCGCCACCGATGCCGAGGCATTGAAGCAGCTCATGCTCGAAAGACTGGCAACCGGCGCGATCTCGGACCAGGAACGCATGCGGCAACAGGATCGCGTGACATTCTATTCGTGGAAGAAATCGGCGAAGGCCCTGCTCGATCACCTCGCAGAGCCGGCGAACGTCGCCAGCGCTGCTTGAAATTCGACGCAGCTCGCCTGTCGCGCGCAATGGTTTTTGCACAAACGATTTGCAACTCACTGCTCTTTGCTTAGTTCCATGAAATTCTTTCGTTCCTGCGGGTGACCGCAAGCACGAAGCCCTTGGCGCAACATCACCACATCGCCGCCCCAATATCGCTACGTATTCGAGGAACTGTGCCGCCATCAGTGAAGCTCAAAACAGGGATCCACGATGTCCGGCTCTCCGACGCAGCCTTATGCGAGGCAGACTTTGAAAGTGCTGCACGTCGCCGAGACGATCCGTGGCGGGATTGCGAGCTATCTGAACGAGTTGCATCCACAGCAACAGGCGAGCTTCGGCGCCGAGAACGTGCACTATGTCGTGCCGTCGGATCATCGTCGCGATCTCGGCGCGATCGATGACAACCAGATTACGACGTTCGAGCGATCCGGCCGCAGCGTCGCCGGGCTGTTCCAGATGTTGCGCGCAAGCATGCAGGCGCTGGATGCCTTCAGACCGGACGTGGTGCACCTGCATTCCTCGTTTGCAGGCCTCGTGCTTCGGCCCGCACTGGCGGCCCGCTCGGGCGGACCGCGCGTCGTCTATTGTCCGCACGGCTGGGCGTTCTCGCGCGAGACCGGCCGCCTCAGTCATGTGATGACAAAGGCGGCGGAGAACCTTCTCGCGCGCACGTCGGACCGAATCATCTGCATCTCCGGCGACGAGTTCAATGAAGCGGTCCGCGCGGGAATTCCCGCCGATCGCCTCACCATCGTCCACAATGGCATCTCGAAGAGCCGCTCGCCGCAGCCCGTCGCGGCGGACTGGACTTCCAAGAAGGTCAAGGTCCTTTTCATCGGACGCCTGGACCGGCAGAAGGGCTTTGATCTTCTGATCGAAGCGGCTCGCGCGCTCGAGGACGTCCTCGACGTCCGCATGGTCGGCGCCTCCGTCGTCAACAAGTATGAGGGCCCGACGGTCCCGTCCAACGTGTCCCTGCTGGGCTGGCTGGACCGCCCGGCCATCGAGACCCAGCTCGAGGCCGCCGACCTCGTCGTGATTCCGTCACGATGGGAAGCCTTCGGTCTCGTTGCCCTGGAGGCGATGCGCGCGGCCAAGCCCATCCTGGCGTTCCGCAGCGGCGCATTGCCCGAGATCGTCGTCGACGGCGTCACCGGCGTGCTTTGCGAGCCCGTCGCCGTTCAGCCGCTCGTCGACGGTTTCCGGCGAGCGCTCGATCTCGATCTCAAGGTGCTTGGGCAGCGCGGCTACGACCGCTTCAAGCAGCTGTATGACGTTCAGAAGACGCATGGACAATTGCAGCAGGTCTATGCCGAGCTCCTTCAGGACGACCGCGCACCCGTCGAAGCGAAGGCGGGGCTGCAGTCGGATCTCTCCAAGAATTTCTGATGATCAACATGCACGCTTGCCCTCGCAGATGCCGGAAGTCGCGATGGCGATGCCCTGGGCCGGGCTTGATATCACCGCCAGTGCATCGCGCGTGAGCATGATCTAGACCATGACACGCCCACGCACCTTGGTTCGCGACAGTGTCCTCGGCCTCGCGGGCCTCATCTCGTTCATTCTTCTGTCGGTCCCGGCCTGCGCTCAGCACGCTCAACCGCTCGACACGCGATTCCTGCTCGGTGTCGGCACCCATCAGGGGCTGGGCGGGCCGGTGAGCGCGCGGGGATACGTGCCTGCGGAGAACATCGCCCAGATCAAGCAACTCGGCCTCAACGCCTTCCGCGACGATTTTCCCTGGTCCGATTTCGAGGTGGGGGGGCGCCGGATGGGCTTCACACCCAGGCTCGGCAGGCTCGAGGCGCAAGTCAAATCCGGCGTCGCACGTCCCCTCCTGATCCTCGCCTTCGGCCATCATCTCGTTCCGAACTCCTCGCCGCCGACGACAGATGAGGCGCGGCAGCGGTTCGCCGATTATGCTGCGGCGGCGGCGCAATCCGTCGTGGCGCAGCATCCCCTCTTCGAGCTCTGGAACGAGTGGAACCTGGCGGCGAAAAAGGATGCGGCCTTCTCACCGGAGAACTATCTGGCGCTTGCCGAGGCCACGCGACCGGCGGTCAAGCGGGTTGCGCCGAATGCGCCGTTCCTGGTCGGAGCGCTTGGCGACGATCCGGGCTGGACATGGACGGAGAAGATGCTGCGGACCGGCATTCTGCAATATGCCGACGGCGCTTCGATCCATCTCTACAATTTCTGCATGGGCCCGAGCAAACGCACCTCGGCCGAGATCATCGAGCGGCTCACGGCGTTTCACCGGCTCGTCGGCCAGGCGAGCGGCAATCCCGACTTCCCGATCTATGTCACCGAGACCGGCTGGACCACGGCCACCAACAAATGCGGCGTCAGCGAACAGGCCCAGGCCGACAATACGGCGCAGCTCATCCTGTGGGCGTCGACCGCGACGCGCTGGCTCAAGGGAATCTGGATCTACGAGCTCAAGGACAGCGGCAAGAATCCATCGGAGCTGGAGCACAATTTCGGCCTCTATCGCTTCGACAATTCGCCAAAGCCGGTCGCCTGTGCGGCCCAGGGCGCCTGGGCTTTCATTCGCTCCAGCCTGACTGCCGAGCGACGAGAGCTCGCCAGCGGCGTCGTGTCGATCAATGCATCAACGGCGTCCGGCGGCAGAGTTGCGGTCTGGTCCGAGGCTCCGGATCGACGTTACGAAATGCGGCTCAAGGGCGATGGGCAAGGCGCAACCTATGCACTGCCGTGCGATGCGGCCGCAAGACCCGCATCCGGGGCCTGGATTCCGGTTTCGAGCACGCCGGTTCTTATTGCAGCCAACAGCGGTGCCATTCCCGCCCTGGAGATACGTCCGGCGCGATAGGCGCGATTTTGCAGACATGAGGTTATGCGATGAAAGTTCTTTTGACGTCCACGCTTTATCCGACGCCTCTGGCACCAAAGATCGTTGGCGGTGCAGAGATCTTCGCGCGACGTTTCGCCGAAGGCCTGGTGCAGCGCGGTGATGAGGTGGAGGTGATCCGGGCCGAATCGTCCCCTGCGCAGGAGCGTGAAAGCTGCAACGGCATCAACGTCTATTCCGCGCCGGTGCGGAACGTCTATCTGCCCTTCACGGAGCAGAAGAACGCCGCCTTACGCAGCATCTGGCACGCGGTCGACGACTGGCAGATGCAGGCGCCCCTGATCGCGGAGCGAATCCAGGCCTTCAAGCCGGATGTCCTGCACTCCAACAATTTGTCGGGTCTCACCACCGCGATCTGGCGCGTTGCCGCCCAGCTCGGCGTGCCGGTGCTGCATACGCTTCACGACTATTACCTGACCTGTCCGCGCTGCTCGCGCTTCGACAAGGGACGGTCCTGCGAGCACACCTGCACGAGCTGCGGAATCCTGACCTTTCATCGCAAGCGGGCCACGCACTGGCTGAGCGCCGTGGTCGGCGTGAGCGAGCGTGTGCTGTCGATTCATACCGACATGGGCATGTTCGCGGAGACGCCGATCCGTACCGTGATCCGCAACGCGTCGACCGAGCCGCCGCGCGCGCCCTATCCTCGCCCGATCTGCACCACGGAAGTGACGTTCGGGTTCATCGGCCGCCTCACGGAGGAGAAGGGCATCGACAACCTCATGCGGGCCCTTGCCCTGCTGCCCCGCGATCGCATCCGGATGATGATCGCCGGCCGTGTCAGCGAGGAGGAGCAACGCCGCCTCAGGGCGCTCGCGCCGCATGCGCGAATCGAGTTCATGGGCTTCGTGGTGCCGGACGATTTCTACAAGCAAGTCGACGTGGTGATCGCGCCGTCGATCTGGCACGACCCCGGTCCACTGGTCGTCGCAGACGCCAAGGCGGCCGGCAGGCCGCTGCTCGGAACGCGCTTCGGCGGCATGCCCGAAGTCATCGAGCATGGCGTGACGGGCTGGCTGACCGACGCTGATCCACAATCCCTGGCCAATAGCATGCTCGCAGTCGCGTCAGATCCGCACAAGATCGACGAGATCAGCCGACGCCTGATCGCCGATACCAACAAGTGGATATTTGCCGACGTGCTGTCTTCATACAAGAACCTGTATGAGCAATTGCGCGAGCAGCGGATGTCGCGCATGCGCGCAGCAACGACTGAAGCGCCACAGGGGCCGACCCTCGGCAAGGAGCGCCTCATTCCGAGATGACACGCCTCCTCGCGATGGCGGGCTACGTCTATCAGAGTGCCGCGGCGATTATCCTGATCTTCGCGATCAGCCATCTGCTGCCCGCCGCCGCCTACACCAGTTTCTCCTTCACGCTGGCCTCGAGCCAATTACTCTGCGTCCTGATGTTCGAGTGGCTGCAGCTTGCCGGACTGCGCTTTCTGGCGGCGGCGAGGGAGAACAAGGCGGCGCGGCTGAGGTGGTCGCTGTTTGCGGCAGGCCTGTCGAGTGCGGGCGCGCTCGTCGTGATCGGGAGCTGCGCATCCCTGGCCAGCGCGCTCCCGACAGGGATCATCGCGCTGGGCCTCGGCATATCCGTGCTCCAGGGGCTGACGGATCTCTATTTCCTGTCGGTCCGACTGTCCGATCGGCTGGGCATCGCGTCCTCTCTTCTTGCGTTTCGGGCCACCGCTCTTCTGACCGGGGCCGCCGCGGGAGCCGCGATTTCAGGAACGGCCGAAGCGGCGCTGCTCGGCGTTAGCGCGGGCCACGCGCTGGGCCTCGTCGCCGGGCTGGTGGCCTATCGCACCCCCCTCGAGCGCGTTTCGCTGCGGACGATGCTCGCCGACTGGAAGGATTTCTCCCGCTACGGCATGCTCGCCGCAGGCGCGTCCGTTATCCATTTGTCGGTGCCGGTGCTGCTCCGTGTCATCGTCATCGGCCGGCTGGGTGCGACGGGGGCTGGCGCCGGATTCTCGATCGCGCTCGACCTGCTGCAGCGCCCCTTCTGGGTCCTCAATGCGGCGATCCACACCGTGAGCTATCCCGAGGTGGTCAACGATTTCGAGCACGGGCCCGGCACAAAATCAGTGCAATCGGCGCGGCGCATGTTCGAGTTCATGATCTGCACGACCCTCGTGCTGCTCGGCGGGCTGGTCGGCTTCATTCCAGATGCAGCCCGGATCCTGGTGCCGCAGGAGAGCCTGGGTGGATTCCTTCAGACGGCGCCTGCGATCGCCGCCTTCTATTTCCTGCATACCCATTTGCAGGCGACGATCGCGGTTGTCCCCCATCTCGAGAAGCTGGCGACCAGGCTGGTCCTGGTCGCGGCCGGCCAGCTCGCCATCGTCGTGGCCCTCTCCCTGATCGCGGTGTCGGCCGGCCTGTCGCCGCGGGGGGCGGTGAACTGTGCTTCGCTCGCCACCCTTGCAACGATCCTGGTCGCGCTCGGTCCGACGCTGCGGTTCGAGGCATTCCCGCGCTGGCCGTTGGTCATGCAGGCGTTGGTGGCCGCAATCCTGATCGGCTCGCTCGGTTCGATGCCGACCGAGCCCGCAGCATGGCTCGCCGGCAAGATCGCGATCGCTGCGCTCGCAACGGCGGTCATCGCGTGGCGCGGCGACTTTCTCATGCTCGCCCGCCGCAGCTGATTCGCCGCATCCAACAGTCTGCGATCCTGGTTCCGATACGGAACCAGTTTCCACAACCGTCGCGGGCATATCCTATACTTTAACCGCTCATAGAAACGGCATCTGCAAACATCCTGTGCAGGAACTCCGGACTGCGCGATGAGACCCCGTTGGATTGCGGACACAGCAGAGCTCTTGGCCGACGACGACTGCAAGCGTGCCGCATGTTCCTTTGCAAAACTGTCGTATGGAATCCAATTCGCACAGCTTGCGCATACATTCAGCAGTGCAAAACGCGAAAATCTTGAAAGTGCCTTCCTCACGCCATCCTGCACCGGCATCGCATCAATATTCTGCTGCGACATGAGCAAATCAGTTCCTGCACGAGGAACCCAGTTCGCTCGCGATTTGTAGCTTCCATTTTTATCTGAAATTCACACTCGACAGAGAAGGTTGAACGCAAATCCCTGCGAGCAATTTCGTTCGCGCTGAAACTCGAGTGTGCAATGTCAGATCAAACCATCCTGTCCGCCAACGGCTTCGTCAACTCCATCGGCGTCAACACGCACGCCGGCTTCGGGTGGACCGGCTACAACAATCTCGCGCTGATGGCCGATGACCTGGAGTATCTCGGCGTCACCCATCTCCGCGACGCGATGGGAACCAGCCCGGCTGCACAACCGGTGGTCGACGGCCTCGCCGCTGCCGGCTACAAGTTCGACTTCCTGGTATCGTCCGCCCTGCCCCAGACGGGCACGACCGGACTTCAGAAGTACATCGCCTCGCTCGAGAAGTTCGCGGCGAGCCACCCGGGCAGCATCAGCGCCATCGAAGGTCTCAACGAGGCCAACCACCAGCCCTTCAGCTACAATGGCAGCTCGAGCCTCAGTGCCGCGGGCCAGTTCCAGAGCGCGCTCTACCAGGCCGTCAATGCCAACGCCGCGCTCGGCAGCATCCCCGTCTACAATCTGTCACTGGCCTACAACGATCCGCAAGGCTACAGCCAGCTCGGCAACATGTCGGGCTCGGTCGACTACGCCAACGCGCACGCCTATGTCAGCACCAGCCTGACACCCAGCAGCTCCATTGCGGCAACGCTGAGCGCCGTCATGACCGCGGCACCGGGAAAGCCCGTGGTCATCACGGAAACCGGCTACACCACGCAGGCAAACACCCAATATCTCGGCGTCAACGAGACGGTGCAGGCCAAATCGGTCCTGAACACGCTGGCCGATGCCTACAAGGCCGGCGTCAGCGCGACCTATCTCTACGAGATGTTCGACCGCGACTCCTCCGCCGCCAATACCAACCCGGAGGCGAACTTCGGACTGTTCAATTCCGACGGCACGCCGAAGCTCGCCGCGACGGCGATTCATAATCTGACGACCATTCTGGCCGACGACGGCAAGGGCGGCCTGCAACCGACTGATCCATTGAACTATCCCCTGAGCAACATGCCCGCCTCGGGCAACAGCATGGTGCTCGGCAAGAGCAACGGCGCCTACGAGCTCGTCGTCTGGGCCGAGCCGAAGCTCTGGAACGATGCGACCGATACCGAGGTGTCCAATGCGGCCCAGACGGTCACGGTGAACCTCGGCGCGGTCCATCATACCGTGAAGGTGTACGACACGCTGACGGGAACCACGGCGATCGCCAGCTACACCGACGTCAGCACGATCACCGTTCCGGTCAGCGATCATCCGCTGATCATCGAGATCGACGCGCCCGCGACCACCCCGCCTCCCACGGACACCCGGACCAGCGTCAGCGGTACCGCGGCCGAGATCGTGCCGCAACTGTCCGACCTCAGCAAGTCGACGGCGCTGCAGAGCATCACGCTGACGGACTCGCACGTCCTGCCGGTCGCTTCGAAGGCGACGATGGACTACATCATCGCCCATTACGGCAGCGCACTGTCCAAGATCCAGGGCGGATACTCGTTCTCGGTGACGAATACGGCCGCGACCTGGAGCAACACGAAGACCTATGACACCAGCGGAAACCTGCTGTCGAAGTCCGACACCGGCCTCAATTCGAGCGGGCAGCCGACCTCGACCACCGTGGCCTACACCGACGGTTCAAAGGACCTGATCAGCTACACCGCCGGCGTGCAGACGAAGTTCGTTCACGTCGCCACCGACGCAACCAGGACCACCGACACCTACAACACGGCCGGCACCCTTCTGAGCGAAGTCGTGCAGAAGTCCGACGGTTATTACTCCACCACGCTCTATACGAACGGCGTGAAGACCGCCGCCTATATCAAGAACGCCGACGGCTCGCAGGACAACTACACCTACAACATCACGGGGAAGAGCTTCACCACGCAGGTGCAGCACCTCGACCCCACGGGAAAGATCACCTCCGTGACCCGCAGCCATGCCGACGGCTCGCTGGACTCGACGCAAGTCTACAACAGCGACGGCAGCAGCGTGATCACCACCTATAGCGCCACCGGCGTCAAGCTGGGCGAGACCACGTATCATGCCGATCACAGCAAGGACGTCTGGACCTACAACATCACCGGCCAGAACTACACGACCGAGCACGACGTCTACAATTCGAGCGGCTTCCTCACCAACCTGACGCGCCTGCACAGCGACGGCAGTCTCGCCTTCAAGCTGGCCCAGACGACCGACGGCACCAAGACGACCGATTGGTACAATGCCGCCGGCAGCCTCCCCAGCGAAGTGGTGCAGAAGGCCGATGGCACCACCTCGACGACCCTCTATAGCAACGGCGCCAAGACCAATACCTATGTCAAGAATGCCGACGGCAGCCAGGACAATTATGCCTATGGCATCACCGGCCAGAGCTACACCACGCTGATCCAGCACGTCGATCCGTCAGGCAAGGTCACGGCCGTGACCCGCGAGCATGCCGACGGCACCCTCGACTACACCCAGGTCATCAACGCCGACGGCAGCAGCGTCGTCACGAACTATGATGCCGCGGGGACGCGGACCAAGGAGACCGACGTCCACGCCGACGGCAGCAAGGACGTGTATCTCTTCAACATCACCGGCCAGACCTACACGACCGAGCACGACATCTACGATGCGACCGGCTTCCTCACCACGCTGATCCGCAAGCACGCCGACGGCAGCATGGCGTTCAAGCTGGTGCAGAGCAGCGATGGGACCAAGACGACGGACTGGTACGACGCGAGCGGCGTGCTCACCAGCGAGGTGGTCCAGAAGGCGAGCGGTTACAGCTCGACCACGGTGTACACCAACGGCGTGAAGACCGCGGCTTACATCACCAACGCGGACATGAGTCACGACAACTATAGCTACAACATCACCGGCCAGAGCTATACCACGCAGTACCAGCACCTCGATCCATCCGGCCAGACGACCGAGGTGATCCGCTGGCATGCCGACAACTCGCTCGACTACACCCAGGTCGTCAACGGCGACGGCAGCAGCGTCGTCACCAACTACGATGCATCCGGCGTCAAGAAAACGGAGACCGACTACCACGCCGACGGATCGAAGGACGTGTTCCAGTTGAACGTCGTGGGCCAGAACTACACCAACGAGCACGACACCTACGATACGACCGGCTTCCTCACCAACATCGTGCGCACCCACGCCGACAACAGCCTGGCATTCACGCTGGAGCAGAGCGCCGACGGCACCAAGACCTCCGACTGGTACGATGCCAACGGCGTTATCACCAGCGAGGTCACGAGCAAGAGCGATGGTTACAACTCCACGACCATCTACACCGGCGGCGTGAAGACCGCCGCCTACATCAAGAACGCCGATGGCACGTCGGACAACTGGAACTACAACGTCACCGGGCAGTCCTACACCACCCAGCATCAGCACCTTGATGCCTCGGGCAAGCTGGTCGAGCTCACCCGGACCCACGCCGACGGCACTCTGGACTATACCCAGGTCATCCACGACGACGGCAGCAAGCTGACGGACCTCTACGACAGCGTCGGTACCAAGACCCAGGAGATCGCCAACAACGCCGACGGCACCAAGGACGTCTTCCTGTTCAACTTCAATGGACAGACCGGCACGACCCAGCACGAGAACTACAACAGCGCCAACGCGCTGCAGTTCTTCGATCAGACCAAGACCGACGGCACCCACAACGTCACGGCCGTCGCGAGCGGCGTGACGATCCACGGTGGAGCAGCCAACGACGTCTTCTCGGCTGCGCCGGATTCGACCACCGTGGCTTACGATCACGGCCAGGACCAGATCCTCAACTTCCAGGCCGGCGACAGCACGACGCACGACGTGGTCCAGATCTCGAAGCTCCTGGCCGCGGACTACAGCCACCTGCAGATGACGCAGTCCGGCACGAACGCGCTGATCACGTTCTCGGCCAACGACTCGATCCTCCTGAAGAACGTCTATGTCAGCAGCCTGACCAGTCACGATTTCCTGTTCGTCTGAGCCGACTGGACAGAACCGCATCTCACGCGGGCCGGGACCAGCCAAGGTCCCGGCCCGTTCATTAGGCGCTTGCCTCATCGGGAGGCACAATTCGATCGACGAAGACACTCTCGTCGCGAGCAGATGGTGTCCGGGAACGCGACCTGGCCGGTCCTGCGGTCGTGCCGCATTCGGCCGATGATCGCAGCGAACTTGCGTCACAATTGGTCCCTAGAAGGGGCTAACGCCGCAAGGAATTCGACGCCCGATGGAAGCCAGTGAAGCAAGACGTTTCGTCGTCCTCGATTTTTATCGCTTCGTTGCCGCCCTAGGTGTCTTCATCTTCCATCTCAAGCTGATCGACCCAGGCATTTCGCCGGCCTGGAACGGGTCCTTTGGTCTGTTCGTGGACATGTTCTTCATCCTGTCCGGCTTCGTGATCTCCTATTCCTATCCTTCCGACGCGCGTGGTGTACGGGCGTATTCCCGGTTCATGATCCGGCGCATCGCGCGGATCTATCCGCTGCACTTGCTGAGCCTGCTCATCTTCGTGGTGCTCATCGGCGTCGGCCTGGAGCGCACGGCGCGGTCGACCTCGCTGGATTTCCTGTATAATCTCCTGCTGCTCCAGGCCTGGGGCGTCACCGATCATCTCAGCTTCAACTCGCCGTCATGGTCGATCAGCGCGGAATTCTTCTGCTATCTGATCTTTCCGCTCTTGATGCTGCTTGCACGCAAGGTCCAGCCCATCGTGCTCGGCGCAATCGTGGCGGCGCTCTATCTGGTCCTTGCCCATGGCCATTTGCCGATCTGGCAGGAACGGTCGCAGATGTACGGCGCCAATTACGACTACGGCATGCTCCGCGCGTTGCCGAGCTTCCTGAACGGCATCCTGCTCGCCATCCTGTTCCGGATGTCGGGTCCCTACCGGCACAAGCCGGTCATCTTCGCCGGCATCGGCGTGTTCGGCCTCTCCGTGCTCGTCCTCAACGTCTTCGCCAAGCCGGATTTGGCCATTCTGCTGTTCTCCTGCGCCATCCTGCTCACCGCGGTCGGCGAAAGCGCCTTCAAGGAGTTTCCGGGCGCGCGGCTGCTTGGACGGCTCGGCAACACCTCATACGCAATCTACATGCTGCACGATGCGGTCCTCATTGCCGTGTTCAAGCCGTTGTGGACCTGGCTCGGGCTGCGCCCGGATCAGTTTGGCCTGTTCGCCCTGGCATGTTGTGCGGTCCTCACCATCATCGCAGATCGCACCTACGCCTATTTCGAGAATCCCGCCCGGCGCTTCATCAATCGCTGGGCTGACATTGGCGTTGCGTCCTCACGCAAGGCGCAGCCGGTCGCAGCCGAACCCGCCATACTACGCTTCGACAACACCGAGCGGGCAGTCAACTGACGCCCTCTGGAAGAAGAGGTCGGAGAGCTCAGGCGACCTTGCCGCCGACCTCCGGCACGATCCGCGGCGCGCCATCTTCCAGCAACGGAGCGACATTGGCACGGGACAAGTCCATGACATCAGGCAGCATCTGACGGACCTGCTCGCCGGCGGCTCGGTACCCGCCGAGGAAGTGCAGCAGAAACGCCTCGAAGCTGTCCCCGACGAGGAACTGAGCCGGCGAGAGCAGCAGCTGCTCGCTGATGCCGAAATGCGCGAACAGGCCCTGGAACTTGTCCTGGTAGGTGATCGCCGCCACGGGTGTGCCCTGCCCCAGCGCCGCAATCGCCAGATGCATGCGGCCGGTGATCACGCCGTCGACCAGGCCGACCACGGCCTTGATCTCGCCCGCCGACAGAACCTGCTCGACATGGTGCACGTGCTCTCCCAGCGCGGGCTGAAGTCGGGCGGCCAGCGGCCGCAGGCAATTGTCGTCGGCGATGCCGGGACGATAGTCATGCGCCAGCAGCAGCCAACTCGCATCATGCTGCCGCGACAGGCGCACCATGGCATCCGCCGCGAGCTCTATCATCCGCTCCAGCTTGGCCGGCTCCGGCTTCTTGAACAGCATGGGGTGGATGTTGAAGACGAAGACCTTGCGGCCCTGCTCGCGTTGCTGCGCGATCTTGGCCGCGATCTGCTTCACTGCCACAGTGTCGGCGCGCGGCGTCAGCATGAACGCCGCATCGGCGACCAGACGGGCGCGTTTGCGGGCGAAATCGTCGAAACGCTGGAGGGATATCGCATCGCGCAGATTCAGGACCACGCCCGGATCGAGCAGCCGGAACACCTCACGCAGCGCCTTCGCAGGACGGGAGTTGAAACTGAAGCCGAGCACGCTGACCTTGGCGCCGAACGCCGCCATCAGATCGGCAACGAGCAGCATGCGCGCGGCATCCACCGGAGAATAGTAGCCATCCAGCACGTCGGCCCCCAGGATCACGCCGAAATCCGGACGGGTGATCGAGAGCTCCTGGGCGACCGTCTCGTAGGAAAACGGCTGTTTCCAGATCTCGAGCGGCTTGAAACCCATGGCGCGCACGTCCGCGCTCGCCGCACTGGTGGCGGTGACGATGTAGATCTCGAGATCGGGATAGACCCGCTTCATCTCGCCGGCGGCGGCTTCGATCATCGCCTCATCGCCGCGTGACTGATGAATGCTCCAGGGGTCCGACGGCAACAGAACGAGCCGGCGCGGATCGTTGCGCGGTGCCGCATTGACGCCCACGTCCTTCCGGGCGATCTGCCACCTGCGCAGCTCGAGGAGATCGACCGCGAATGGCGTGTTCTTCGCGCTGTTGAGCCAGCCTCGGAGCTGCCTGCGCACGGGCACCGGGATCAATTGCTTCACGTCGTCCTCCTCGTCTTCCTCAGGCGGTCGCACCGCGCTTCACGACGAAATCGATCAGCGAGAACAGCTGCTTCCGCCAGAACAGCAAGATGCTCGTCAGATAGATCGCGCCGAAACACGACGACAGCAGCCCCATCCGCAAATACGGGTTGATGTCCGGCGTCGCCGCGCGGCACAGCACGACCGCGCCGTAGGCCAGCACAATCGCGCAAAGGCAGCCTGCGATCGGACGCAGAAACTGGCCCCAGCTCAGGCCCAGCAGCCGCAGCGCCAGCGCAAACGTCACGGGCGTCACCACAAGCTGTGCGAACGCGAAGATCGTCGCCAGCTGACCAATGTCGCGCGACGGAAGCAGGAACATTGCGGGCACGACTGCGCAGAATTTGAGGATGTTCAGCCCAAAGACGTAGTTCGGCTTGCCCAAGGCGCCGAAATAGGCGCTGTTGACGAATTGCACCGTTTGGATCGCGCCAATGAGCATCAGCGGCCGCATCACCGCCTCGCTGCCGCTCCACTTCGCACCGAACAGCAGCAGGGAAAACTCCGGCGCAATCGCCGCAAGCAGCACGAAGATGGGAGAGCCGACCAGTGCGCCGAGACTGACGCTACGCAAGTAAGCGCCGGCGATACGGTCGCGCTCGTGGGCGATCTTGGACAACGCGCTCAGCGCGACGTCCATGACCGCCTGGGTGAGCAGCTGCATCAGGATGATGTAGACCCGGGCACCGACCGTGTAGATGCCGAGGGCCGCGACGCCGTAGAGCGACAGGATGATCATGTCGATGGTGCGAACGATGGCGAAATCCAGCAGCCGGTTCAGCACGACATGGACGCTATAGCCGGAGAGCTCGCGAAAGCTTCGGGAATCGTAGCCGCGCATCGGCAGCCATCGCGGCTGGCTCCAGAGCCACAAGCCGCTGATCGCACTCTGAACGACCACCTGGATCACGAGGCTGAGAGCGCCGAACCCGGCATAGGCGCAGGCAATTCCCACGATGCCGGAGATGGCGGTCGCCACCATGGTCCTGACCGCCAGCATGCGAAAATCCATCTGGCGCTTGTAGAGCGCCTCCTGGAACAGGGTCGCGGTGCCGATCGGGAGGGAGAGGCTGGCGGCCGTCAACAGCGGTGCAAGCCCTTTCACGTCGAGCCAATGTTCGATATCCGTCGCCAGGACGGCAATCAGAACCGCCAGGGTCGTCGAAGCTGCAAACGAGCAGAAGAAGGGTAGCGTGACATCGGCAGGCTCCAGCGTGCGCCGCTGGATCAACGCATCACCGAAGCCGAATTCCGCGATCGAGCTCAAGAGCAACAGAATGAAGGCGACCAGCGCCGCGAGACCGAAATCCGCGAGATCGAGCAGCCGGGCCAGCACCAGGAACAGGACGAACGACAGCGCCCGGCCGCCCCAATTCTGGGCAAGCGACCAGAACAAGGCAACCACGACCTGATGTTGTTTGCCCTGCGTGGCGTTCATCAATAATTCGACCCAATTTCGACAGATCCAACCACAATCGCAGACTAGACGATGTGGCATGCGATGCTGCCGCGACGTCACCATCTCCGATCACGGCGGAGCACTGAATGCTCGCTACATTACGACGGAGTGATGGCAATCAGATGAGTGCCGTCACGATTCCGATTTAGAGTGGAAGTGAGTTCAAATCGTGGACTACACTCCAATCAACCTTTGCGAAGTGATGCAAAATGGATGCCTTGATGAATTCGCCCGCTCAGCGTTCTCTCCGTAACTCCAGGCGCTTGCGTGTGGCCATCTACGCACCGCATTTTGCGGAATATTCTTACCGGCTCGCATCGGGATTGGCGCATCATTGCGACGTACGCCTCGTGCTGAACGCTAAGGATGCGAACCAGCAATGGGAACTGGCCGATATCGCGGTGTCGGCACCGTTCGAGACACGGATCCGCGACCTCAGCCTGCGCCGCGGCGGCGCGATCGGCATCCCCGCATCCTTCATGGACATAATATCGTTTCGTCCGGACGTGGTTCATTGTCACGAAGTTCCGGAAATCTACACGTCCAAGCTGATCCAGCTGCTTCGTCCGCTCGGCATCCCGCTGGTCCTGACGGTTCACGATGCGATTCCGCATTCGGAAGGCGGCTCCGGCACCTCGCCACGTGAAGATGCCTGGCGGGGGCGCATGCGCGCAGCCGCCGCGGTCGTCACCACGCATGGCGAGAGCTGCATTGCCGATTTTCGCCGTGCCTCGCCCGACTTCAAGGGCGCAACGGTCTCCAGCATGCACGGCGTGCTCATGGTTCCACCAGCCAAGGGCGCGCTCGCCGAGCCGGAAGCCGCGCGGATCCTGTTTTTTGGACGGATGTGGGCTTACAAGGGCCTCGACGTCTTCATCGATGCGATCGACATCTTGGCCCGGCGCGGCGTGGCACATGAAGCGATCGTTGCCGGCCGCGGCCCCGAGATGACACGGCTCGGTGCGCGGATGGAGGCGATGCCGACGGTCAAGACCATCAACGCCTACATTTCGCCTGCCGATACCGGACGACTGTTTCAATCCGCAACGGTGGTTGCCCTGCCCTATAAGGATGCCACGCAGAGCGGCGTGCTTGCATCCGCTTACGGCAATTCTCGCCCCGTCGTCGCGAGTGCCACCGGCGGCATTCCCGACGTTGTGACAGACGGCGTCAACGGGCTGCTGGTTCCTCCCGGCGATGCCACTGCCCTGGCCGATGCGCTCGAACGCGTGCTGACCTCGAAGCCTCTGGCCGCGACATTGACCGAGGGCGCACGGCAGACCGCGGCCGGCCTCTTGAACTGGGACCGCATCGCCGAGCAGCTACTCGGATCCTATCACAGGCTCGCCGGCCGCACCGTGAGCTGACCGCGACCGGCGACCTCTCAAACCGATTGCTCGATCTGCGGTCGAAAGAACATGCCGCGGATCGCGCCGTCCAGCAATCGCCTCAGCCTGACCTCGATCAATTCATAGCTGATCGCGCTTGCGACCAATGACATCACCAGCCCGAGCCCGATGAAGGCTGCCCACAGCAGCCAGCGGTCGACGCCGACGGCGACCAGCTTCAGGCCGATCACCTGCAGGGGGAACAGCACGAAGGGATGCACGAGATAAAGGCTGTAGCTGATCTTGCCGACATATTGCAGCGCCGGCGTGCTCAGCGCCCGCCCGAGGCCTGATTCCGGGGCAAGCACCATGCCGAACAGCAGAAATCCGGGAACGAGCCCCACGAACGGATGAAACAGCACCAAGCTCGCATAAAGAGCGGCCCCGCAGGCCAGGCCCGCAAGCAGCCCGACAGGTCCGGGAATGGAGATGCGAAATCCGATCGCGCTGAATAGCATACCGATGCAGAAGAATGCCGTGATCGGCCAATGCATCAGGCAGGCGATGCCCAGCAGGATCAGAGGCGCCGCCAACAGCCTGCCCCCGGTGCGCCACATCGAGAACGTCAGCGCAAACCAGATGTAGAACGCCCACTCATAAGTCAATGTCCAGGCGTTCTGCTGGGCGATGGGCAGGCCGAGCGCATCCTGCACGAAGAACAGATTGGCCGCAAAGATGGCGATATAGCTGGTCAGATCGATGCCGCGGAAGAACTTGTAGGCCACGATCGGACCGATCGCGAACAGCGCAAGGTGCAGGACGACGAACACCGGCATGATGCGCAGAACGCGGTCGAAGAAGAACCGCGACAGCGAACCGTGCCGCACCAGACTCGCGGGGATCAGGAATCCGCTGATCATGAAGAACAGCTCGACGCCGTGCCCGCCGACATTGATCACCGATTGCAGCCAGGACCAGAGCGGCGGCAGGAAGCCGGGATCCGGAATGTCGTACATGCCTCCCTTCGGCATGTCGTAGAAATGGTCCATCAGCACGCTCAGTGCCGCGATGCCGCGAAGGCCCTGGACCGACGGAACGAACGATCCATCATAGGCGGCGCCCGGCTGGTGCGGTGTCTTGATCACTCTGCGGCACCCTGCGTGCTGAGGGCGGGCTCGAGAACGACCGGCTTTCTTCGCGCCGAGCGGAACCTTTGCCCGAAGGAAATGCAGGGCTTCTCGACGAAGGCGTAGGTCATCCAGCTGACCAGGATCGACAACGCCAGGATCACGACCATGAAGATCGACCATCCCAGCGGCCCGTCGCCGACCCAAAAGAGGCGATGGATGGCGACGATCACGAACGGCGACATCAGGTAGACCGAATAGCTGATCACGCCGACGAACGCCATCGGGCGCCACGCCATTCGCTCGCCGAACACGGCAAAGGCGATGAAGACCAGCGCTGCGCAGACATAAGCCGATCCGATCGAATAGCTGTAGAAGAAATTCTCGTGATACACGCCTCCGAAACGCCGGTCGGACAGGGTGGCGGCGAAGATCGCATACAGCAGCGTGCAGAGGGCCACATGGGTCCATCGCAGCTTGCCGCCAATCACGGTGTCGCGGATGATCTTGCCCAGGAACATGGCCGACAGGTTCAACCCGACCTCCATCACCGAGGAGACGGTCCTGTTCTCGACCAGGAGCGCAGCGGTGGTTCCGACCAGCGCGGCCGCAACGACGATCGTCACTGCCGTGAAACGCTGGTTCAGCAGCCCCATCGCAAAGAGAATCGTGCATCCGACGTAGAACAGGAGCTCGATCGCCAGCGTCCAGTAGAACACCCAGAGGTTCGGAACGTTCACGAAGGTCTGCAACATCGTCACGTTCGCGGCGACCTGCCCCAGCGGATAGATCTTCGACTCCAGCAGTTGCATCGTCACGAGCCCGACCAGGAGCGACGTCCAGTAGGCCGGATAGAGCCGGAAGAAGCGGCTGATCGTAAAATCCCGCACCGGCGTGGTGCTGTCCGGGAAGCTGAACGGAATGACGAAGCCGCTGACGAAGAAGAACAGCACGACGCCGAACCGGCCAAAGTTCATGTAGTAACCGAACACGTCATGAATGGGCCAGTAATAGACGCCCGTCGGGTGCTTTTCGACGATCACCTCGAACACATGCTGGACCAGGACCGACAACACGGCAATGCCGCGCAGCGTATCGATGAATGCGAGCCGTCTATGCATCGTTCGTTCTCACCTGCTCCCGCTCGCCGCCGGTAGATCCGGGCGGAAGCCTTCCAATGGCGGCATCGGTGGCCGCATGACGATTGGCACGGCGTCGGCCCCCCGTGCGGAGGTCGCGCGCCGAGAGAACACCTCGCTGAAGCTCAATGCGATGATCAGCAGGCCGGATGCCGGGCCGTAGTTCAGCACCGTGATCGTGAACAGGTTGACGACGAAGAGCAGCGTTAGCTTGTACACGTCGGTCGCTCCGAAGGTCGCCCGGAACACCATGACCATGAACGCCACGAACGGCAGGCCGAACATCAGGTACGTCCCGATGTAGAAATTGTCGACGGGCACCCAGAAGTGCGCCAGCGGCGAGAACAGCTTCTGCGGATAGTTGAAGCAGCCTGCGCCGCAGCCGGTGATGAGACCAATCGGCATGAGCTGGTTCATATAGACGAACGGCAGCTGCCAACTGTTGTTGATGCGGTCTACAATGCTGAACAAGGTCGAGTGCGGCACCGCGGCGGTACCGGAAGCGACCACGATCATGAAGAACGGCACGAAAATCGCTACGAACGACCACTGCGCGATCGATCGAATCGCCGGGAAGCGCGATTTTTCCGGCAGCATCCGCACGAACACCAGCAACAGCAAATAGAGCACGAGGACGATCATGGTCGTCTTGCTCGTGGTCAGCTTGATGGCATAGACCGCGATGGAGCCGAATAGGAGACACCACGTCGTGCTCATGCGAATGGAGGTGATCGCGAACGATACGAGGATGAAGAAAGCGGCCATGGTATTGTCGGCCGCAAAGCCCATGAGGCGCTGGTCATCGCCGCCATAGGCCCACCACAACCGGCCGGCCTCGCGCACCGCGCCGAAGGACTCGTATTTGTAGCCCACCCAGGGCATCAGGTAGAATTTCGTCAGGAAAACGCCGATCACGGACAGGTAGAAGGTCACAGCGATGACCGACAAGAGCTTTCGGTATGAGCCCAGGCTCGAATCGCAGAAGCAGAATCCGACGAATACTGGCAGCATCATCTTGAACGATGACACCGCTGCGTTGACCGTCCCCAGCATGAAGTAGCCGAGCACGAGCGACAGAATGATCTGCACGAGCACCAGCAGGGCCAGCGTGCTGCGATTGCGCAGGATGCAATGGACGAAGAACTGGACGAGGCACAGAAGCGCAACGGCGTCGGGCACATACCAGAGCGTGTCCACGTGATAGATGCTGGTATAATAGCGGATCACGCCGCCGAAGGCGTCGCGGACCAGATAGACGCCGAGCGCGATCGCCTCGATGTTGAGACTGATCAGCGTGATTTGCGGCCGGTTCAGCGCGAGGATGGTCATATCCGGCTCAGTTCGTCGGCCGCGCCGATGCCGCCGGGGAAGCCGAGAAATCGGACCGGCTCCCAAGAGCGTTCCGCATCAGCCTGCCGCCGGGGATCTCGACGTAGAGATAGGTGAAGTGCGAAACCGCCAGCACGGCGGCCAGCGAGACGACGAGATTCAGCGTGGCCGGCAGACCCGCCCAGACCGAATCGAGAGCGGCGATCCGCCCGGCCCCGAGCGCGCGCACGAAATACTCGGCCAGCAGCACCACGAGCGCATGCACCATGTAGATCGAGTAGGAGCGGCGTCCGAGCCAGACCAATGGCTTGGCCACCAGCATCCGCGGCACCAGCATCGCATCCGGAAAGGCCAGCAAGCTGCCGAGGAAGATCGCGAACGTCACCGGCGCGAGGAAGGTTGCCGCAGGATTGGTCTCCGCCACGGACACGAGGACGATGCTGGCGATCATGGCGACGAACTGCACCACGCCCTGGACGGCAGGGCCCGGCTTGGCCGGCAGGCGATCGACGATCCGCACCGTCAGCACGCCCAGAAAGAAGCTCACGAAGCAGCGCAGGATGCCGAAATCGGTCTGAAGCCCGAGGCTTCTCTTGTCGAGCGCGAAAATGATGAAGACGAGACTCCCCACCGCAAGCAGTCCGCAGAGAACATAGAACCACAACAGGGAACGCATCCGCTGGGCAAGCAGGATGATCAGGCCAAACACCAGATACGTGTAGAACTCGACGCTGATGCTCCAGCTCGGCGCATTCCAGCTGAGATAGTCGATGAACCCCATGGAGTGCAGCAGCAGGACGTTGAGCACGAAGGAATAGGCGTTGTTCACCTCGAAGGCTGCCGGCGCGGCGACCACGACGCCCGTCATGACCAGGCTGATGCGCAGCAGGCGGAACAACAGATTTGCCATCAGCATGACGATGTGCAGCGGATAGACCCTCGCCAGGCGCCGCACCATGAACTCGCGCAGCGAGAAGCGCCCGAAGTCGCCCTCGACGTAGCTGAGCGACATGACGATCCCGCTGAGAACAAAGAACAAATCGACCAGCAGCCAAGCGCTTCTGAAGAATGAGCAGTTGATCCACGCATTGTGCGGGAACGCCGCGAGAAAAGTCGGCATCAGCAGAAGGTGGTGAATCACCACTGAAGTCGCGGCGATCCCTCGAATGCTGTCGAGTGGGAGGACATGCGCCTTCTCACGATGAACCAACTCCGTCACATCAACATTCCATAGCTATTGCACCGCAGCAGTGTGTATCAGGTCTCGCGCATGTTCAATCTCTGCGATCGCGGACTCGCACTCGATGCATGACGACCGACGATAATTTCAAACCTCGCAGATCATTCGGACATGCGAGCGCCAAGTTGATGCCACTTTTCATCCGATACGCGCATGCGTCGGCGCGCAAGGCGATCAGGATGTGATGATTGCGCGTATTTGCGCGCAAAGTGTGCGCGAAATTCGGCGCTGTTGCGATGGAAGCTTCCGCAGCAACATCGATTCGTCTGCGCGAAAAAATCTCTTCATCGAAGGGAACAATGACAGGGCGTCGTGACTTGTGTCGGTTTTGCGACCCGCAGGTCTGCGAGTGCCTGATATGTTTTCAAGTTGCAACATTCATGAGCGCGACATGCCAATCTCGCAGGCATTGTAAGTCGCGCTTTTGCAACCGACGGAAAATCGGACGACGTTATCGTCGTCGACGATCTGCGCCAGCTTTTGCGCCGCACAAAAAGATGACACAGTTACCTGCCAAGTTTCGCGTGTTCTCCTATTGCAACAGAAGCAAGGAACACGGATGGGCCGCGGACTAACACGTCGTCATGCACAGCCGCGATGGCTACCGACTGTCTTGATAGGTTCTGCGCTGATCGTTTCGAGCGTCGATGCTTGCCGCGCGCAGTGCGTCGAATTCTCGGACCGCGCCTCGCAGCTCGAACTCGACACCTTCGTAAAGTCGCCGTCCTCGCTTCTGGAGCGACTGCGTAATGACAAGGAGAAGCTGAGATATCGGCTCGCGACTCTCATCGCGACCAATCCAGCGGTGTTACCCTCCGTGCAGACGCTCATCTCCGCATCGGCTTCAAGCGATCGGTCGGCCATCGGCGCCGCGCTGCGGATTGCCGAAGGGCGGTGCACGTCGACGAAGCCTGACGCGGCGCGCAAGATCAGGGATTTCGCGCAGCGGATCGGCGATCTCAACGTGCAAGCAGGCTATTCCGCAGCGGGAGAGGACGACTCCGGCGCCCAGCAGGCCCAATCGCAAGGCAAGGGCCTTGCGCAGCCGCCGCGAGGCGGAGCCCTGCTCGACGGCGAATGGAAGACCAAGCTGGCCAACCCGTTCAAGCCCGTCCCCCTTCCGAATTGATCAGTGATCGTCAAAGGCAGCGAATTAGCAAATGTACCAGCCTAGAGAACATTTCCAGTCGGGACACCGATTCGGCATCGAATTCGGCGGGGCCGTGCTCAGCTTCGAGCGCGTAGCCGATGTGCTGCGCCGCCAATGGCCAATCATTGCGGCATGCGCCGGCGCTTCGTTGGCGCTGGTGCTCGTCTATCTGATCATGGCGCAACCCATGTACACGGCGAATGCCCGTATCATGATGGACACGCGTCAGGCGCAGGTGCTGGACAAGGACAGCAACACCAGCAGCGCCCTGATCGACACCGGCTATGTCGACAGCCAGGTCGAAATCATCAACTCGGACGACCTGATTCTGTCCGTCGTCCGCCGCCTGAAGCTCACGGATGACCCGGAGTTCAATGGCTCCAATCCGGGTCTCCTCTCCCTCGTGCTCGGCAAGATTACGTCGCTGTTCAGTTCCGGCGAGCCGGCGTCCCAGGAGCGAATCGAACATGCGGTGGTCGAGCAGGTTCAGAAGAATCTGAGAACGGAGCGCGTGCTGACGACGTATGTCCTGTCGCTGAACTATCGCGCACGGACCCCCGACAAGGCCGCCAAGATCGCAAACGCGATCGCCAATGCCTATCTCGTCGGCGCTCTGGAAGCCAAATATCAGTCCACCAAGCGGGCAACCGAATGGCTTCAGCAGCGCAGCCTCGAGCTGAGCGAGCAGGCATCGGCCAGCGACCGCGCCGTGCAGACCTTCAAGGCCGAGCACAACATCGTCGGAACCAGCCGCGGCCTGATGTCCGAGCAGCAATTGTCGGACCTGAATACGCAGCTGGTTCAGGCGCGGGCCGCGACGGCCGAAGCCAAGGCCCGGCTCGACCGGATCGAGGCGATCTCCGACCAGGATCTCGCGCAGCCGACAGTGACCGACGCTCTCAACAACTCGGTCATCACCCGCCTGCGCGCCCAATATCTCGACCTCCAGGCCCAATATGCCGACTGGTCCAGGCGCTACGGCAAGACTCACCTTGCGGCGGTCAATCTGGCCAACAAGATGGACGAGCTGCGCAAGAACATCGCCGATGAGCTGCATCGGATCGGGGACGCCTATCGCAGCGACTATGAGATCGCAAAGAGCCGCGAGGCGTCGCTCGAGAAGAACGTGAAGGAGCTCGTTGCCCAGGCCGGCCACACCGGCCAGGCCGAGGTCAAGCTGCGCGATCTCGAAAGCGCTGCCGACACCTATCGCAATCTCTACAACAACTTCCTCGAGAAGCTGCAGAGCGCGACGCAGAATCAGAGCTTCCCGCTCAGCGAGGCGCGTCTCATCAGCACCGCCACGAAGCCGGATCGCAAGAGCTCGCCGCGCACCGTCCTGGCACTGGTTGGCGGCCTGGTGGGCGGCCTCTGTCTCGGCTTCGGCGTCGCATTTGCGCGTGAACTGCTGAGCGACGTGCTCAGGACCCCCGGCGAGGTCGAGGACGAGCTCGGCGTGAAATGCCTCGGCGTCCTGCCCGACATCGGTCCGGCCGCGAAGACCGGCGCATCCGATATATCTCGCTATGTCGTCGATCATCCATTCTCGCGGTTCGCCGAGACGTTGCGCAACATCAAGGTGTCGATCGACGTTGCGCGCCTGACCCGCGAGATCAAGGTGATCGGCATCGTCTCCTCCCTTCCCAAGGAAGGAAAAACCACCGTCGCCGCGAATTTCGCACAGCTGATCGCCCTCACGGGGCATCGCACGGTGCTGATCGACGGCGACCTGCACACGCGCTCGCTGACGCGAGAGCTCGCGCCCAACGCCAAGAGCGGGCTTGTGGAGGCGCTCAACGATCCCGCGAGCCTCGGCTACCACGTGCAGCGGAGCAAGGAGACGGGACTGGATTTCCTCCCCTCCGTCGTAGCTTCCCGCATGGTGAATTCAGCCGACGTCATTGGATCGAAGGCGATGGCCGAGCTGCTCAAGGTGCTGAGAGAGCACTATGAGTATATCGTGATCGATCTTGCCCCGGTGATGCCGGTGGCGGACTCCAAGGCCGTCAGCCTCCTGATCGATGCCATGGTCTACGTCATCGAATGGGGACAGACGACACGAAGCGCTCTCCAGGAGTCGGTTTCGGGGTCGGAGGTCCTCCAGAAGAAGCTGCTCGGCGCCGTGCTCAACCGCGCCAACCCGAAGATGCTCAAGCGCATCGAGGCCTACAAGGGCAAGCACCACAACAGCTATTACGTCGAGCACGCCTAGGCGCAGGCGCGGCGACGCGCTTTAGCCGAGCTGGACGACCTCGGGGCCCGCTGCCATTTGGCAGCGGGCCTTATTTCATGCTTTGCGAAACTGTTGAAAGCAATCAAGTGCGCGCCTTCGCGACGAGACAGCGTCGGGCGGCCGGAGGCTGCTCGGACGTCCGTATTCGTCCGGAATCCACAACTTGCAGTTATTGCTCTAGCCAGAAGCTAGGATTGACGAAGACGGGGCGCCATTGGCAACCATCTGTCGTCAAGACGAGACAATCCGGGCTTGATGCCTCAAAGTGCCGAAACTTTAGGCATCTTTCCTTCTCGGTTCCCTGGGGCTAATCTCGGTTCATACTCGCAGCTCTTTTCCGGTGAGCTCGGATGCTGATCGTCCTTACAATTTTGACTATTTGGGTTCTGCTCAACATTCTCTTCGTGTTGATCGTGGTCCCCCCGCGCAAGCCGCTTCGGCAGCCTATGGCGACGACGCTCTCACCGGCGCCGATCGACCCAAGCCGGCGCGAGATCGAGCAGGACGAGCCTTTCTCGATCCGCCACGTCATCGTCTCCGTTGCAATGGGCGCCTTCTTCGTGCTGGTGCCGCCGCTGCTCGCGCTGCGCGATGCGATCATGCGGCTCTTCGGCAGGCCGCCGCGCAATGGAACCTGAAGCCCTCTGCTCGAAGGCTTCGGGCAAATTGAGAAATTAAGCGACTAATAGGCTTCCTGGAACATCACTGCGGACGCTGTGCGGGCCATGATCTTCAGGTCAAGCCAGATGCTCCAGTTGCTGACGTACCAGACGTCATATTCGACCCGCTTTTCCATCAGGTCGATCGTCGGCGTTTCTCCCCTGAATCCGTTCACCTGGGCCCAGCCGGTCAGGCCCGGCTTCATGTGATGGCGATAGACGTACTTGCTGATGAGCTCGTCGTAGTAATTGTCATGGGCGAGCGCGTGCGGACGCGGTCCGACCAGTGACATGTCCCCACGTAGCACGTTCCAGAGCTGCGGCAGCTCGTCAATGCTGGTCATGCGCAGGAAGCGCCCGATCTTGGTGACCCGCGCATCCTTCTTGGTCGCCTGTGTCACCGTCTCGCCATTCTCGCTGACGGTCATCGTGCGAAACTTCCAGATCTCAAATGGCCTGCCGTTGAAGCCGCGGCGCGACTGCCGGAATATGACGGCTCCAGGTGAATCCAGCTTGATCAGCACGGCGACGGTCAGCAGCAGCGGCGTCAGCAGCACGAGTGCGAACAGAGCGACGCCGACGTCGAGACAGCGCTTTTGCAGCCGTTCGAGAATAGTGAGCGGCGGCCGCTGGATCTCAACCGCTACGGTTCCGCTAACCGGCAAAAAGGGACGGGTCACGAGGTCGGCAACCGGGTCGTCCGGCAGCAGGCGAATGGGCTGCGGGACGGCACGTAAATATGGCCCCAGCTTGCGCAGCATCGGCAATTCGTTCCAGTCGATCGCAAGCAGGTATTCATCGACATCAGCCGAGCGCGACTGACGGATGACGTCGCGAATCTGTCGCTCCCATTGGCCATCATCCCGGTCGTCTCCGAGCACGAAATGGCGCATGACGTCGAAGCCATTCCTGCGCAGATCCTTGAAGCGGCTCGAGGTGAAGTCGAGCGGCTTCAGGCTGAGCAGGATCACCTTGCGATCGACCAGCCTGCTTCGCGCAAAGCTCGTGCCGAACACGGCCTGCCAGCCGAAGCGGAGGCTGATCAAGCCAAGCCCGCCGATCACGGCGAAGACGATGACGGTGCCGCGCGAAAGATTGTCGGTCGACTTCAGCAGGAAGGCCGCAACGGCAAGGATCGTGAGCGACGTCAGCCAAATGAATACCGCCATTCGAAGCTGCCACACGAGATTGAGCAGGCGGTGCGTGGAATAGACGTCGCGGAAATAGGCGATCCCGACGAACACCACGCCGACGAACAACCCGGCTCCCACCGATGCACCGTCGGGAGGCGAAGCGACGGCCACACCGTACAGCGAAGCACCCGCCGCATAACTCAGCAGGATCAACAGAAAGTCAGCAGCGATGACGACGATCTGAAAGGGCCTCTGAAGAGCACTGCCGCGCGCGGATGACAGCGCATGAGCGTTTTCAGAACCATAAGTTGCAACAGCCATTCGAACCTCTGCTTATCGAGAGAGTGCCTGACGCTCATCGTGATGCTGAAGACTCGTCAATTGCCCGCACGGAAAGTGTTGATTGATCGCAGCGACATTGTGGCGCTGCACGCAAAACTTTTGCGGCGCACGGACGATGCGTCGTGTTGAAATACGCGGCGAAATTCGACGCGCTGAAAATGTCGTCACAGTGCTGACATACGAGCGAACGGACTGCCCTATTTTGAATCAAGTTCCGCATCCGATGCGTCTCTTCGCTCAAGTTTGAGGCGCTGCGTTGCTCCCGCCGAAAGCACATCGAATCGGCCGCGAGAATCTCTTCGGATTTCTATCTACGGGTGCGTAAAAAGATTCCACTGAGTCATGCAGCTTTGCCGCACGCTTCGGAGCAGCGATGCAATTCCAGCGGATCGATCTTGTTCCTGTAGTCCGCCACGAAACAAGGTCGGCAAAAAATGCCGCCCTTCTTTTGGCATGATCCGGTCGGAGAACAAGTCGCGGCCCCACCGAACTCACGTTGTTCGTGTTGGATGGAAGCTCTCCGGTGCCGGCGACTTGGGGACATTTTTCGACCACCCGATCGATCGAGCGCCATGAAATCTCTCGCGCGACCACACCCGTCCATTCCCAAACCGCAATTGCCGGACGGAGTCCGCATCTATGCGATCTCGGACATTCACGGCTGCGCGCATTTGCTCGAGCCCATGCTGCGGGTGATCGACGCCGATGTTGCCCGCAGCCGGCCGCGCTATGCTGTCGAAGTCTTCATGGGCGATTACATTGATCGCGGCCCGGATACCCGCGCCACCCTCGACATCCTGGTCGAGCGGAGCCGCCGGGGCAACGCGGTCTTCCTCAAGGGTAACCACGAGGCCTTTCTGGTGAGGGTGTTCGAAGACCCTTCACTGTTCGAGGACTGGATTGCCTTCGGCGGGACCCAGACATTGATGTCCTACGGGCTTGCCCCGCCGGATCTCAAGCGCGACGAGCCGGCATCGATCCTGCGCGATTTGATTCGCGCGATGCCGACCGAGCATCTGGAATTCCTGGACAACCTGCGGCTGAGCTTCAGTTGCGGAGACTTCTTTTTCGTCCACGCCGGCGTTCGCCCCGGCGTTCCATTGGCCGAGCAGACGGAGCGCGATCTGCTCTGGATTCGCGAGGAATTCCTGCGGAGCGAGGAGCAGTTCGGCAAGTATATTGTCCATGGCCATACGCCGGTCCGCAGCGCGGAATTCCTGGCCAACCGTGTCAACATCGACACCGGCGCCTATGCGACCGGCAACCTCACCCTGATGAGCATCCAGGGAAGCCGCATGCTCGCGGTGTGATAGGGGCCCGCCACCTGCCATCAACGGCTGAAATGGCTTCGCGGCAACGATGGGGTGGCCTTGGCGCCATCATGCTCTAGTTGAGCAAAGGCGGCGTCTCCAGTCGCGCACGCGTCTCGGCCATCCAGTCGCTCCAGGCGCGTTCGTGCTTGACATAGAGCTCCACCCAACGTTCGCCATGCTTGGCCTGACGGACGCGAGCCTCCTCCCCAAGCCGGTCGGCGTCCGGGCGGGAGTCCGGCTTGTCCAGCGCTTCGAACTCGATCGTCTCCGAGATCGTCAGACCGACCAGCACGCGCTGTCCGGCGCCGTCCACGATATAACGTCGCGGCGCATCCTTCCTGGGCTCGCTCATTTCATCATGTCCCATCGTTTCAGTGTGAAGCTGGATGCCGTCAACGAGTGGGACGATGCCTAGAAGGCTCGTCGGGCGTGGCCGAACGTCGAGGTGGGAACGGGCTGGGACGTCCGGCGTGAGGGGCCGCAGGATGAGTTCACGGTTCTCCGTTGGACGCGCCAGGCGCGCAGCGCGTATCCCAGAATGAGGCCAGCACCAAAAATGGAAGCGGAGACAAACGCAGAGATCATGAAAGTCGTCCTGGATCGTGCGTCTTCTATCAAGAGCGAGCAGTGTGTCGACATCATGGTTCTTGATGACTCCTCGACGCCGAAAGATTGTTCAAGGTTGATCCCTTCTACGCATGCAGCGCGCATACCAGATCTGCCGACCTCTGTTGCATCTCGTCTCAACCGGAGGCGATGAGCGCCGCTTTATATAAGGGAGACGTAAGAGAGGCGTTCTCGCAGCATGACACGTCAAGACCCATCGTGGCCGAGCAGGCGTTCGTCGCGAGACCGTGCGCCTCCGCAACGGGGAAATTCGGGCGATCGGTCGGCCGATGCTCTTGCAACCGTAGGGGACCCGTCGCATTATTTCGCATCTCATTCTTAGAGGGATTCAATCCAATGAACTTCCGCGCCCTTATTCCATCCATTGCCCTGGCCTCTCTCGGCCTCACCTTGACGGCATCCATGGCGCCGGCCGCCGAGCTCTCCGTTGCTCCGGCACATCATCGGGCGGCTTCCGTCCAAGGCGGACTTGTGCTGTGGGATGATGTTTATCCGCCCGCGATCTATGGCCCCCAGCTTCGCCCGGTCGAGGAAGTCGCAGCCATGAAGGCCCAGGCACGGCCGGTGTCCCAGCGCTGGTGGGGATATTGGTACGTGCGGTAGGTGCCGAGAGCGATTGGCTGAGCGGAGCGCGGCCCGACTGATCATCGCCGCCATTCGGGGCAACCGGGTGGCGGCAGTCTTCATCTGAGCCGTGCCATAGACCCCAACGGCTACGGGGCGCGCGGCTTGCAACAGTCGCATCGATCAACGGCGCTTCCGAGCCCCCGGCATTCGCGCCAAACGGCGCGCAAATCACCTCAACTCGATCTTCTCAAAAAGCCGGGCGCCCCGCCCGTCGGAGCTGATCATGCGCGTCTCTCAAAGCGCGGGCCGTGTTAGGCCGCTGACAGTCAATTCCCTGGTAACAGGGAATTCTGCAGGGAAACCCCACGCAATCGCCGCCACCGCAACGGAAGAAACGCCTGAGGCGCCTTCGAATTCAAGCGTGTCGCGCTGGTTGGGCGGCAACACAGAACAGGGAACGGCCGTAAGCGTCCTCGAGGCGCAGGCGTAAGCTCGCGCCCCTTACGCGAGGTTCGCCCTCAATGCTCCAGTTGCAGATCACGGCGCGACCGCGACTGCGGCGCTCAATTGGTCTGCCGCTTTTGGACCGAAGCCTGGTCGATGAGGAAATCGTCCAACTTGCGCCCCCCTCGAAGTTGCGGCCGCAGCCACCGAGGCAGCCTGCCGCGACCCGACCATGTCTCCGCCGGGTTCTTCGGATTGCGATATTTGGGACGCACGGGCGGGTATGGACGGCGCTTGCGATCAAACCGTGTCGCCTCGCCGGCCTGCTCAATCTTGTGGAGGCGTTCCTCCAACCGTGCCTTCTGCACCAAAATTCTCTGAGTGAGGCTGGCGGCGACCTGTTGGTGCAGGATCCAGAGCTCGTCAAGGGAGAGCGAATTGAAATGCGCTGCATTCATGGCTTGATCCGAATTCGTGGGAGAAGGCGCAGGCAGACAAATCGGGAATCGAGGAACAGACAAGCCGTGATTTAAGTCCGAGCCGTATAATCCACATTTAAATGCGGGAGATTGCAGGGAGAAGGGCGGGACGACGGTAATATCATGGCGGAGCATTTAATTTGCTGTGAGGGGTAACGCTCGCTGAGGCCGCGATCGGGATCGTGACATCCAGAAACCTGCCGCCCGCTAGTTGCGCTTTGGCCCGGTTAATTGGGCACGCTGCCGCGTGCTGCAATCCAAGGAATGCTGGGCGGGCTTATTAATTCGACCGGCCAGCAACACAATTAATTCATCGCGCCGCCAGATTTAAGTCGTATCGGAGCCCATGTCGCCGCGAAGGCTCGTGCCGGGTGGGGCGCATCACCGGGAGTTCTCGATGTCCGGTCATTTGCGATGTTATTTCGCGAGCTTGGTTCTTCTTGGAGGTCTTGCGGCCACACCTGCGTTCTCCAATCCATTCACCGACCTGTTCAATCCTGCGCCTCGCGAGCCCGCCGCAAGCTCTTCGGCGCAACCGGAATGCCTGGCACAGCCCGGCAACCTGCCCGGCGCCGGCCAGCGCTGGGTGTACCGGCGGGACGGCCACCGCAAATGCTGGTTCTTGGCCGAGGGCGTCGCGACGGTGCGAAAACCGGTTCACAGTCGCATCGCCCACCGCACCGTCAGGCCCGACGAGAACCAGACCATGCGACAAAGGCGGAGCCCGGTGAGCGATGCGCGCGCGGAGTTACCAAGCTCCGCGACGGCCAGCGAGGCTCGGCCGACGGCGCCGGCACGCGAAGTGAGCGTGGCTGATGCTGCTTCTGTTGTCGATGCGGGCACGCCGATCCTGATGCCGGCCGCACCCGTCTCGGATCTTCACAGCGACCAACCCACGCCCGAGCATTTTACGCCGCCCCAAGTTGACGTGGAGAGGCTTTCCGCGGCCGCGCGAGCCGACTTATCTCCAGCCATCCCGATGGGCGCGCGCGATGAGCAGGCGCCCGACGAGGCGCGCAGCCGGACGGCAACCTGGCTCGGTGTGCTGCTGATGACGCTGGGGGGCTTCTCGCTCCTAGGCTCGAGTCGCACGCTTCGGCAGGCGGTGCGATTGCGCCACTGAAGCGCGCTACTGGGCAGCTTACCTCACCCGCTCACACCGCGCAGTCGATGAGTTCACGCCGCTATAGCTGAATTGCCCACTCGACTCATCCGACGACCTGATGGACTGAAAGCGGCCCGATGCAGGCTCGCTGTCAGCTGCCGGTCGCGTCGATGATTGCCGGTTCTTCTAAAGCTTTCGCTAACCACACAATCTTTTTGAGAGCAATCATCGAATTGCACAACTGGCCATTACACAACCTTGAGGATATTACTCGTATAGATTGATCATACCATGGCGTTCAACATCCTGTTTCGCTCCTGAAGAAATCACCAACAAGAGTGATCGCGTGAAAAAAGAGACGATCAGGATCGGCACGTCGTCTAGGGCCGACCGCAGCATCGGTCCAGACGAAACGCCGCCCAAGAACTCGCCCCTTGCGATCGCCCTGGTGATGGTGTGCGGGTTTGCAGGTCTTGCGCTCCGTTATTTCGTCCGGGAGCACACCAATGTCGACGCTTTTCAGTTCCTGATCCCCTGGTATGTCTTCGCTCGGGATCACGGCATCGGTGCGCTGGCCGAGGCTTTCACCAACTACACCCCGTTCTACAGTTACCTTCTGCTGATCGCCAACCGCTTCGATTGGCTCGGCCAGCCGCTTTCCCTCGTGAAGGCGATTTCAGTAATATTCGAGTTCGGTTGCGCGATCGTCGTCGCTCAGATGGTGTGGCGAGCCACAAAGGTGCCATTGCGCACGTCCATGGCCTTCTGCTTGGTATGGCTTGCACCGACGGTGATCTTCAATGGCGCAATGTGGGGGCAGTCCGATTCGATCTGGACCTTCTTCACGCTGATTTCCGTGGCGCTGTTCATGCGAGACCGAAATGGCATTCTGCCGTTCGCGGTAGCCTTTTCGGTGAAGGCCCAGGCCGTATTCCTTGGTCCCTTGGTGCTGGGCATGATTCTGCGCCGCAGGATCCACCTCGCATGGCTCGCAACTGTTCCCGCAGTCTATGTGGTTCTCGCCATTCCAGTTCTCGTCGCGGGCAGATCCTTGGTCTCGGTGATCTCGGTTTATGTGGACCAGGCCAACACTTTTGATCGACTCTTCATAAGTGCAGCGAACATCTGGATGTTCGCCGCAAGCACACCTTACACAACCGGAGTCGCCGTCGGCTTGGTGCTGGCAGCAGCGAGCGGACTTGCGCTATCGATTTTCATGGCGCAGTCCAAGCGGGCTGGGCCGGAGTTCATTCTGCTCGCCGCGTGTGTATCACTCATGCTCATGCCTTACCTGCTTCCGAAGATGCACGAGCGCTACTTTTACGCATTCGAACTTGCGTCCATAGCGTTGGCTTGTATCAATCCGCGCTATCTGCCGTTCGCGGCTATTGCCCAAGTCGACGGTGTAATGTCCTATCTCGCTTTCGATCGCGGGATCGTCATGGGGCAGCCGCCTGCAGCGCTATGCAACACCTTTCTCGCGTTCTACCTAGTGTATGATCTTTGGCGCGGCGAGCGTGGATTTCATTTTCCGAAGCTTGCTTGGCTTGGCTTCGCCGTGTCGACCGCGGGGCTGCTGTGCTATCTCATGCTCGCCGATAGCGGGTGGAACATGTCCCCCGCCTACCTGATCTCCACAGGCCTTGCCACGGCCATGACAGTGCGGCTCCTCAAAGCGTCGCAGCGCGTCTCGCCGAGCCGTCAACAAGCAGCAAGGCCTGGCGTTGCGTAAGCCTTGAATTGCTGGTCAGCGCAAGTGGGCCAACATCCCGCCGAAGGGCAACCACAGCGATCCGATCTACTTCAGCCCCTATCTCCACGAGATCGCAATCGGGTCGAGCGGTTCTTCAACAGGATCAGACAAGGTCGGCGGGTCGCGACGCGGTACGATAGGCTTGCTGCCAACGACCTTGCCTTGGTTCAACTCGCTTCAATCAGGCTATAGTTGCGGCTTTAGGAGTCCGCGTCCTAGTTCACGACGCCTGCTCTGCTGCCCGGTTTGGCACGCCGTCTTCTGCCGATTGTTCTCGCTTCGACACGCCGGAGCTTACTTCGAAGCTTCTCCACTTCCCTAAGCTCCGCCACGAGCGCTTGGAGCCGTTCACTCAGGACAGCACAGCTGTAACTCTGACGCGGACTGGACATGACCCGCCTCGAACTATGACTTGAACTAAGAAGTCGATGAAAGGACAAGCAACGAAGACTCGCTCAGCCCAAGCTCACTGAGCCAAAGCCGCAGCCGCCAGATGCTCCCAGTACTCTGCTTCGGCGAGCAGTCGCCAGCTTCTCTCAGGTTGGCGCGCGGCAGTCTGTCGGCAAAGCAACGCCATGGCGCGAAAACGGCGGGCAGCTTCCATTTTAACCTCCCATTTTTCCCCAAGCATATTTTTTAATTTTATGCGGGAGTCATCACAATTATAAATCATAATCGATTTTATCATTTTGACTGGCAGTCGTTTAGGCTCCTGTCGACGTGCTGACGGAACGGCTTTCGATGTGAGCTTCACATCAGTTTCGAATGTGGCGGCGTGCCGGGGTGTTGCGCATTCAAGCGCGTCTGCGCGCGTGTCGCGGACGTGCGAAATGGCACCGCGATCACGCGAGCGCCTGGGCGAGCATCGCAGCGTCCGGCTCCGGACCGTTGGACGCGCGGACTCGTCCTCGTCTGTTGCTGAGAACCGAACCATAGTGGCGATCAGCCCGGCGCAAATACTGAGCTTATTCGGCGGCGGCGCTTGGAGGCTTCGCCAGAGCCGACGCGAAGGCAAGCCGGATCATGGCGTGGACCCATCACATCGCGCCGGCGGAGCGTGATCGTGTCGACTTGCACGATCTTGCAGGATCATGTGCCGGCGTTGGTCCGAGCAGCGATCGCAACACCGGATAAAGCCCGTGTGAATCCGGTGCTTCCCGCCAGAAGCGAAGCAAACGCCTCTTTGCTGCTGATTTTCCTGCGTTAATCATTAAATGCGGACAATGAATAAATAAATAGACCATCGCATTATTTTAATCTAGCTTTAATTTAATCCCGAGCCAAACGATCGTGATCGCTCCTGATCACGCGGCGCTCGGGAGCCGAAGAATGCTGCAGTTCAATATTGTCAAACGTGGGCGGACCAGGACCGCACACGAAGGGGCAGGGGCACAGCTCGAAATCTCTTCGCGTCACAGGTAGCGTTGGCTGGATCGTCGCGGGTGGACGGACCCATCATTCGTCCGACCGAGCGCTCGCGATTTGCGTGAATTGATTTTGGGCGCCCCCCTGCTCTGCATCGGCAGACGAGGGTTGCGAATGACGTGCACGCGTCTTGTGTGCGAGCCCGGGGCGATAGTCGACCGGACTCGAGTGATGTCGAGGTCTTCTCCGTCGAGATGTGATCCTTCGATCGAGCCGGTTTGCCGTTTGCGAACGGTGCGTGAGCCATCGCGTCCCGGTCGGCGCCGGAGACTACCTTCCGCCCCTGTCAGGCACGTGACCGTGCTCACGACATCCGATCGCGAGGCCGGAGCGACCGCTCGCTCCCGACAGGCTTTGAGCTCGTCACATGCTCGCTTTGCACATTTTCGAAGCCCTGAGCAGGACGGCAGTCATGCTCGGCAGCACGGCATTCGTCTTCAACAGCATAGGCGCGGCAACGGCCGATCATCGCCGCGTCTTGGCGCAATTGGTGCGGATCCGTAAACGCGGACGGCGCATTATCCGGAGGATTTAGCTATGGCAACGCAAACAACGGGCGGCGGCAGCACGGTTTCGTTTGGAACGACTCCGCAAGCCAGCACCGACATTTTCTCGTTTACGGAAGACGCCAGCAACATTCTGATCTTGAACGTGCTGGCAAATGATCTTGGCGGCGCGGCCAAGACGCTGTTCTCGCTGGACGATGGAACGAGCGCCTCCGCGTCCACCAAGACCTACGCACCGGCGGATTTGCTGGTCAAGGATGTGGCGTATAGCAGCGATGCCGCCGGAATGGCCGCAACCGGCGACCGCAGCGCGCTCGGTGCGCGCATCTGGGTCGCACCGGACGGCACCGTTCACTACGACAAGGGCGACATCAACGTTCAGCTTCAGGCGCTGGCGACCGGGCAAACGCTGACCGACACCTTCACCTACGCCATCCAGTTGGGCAACGGCACACTCAGTTGGGCGACCGTGACACTCCAGTTCAATGGCGCAAACGACTCGGTCCTCATCACATCGAATCCGCAGAGCGACGCGGCGATAGAAGACGCGACTGCCACGCCGGCTCTCTCGAGCTCGCAGAGCGCGGCCGGCACCATCAGCTTCAACGACGCCGATCTCAGCGACACGCATTCGGCCTCGTTCGCGGCGGCCTCTTCCAACTCCACTGCGCTCGGCACCTTCTCGCTCGATCCCGTCAACGAGGCGGCCAATGCCGCCAATGGCTCGGTGCAATGGCACTACAATTTGAACAACGCGGCCGCCCAGTACCTCGCTGCGGGCCAGACCGTCACCGAGAGCTTCGTGGTGACAATAGATGACGGCCACGGCTCGACAGCCACCCAGACGGTGACGGTCACCATCACCGGCACCAATGATCTGGCAACCGTCAGCTCGGACTCCAAATCCGTGACCGAGAGCGACACTGCCACGGCGCTCAACACCAGCGGTCAGCTCATCATCACCGACCCGGACACGGGCGAGGCCCACGTCGTGGCGCAGAGCAACGTCCACGGCAGCTATGGCGACTTCACGATCGATGCCAACGGCGCCTGGAGCTACACCGGCAACGGTGCGCACAACGAGCTCACCGCCGGACAGCAGGTGCAGGACCAGTTCACGGTGGTGAGCCAGGACGGGACCGCGACCGGTACCGTGACCGTGACCATCACCGGCAGCAACGATGCCGCGACAGTCAGCTCGGACTCGAAGGCCGTCACCGAGGGCGACACTGCCGCCGCGCTCAACACCAGCGGTCAGCTCATCATCACCGACCTGGACACGGGCGAGGCCCACGTCGTGGCGCAGAGCAACGTCCACGGCAGTTATGGCGACTTCACGATCGATGCCAACGGCGCCTGGAGCTACACCGGCAACGGCGCGCATAATGAGCTCACCGCCGGGCAGCAGGTGCAGGACCAGTTCACGGTGACCAGCCAGGACGGCACCGCCTCCGGCACTGTCACGGTGACCATCACCGGGACCAACGATGCGGCGACAGTCTCGTCGGACTCGAGGTCCGTGACCGAGAGCGACACTGCCGCGGCGCTCAACACCAGCGGCCAGCTCAGCATCACCGACCCCGACACTGGCCAGGCCCATGTCGTGGCCCAGAGCAACGTCCACGGGACCTACGGCGACTTCAGCATCGATGCCAATGGCGCCTGGAGTTACACCGGCAACGGCGCCCACAATGAGCTCACCGCCGGACAGGAGGTTCAGGACCAGTTCACGGTCGCCAGCCAGGACGGCACTGCGAGCGGTACCGTCACGGTTTCCATCACCGGCAGCAACGATGCGGCCACGGTCTCGTCGGACTCCAAGTCCGTCACCGAGGCCGATACCGCCGCCGCACTTAGTACGAGCGGCCAGCTCAGCATCACCGATCCGGACACGGGGGAGGCTCATGTCGTGGCGCAGACCAACGCGCACGGCAGCTATGGCGACTTCTCCATCGATGCCAGCGGGGCCTGGAGCTACACCGGCAACGGCGCCCACGACGAACTCACCGCGGGCCAGCAGGTCCAGGATCAGTTCACGGCAACCAGCCAGGACGGCACCGCGACCGGCACCGTGACGGTGACGATCACCGGCAGCAACGATGCGGCCACGGTCTCGTCGGACTCGAAGTCCGTCACCGAGGGCGACGCGGCGGCGGCGCTCAACACGAGCGGCCAGCTCATCATCACCGACCCCGACAGCGGCGAAGCCCATGTCGTGACGCAAACCAACGTCCACGGCACCTACGGCGACTTCAGCATCGATGCCAATGGAGCCTGGAGCTACACCGGCAACGGCGCCCACAATGAGCTCACCGCCGGACAGGAGGTCCAGGACCAGTTCACGGTCGCCAGCCAGGACGGCACCGCGAGCGGTACCGTCACGGTTTCCATCACCGGCAGCAACGATGCGGCCACGGTCTCGTCGGACTCCAAGTCCGTCACCGAGGCCGATACCGCCGCCGCACTTAGTACGAGCGGCCAGCTCAGCATCACCGATCCGGACACGGGGGAGGCTCATGTCGTGGCGCAGACCAACGCGCACGGCAGCTATGGCGACTTCTCCATCGATGCCA
>NZ_PGVG01000005.1:200769-212831 GCF_002795245.1 Bradyrhizobium forestalis | reverse complement strand
AGGCCGATACCGCCGCCGCACTTAGTACGAGCGGCCAGCTCAGCATCACCGATCCGGACACGGGGGAGGCTCATGTCGTGGCGCAGACCAACGCGCACGGCAGCTATGGCGACTTCTCCATCGATGCCAACGGGGCCTGGAGCTACACCGGCAACGGCGCCCACGACGAGCTCACCGCGGGCCAGCAGGTCCAGGACCAGTTCGCGGTGGCAAGCCAGGACGGCACCGCCTCCGGCACGGTGACCGTGACCATCACCGGCAGCAACGATGCGGCCACCGTCTCATCGGACTCGAAGTCCGTCACCGAGGACAATACTGCGGCAGCGCTCAATACCAGCGGCCAGCTGACAATTGTGGATCCCGACACGGGCGAGGCGCATGTGGTGACGCAGAGCAACGTCCACGGGACCTACGGCGACTTCAGCATCGATGCCAACGGCGCCTGGAGCTACACCGGCAACGGTGCCCATGACGAGCTCACCGCCGGCCAGCAGGTCCAGGATCAGTTCACGGTGACCAGCCAGGACGGCACCGCGACCGGCATTGTGACGGTGACCATTACCGGCACCAACGACAACGCGACCGTGAGCTCGGACTCGAACTCCGTCACCGAGGGCGACACTGCCGCAGCGCTCAACACCTCCGGCCAGCTCACCATCACCGACCCGGACACGGGTGAAGCCCACGTCGTGGCCCAGACCAACGTCCACGGCACCTATGGCGACTTCACGATCGATGCCAACGGCGCCTGGAGCTACACCGGCAATGGCGCTCACAACGAGCTCACTGCCGGCCAGCAGCTGCAGGACCAGTTCACGGTGACAAGCCAGGACGGCACCGCCACCGGCACCGTGACGGTGACCATCACCGGCACCAATGATGCCGCGACAGTCAGCTCGGACTCGAAGTCTGTCACCGAGGACAACACCGCCGCGGCGCTCAACACCAGCGGCCAACTGACGATTGTGGATCCCGACACTGGCGAAGCCCATGTCGTGGCGCAGAGCAGCGTCCACGGCAGCTACGGCGACTTCACGATCGACGCCAACGGGGCCTGGAGCTACACCGGCAACGGTGCCCATGACGAGCTCACCGCCGGCCAGCAGGTCCAGGACCAGTTCACGGTGACCAGCCAGGACGGCACCGCCACCGGCACTGTGACGGTGACGATCACCGGCAGCAACGACGCCGCAACCGTCTCATCAGACTCGAGGTCCGTCACCGAAAGCGACACGGCGGCCGCGCTCAACACCAGCGGCCAACTGACCATCACCGATCCCGACACCGGCGAAGCGCATGTCGTGGCGCAGACCAATGTGCATGGCACCTATGGCGACTTCAGCATCGATGCCAACGGCGCCTGGAGCTACAGCGGCAACGGCGCGTACAATGAGCTCACCGCCGGACAGCAAGTGCAGGACCAGTTCACGGTGACCAGTCAGGACGGCACCGCCTCCGGCACCGTCACGGTGACCATCACCGGCACCAATGATGCCGCGACAGTCAGCTCGGACTCGAAGTCTGTCACCGAGGACAACACCGCCGCGGCGCTCAACACCAGCGGCCTATTGACAATTGTGGATCCCGACAGCGGCGAAGCCCATGTCGTGGCCCAGACGAACGCCCACGGCAGCTATGGCGACTTCACCATCGATGCCAATGGCGCCTGGAGCTATACCGGCAACGGTGCCCATGACGAGCTCACTGCCGGCCAGCAGGTGCAGGACCAGTTCACGGTCACCAGCCAGGACGGCACCGCGACCGGTACCGTGACGGTGACCATCATCGGGACCAACGACGCGGCCACGGTGAGCTCGGACTCGAAGTCCGTGACAGAGGGCAATGCCGCCTCCGCGCTCAACACCAGCGGCCAGCTCACCATCACCGACCCTGACACGGGCCAGGCCCATGTCGTGACGCAAACCAACGTCCACGGCACCTATGGCGACTTCAGCATCGATGCCACCGGCGCCTGGAGCTACACCGGCAACGGCGCCCATGACGAGCTCACCGCCGGCCAGCAGGTGCAGGACCAGTTCACGGTGACCAGTCAGGACGGCACCGCCACCGGCACCGTCACGGTGACCATCACCGGCACCAATGATGCGCCGCTCGCCGTGAATGACACCAGTGCCAGTCCGGGTGCCACGGCTGCGACCGAGAAGGGCGGCACGGTCAACGGCACTGGCGGCGTCAACGGCAGCGGCAATGTGCTCGCCAACGACATCGATGTCGACAGCGGCAGCTTGACGGTCAGTGCAATCCGCACCGGCGGCACCGAGGGGTCTGGCACGGCCGGCACGTTGGGCGTCGGCCTGGTCGGCGCGCACGGCACGCTGACACTCAATGCCAACGGCAGCTACACGTACGTGGTCAACGAGAACGACGCAACCGTGCAGGCGCTCAACGTCGGCCAGACGACGATCGACACCTTCAATTACACCGTCACCGACGGCGGCCTGACCGACACGGCGGTGCTGACCGTCACCATCAACGGCGCCAACGACGCGCCGGTGAATACCGTTCCGGGGCAACAGACCGTGGGAAACGGCAGCGGCGGTGGCTCGACAGCAACTTTCACGCTGAGAGTCAATGATGTCGACAACGGCACCGAGACTGTTTCGCTCTCGCTGGGCAACGCTCCGCAATCATCGACCGGCATATTAACGCTCTCCACAACATCAGGCCTTACATTCAGTTCCGGCGGCAACGGCACCAAAGCGATGACGTTCTCCGGCACGATCTCGGACATCAATGCGGCCTTGGCTAGCGTGACGTTTAGTGGCGGGTCAAACAACACCACGCGGACGTTGACCATGACAACGACCGACGGAGGAGGTCTCGCCGACACTGACACCGTCACGATCGTGAAAGGGAGCGGAGCCACTGTCCTTCCCGCCGGTATCGCTGGCGAGGCCATCAACCTGGGTCTGGTCGATCCCTCAGATGATCCCAATGATGTAATTACCGTCACGATCAGCGGGGTGCCCTTGGGCTGGAGTCTCAGTAACGCCACGAATAACGGCGATGGCACCTGGACTGCCCAGACAAATGATGTGCAGTCGATGACAATCACTTCGCCGCTGGATTTCGCGGGTGCGGTGGTGCTGAACGTCACGCAGACCTGGACAAATACCGATGGCAGTGCTTGGACGACAACCGTGGCCGACAATGTCGAAGTCTATGCGCAGGGATCGCCGATCTTTGCTGTGTCGGGCGACGACCATCTGACAGCTTCGAGCGGGAGCGACCTGCTGGTGTTCGCGCAGCCGATCGGTCACGACGTGGTTTATAACTTCGACGCGATGCATGACCAAATCGATCTGATCGATTACGCTACCTTCGCCTCGTTCGCCGACGTTCAGGCGCATACTCTAAGCGACGCCAACGGCAACGCTGTGATCGAGTTGGGAGAAGGCCAATCGATCACCTTGCAAGGTCTGGATCCGACATCGCTCACATCGAGCAATTTCGTATTCGATCAAACACCCGTTACGGAAAATTCCGGCAGCCTGGTGATAGGCGACGGCGCGTTGCTTCCGTTGAGCGGCACCATCGACAACACGGGTACGATTGAGTTGAACTCGACCGGAAATGGAACAAACCTCGAGCTGATCGAACACGGCATCACGCTCCAGGGTCATGGGCAGGTCGTGCTGTCCGACAGCGATCAGAACCTGATCACCGGAACGACCTCCGACGTCACGCTGACGAATGTGGACAACACGATCGCCGGCGCGGGCCACCTCGGGGACGGGATGATGGGACTGGTCAACAAAGGCACGATTGTCGCCACCGGCATCCATGTGCTCGATATCGATACCGGGACGAACACCATCGTCAATTCCGGAACGCTTGAAGCGGCTGGCAGCGGCGGGATGGTCATCGCCAGCAACCTTGATAATTCTGGGCTGCTGTGGGCGCATGGAGCCAACATCACCTTCAATGGCAGCGTCACCGGCGGCGGCACCGCCTTGATGGATGGCGTAGCCACGCTCGAATTCGGAGCCGCCTCGTCGGCCAAGATAACGCTTGATGCCGGAGCCACCGGAACAATCGTGCTCCACGACTCCTTCGACTTTAGCGGGGTCGTGTCCGGATTTAACGGGGATGACCACCTCGATCTCCTCGATGTGGCATTCGGGGTCGGCACGACCGCGAGCTATGTCGCAAATCAGGCCGGCACTGGAGGAACGCTGTCGGTGACTGACGGTATTCACACCACCGACATTGCCCTGTTGGGCCAGTACGATGCCGCGGGCTTCCAGACGGAGGCAGACAAGAACACGGGAACGCTTGTCAGCTATCATGAGCTTCTGATCTGACGCTGCGAATGGATCGATCGGGCGAATGTTGCGGCCCGGCGGGCCTGCCGGACATTCGCCCGTATCCCGACATGCGAGCGATCGTGTTGATCCCGACCGTTCCACGAACCGCGCTCGAGTACATCGTCGGGCCGCTTTGCTGACCTTGCGCCGCACTCCGCCATCGAATGGCTGCTCGCCATCGATGTCGCCGAGCTGTCCTGGGAGATTCAACGCTACCGCGTGTTGCGGCACAAGCTGCTCGAAACGTAACGCCGCAATTGAGGCGGCGCTGCGGCGCATCGACATGGTCCCTTCCGGAGACGGTCTATCGCGACTCCGGAGCTAGCTCAGGCTAGCTCACCAGGAAGTTGCCATTGTGCAACGCGCCGGTGGCGTTCAGCAGGCTGATCTCCATATCGCTCGCTCCGTCGCCATCGATATCGATCTGGAGGGCGTCGTTGCCCGGACCGAAATTCAGCAAATGAGCAGAAGCCTGATTACCGCCAAGGAGAGCCGCGCTATCCACGTACTCGATGTGACCTCCGGCCACGCCGACACTCGAGAAGGTAAAGCTGTCGTTGGCTGCATCGAAGCCGTGGATGGTATCGGCAGCGCCCTGGACGGAATCTGCGATGCCGACGAAGCGGAAGTTGTCATGGCCCGCGCTGGCAAAGATTTCGTCCGCGCCCGCGCCGGCGATAACGGTCGTGTCGCCGGTCGTGTTGCCGATCGTGATGCGGTCGAAATTTGCGGCCAGGTTGATGTTTTCGACGTTGGTCACCGTGACATCGTAGACGTTCGCGTTGACGTTCAGGGTGTCGTTGCCGTCGCCGAGATCGATCACGTTCGCGGGGCTACCTTGCAGCGTCAGAGTGTCGTCCGACGAGCTCCCGTTGAGCAGGTTCACGTTCCACAGATTGTCGAACGAATTGCTGCCCGCGGCGAGATTCAGGACATTGGCCGTTCCGTCTCCGAGATTGACCGTCACGCCGGACACGGTGTTCAGCAGCGTGACCGTATCGTCCGACGGATTGAGATTGCCGGTGAAATCACTGCCGTTGAGGTTTTCGACACCAGTGATGCTGAGCGAATTGACGCCATTGGCGAGCGACACCCAATCGCTTCCGCCAGCCATATCGATGGCGATGCCGTTGACGTTGTTCGTCAAGCTGACCGAATTGTCCCCCGAATTGCCGTTGATGTGCTCGACGCCCGTTGCGGCAAAGGCAGCGAAGTTTCCGTCAAGGACGATCGCATCCTCGCCGTTGCCGAGGTCGATCGCAACGCCGTTCGCCGCCGCGATCGCGCCGGTGACGGTTAGGGTGTCGTCACTCGCCGTTCCGTATACGTGGTTGACATCATAGATGTTCACGAACGAGTTCGCGCCGGCAGCGAGATTCATCGTGTTGTCGCCGTTGCCGAGGCTAATGTTCAGGCCCGTGACCGTCGTCGTCAAGGTGAGCACGTCGTTGACGCCTGGCGCCGCACCGAAATCGGATCCTCCGATTCCCTCGACGCCACTCAGGCTGAGCGTGTTGGCGCCACCCGCGAGACTAAGCTGATCGTTGCCGCCGCCGAGGTCGACCACCAGTCCGTTGGCATTCGCCGTGAGATTGACGAACTCGTCGTTGCCAGTGCCGACCAGGTTCTCGACACCGGCGAGATTGAGCGTGTAGCCGTTGCCGAACGTGTTGTTGAGCAGGACGGTATCGCCCGTCCCTGCCCCCAGATTGAGGGCGTGCCCGAAAATATTGGCTCCGACGCGAAGATAATCGTCTCCGGCGGTTCCGAGCACGGGTGCGGCGCCAGAGAGCTGCTGCGTCGAGAGATCGATCGGACTCCCCGAAGCGCCCGGCGACTGCAGCACGATGGCGTCGCTGAACTGCAGCACTTCGATGTTGGTCAGGGTGTCGGTGCCGTCACGGCTCGCTACCGTGTCTTGAACCTGGATCGTTCCAGCCGTCGTGACGTTGTATTGCGATTGCATGCCGGAGAAGATCACCATGTCGGTGCCGGCGCCACCGTCGATCGTATCATCGCCGCCCTGGCCGGTGATCCCGTCGTTGCCGCCACCGGCGTTGATCGTGTCGCCACCGCCGCCGCCGAAGAAGAACTCGTTATTGGAGCTGCCCACCAGCGTATCGGCCTGGTTCGACCCCTGGACGCTGTTGACGCCGCCCGTGATGACGTCGGCGCCAGCGGCACCGCTCACGATTCCCGTCGAAAGGTCGACGGAAACTCCGCCGTTCGCCTGAGAATACGAGACCCGCGTATTGCCGTTACCGGTGATGGTATCGTTGCCGAGCAGGCCTTCAAACAGGTTGAAGGTACCGAACGATCCGGCCAAGGTCACCCCGGTGAAGCCCGCGGCGTTATAGGTGTCGTTGAGGCTGCTGCCGGTCGCACTGTTGACACCGACATAGGTGTCCGTGCCGATCGAGCTGCCGCCGGTCGCCGTCCCCGCCTGCAGGTTGATCGTCACGGCATCCGTCGCGCTGGCATAGACGATGCGGGTGTTGCCGTTGCCGGTGATCGTGTCGTTGCCAGCCAGTCCTTCGAACTGGTTGAAGTTGCCGTTGTTGCCGACGTTGTTGGTTGCGCCGTTCTGGAAGCCAACGGCGCCGAAATTTGTGGCCGTGAAGACGTCGTTGAACGTGGTGCCCTGAGCACCTTCGATTCCGCGGAACGTATCATTGCCGATCGAAGCGTCGCCCATCGCGGTGCCCGCTGTGAAGTCGATGGTTACCGGGCCGGTGGAGAAGTAGAGGTTGTTGTAGCTGATGATGTCGAAGCCGCCGCGGCCGTCGATGAAGTCGTCACCGGCAAGGCCGGTAAACGTCTCCGTAGCCGTGGTGATATTGCTGCCGCGGATGGTGTCGTTGTACATCGAGGCCATCACGGCGTTGACGCCACTGAAGGTGTCGCTCCCGGTGGATCCGTCACCACTCGCCGTACCCGCTAGCAGATCGACGGTCACCGCGCCGGTCGCGTTGGTGAATGCAACGCGCGTGTTGCCATTACCGGTGATGCTGTCGTTGCCTCCCATGCCGATGAATTCGTTAAAGGTGCCGTTGGAACCGCCGTTTTGGCTGGTTCCGCTGAAGCCAACGGCGTTGAAGACGTCCGCGGCGTTCGAGCCGCGCACGGACTCAACCGATCGAAGCGTGTCGGTGCCAACTGTCGCGGCGTCGCCCGTCACAATCCCCGCGGCAAGCTGAACGTTGATTCCGCCCATTGCGGTCGGATCGAGCGCATAGTCCGCCCGGTCGAAGCCAGCCCGGCCGTCGATGAAGTCGTCACCGGCGCGGCCTTCGAAGATCTCCACGGTCCCGGGGCCATTGGCGCTGCCGAGCATTTGGTCGCCAAATCCGGAGCCGACAACCCCTGCGAAGCCCGAGCCCACCAAGGTATCGGTACCGACCGAACTATCTCCGGTCGCCGAATGGGCCGTCAAATCGACGGTCACACTGCCCGTTGCGTTGGCGTAAGAGATACGCGTCAGGAGCGCACCCAGACTGTTCATTGCTCCGGTAATGGTGTCATCCCCTCCGCGGCCTTCGAACTCGTTGAAGCCCACATTGGTGCCGGCAATGCCGGTATCGCCCGCAAAGCCGGCCGCGTTGAACGTGTCGGCGTAATTGCTGCCGACAATGCCCTCGACATTCACCAGCGTGTCAGTGCCGACCCCGGGACCCGTCACGGAGCCTGCCGCGAGATTTGCGGTAATGCCTCCCGTTGCCGCGGTATAGTCGGCACGGTCGAAGCCGAGGCCGCCATCGAGCAGATCATTGCCATCGAGGCCCTTGAGGCGGTCGTTGCCGGCGAGGCCACTCAGGCTGTCGGCGTAGGCGGTGCCGACCAGCGTATTTGCGCCAGCGTCGCCGGTGAGGTGCACGCCCTGCCCCAGGATGAAGTCAGCGGCCGTGAGGTTCGACAGCGTCACGTTGAGCAGCGTGAGGGTGTCACCGTTGCCGAAGTCGATGACCGTGTTCGGCCCTTGTTGTGTGGCAAGCGCCTGAATGTCCGCGAGGGTCGAGACACCAGGGACCCCCGTGAGGTCGATCTTATCGGCGTCCGCTTGTACGAAGTCGCCAATGATATCGGCGCCGCCGCCGGTGGCGTAGACAAAGGTGTCTGCGCCGATGCCGCCGTTCAGGGCGTCGTTACCGGCACCACCGCTGAGCAGATCGTTGCCGCCGTTGCCGAACAGCTGGTCGTTGCCGTTGGAACCGGTGATCGTGTCGTTGAAGTTCGAGCCCGCGACGTTGGTCACCCCTCCCACAATCGTGTCATGCCCCACCGAACCGTCGCCGTCCGCGGTACCGGTTGCGAGGTTGACGATTACGCCCGAGGTCGCATTCGCGAACAGGATTTGCGTGCTGCCATTTCCAGTGATGATGTCGTTACCGCCCTGGCCCTGAAAGGCGTTGAAGCCAGCGAACCCGGTTGCATCGAAGCTGTCGGCAAGATTGCTGCCGGTGGCGCTGTTGACGCCGGTAAACGTGTCGTGACCGATCGAGCCATCGCCGCTGGCCGTTCCGGCCTGGAGGTTGATGGTCACGCCTCCGGTCGCATTGGCGTAGACGATGCGCGTGCTGCCGTTGCCGGTGATCTGGTCGTCGCCGCCCAGGCCTTCGAACTGGTTGTAATTGCCGTTGTTGCCGACATTGAGCGCGCCGGCCTGACCGTAGCCGGTCGCCACATAGGTGTCGGCATAGCCCGTGCCCTGAATGCCCTCGATCGAGCGCAGCGTATCCGTGCCGATCGACGCATCGCCGGTCGCCGTGCCCGCCGCCATGTCGACGCTGACGCCGCCCGTGACCGTGCTGAGGCTGTTGTAGATGGCAACGTCGAAGCCGCCGCGGCCGTCGATGTAGTCGTCGCCGCCGAGACCCGTGAAGTTGTTGTTGAAGCTGCTGCCGAGCAGCGTGTCGGAGAAGGTCGAACCCTGCACCGCGTTGACGCCGGTGAAGCTGTCGGTGCCTTCGGTGGCACCTGTGGCGCTGCCGGCAACCGTGACCGCATTCGTCGTCCCGACGGCGCTGGTCTCGAGATCGACGCTGACGCTCGAGGCGGCGATCTGGTAGTTCAGGCGGGTGAAGCCGTTGCCGATGATGGTGTCGTTACCGCCGGCGCCGGCGAAGTCGTTGAAGCTGCCGGAGGAGCCGACATTGGTGGCCCCGGCCTGACCGAATCCGGTCGCGTCGAACGTATCGTCGAAGTTGGTGCCGCGGGCGGCCTCGACGCTGCGAATCGTATCCGTGCCGACCGTCGCGTCGCCGTTCACGATGCCCGCGGCGAGGTGGACATAGATGCCTGACGTGGTCGTCGGATCCGAATTGTAGGTGACCTGGTCGTAGCCGCCGCGGCCGTCGATATAGTCGTCGCCGCCGCGACCTTCATAGGTCTCGTAGGTGAACGCGGCATTGTCGCTGCCGTAGAACGTGTCGTTGGAGGCCGAGCCCCAGATGGTCGAGACGTTGGAGAAGCTGTCATGGCCGACGGAGGCGTCGCCATCCGCGGTCCCGGCCCCGACGTCGACGGTGACCGCACTGCCTGCTCCCAGATAGGACAGCCGCGTCACAAACTGCCCCAACGCGTTGACAGCGCCGACGACGATGTCGTCGCCGCCGCGCCCCTCAAACTCGCTCTGGCCGGCGGCCACGCCGGGCAGACCGGTCGAACCGGTAAATCCGACCGCGTTGAACGTGTCGGCAAAATCGCTGCCGAGGATGCCCTCGACATTCGCCAGCACGTCTGTTCCGACACCCGGGCCGGTCACCGAGCCGGCGGCAAGATTGGCGGTGATGCCTCCCGTCGCATCACTGTAATCGGCGCGATCGAAGCCCTGGCCGCCATCGAGCTGATCGTTGCCGCCAAGTCCTTGCAGGACGTCGTTGCCGCCGAGGCCGCTCAGCTTGTCCGCATGGACCGTGCCGACCAAGGTGTTCGGATTGGCATCGCCGATCAGGTGAACGCCTGGCGCGAAGATGAAATCAGCAGCCGTGAGGTTCGCCAAAGTCACGTTCTGCAGCGTCAGGCTATCGCCATTGCCGAAATTGATGAACGTGTTCGCTCCCTGCTGTGAAGCGAGCGCCTGGATGTCGGCGAGGTTGTAGATGCCTGCGCCCGAAAGGTCGATCTTGTCGGCTTGCGCATGCGAGAAGTCGCCGATGAAATCGGCACCGCCGCCGCTTACATAAACGAAGGTATCGGCGCCGCCGTTGCCGAGCAGATTATCGGCACCGCTGCCCCCCTTCAGCGTATCGTTGAAGCCCGATCCGGACACGCCGTTCACGCCACCGGTGATGGTGTCGTGCCCGACCGAGGCATCCCCACTGACGGTGCCGGTGGCGAGATCGACAACAACGCCGCCGGTTGCGTTGGCGAACAGGAGCTGCGTGCTGCCGTTGCCGGTGATGAGATCGTTGCCGGCAAAACCTTGGAAGGAATTGAAACCGACGAAGCCTGTCGCGTCGTAAGTGTCGACGAAATTGCTGCCATAGACGCTGTTGACGCCCGTGAAGGTGTCATGCCCGACCGACCCGTCCCCCGTGACCGAGCCGGCGTTCAGGTTGACGGTGACGCCGCCGGTGGCATTCGTGAAGAGCAGCCGCGTGTTGCCGTTGCCGGTGATCTGGTCGTCGCCGCCCAGGCCTTCGAACTGGTTGTAATTGCCGTTGTTGCCGACATTGAGCGCGCCGGCCTGACCGTAGCCGGTCGCCACATAGGTGTCGGCATAGCCCGTGCCCTGAATGCCCTCGATCGAGCGCAGCGTATCCGTGCCGATCGACGCATCGCCGGTCGCCGTGCCCGCCGCCATGTCGACGCTGACGCCGCCCGTGACCGTGCTGAGGCTGTTGTAGATGGCAACGTCGAAGCCGCCGCGGCCGTCGATGTAGTCGTCGCCGCCGAGACCCGTGAAGTTGTTGTTGAAGCTGCTGCCGAGCAGCGTGTCGGAGAAGGTCGAGCCCTGCACCGCATTGACGCCGGTGAAGCTATCGGTGCCTTCGGTCGCACCTGTCGCGCTGCCGGCAACCGTGACCGCATTCGTCGTCCCGATGACGCTGGTCTCGAGATCGACGCTGACGCTGGAGGCTGCGATCTGGTAGTTCAGGCGGGTGAAGCCGTTGCCGATGATGGTGTCGTTGCCGCCGGCGCCGGCGAAGTCGTTGAAGCTGCCGGAGGAGCCGACATTGGTCGCCCCGGCCTGACCGAATCCGGTCGCGTCGAACGTATCGTCGAAGTTGGTGCCGCGGGCGGCCTCGACGCTGCGAATCGTATCCGTGCCGACCGTCGCGTCGCCGTTCACGATGCCCGCGGCGAGGTGGACATAGATGCCTGACGTGGTCGTCGGATCCGAATTGTAGGTGACCTGGTCGTAGCCGCCGCGGCCGTCGATATAGTCGTCGCCGCCGCGACCTTCATAGGTCTCGTAGGTGAACGCGGCATTGTCGCTGCCGTAGAACGTGTCGTTGGAGGCCGAGCCCCAGATGGTCGAGACGTTGGAGAAGCTGTCATGGCCGACGGAGGCGTCGCCATCCGCGGTCCCGGCCCCGACGTCGACGGTGACCGCACTGCCTGCTCCCAGATAGGACAGCCGCGTCACAAACTGCCCCAACGCGTTGACAGCGCCGACGACGATGTCGTCGCCGCCGCGCCCCTCAAACTCGCTCTGGCCGGCGGCCACGCCGGGCAGACCGGTCGAACCGGTAAATCCGACCGCGTTGAACGTGTCGGCAAAATCGCTGCCGA
>NZ_PGVG01000005.1:0-200670 GCF_002795245.1 Bradyrhizobium forestalis | reverse complement strand
GACAGCGCCGACGACGATGTCGTCGCCGCCGCGCCCCTCAAACTCGCTCTGGCCGGCGGCCACGCCGGGCAGACCGGTCGAACCGGTAAATCCGACCGCGTTGAACGTGTCGGCAAAATCGCTGCCGATCACCCCTTCGATGTCGACCAGCGTGTCCGTCCCGACGCCAGGTCCCGCCGCGGTGCCAGTCGCGAGATTGACGGCGATGCCGCCGGTCGCATCCGTGTAGATGGCGCGGTCGAAGCCCAGGCCGCCATCCAGGAGGTCGCTGCCGCCGAAGCCTTGGAGGCGGTCGTTGCCGCCGAGACCGCTGATGGATTCGGCATTGGCGGTGCCGACGATGTCGTTCGCGTTGCCGTCGCCGACGATCGGCGCGGCTGGCGTGCCGAACAGGAAGTCGCTCGCCGTCAGGCTGTTCAGATCGACGTTCTGAAGCGTCAGGCCAGCACTCGGGTTGAACGTGATGACGGTGTTGGGGCCGCTCTGGATCGCATGCGATTGCAGGTCGGCAAGGCTAAAGATGCCGTAGACGCCGGACAGATCGATCTTGTCCTGGCCATGGACGAAATCCTGGATGAAGTCGAAGCCGCCGCCGCTCGCATAGACAAAGGCGTCTGCGCCGGCGCCGCCGCTGAGAAAGTCGTTGCCGGCACGACCGTCCAGGATGTCGTTGCCACCGCTGCCGGAGAGGCTGTCGTTGCCGGCGCTGCCGATGATGGTGTCGTTGAAGTTGGACCCCAACACGTTGAACACGCCGCCGGCGATGGTGTCGTGGCCGACCGAGCCGTCACCGTCGGCCGTCCCTGCAGTGAGGTTGATGCTCACACCGCCCGTCGCGTTGCCAAACTGAATTTGCGTATTACCATTGCCGGAAATGGTGTCGTTTCCGGCGTTACCCTGGAATGCGTTGAAGTTCGCGTTGACGCCGGTGAAACCCGTCGCGTCATAAACGTCGTCAAAACTGCTGCCAGTCGCGCTGTTGACACCCGTGAAGGTGTCGTGACCAGTCGAGCCATCGCCGGCGGCGATGCCACCCGCGAGATTGACTGTCACCCCGCCGGTCGCGTTGGCGAAGATGAGACGCGTATTGCCGTTGCCGATGATGACATCATCGCCACCGAGGCCTTCGAACTGGTTGAATGTGCCGTTGTTGCCGATATTGGCCCCGGTCACACCGTAGCCGGTCGCATCGTAGGTATCGTCGAAGTTGGTGCCCTGAATGCCCTCGATCGAACGAAGCGTGTCCGTGCCGTTCGACGCATCCCCGACGACGGTGCCAGCCGCCATATTGACGGTGATGCTTCCCGTGGTGAAGAAGATGTTGTTGTAGGAGGAGACGTCGAAGCCGCCGCGGCCATCGATATAGTCGTTGCCGGCAAGGCCGGTGAAAGTGTCGTTGGTCGCACCGCCTAGCAGCGTGTCGTCGAACATCGATGCCTGGACGGCGTTGACGCCGGTGAAGTGATCGGTGCCGACGGATGAATCGCCTGTGGCAATGCCGGAAACGAAGTCGACCTGGACGCCTGCCGTCGCGTTGTTGAAGCCTAGCCGTGTAGAGCCATTGCCAGTGATGAAGTCGTCGCCGCCGTTGCCGGTGAACTCGTTGAACGTCCCGTTCGAGCCGGCATTGACGCTGCCCGAGCCGAAACCGGCGGCGTTGTAGGTATCGGCGAAGTTGGTGCCACGGATCGCCTCGATCCCGCGCAACGTATCCGTCCCGATGGTCGAATCGCCGGTCACGGATCCGGTGGCGAGATTGACCGTAATTCCCGTCGTGGTGTTCGGATCGACGTTGTAGTCCACGCGGTCATAGCCGCCGCGGCCATCGATATAGTCGTTGCCCGCAAAGCCCGAATACACCTCCGCGGTGAACATCGGATTGTTGCTGCCAAGAATCGTATCGCTGTACGCGGAGCCCCAGACGCCGTTGAAGCCGGAACCGACGAGGGTGTCGTGGCCCACCGACGCATCACCCTGGGCATAACCGCCTGCGAGATCCACCGTCACCGCCCCGGTGGCGCTGACATAGGAAACGCGCGTCAGCTCCGCACCCTGGCTGTTGGTGTTGCTGATGATGGTGTCGTCGCCGCCTTTGCCTTCGAACTCATTGTAGCCGACGGGGCTGCCCGGGACATGTGCATCGCCGGTGAAGCCGGCTCCATTGAACGTGTCGGCGAATTCGCTGCCGATGGCGGCTTCGATGTTGACGAGCGTGTCCGTCCCCACGCCCGCGCCGGACGCCGTTCCCGCCGCGAGGTTGATCGTGACCCCGCCGGTTGCGTCGGTATAGACGGCGCGGTCGAAGCCCTGGCCGCCGTCCAGATAGTCGTCTCCGCTGCCACCAATCAGAATGTCCTTGCCGTCCACGCCGTACAGGTGATCAGAACCTCCAGCGCCGTCGAGCAAATCTGCGCCACCGGTGCCAGTCAGAGTATTGTCGCCGGCTGGCCCCAACAGCGCGTTCGTATCGACGTTGGTTGTCGCGGTATCGACCACGGCCTGAAGGTTTGCACCGGTGAAACTGTCGACCGCGTCTGTCGTATCACCGCTCTGTCCTGCGTCAGCAAGCGCTAGAGCCGCAATACCCTGGGCCACGCTCGCGGTGCCCGCGATCGATTGCAGCAGCTCTGCACCGCTTGTTGATGCAACCGCGCTATCGATCAGCGTGTTCGAGCTTGCAATAACGTTCGCCGCATCCGCCACCGTCGAGGCAACATCCGTGGTGCCGGCAGCCGCAGTGATGACGCTCTGGAGCGTGTTCGGGTCAGACAGATCCAACGTGCCGGTAGACACCTGGGTGACTATCGCGTCCAACATGGCATTCGCGGCAGCCTGGGTGTCGCTGCTACCCGCAGCTCCGGAGATGAGCGAGGCGCCCTGCACGATCACGTTGTAGAGCTGAACACCGGCGGCGAACAATTGTGCGCCTGCCGCCTGAGCCGCGGGATCATCCGATACGGCCGCCGCAATCGGGTCGAAGTTGTTCAGGTCGACGCCCACGGGGACATTGAATGCCGCGGCCACCTGAGCCTTCGCAGCGGCATAATCGCCATTGTTTTGGTCCGCGATCGCCGCGATCAGCGTCGTCAGCGGCGAAAGCACCGTCGATCCCGGTGCCGCGCGCAGAACGCCGTCGAACGGCAACCCGGTCGCGGTGTCGACCGCGCCACCCCCGCCCAGCAGATAGATCGCGCCGACGTGGCTTCCGGTGATCTGGAAATTCCCGAGCGAGTCACTCTGGGTTACGAAATCCCCGCTGCTCAGAACGCCATCCCCATCGTCGTCGACGAAAATGGTGGCATTCGCGATGTACCCTTCAATGGCGGAAACAGTGGTCTCCGCTTGATCGCCTACCACGACCGAAATGACCTTGTCGCTGTGCAGGTTGCTCTGATCGGTCGTCTGCACGACGGCGGTGAGCAGCCCTTCCGTCGACTCGAAATCGATGTTGCCGCTGACGGTTACCACGCCGGAATGAGGATCGATCGCTAGCGGCCCGGTATAGGGCGCGCCATTATCATCCACGAGGCTGTAGGTCAGTAAGTCGTTCGCATCAGGATCCGATCCAACAGCAGTCCCGACCACTGTTCCAGTTACGCTGCCCTCTAGGAGCGCGGCGTTTGCCTGCGTGAACGCGGTCTCGCCTGGCGCATCATTCGCGCCATGGATCGTGAAGCTGATGCTCTTGGTCGTACCATCTTGCGAGGCGACCGTGAACGTATCGACCTTGGTTTCGCCAGTCCCGAGATACTGGGTGGCGGCGTTGGCGACCGAATAGGTATAGCTGCCGTCCGCGGCAAGGCTGAGAGAACCGAGATTGCCGTTCGCAGAAACGACGCCGGTCTGAAACGCACTCTGGTTCTGGTCGGCATCGCTGATGGACAGCTGGCCGGATGCGGTCAGCTGGCCGTCCTCGGTGACGTCGTGCTGGACGGGGCCACCGATATCGGCGGCGTCGTTGACGCCGTGGATCGTGAACGTCACGTCCTTGGTCGTGCCGTCCAGAGCCTTGACGGTGAAGACCTCGTCGCGGGTCTCGCCTTGGCCGAGATATTGAACGACATCGTTGGCGACCGCATAGCTGTAGGCTCCATTGGCGCCGATCGGCAGCGTTCCGAGATTGCCGGGCGCCGAGGCGACGGCGGTCTGGAACGAATTCTGGTTCTGGTCGACATCGCTGATCGACAGCGTGCCGGACGCCGTCAGGATGCCGTCCTCAGTGACGTCGTGCTGGGCCGGATTGCCGATCACGGCTGCGTCGTTGGTACCGGTGATGTTCACCACGATATCGTGGGTGGCGGTACCGTCGACCGAGGCGACCGTCAGGGTATCGGTGACCTGCTGTCCTGCGGTGAGCGAATCCGATTTCGTAGGATCGAGCGTATATGTCCAGGCCCCCGTCGCCGCATTGAACGTGAAATTGCCGTAGGTGCCGGCCAGGGAGGCCGGGACTGCGAAATGGGCTTCGCCGTTGTCGACGTCGTGCGCCGCAAGCTGGCCCGACGCGCTGGGATCTCCGGCCGCGGTTCCGGCCTCGGTCACCGACGTATCCTGGCTGCCCGACACCGTGATCGTGGCCGGGTCGTTGCTGCCGGTGATGGTCACCGTGAGCGTCGACGACCCCGTTCCGCCGTGGTTGTCGGCATTCGTGTAGGTGAACTGCTCCGCCACCTGTTGGCCTTCGGCGAGCGCTTGCACGGACGCGGCGGAATTGTTGAGCGTATAGGTGTAGGCACCGGTCGCCTTGGTGACCACCAGCGTTCCAAAGGTGCCGACGACGGTGATCGTGGTGCCGTTGTCCGTGCCTCCCGCTACGGCCGACACGATGTGGGTATCGCCGCTATCGACGTCCGTGTCGTTTGCCAGCAGATTGCCACTCGCAACCGTCGTCACGTCCTCCTTGACGGAAGCGATGTCCGCGACTGCGACCGGCGCATGATTGGTCGGGCCTTCGATGACGACCTCGATCTTTTCGATCGAGACGACGACCAGGTTGAAGCTCCTGAACGCATAGTCCGCGCTACCACAGCGCGCGATAAGGGCTTGGATTGCCGCAAGATCGGACCTGAACGAAGCCGAGTTCGCGAACTCTTGCGTGACGACGAGGCGGAGCGTGTCCTGGCCCCTGCCGCCGTCGTAAATGTCGACAGACCCCACATTTTCCGAAACGCGATAGATCAGGGTATCGTTGCCATTGCCTCCGCTGACGATGTCGGTGCCGGCGCCGCCGTCGATGATGTCGTTGCCGCTGCCGCCCAGGATGATGTCATTGCCGGTGCCGCCATCAACGGTGTCGTTGCCATTGCCGGCGTCGATGAGGTCGTTGCCCGCATCGCCATTTATGCTGTCGTCGCCGTTGCCACCCTGAATGAGATCATTACCCGCCCCGGCGTTGATGGTATCGTCGCCATTCTTTGCATTGATGATGTCAGCCGAGTTGGTGCCGGCGATCTGATCGCTTGCGTTGGTGCCGTTGATGATCATGGCAGTTTCATCTTTCTCGAAAGGGCAACAGGCATTGCTCGCAGGCGCGCGGAAGCGGCTTGCGTTGTGCGGATGGAGAGATCTTCAATCGTGGATAGTGGAATGCGATATGGACGCGACGCGTAACGTCGTGCGGTCGCTCATGGCGAGCCCCCTGTTGTAATTCTTTGATTTTTCAAGTTCGCCGTCAGCCCACGGCGCGAGTTTGAAATGAACTGGTCTTGTTATTGTTGAAGTACCGTTTGACGAGGCAACCTTGTGCAGCGTCGAACGTCGAAGTCATATCGCGGACCGTCAAAAGGTTTTTGACAATTGCAAATTGTTTCCACTGTTGCGCGACTGCGTCAAGACAGCACGGCTGCTAACCTTAAGTGGGATACGAAGCGGACGGTGCGGCTGCGAAATCGCGCGCCCCTGATCGCGACGATCAGCCGTCTCATCCAGCCAAACGATCTGCGACTCGCCAAGCCGCGGCGCAATACGCGCCGAAATGCAATATCCGCTCCGCCCGCCCCGAAGCGAAGGAGCAGGTCGCGCAAGCTGCTGAGAAAACGAATTGCTGCCACCGTTGATCGCGGCGGACCGCCGGCTTCGTCGTGCGCTGCAGGACATCCTGCGACACTCTGACGCGCCGAGACATTCCCTGCAGAACGTCAGCGGATACCGGAAACCTGCAACAGATTGGGTCAAGGCGTGAATTCCTGGGTCAAGGACTGTTCCTCACCGAAGGAATAGCGCTGGCACATCGCGACGCATGACCCGAATGGGTCATTCAGGGTTGCCGGCGCCGCTTCACCGCGGCGATCATTAGACTTTCGTCGACCGCGATTATTTAGGAAAAACAGGCAAGAGGGCTTGCTTCGAGCTGCCGCTTCGCGAAGCATCCAGGTTCGGGGCAACGCGTTCGAGGCGTCAATGTCGGTGGCGGGCCTTCAGCACCGCATCCAACGAAGACGCTCGCCGGTTGCAACGAATGCCTTGGGATCAGCGGAGGGGGGCCGCTCTTGAGGACCGGTAGAATAGACGATCAGGAACTGTCGAAGGTCATCAATCGACTTGGCGAAGCCGCCGTCAATCCAGATGCGTGGCGCGACATCATGGATGACATCTGCAGGGCGGTCGGGGCGTCGGCGGCATTGCTCCTTCAGAGCGACATCCGGACTCCGGACGTTCCACGCACCGAATCGATCGACGAAGGGACCAAGTTCTACTTCAAGAACAACTGGCACCTGAGGGATCCCCGTGCCAGGGCGTTTCCGCGCATGATGGCGGGCGAGGTCGTGACCGACCTCGACGTCATGACGGCGGAGCAGATTCGTTCCGATCCCATGTACAACGAGGTGCTGTTTCCGTTCGGATATCGCTGGTTCGCCGGCGTTGGCTTCTGGGCCGACACCGCAGCATGGGCGTTGACGATCCAGCGAACGGGCCGCGAGGGCGCATTCGAGGCGCGTGACAAGCAGGTGCTCGCGCAATTGGCGCCGCGCCTCACCGAGACCGCCACGCTCGCGACCGCGGTCGGCAGGGTCGCGCTGACGTCGATGACCGACGTCCTCAACCGGGTTCAGCAACCCGCATTGGTGCTCAACCGCGAGGGAATAGTCCTCCGCACGAACGAAGTGGCCGATCGTGGTTTCGACGATGAAGTCCGCATCAGGGAGCGGCGTCTCGTTCTTCGCGACAAGCAGGCGATGACCAAGCTCGAGCAGCTGATCAGTTTGATCCGATCCACGCCTGATGCCAGCGCCATCCCCGCCTCGCCGATCCTCGTCCGCCGCACGACAAAGCCACCGGTCGTGTTGCGCATTCTGCCGGTGGACGGCGCGGCGCGATCCGTCTTTCTCGGCGCGCGGGCGATGCTGATTCTGTCCAATCTCGTCCCGCCCGCGGCGCCGGACCCTACCCTCATCGGCCAAGCCTTCGACCTCACACCCGCAGAATCTCGATTGGCCGCACTGCTTGCAACTGGTGCATCGCTCGCCGGCGCCGCCGAACAGCTGCGCATTTCGCGCGAGACGGCGCGCAATCACCTCAAATCGGTCTTCTCGAAGACCGGCGCCCACCGTCAACCGGAACTCGTCAAGCTGCTCCTGCAATTGGTTTGAGCATTGGTTCTTCGCCCAGCGGCGGTCGCAAATTTCCCGTGAGCGCGAGCGAAACACCTCGACCTTCTCGGTGTTTCGGCTGAAGGTGCGGCCTCATGCTTTGCGCTTCACTTTTCATCTACGACTCCGGGCTGCCTGGAGACGTTCATCAGCAAGAGAAACAACGCGCTTGTCGCCTCATATCTCGCCACCACGCGCTTCCTCGCTCTTCCTCGCATGATGGCTTGTCCGGCGCGCCGGCCAATACTCCACTCCCAGCTCCGCGAACGTTTCCGCATCTCAAGCTCGAAGAACGAGAAGTCGCCCGAGCCCCGTAGATTATCTCCCGACGCGTTTGACGTCATTTCGCTGCTTACCCACCTGATCGGCACCCTTGTCCGACACGAGCGCACGAACCTGCGTGCAACGTCGCGTCAAGCGATATGCCCAAATTCCCCGGGTGCGCCTCCCCCAAATGGGCTAGGCCCAGCAAGAACCAGTGGGCAGAGTCGGTTTTTGCAGCTGCCCGCCCGCGATCTATGGCCCCGAGCTCCGCCTGGTCGAGGAAGTCGCAGCAATGCCCCGTGTCCCACCGCTGGTCGGGATATTGGTACGTAACGGTGAGTGCGAGAGAGGTTGGCCGCGACTGAACCGTCTTCGACCATCAACCGCCGCGCCGAAGAAAACGGTAGCGGCGGTTCCTCTATGAGCGGGCTTTGAAGATCGACCGAGCCAGCGAGACGTTGGGGCTTGCGATGCCAACTCTCGTCACGACCTGATAGGCCTGATAAAAAACCGTGCAATAGCGCCGTCGCGCCCCTGGGCGGCAGAAATTGACGCCGTTTGAGCGACTTACTAGGCGACGGCGGTGCGCGGCGGCGCCGTGAAACAGGATATAGAACAGGAGACGATCAGGACCATTACAGGCCTTGAGCAGGGGCTTAGCAGGCTCGACGCCGGCCCGGAAAGTCTATCAGAAGTCGAACGGCGCCATGCTCGAGAGGCCGACCCGGATGCGCCGGTGACAAGCACAAACCAAAACAAAAAGGAGGAGTGCAGCGAGCACTCCTCTTGTCGTCAGCGTGAAAGCGACTGTTGGCGCTAGAACCGGCTAAAATGGATAGTAATGCCGATCTATGCTCTGCTTCAGCAAGCTCAGTGCCTTCTTGAACTCATCCGTCACGTCTTCGGGGAATTCACGCAAACGGTCTTCGCCTTCAACGATGACCCGCAGGTTCTCGAGCTGCTGATTGACGTGTTCGAGAATGAATCGGTCCTTACGCTTATAGTACAAGTCCCGGGCACGCGCGTCACCTGCTACCGCCTTAAAGACCAGCTGCCTATCTATGGCCACGCGCGCTGGAATCATCTCACGCTTATTTCCGATGACGACCGGAACCAGCATCTCTTCCGCTTCGAAAAAGTCGCGGCGGACTTGATCATCCGAGATGGGATGCGACTGCTTCCGCGGCCGCCCCCGCAAATTGCCGGAGGTGCCCTTTTCAAACTGTCCCTTAAGATTACGAGCCATGTGTGCTCCTTGAATAATGATCATCAGGGAGGACACGGCCTCAAACGAAAATGGCGTGGCCTCCGGGTTCACCAAATTCCTGCAAGCAGGAATTCGGACCCATCAGGCGTCACGCCATCATCTACGCACTACATGCCGGGTTTGTGCATCACGCAAAGTCCCAAAAGGACCCAACCTGGCTCTCGCACGAGGCGAGATCTTTTTACCGCAATTTGTGATTTCGAGCAAGCAAAGGCGCCGAACTGGCGAGCGTGCTCGCCTCATCGTGCAGGATGGCAATGGGCGCAGAGGCATCGGTCATCATCGAGGCAGTCCGCGCTCGTCGTAGAGCAGATCGCCGTAATCGACAGACCCGTGCGGTCCCTTTAAGCGCTTTGCGCAATCTTGGCCGATCGTCAACAGACGGTCCGCAAGGCCTTCTCCTTGCTCGCGGCGGACCCGGTCAAGCCGCTCGCGAATAGCAATAGCGACCGCAACGGTGAGCGACTCCCCGGTCAGCCGCGCCAGCTCGGCCGCCAATTCGCGCGCCTGCGGGCTCTTAATGTTTAAGCTCATTTCGAACCTCCCGCCGTCATACAGGTGCAAATGATGGTAGCCGCCGCCGGCCTCAGCGCGGCGCTTGGCAACCAGCATCGCCATGGCGGCCTCTCTGTCCATTCGCTGCCCCCGCCGATAACCCACATGCTTTTGATTCTTTGTTTTCCGGAGGACCTGCGAACCGCGAGCATATCGGGCGATAGGGGCATTGGTCACGCCTGCCGATACAGAATGATTGGAACGCCCGGAACAAGTTGGTTCAGGAAGTCAAAGTCGCCGACATTCCCTGTCAATACGCTGGCACCGATGCTTCGCGCCTGAAGATAGATCAGCGCATCGTTGAGGTATTTCCGCTCATGACCGGCCCCCTTCGGCGCGCCGCTGAGACGAACGAGCCCGCCCGCAAGCATTCCCGCTTCACCCCACATTGCGGTGTCTGGAGCTTGCAAGCGATGCGGCGGAATGTCCTCGATCACACTTCGCACCGTTTGCAGAACGCCACTCGTTGAAGGGTGAGCCGGATCTAGCCGCCCGAACAGATGCGTTAGTTCGGCAAGGCAGACGGCCGAGTGGTGGCACACGCGATATGTCAGCAATTCATCGACGGCGTCCGGGGTGCGCGCCTGCAGGACGTCGAGATAAACGCTGGTATCGAGCATCAGCGCGCCGCCGATCAGCGGCTCGTCGGATGCCCAGGCAAGTTCGGAATCTGGTCGTCGCGTTAAGCGCTCCAGACGCTTGTGCGGCTTCAGCCTCCGCAACGTTCCCTGGAGATCAAATGGCAAGATCGATATCTGCCGGGATGCTACCCTTGCGCCGGACAAGACGCGCCCCGAAATCGTCTTCGAGTGCCAAACGCGACAAGGCGAGCTCTAGGAGTTCGGTATCGGAGGACACGTGAGCCCGCTTCTTTGCGGCTTCGATCAGGCCTGCCGGCACCCGGCCAGACAAGCGCGTGTCCTTGGCCTCACCGAGCAGCCCGACGGCACGCGCCTGCTCCAGAACGAGCCGGTTGCGCTTAAGCGCAATCTGCTCCTCGGTCTCTGTCGACGTGTGGGTCCGCACGACCATGGCAACTCCAGCGTTGAACAAAACATAACAATTGTTCAACATGATTGCAAGACCGGAAACGAGGGGTGCGCTCGGCGCGAGCCCACCGCCCACGGGCTCACGGCCCGGAGAAGTCGCGATGTCCTCGGTCCGCCCTACTGCAAAGGGTCGGCGCGGCGCTGCTCGACCTCGGCAAAGCTCTCGCCCGTTATCGCCATGGTCGCGGCCTGTCCGGTGTAGCCTGCCAGCGGCGGACGCGACATCGACATGGCGCGATTGCAGCGCGCGCTCTGTGGCTCCGATTGGTTTGCAGTCGCGATCAAATCCAGCTCTCGGCTCTAACTCCGGGCATGCGAACGAACTCCCGCATATTGTTGGTGACGACAATCAACCCTTCGCTGCGGGCATGGCCGCCGATTTGCATGTCGTGCGGACCGCAAGGCGTTCCCGCACGCTCCAACTCCGCACGAACCTGACCGTAATGTGCCGCTGCCTTCTCGGCGAAAGGGAGCACTTCAAGGCGGGCCACAAAATGCTCGATAGCCGTCAAATTGTGCGCGCGGCGCGCGGACTTCTCCGCGCCATAGTGCAATTCGCCAAGGGTGATGCTGGAGATGCAGAGTTGCTCGGCGAGCGAGTTGAACTTTTCGCGCAGGTCGACCGGGTAGTTCTTCATGACGTAGATGCAGATGTTGGTGTCTAGCATGTAGGTCAACATCAAAGCGGCTCGCGCTCCTCGACGGTGGGCTGCTTGCGCTCGACCATGAAATCCTCGCTGGCCCGCGGGCCGCTTTCAAACAAATCGTCCCACCGCTTGCCCTGAGGCACGATGATGCGGCTCCGACCGACCTTCAAAATATCGACGTGATGCACATTCGCCGGAAAGGCGACAGCCTTTGGAAGCCGGACGGCTTGGCTGCGGTTGCTGGTGAATACCGTAGAATTGGTCACAGCGCGCCTCTATGTATATCCAATTGGGATATACATAGATCAGACTGAGGAATTTGCAAGAGAAATGTGCACCTCCTGACGCACCACAATCTCAAAGAAGCGCCGGAGGTCGGTTTGAGACGGCTCGCCGTCACTCGGACCGATTGGACTCGAACGGCCTTATTGCAACGGGTCACTGCGACGCCGTTCAATCTCCGCAAAGGTCTCCCCTGTCACCGCCATTGTCGCAACCTGCCCGGTGTAAGCCTGCCAGCGCCGGATGGCGACATCGACATAAAGCGGATCCAATTCGATTGCGCGCGCCCGCCTGCGGCACTTCTGCGCGGCCATGATGGTCGTGCCGGATCCGGAGAACGGGTCGAGCACGATGTCGCCGCGACGTGAGCAGTCCTTGATGGCATCGATAACGAGCGCCGTGGGCTTCACCGTCGGGTGCATTTCAAGCTCGGCGTCCCGTCCCGAACGAAAGCTGTTCGCGCCGGCATAATCCCAGACGTTGGTGCGATAGCGGCCGTGCTTGCCGAGCTCGATCGTGTTCACGTGCGGCCCCTGCCCCACCTTGTAGACGAACACCAGCTCATGCTTGGAGCGGTAGAACGAGCCCATGCCGCCGTTGCTCTTGTTCCAGACACACAAATTCTTCAGCTCGGAATAGACGCCGCCGGCCGCCTTCAGCACCTCGTCCATATGCCGCCAATCCATGCAGATGAAATGGATTGCGCCGTCAACGCTCGCCTCCGCCATATTGCCGAACACCATGGCCAAGAACGCAGCGAATTCAGCGGAGCTCATCTCGCCGGAAGCCATCTTGAATTCACGGTGCTTGACCGCGCCGAGCCCGCTCACATGCCCATCGATCGGCACGTTGTAGGGCGGGTCGGTGAACACCAGGCGCGCCTGCTCGCCATCCATCAAATCTGCAAAGGATTCGGCATCGCAGGCGTCACCGCACAGCAGGCGATGCTCCCCCAGGATCCAGAGGTCGCCGAGCCGCGAGACCGGATCTGACTGAACGTCAGGAACAAGATCGCCTCGGTCGGGCTTGTCGCGCTTGGCTTCGCCGTCCACCAGCAGGTCGATCTCGGCGGTCTCAAAGCCGGTTACTTCCACATCGAAGTTGATCTCGACACCCATCAACTCGCGCCAGAGCTCGCGCAGCTGATCCATGTCCCAGTCCGAGTTTAGCGCGATCTTGTTGTCGGCCAGCGAGAACGCGATCTTCTGCGCGGCCGTCAAATGGCCGACCCGCAGCACCGGCACCCGCTCCAGCCCTGCCATGCGCGCGCCCTCGACGCGGCCATGGCCGACCAGGATCATGCCCTCCTCATCGGCCACCACGATGCTGTTGAAGCCGAACTCGCGGATCGAGGCGGCGATCTGATGCAGCTGCTTGCGGGGATGCCGCCTGGCGTTGGCGGGGTTCGGCTTCAGCTCGGCAAGCGGTAGATGCTCGATATGGAAATCACTCATGTGGCCTCTCTATACGACAGGCCCCAACCATATCACGTTGTATCCATATACTTCAAAGATATGTTCTCGATAGATGGCCCACGACCGCGCCATTGGTTAATCGGGTCATCCTTTGATGGTGATCTCGATATCCTCGGGGCGCACGCCGAAGGTGGCAGCCAACGCCCTCTTCGCGTCGGCGATGGTCAGCCCTGCCCGCGCCGGATCCGAACCGGTCGGCCGAGCGTCGGGCAACGGTTGAAACTTGAGCCGCTTGGGCTCAATGCCGAGCTGCTTCAGGCTGGCATAGGCTATGGGGTTGCGCAGCTCCCTGCGCCATGCATCCGCGACAGCAATGTCGGCGAACTCCGAAATCCCGATGTGGAAACGAGCCTGCCCTCGCGAGTTTTGGGATGCATCGAGCGGCACGAGCGATGAAATCCGGCCGACCAGGAATGCCGACCGAGCCGAAATGCCCTCGGCCTTGTTGTTCCAGTCCTGCCGCCTGCAGCAGACAAGGTAGGGGCATTGCTTGACGCTTCTCGAACTCAGGACCCAGCCCCGCGACCCCGCGTTCTGCAGGATCTCTTGCCGCGTCTCCGAGGTGAAGACGACCACTGCGGCGTCATTGGTCTTGGTCATATTCAGTCTCAATCCAAATCGGGGTGGCCGGCCGCGAACCTATCAGCAGCTCCGTGGATGATCATAAGCTCGATTCCGGCCTTCTGGAGCACGCGACTCGGAGTCAAGCGCCCGTAAGCCCCCCGCTCGTTGCGTGCGCCGTGCACCAGCAGAAGCAGCTTATCTGCGAGCTCCAAGGAATCGCGCAGCTTTGCGGCCTTACACAGCCCGACCACCCGCCGCCGCTCCGCCTGCCAATATTCTTCGATCGCCCTCAACAGCGGGGGATGCTGCGTGCGAGGCTCGAACAATTCCGCCGCCGTGCGCGAAAGTAAGACCCGGGGCTCCATCATGTAACCAATCTGATCCTCCTCGTAGGCAAGCCACTCCCGCAGCTGTGCCTCAGGATCGTCCGGATATTCCGCGGCGAGACCGCGCCAATAGTCCTCACACTCCGCAATCAACGACTTGATGAATTGACCCGCCAACGGATCACCATGGCCGAAATACTTGATCAAGGTGTCCATGTTCGTATGCGCCTCGTGAGCGATCAAGCTTGGGGCGGCCCTGATCCCGAGCAGCCGAAACAGCTTGTCGGCGGTTTCGATCAAACGCTCCTTGGCGGGCTTTTCGAACTGGGAAGCAGGCGGCTGTAGCTTTTTGGGAAGCTGACGCATCAAATTGGCTCCACGACCATGTATCAGCCAATTATAGCATAACTTGTGCCAATCCCGCGTTCTACCCGCAGGGGCGCGAGGCGAGCTTTCCCTCGCAGCCGCAGGCCGCCCTTGCACGAAAATTACGATCTCCACTCGTCCCCAGCACCCCGCTAAAGCTTTGTCTTTGTTGAGTATTCTTTGGCCCAATTCGATAGACGCGCCACAAACATTTGACCTTTGGGCGCCATTTAAAGGATTTCGGACCTGTCGGAGTGCGGGCAGGGTGCAAATCTTCTCTGCGGCCTTCCCTGGGCCTTTAAGAGCCTATCGACTTTTTGCCCTTGTTCGCCCCGCGCGCGGTCCGCAAGCCGGCAGGCCTGACTCAAGACTCAGACGCCTGTTGGGAGAACGAGCGGCCGCAGCACCGAACTCCGGATCGCGGGGCCGCCCTTCTCTCTGGGCGGTCTCTCTGGGCGGTGAGCTAACCGAACAGCCTGGCGAGCAGCTCTTCCGTGCTATCGACCCGCTCGAAGCAGGCCTTGCCAAGGTCGCGGTGCAAGGGACGTTCGAGCTTCTGCCCGCTGCTATCCCCGCGCGTATGCCGGCTGACCTTCGAGCCCAGATCCGGCAGCCGCGCTCCCGGCTGGCCGCCGAACCAGAAGTAGCGCTCGAAGGCCAGCGTGCGCTGGTCGACCTCAAGCCAAATGACGCAGCCGCTGGGCTTTTCCAGCAACCGGGTGCTGACGGTCACGTGGCGGACGCTGGAGCCGGAAAACGTCGACTTCAGCTGGACGTGCCGGAGGATACCGTTGGCTTCCAGCACGATGTCGTAGCCGCCCCGGTCCACCTCGCTGGTGAGCACCTCGATGTCATGACGGCCCTGCTGCCAGCGTGCGGCCATGAGCTGCCCGAGAAAAAGATGAAGGAGCGCCTGCTCCCGAATATGCGAGGCGCGGGAGTGAGGTGTCAGCGGGTCGTGATGCAGTTCAGCGAGCATTTTAAATCTCCTTTTGAGGTCAGCCATACCCCGCCATTGCGCTCCGCTGGCCGCACAAGTCCAGCACAACCGAGCGCCCCACCAACCAGCTTCGCATACGAGAGTTAATTCTATCCTGTTTTGGGATAATCCCATCCTAGGATCACATTGGCCGCCGCCGAATCGAAACCTGCCCGGCGGCGAATGGAAAAGTCCCTCAAATCCGCCGAGTATGCCCGCCTCATGGCCCTTCTTGTCGCAACGCGACATAAAGCGGGCATCCGCCAACAGGCGCTCGCCAAAAAGCTCCGCAAGCCGCAGTCTTTCGTAGCCAAGTACGAAGGCGGCGAGCGGCGCCTTGATGTCATCGAGTTTATCGCTATCGCAGAGGCGCTTGGGGCTGATCCGCTGAAGCTACTTCGGCGGTTTCTGCGGGCCAAGGCGGAATAGGTGGGCTGATGCAACGATGCGCGCCTCCGGTCCTCCGAGCGCGCCCAGGTTGACTCGAAAATGGCTGGACTTCAGCGTCGATTGGAGCGTCCATTCCGCCGCTCAACCTCTCAACGGAGTTCGCCCATCCATGGAAGCGCAAATTTTCGAACCTGCGATTAAGGCGTGCCTTGGGGAAATCCACGCCAAGCTGAAGGCGGCCGAGCAGATCGCCAAGGCGGCACAGGCGTGTGCGGAGGCAGGTGGTGTAACGGAAGCGGTTCGGGTCTCCATGGATATTGAGCAACTAATCTACGAAGCCGGACGGCTTCATGATGCCGCCACGCTCCTTGCTCGAATGGCGCACGATTGAGCAAGATGGAGATCCTCACCGTTCGCGAGCCAACAGGACGTGGGTTCGACAAGCTCTCTAAACGCCGACGTCCTCCCCTCTTTGTCATTCCTGCTTCAGCCAGCGCTTCAGGACCCGCCGTCGCGCGGCCCGGATCGGTTTCTCATAGCGCTCCAATCCGGCAAGACGTTTCGCCAGCCTCGGACTCGGGCTTTCCATAAACGCGACAAGCATATCATGGCGGGCCTGTCGGATGCGGCCGAGCCAAAGAGTGCCCCAGACGAGATTCTCCACCTCGAATAAGCTTTGTTGCGCCAGACCCACGGTGATGGCGCCGGCCAATGCGCTGGAGCTCACATCGCCTTCTAAGTTCAGACGCGAGAGACCGTGTTGACGGGAATTGCGACTCGACCGCGCCTTACCGACGTTGGTCTTAGGACCGGTGCTCCGTTTGGCGTTCGATCGGTTCGCTGTGATTTTTCGTTCTGATGCCATGCCGCCTTCTACTCGGATCTTGCTCTTGTCCCGACGCTTCCCTCGAAGTAGCTACGACTTCAAGCCGCAGGTCGAGAAACAGAGCCGACCGTGGGAGGTTGGTGGCTTCCATGCATTCAGGAGGAGAGTCCGCCGAACCCCGCCGAAAGCCCTTGAGACCAAAGGCCGGCCCCCGCTCTTTGGTACTTGCCCCTCGCCCGTTTTGGCTTCGATTTGTCAGTTTCGAGCGAGGGCGCGTCCTACACAGTCCGCTCATCGGGCTTTCCCTTTGCTGATCATCGCCAATAATCTCGCGGCAACATGAGCAGCAAGATTGCTGCAAAAAGGACTGGCATTACGCTGCAATTGGAGCGTTACTGAGTCGGCCCGACGCGATGGCAGCGCCGGTATCTCGCCTCGCGGACGCGGGGCTTCAGGCAGTGCGGCGAAGAGCGCCGCTGTTCTGGAGTAGGAGATACCAGTGCGTAGCGTACAGAGTGACGGCCCGGCCGGGCCACAACATCAAATCATCAGGTTCAACCCGAACGACCGGCGGCATTTCATTGGCGGCTCGGACGCCCGCATCATTATGGGGGAGGACCAGGAGAGCCTCATCCGCCTTTGGCGCGAAAAGCGCGGTGAAGCAGAGCCTGAGGATCTCTCGGACAATCTCATTGTCCAGCTCGGCACGGTCACTGAGGTCTTGAACCGTGCCTGGTACCAACGCGCGAGCGGTCACACCGTCAAGGATATCCAGAAGCGTGTCCGTCACCCAGTTCACAAATGGATGGCAGCAACGCTGGATGGGACCGTCGAACAGACCGGCGCCGTCTTCGAAGCCAAGTTCATGCTGCCCTGGGCCTTCACGGAGGAAGCTGCGGCCGAGAAGCACATGGCTCAGCTGCAGCATAACATGTGGGTCATCGCCGCCCGCAATGCGGTGCTCTCAATCATCACCGGCGGCGGCAAATGGGTCGAGATCAAGATCCATGCCGACCCGCTCTACCAACATCTCCTGCTCACCGCCGAGAAGAAATTTTGGCGCTGTGTCCAGAGCGGCGAGCCGCCCGTGCTGTTCAACATCGAGACGCCCCGCCCGCGGCTGGAGGCGGTCAAGGTCGTTGATATGTCCTCGTCCAATCAGTGGGCGGAGCTGGCAGCCACCTATCTGCGAACCCGCGACGCACACGGGCAGCATGAGTCGGCTAAAGCCGACTTGAAAAAACTGATGCCGGAGGACGTCAAGGAAGCGACCGGCCATGGCATCAAGGCTAAGCGCTCCAAGTCCGGCGCGATCAGCTTCGAGGCTCAGGCGACGGAGGAGCCCCATGCATCAGTCCAGTGAGCGCATCGGGACCATCGCTGCCGCCCTCGCCCGGGCCCAAGCCGAATTGACGAACCCCGAGAAGACGCTGACCGCCGTGATCCGGTCTCCCTTCCCGCGGGAGGATGATCGGACCTTCCGCTACGCTTCACTGGCCTCGGGCCTCGACATCGTCCGCAAGACGCTAAGCCAGCAGGAGATCGCCACCATCCAGACCACCCGGATCGAGCAGGTCACCGGACAGATCCATCTCACCACCTTGCTTGCCCATGCTTCCGGCGAATGGATCTCCTCGGACCTACCGGTCTGCGCCAGCAAGGAGGTCGATGCGCCGCACCGGATGGGCGCGGCGCTGACTTATGCCCGCCGGTATGCCCTCTTTGCCCTGGTTGGGATAGCGGGAGAGGATGATTTGGACGCCCCTGATGTTGTCACAGGCCCTCCAGCCGCCACCGAGCCGCAGGCCGCGCCTGGCTCGAAGGGAAAAGCTCCGAAGGGCGTTCTCAACCGGCCCGCGGTCTTACCCCCTGAACGCTCCGCCGAGCTCCTGGACCGGCTGTTGGGCGAGCTTGCTCTGCGGGAAGGCGGTGAGGACCTGCTCGTCTGGGCCAAGATCAGCCTTCCCCTCAAGAACACTCTCGTGGAGGTGGACGCTCGCGTGCTCGAGGAGGCCTACCAGAAGAGGTTCGAGCAAGCCGCCCTTGCCGATCTTGATGTAGCAGATCAGCAGCCCGCGTTAACGGTCAGACAGCTCTTACCGGGCGAACTTCCTTCGCAAAGATCCGACAACCTTCACGTGCCCGCCAATGCCACTTCCGTAGAACAGGTCGGCCTAGCCTTCCCGAAAGAGCCGCCTCGGAGACGCAGTAAAGATCACCTCGCGTTCATCCGCGGCCAGGGGTGTCTGGTTTGCCAGAAGACCCCTGCCGACGCGCATCACCTGAAGTTTGCTCAACCGCGCACCTTGGGCCGAAAAGTCAGCGACGAGTTTACCGTCCCGCTTTGCCGGTCCCATCACCAATCCCTGCATCGGCACGGAAACGAGACGGCTTGGTGGGCCAATCTGCAAATTTCGCCTCTGCAAATAGCGAAGGAGCTTTGGGACGCTAGTCCCTTCCACTTGGCGAACGGAGCAACAGTTGCCGTACCGCCATCGCGTCCGCGGTCGGAGGCGCAAGGTCAATGAATGGTCCTATCAACCTTCATCAACCGCAATCGAAGAGCGTCTTGCCGCCTCAATTCGAGGCGCTGTGCCCTCCGCCGCAACTTCTTCCCGGAGAGAACATCGACCACTATCAGGCTCTTCAGACTGTCATCTTCAGCGACCTCGATCCCCAGTCTGCCATCGAATGGCTGCTCGCTATCGACATCGCAGAACTCTCCTGGGAGATGCAACGCTACCGGATTCTGCGGCATAGGCTCCTGAGCACCTATCGCCAAAAGGCCGTCGAGATGACTCTTCGCCGCGTCGATCTGGCAGGCATTGCCCCGGACTTCCAGGATGTAGCCGAAATCTACACCATCGGTAATGCCCTGGACTGGCAATTGGACGCTTCTGCGGCGCTCGACATCGAAGCCCGTCTCCGATCGTACGGCTTTGATCAACACGCTATCAGCATGGAGGTCTATGTTCAGGCGCGTGAGATCCTTGCGCTGTTTGAATCGCTCCTGAACGGAGCACAGCTTCGACGCTTGATGTTGCTGAAGGAGATCAACAACTTTCGACGTTCAAGAAGGGCAGACCTTGCCAATATTGCTGCGCGCAAAGGTCAGCCAAGCGACGTCACGTTCCGGCGAGGAGGATTTTCAAATGAGGCGTTGCATGGACCCTAGCTTCATTCGGTGAGCGGCCTCAAACGGCGACGTGATAGAGCAGGAGCAGACGGCTTACATGTCTTTGGATCTTGCAGATGTTCAAGGCCACGGACTGCACCGTGGGCCTTCACTCCGTTGAGATCGAGCGCGCGCCCTGATGCACGAATGGGCATAAATTGCCTCATAATTGTCATAGCGCTTCCATTGCACCGCAATATACTTCGCCTAACAATCAAGGATGTCAGGCGAACTTTCGATGATCAGACATGCGCTCCGCATGCTGGCCATGATGTATTGCGTGTGCGGCCAGCCCGCCTATTCGAACTACGAATCCCAGGCGGTGACGCCACCGCTGTCATTTTCACAATTCTGCATTCAATATCCTGACGATTGCCAGCGTCACGACGATCGAAGGATCCGAGATTTCCGCTCCTCAATTCAACGTTGGCGGGAACTTGCCCAGATCAATTCAACGGTGAATTTCGGCATAGCGCCGAAAGATCCGCCTGCAAGTCGGCGTGACGCGGAGTGGCAGATATTCCCTTACGAAGGCAACTGCGGCGACTACGCCGTCACCAAGCGACATCTGCTGCTGCGTTCCGGTTGGCCCAGTTCGGCGCTCCTTCTTGCAGAGGTCGTCATCCGAGCAACCGGAGAGCACCACCTCGTGCTGCTCGTGCGCGAGGGAAGAGCTCTCCTTGTGCTCGACAATCTAAGCCCGGTGGTGACGCCGCTCATCGACGCGCTGGATCGGTTCACTATCGTGCGGGCGGAGTCAGGCACGGATCCACGACGGTGGACACGGGAAGTCGCTGCCTTCTAGGTAGTCTTCTGGACAACTACAGGGCCATGCCTGAAAGCCGTCATCGGACCCGATCCAGCTTTTTCCGCGCGGCTTGAACGCTTGGTAGTCCAGCTACGGCAAAAGACTGGAAGGCCGCCGCACCTCGCAAGTACTCTGTTGGGGACATCTTTGGCGCCACCGCTTGAGCCAGACGCTGTTAATCTAAGCTTGATTTTCGCTCTGTTTCACGCTCCCTAACCAAGTCAATTTCGTGTAAGCACAAATTTCCATTTTGGGATCGATATGACAAAGAGACGAGCACTTATTACCGGCGTCACCGGCCAGGACGGCGCCTATTTGGCTGAACTCCTTCTGCAGAAGGGTTACGAGGTTCACGGCATCAAGCGCCGGACCTCCCTCTTCAATACGGATCGCATTGATCATCTCTATCTAGATCCGCACGAGCCCGATCCACCGTTCCGGCTTCACTATGGCGATCTGACGGATTCCTCGAGCCTGATCCGGATCGTTGGCCAAGTGCAGCCAGACGAGATCTACAATCTGGCGGCGCAGAGCCACGTTGCCGTTTCATTCGAGGAACCCGAATACACTGCGAATTCCGACGCCCTTGGCACGCTCCGCATCCTTGAGGCCATGCGCATTACAGGCTTGGAGAAGAAGGCGCGCTTCTATCAGGCCTCGACGTCCGAACTGTACGGTTTGGTCCAGGAGATCCCTCAAAAGGAGACGACGCCCTTCTATCCCCGCTCACCGTACGCAGTCGCCAAGCTTTACGCATACTGGATCACGGTCAATTACCGCGAAGCTTACGATATGTATGCCTGCAACGGCATCCTCTTTAACCACGAATCTCCGGTCCGGGGCGAAACCTTCGTCACCCGAAAGATTACCCGGGCTCTCGCGCGCATTCATTTGGGCCTGCAGGAGCGGCTTTATCTGGGTAATCTGGACGCCCTGCGCGATTGGGGACACGCGCGTGACTATGTCGAAATGCAATGGCTGATGCTGCAGCAGGACAAGCCGGAAGATTTCGTGATTGCGACAGGCGTGCAGCATTCGGTCCGAGATTTTGTCAATGTCGCTGCAAACGAAGTGGGCATGACGGTTCGCTGGGAAGGGAGCGGCGTCGATGAGAAGGGATATGACGCCAAGACCGGCAAGTGTGTCGTTTCCGTCGATCCCCGCTATTTCCGCCCCACTGAGGTCGCGACGCTTCTTGGCGATCCATCAAAGGCCAAGCAGAAGCTCGGCTGGGAGCCCAAGACGTCGTTCGAAAGCCTGGTTCGAGAAATGATGAAGGAAGATCTCGAGTCCGCAAAACGCGACGAACTCATCAAGCAGCACGGGTTTAGATACTATCCGCGCCACGAGTAGTTCTTGTAGATCAGCCAGCAAGGCGACCGAGCCAAGCAAATGAGCGCCCATGGTGGCGCTCATTTTTTCGGACGACATCATCGCGTCCAAACTGCGATCGAATGCATCAAGGCGACCGAACGGCATCCTCCACCGGAATCCCAATGTCGCCGGCAGCGCCTTTCAGGCCGATATTCTTCCCAGTCGCATTGCCCTGGCCTGTCATGGCGTCCGACCACCGACGCACGATCGTGCGTCGATCCCAACGATCGAGGGCTCGCCTTCTTCCTTCTTCGCCGTAATGCTCACGGAGGGCCGGCGCTTCACTGAGCTGACAAATCGCAAGTTCGAGAGCCGACGAATCTCCCGGTGGAATCACAAGACCCGCCTTCGTGACTTCGGCCGCGAGGCCGGTGCCTTCTTCGGCCATTGCAATGACCGGCCGCGCAGATGCGAAGATCGCGCCGAGTTTCGAGGGCAACACCAGATCGGCGGCCTCGGCTTTCTGTGGAATCAGATGAAAATCGGCCGTGGCCATCAGTTGATTGAAGCTATCGACAGGCTGAAGCCCGAGAAAATGGACATTGCGATGTCCGGCGGCGAGCTGCTCGAGCCTCCCTTTATGAGGCCCCTCGCCTGCAAGGATGAAGTGGATATGCGGATGACTCTCCTCTAAACCAATCGCAGCCTCGATCACGAGCTCGAGGCCTTGCTTGTTGGACATCGTTCCGGAATAGAGTGCAACGATATCGCCGTCGCCCAGGTTCAGTTCCTGGCGGTATTTGGTCGCTCGAGAGCCCGGGCAGATCGCGGTGGTGTCAATCCAGTTTCTCACCTCGGCGGTTTTGTCGGGCCCCAGCCCCTTGATTCTCAAGCGCTCCACCATTGCTTGAGAGATGGTTGAAACGTTGTCGAACGATTGGAGGATCGCCGCTTCGACTCGAAGCATCCACTTTCGCAGAGAAGGATTGCGCAGCAAACCAAGATCGAACGCCGCATCCACCTCGAAATCCTGCACGTGAAGCCATGATTTGGCGCCGACGCGACGAGCGACGAACGAGACGAAGGCAGCCGACATCAGCGATGGCGCGACAGCGATCATAACGTCAGGCCGCCAGGATAGCGCCTCAAACAGGACCGGCGCCGCGCTCGTGAGCGCGAATGAAGCGTGGTGGACCAGCCGTCTAACGCCCGAGGGATGTCCGGGCACATAAATCGGCGTACGCGTTACTCGAACACCGTCAATATCTCTCGATCTGAAGTACGACGATTTGAACGCAGGAGGGATCTTCCAGGCGGGATAATAGGGGGGCGCCGTAATCACTCTGACTTCATGACCTTCGGCTGCCAAACTTTCACAGAGCTCGGCGTTATATTTCGCCACGCCGATCAGATCGGGGGCATAATTGATGCCGACCAAGAGAACACGCATAAAGCCCGCCCCAATTCAAACTTCAGAATAAAAAAAGTCTCTAGCAATCTAGGTAGTCTGCTCAGCGCGTTGCGCCGACTTCCAGATGACGTCCGTAGCCTTGAAGATAATCTGCGTAGGCCGCCGCGAGGCCGGCCCGCAGAGCAACCTTCGGCTGCCAGCCAAGTCCTCGGATTCTCGAGCTATCGAGCAACTTGCGTGGCGTTCCGTCAGGCTTGGAGGTATCGAACGCGAGCTTGCCTCCATAGCCCACGACCTCCGCGACCGTTGTCGCGAATTCGGCGATCGACAATTCGTCGCCACTGCCAACATTGATCGGCAGGTCGCTTGAATAATTCTTCAGAAGGAAAACGCAGGCATCCGCAAAGTCCTCGACATTGAGGAATTCGCGGAGCGGCGTGCCGGTGCCCCAAACGGAGACGCTGGGCGCATTGGCGATCTTGGCTTCGTGGAAGCGTCGGATCAACGCTGCGGGGACGTGACTGTGGTCCGGATGATAATTGTCGCCGCGGCCGTAGAGATTGGTCGGCATCACCGAGATGAAATCATCGCCATATTGCCGACGATACGCCTGGCACATCTTGAGGCCGGCAATCTTGGCGATTGCGTACCACTCGTTGGTCGGCTCCAGCGGACCTGTCAGCAATTCGCTTTCGGCGATCGGCTGCTTGGCGTGCTTGGGATAGATGCAGGACGAGCCGAGGAACAGCAGGCGCTGCACACCAACCGCGTGACTTGCGCGGATCACGCTCAATTCCAGCGCAAGGTTGTCGCAGAGAAAGTCGACCGGGAAATTGTTGTTGGCAGCGATACCGCCGACCTTTGCAGCGGCATGAACCACGACCTCTGGACGATTGGCCTCGAGCCATCTCAGGGTGGGCTCATCCTTTGTCAAATCCAGCTCACGCCGATCGGCCGTCAGCACGGTGCAGTTCTCTGAGGCAAGCCTGCGGACGACAGCTGATCCCACCATGCCGCGATGACCCGCGACGAAGACACGTTTGCCCGTGAGATCGTAGGTTGAAGCCCCTGTCATCGTATCCTCAATCAGCATCCGGTTGACCCGATCACCACCGCTCTGGCGAGATCCGGCGACCGGTCATTACGCAATCACGCTGCCGATGCAGCCCCGCCAAACTGCTAACACAATCTTCACCATGCGACAGCCTGTCCCGGCCCGACAAAGATATTCATGGTGAACCTGCGCCGCGCGCACAAATGATCAGCACACAATGAAACAAAAAAGAGCAAGGCAGCCGCATCAGCTCTGCGACTGCCTTGAAGGATCGTTGAAAAACGGCAGCCGCCGCTCGGGCTTACTTCGACCTCAGTACGCCCGGCGCAGAACAGGACCGACAGGTGCGCAAACCCGGTCCATGTACCAGCCATAGGGCGTTTCGACGCGCACCAACGGGCAACGACGCCATGGCACATACCGATATGGATACGGCTGCGCCCAGAACGTAACAGGCGTCACCTGGCTCTCGCCCGTGAGCACGGCTGCCGGCGTGGGCATCTGCATTGCGGCGCTCGCCCCGCTCGCTGCGCAGAAGGTAACAGTTGCAGCCAAAAGACCTGCTCGCATCAACGTCTTAAACATCCAAAAAGCTCCTCGCGCCCTTGCGGATTTGATCCCCGACTCGTGCTTGTCAGATCCCAGCCGACCAACGTCACGGTCCGTAAAGCCACTCCGCGACTAGCCCAAATAGTGAACCAACTTTACCAAGGCCACCGCCCGAAATGCAACTGATGCCGGGGCGGCCGAGGGCCCTTTGGGACGATATGGCGCGCAAGTGTGGCTTCTTGGTCCTATTTTTCCTCGCTCCAGGCGCCCGGAGCTGCCAGGTCGGGTGAACGGCGGTACACATCCCGAAGGAACTGGTAGTTGACCGTCTGAGCCAAAGGCACGTCTTCCTCGCCGAGCTTGGCGAAGAGAAGGATATCCCGAAGCGTCCGCCAGCGGCTTTCGTCGTAGTCGCCGATGCGGCCGCCCGTCGGCAGCACCAGCGGGCGCTGCTGCTGCAGCTCGAATTTCAGCCGCTCGGAGTTCAGCCTGGCCGGGCCGGCGCCGGCGAGAACGGGCACGCTCCGTGCATAGTCCGCGTAGGCAAATTGCCACCCTCGAATGAGCCCTTGAAGGACGTCGGCAATCACGGACGGCTGGTCATGGATGAGATCATTGCTCGCGAAATAGACCTGGCCCGGGACATGGATGCCGTAGTCCTGCGGTTTCATGACGTTCAGCTTCGCGAAGGTCGGGCTGGAGGGATCGGGCTGCTCGTCGATGGCGGCGATGATCGCATCCACCTGCCCGGCCCTCAGGGCTTGGAAGCTGTCGCGGTCTGGGACCTTGGTGATCTGGCTTCGGGGAAGCCCGAGTTGCGCCATCATGGCATCAAAGACGACGTCTCCCTCGCTCGCCCTGCGGTATCCGACCCGTTTTCCGACCAGATCAGCCGGCCGCCGCAAGGCCGAGCTTTCGAGCGTGAAAATCGCGACAGAGGTATCGAGGAAGCTTGCAGCGAAGGCGGTGACGGGAACGCCGCGCCAGCTCGCCAGCAGGAAGTTCTGGCCGCTCGTCACGCCGATGGCATGTTGGCGTGCAATGGTTTGGACGAAGTCAGGGTCTTCGGGCTGCGCCGACACCTCGATGCGGGAGGAGAAATATCCCTGCCTCGCTGCAGCGAGCTCGCCGGCAAACCGCGCGCCATCTCGCCCATCAAGGAGGAGCTTGATTGCGACGGGCCGGGACGCCGTCGGAGCTCGTACGGGGGCCGCATCGGGACGAAGAAGGAGAAGCACGATTCCCACCAAGGCGACGGCCGCAAGGCCAATGGCGAGATATCGCTTCCCGCTCGGCCGGGGCCGCCGCCGGGACTGGGTGCGAGGCAACGAGGACTTCCTAACGGGTTGTGAAATTTAACATATCAGTCGGGGCGAGATGGGACTACAATGCACGCTTGTGGGGTAAGGTTAATTTTTCCTTCGCCTTGTTCTAACAGCGATTTTGATCGATAGCACGGCTTGTTCGAGTAAATGAATTTTGCGTCAATGGGTTTGGCAGGATGACAATTCTTTCCACTCGGCCGGTGCCCGTCGCTGATTCGACGACGGAAATTCGTGTGGTCGAGCCCGTCGCGGAGACGGCCCAAGGGTTTGCACAAGGGTTTGCGCCGAGCTGGCTGCGGCCTGCGGTTGTCGAGCGGCTGATGGCCGTGGTGGATGCGGCGCTGATCGTGGTCAGCGGGATTGCTTGCGCGGTCGGCTATCATCTCGTGACCGCGGGCACGCTCGGCAAGGCGGATGTCTATGCGGCGGCGAGCGTGCTGGTGGCGATCAACTTCATCCTCCTGACCCTGGTGCAGCAGGGCTACCGGCTGAAGGCCGTCACCAACCTGCCGCGCACGTTCCGGATGACGCTGACGACCTGGACCTTCCTATTCGGCGCGCTGCTGGCGATCGCCTTCACGATGAAGGTCAGCGACGAGTTCTCGCGCGGCACCACGATCTCGTTCTACCTGGTCGGCCTCACCGTTCTGCTCGCCTGGAAGATGATCGCCGCGCGCTGGACCGCGCATGCCTTGCGCACCGGCGCCTTCGCCAACGGCCGTGCGATCATGATAGCCGAGTTCGGCCTTGCGACCTCCTCCAACGCGGTCGAGGACCTCGGCCAGCACGGCTACCGCCTGATGCGGGTGATGGAGATCCCGGCCAAGGAGCTCGCCTCGCCGCTGCTGCTCTCTTCGCTGGCGCCGCGCTTCGAGGAGCTGATCAATTACGCGCGCGAGAACCGGATCGAACATGTCTTCCTGCTGATCAACTGGAGCCGGCAGCATGCGATCGACAGCATCCTGGACGTGCTGAAGATCCTCCCCGTTCCGGTGCATCTGGTGCCGGACGCCAACACGGCGCGCTTTTTGCGCTATCCGCTTTCCGGCACCGGCAACACCTTCACCGCCGAGCTGCGCCGCGCGCCGTTGTCCTGGAAGGAGCGCGCGCTCAAGCGGGCGCTCGACCTTATCGGCGCGAGCCTTGCGCTGCTCGTGTTCGCGCCCGTGATGCTGGTGACCGCGCTGCTGATCAAGCTGACCTCGAAGGGCCCGGTGTTCTTCCGCCAGACCCGCCACGGCTTTGGCGGGCGCGCGTTCAGGATCTTCAAGTTCCGCACCATGCGCGTGCTGGAGGACGGCCCGACGATCGTGCAGGCGCAGAAGGACGACCCGCGCGTCACGCCGATCGGCAAATGGCTGCGCAAGACCTCGATCGACGAGCTGCCGCAGCTCCTCAACGTGCTCAAGGGCGACATGTCGCTGGTCGGCCCCCGCCCGCACGCGGCAGCTCACAACACCGAATATGAGCAGATCATCGGCAACTACGCCTTCCGCCACCACGTCAAGCCCGGCATCACCGGCTGGGCCCAGGTTAATGGTTATCGCGGAGAAACCCGCACGCTCGAGCTGATGCAGAAGCGCGTGGAGCATGATCTGTGGTACATCAATAATTGGAGCTTGTGGTTGGATGTGAGGATCATCCTCAGAACAGCCGTGAGCACCTTCGGGCAAAGCAAAGCCTATTGATATTCGCGCCATGGCACTGACGGCGCCGAATAGAGCCGGGGGATACCGGGGCCTGCCGCCTGAGCCTTCTGAATCCTTAATGATCCGTTGGACTATGAACATTCTGAATTTGCTGAAGTGGATCGCGACACATCCGTTGAACCGCCGGGAACCGCTCGGGCCGGTCAAAGGGCTCGGCCGCTTCTTTCAGTGGCAGATTGCCTCTCGTGTTCTGCCCGCCGGGTCAACCCTCCCCTTCGTTGATCAAACGGTATTGCTCGTAGAGCGCGGCATGACCGGGGCAACAGGGAACTGGTATTGCGGCCTTCACGAGCCGAGCGAGATGGGCTTTTTGCTTCACTCACTTCGACCGGACGATACCTTTGTCGATGTGGGCGCCAATGTGGGGAGCTACACGCTACTTGCCGGCACAGTCGGCGCACAAGTCGTAAGCCTCGAACCTATTCCGAATACGTTTCGACGGCTACGGAACAACGTTCACCTCAACATGATGGAAGGTCGCACAGAACTGCTCAATCTGGGTGTATCGAAGGAGAGCGGATCTTTGAGATTTACGCGGTCTCTCGATACGATGAACCGTGTAGCTCTGCCCGGCGAAGTAATGGAAACAGTGGCAGTGCCTGTGCGATCCCTCGATGAGATTCTTTACGGACGTTCAGCGAGCTTACTCAAAATCGACGTCGAAGGACACGAGCTTGCCGTCTTGGAGGGGGCGCAAGCGACGCTTGCAAACCCGACTCTCAGAGCCGTTATCATGGAAACAAACAGCGCTGGGAACAAATACGGCGTCAGCGATCAACAGCTATTCCAAAACATGGAATATCACGGCTTTAGATTATTTGCCTACAATCCAATAAGACGACAATTAAGCGCATCTGTTCCTGGTCGGGCTAACTCGATTTTTCTGCGCGATCCCGAATTGGTGGAAGCCACCTGCAAGTCTGCCCCGACTTATCAGCTGTGCAACGGATCAATTTAGCTGATGTCTATCAGACGTCGCATCGCGCAAGCTTCCTTTGCCAACATAGTTGGAATTGGCATGTCGGCCGTCGGACAACTTCTGTCCGTACCAATTCTATCTAGCGCATGGGGAGTGGAGCAATATGGCGTGTGGCTTATGCTTGCCACGATACCTACCTATTTCGCTCTTTCGGATCTCGGCTTCGGCTCAGCCGCCGGCAGCGACATAGCAATGAAGGCAGCACGAGGCGAGCAGCAGGAGGCCCTTTCAACGTTTCAAAGCATCTGGCTCCTCGTAAATGCCGTCAGCCTGGGTTTGCTAATCATCGCAGTCGCTTCACTCGAAGGTGCAAGAGCGCTTCAGTTTCGCGCGGCGTCCGATCACGAACTGACCATATTGATACTTGTTCTATATTCTGCCGTAGTCATGAACGCGCGCATCTTTCTTGTTAGCCTTCGCGCAACACAAAATTATGCGAGCGGCACTTTGCTGTTCGAAATTATCGCATTCGCAGAAACACTAAGCGTGCTTGTTGCAGCCAGGCTTGGCTCAGATTTTCTGGACTGCGCACTGATTATGGTTTTCGTTCGCCTTCTCAATCTTGCGATCATGCATCGCGCACTCAAGCGCCTGGTGCCGTGGCTACGGGTCGGATTTGCTCACGGCAGCTTCGATGAGTTAAGACGGCTGTTTCTGCCAGCCGTAGCGGCAATGGCCATTCCCGCAGCGCTGGCGATAAATTTGCAGGGATTTGTCCTCGTAACCGGCTTACTCGTCTCCGCCTCTGCGGCGGCCATGCTGACTACCGTTCGGACGATAAGCCGCGTAACCGTGCAACTCGTAGGCACTATAAATAGAGCGACCATGCCCGAACTTTCAGCCGCCGGAGCAAGGCAACAACGAAGCACACTTCAGAAGATTATTTTGCTCAACTTCGCATCTGTCGCGCTGATCTTGATGCCCGGTGCTCTTTTGCTAGCTGTCATCGGTCCGGAACTAATCAGCTTGTGGACCCAGGGACACATTCAGCCTGACTGGATGTTGGTTGGAATCATCTCAACCGCGACCGTAGTGCATGGGCTTTGGTACTACTTATCAAACCTACTCCTCGCATCGAACTCTCATACGAACGTTTCTTGGTCGTTGCTAGCTATCTCACTGTGCTCGATCGCGATAGCTGCGCCAGTCGCCATGGCCTTCGGCTTGACCGGCCTCGGCAGCGTGATCCTTCTTAATGAATCGATTTCACTGCTTGCCGTGCTGCGGGCCGCCTCGAAGCAAAACATATTTAATGCGACCGAATTGAAGGCCGTAGCGAAGGCGACCCTTTGGGGCAGTCGATGAGTTCACTTCATTCCATTGCGTTCGTCTGGGACAATTTCGGTCCGATGCACGTCGACCGCGTCGATGCTGTAGCCGCGCATTTTGCAGGTAAGCGCAAGGTCGTCGGCATCGAAATCTGTAGCGAGAGCGACGTCTACGAGTGGCTTTCGGAAACAGGAAGCAAGTTTCGAAAGATTACGCTATTCCCCCAAAAGCAGCTCGGCACGATCGGCACGGTCGAGCGAGCGCGCAAGATCGTGTCGGCTTGTATAAAGGAGAAATCTACCGACATCTTTCTTTGCCACTATGATCATCCGGCGACCTTTCTTGCGGCTGTCTGCCTGCGCGCTCTCGGCCGGCGCGTGTACGCGATGGGATGCTCCAAATTTGACGACTATCAACGCACTCTATGGCGGGAAGTGGCTAAGAGTTTCTTCTACCTGCCCTATGGCGGGGGCATCTCGTCCGGCAAACGGGCGAGGGATTACATGCGTTTCCTTGGAATCCCGGAGCGCAAGATAAGCACCGAATACAATACGCTCTCGATCGACAGGATCCGCAAGCTCTCGGGACTGGAGCCAGCACCTGGTGGCATTCCGTTCGACCAGCGACATTTCACCTTGGTCGCACGCTTCGTACCCAAGAAAAACATTGCGACTGCCCTCGAGGCATATGCCCTTTACCGAGGCACGTCGGAGTTTCCACGCGATTTGCACCTCTGCGGATCTGGCCCATTAGAGAACGAGCTGAAGGCCCAGGCGGAAAGACTTCAGATTTCGCCTTACGTAACCTTTCACGGGTTCCTGCAAACGGATGGGGTGGCCAAACTCTTGGGCTCGACGCTCGCCCTCCTGCTGCCCAGTATTGAGGAACAGTTTGGCAATGTCGTCATCGAGGCGCAAGCCATGGGCGTTCCAGTGATCTTGTCCGACAATTGCGGTGCGCGAGATAACCTCGTGCGGTCTGGCGTAAATGGATTCGTTGTCGAGCCGGACAACCCTATTGGAATCGCCTATTTTATGGGTCAAGTTGCCAATAATGAGCCGCTCTATCGCCGCTTTGCCACTGCCGCGACCTCGACCGCCGCGCTCGCCGACTCGGACCAATTTGCCGCCGGCATAGCTGCCATAACGAATTGCCCCCCGGAGAGCGGCAAATGATGAGGATCAGCTTTCTTGCGGGATACTATCTGCTCAACTGCATGTTTGTCGCAGAGCCCTTTTCGATCGCGTTGACGCTGCCACTCTTTTTGCTCTGTTGTCTAAACCTGTATCTGATTGAAGAGCCACATTTCGTAGCCAAAGACATGCTTTGGCTGATTGTCTACCTGTTCTTTGTCATTGGCCCCTGCCAAGCGATCGGAGCCGGCTACATAGGCAAGTCGACAGGACCAGTAGTCGGCATACCTTTCTCGGACGCCGAACTGGTCGAGACGTCAGCTCTCGTTTTTCTTTTCTTTTCCGTCGCGACAGTGATTGGACAAATCGCCAAGACACCCGCACAGCATTCGCGGGCCGCCTCGCTCACCATGGAGTCTCAGGACGCGATACTTTTACTGATAGTTAATGTGGGCGCCTTCATGGGATTCGTGTTGTTCTCCGGAGGCATTGGCAACGTCCTCGCTTCGCGAGCGGAAAAATTGCGAGACGAAGCGTCTGCCGTTGCCGCCGTCTTTCTAGCACTCCAAATCGTTTCAACAGCCGTCATCGCCGCGATCTATAGAAGCGAGAACAAATCGCCACTTACTGTATTCGCAATAGCACCTGCAATTATTCTGCTCGTAGTCTCTCAAAACCCATTCAACACTGCGAGATATTTTTTGGTCGCGGCGTGGCTGCCGGTATTCTTCGTGTTCGTGAAGGGGCGAATTGGTAGCATCAAAGCTTATGCTGGAATTTTCGCATCGATCCTCGTACTTATGCCGGTCCTAAGTTTGACGAGCAGGTTCGGCCTTGGCAGAGACGCACTCTCCGCAATAGATCTTCAAGAGACGTTTTTTCGTATTCCTTACATCGACGTTTTTGACATGCTTGCGTATGAGATCAAATATCTTGAGCACAGCGACTATTTCTTCGGCCAGAAGACTTTGGGAATGCTCCTTTTCTTCGTCCCGCGAGCCATTTGGACAAGTAAACCCACAATTCTAGCACAGGATATGGGTGTCGAGCTCGTCGACGCAAAGATCGCCGGCACATCAAACCTATCTATGTTTTTTGCTGGCGAGTTCTACGCCGATTTCGGAATGTTGGGCGTGGTGATGGGTGCGGCTCTCGTTGCGCTGATAATCCTTAAAACCGGGATTGCGACGAAGCACTTGATCAACGGAATTGAGGTTCGCAGCTTTATCTACATGGCTGCAATCCCGATCCTAATCAGAGGCCCTTTCGGGGCCAATGCTCCGCTCTGCTGTCTCGAGTTGATATTTCTGGCAGCGATAAGCTTCTTCCTCGGCAGAAGAGCGCCAATGGTGCAGAAGCCTAACTCCTTACGCGGGAACACCAGACCCAGCAGAGTGTGATTACAACAGCCGGTGATCTAAGTGATATTGTTCAAATCATGCGCATCCTCGTCGTAACTCCATCCGTAACCCGCACAGGAGGAGGTGTCTCTGAGGTCGCAAGACTCGCGTCTTTAGGCCTATCTGAACGGGAACACCATGTGCAGGTTGCGACCTTGGCGGACGACTTCTTTGAACAAGACGTTTGGCGTTGGAAACAGTTGCCAGTGCGAGCACACCAACGCGTGGGTCCCAAGAATTTTGGTTTCTCGCCCGGACTTCTGCTTGGTCTCTTCAACAGTCGCGCTGACCTAGTCCACGTGCACGGCGTTTGGATGTTTCACTGCGCTGCGGTTCTGGCGTGGTCGCTGATCACCGGGGGAAGATACGTCGTCACCCCGCATGGCATGCTGGAGAAATGGATACGGCGGCGCTCGCCGTTACTGAAATGGATCGTCTCGCTACTATTTCACGATTGCTTCTTGCGTCGCGCTTCCTGCTTCCAGGTATTGACGGAAAAGGAAATCGAGGATGTGAGGGAGGTGGTTGAGAGCGCACCCGTACGGCTGATCCCGAACTACGTGGAGGTCGAATTGACCTCGTCAGCACCGACACGCCCCGCATGGTGGCGGCCGGAGTTCGATCAACGTGATGTCTATCTCTACTTCGGTCGAATACACGAGAAGAAGGGTTGCCTGGAGCTTTGCCACGCCTGGCATCAAGCCTGCGCCAAGAGCACAGAATTTCGTCAACGATCGGTGCTCGTTTTTTGCGGTTGGGTGGATCATCTGCCAAGCTTCGAGCCTCTCGTCGCTGAATTGCAAATGGAGTTAGGCAATATACACTTCGCGGGCCCACAATATGGCTCCGCCAAGGCCAGTACGCTCTCCGCCGCTACGTTCTTCATCTTGCCGTCGAAAAGCGAGGGACTTCCAATGGCGATATTGGAGGCATGGGCGCATGCAAAACCTGTCCTCATGACCAAGGAATGCAACCTGAGTGCCGCCTTTGCTGATCGTGCTGCGATCCAGATTGAGCAGGACGCCAGCTCGTTGTCCGAGAGCCTCATGTCTGCATCCCTGTTGACGGTGCAAGAGCGAGTTGAACTCAGCAGAAATGGACAGAACTTTCTCAGGAAGCACTACTCCAAGGCATCGGTCATCGACCAGCTGACCGCTCTGTATACGGAGGTGGTAAGTGCTCCCGGCGACGCACGTGTCGACGCAGGATTGGACGGCCATGAAATCCGCTAGTCGAATGAACCCAAGCCCTAAAGCTGGCGGCGCGACCTATCCGCTGCGCCATCGCATGGAGCGCGCCATCTGGAACGTGGTTTGGCTCCTGCTAGGAATTTGGACGCCCACTCCTCTCCATGCTTGGCGGCGGATGCTGGTGCGCCTGTTCGGCGGAAGGATTTCTGAAACTGCCAAGATTTATCCCGGGGTCAAGATCTGGTATCCGCCCAATCTCGAAATGCACGACTACGCCTGCTTGGGGCCCGGCGTAACCTGTTATTGCATGGACAACATCACGCTTGGACCATTCGCGCTCGTGTCTCAGGGCGCCCATCTCTGCGCAGGGACTCACGACGTGGACGACCCTGATTTCGCATTGGTGACGAAACCGATCCGCGTAGAATCCCACGCATGGGTGGCCGCGGACGCCTTCGTTGGTCCTGGCGTTACAGTACACGCATACGCGGTTCTAGGTGCGCGAGCGGTGACGATGAAAGATCTCGAAGAGCAGACGATATATGCTGGAAATCCAGCCAAGCGCCTCAGGATGCGGGCATCGGCCGTCGAAGTACTCGGCAGGGGTCGATGAATAAATCGATTGCAACTACTCACACGAGGGCATGTCGGCGATGAATTGGCGCAACAGTCTGTTAAGCCTGCGGGCGAGCCGGTTGGGAGAGTTCGCCATTGGGCTGCTTGATTTCGACTTGCCCTGGCGGCTCCCGAATATCTCGTTTCCTGTTTATCTCCAGTCATCCAAAAACCTCACGGAGATGCTGACCGCTGGCGGCAAGGAAGCCGGTGAGCGCGAGATATTTCGATTGATTTCTGGACGGAGCGAAATGCAGGACTTCTGGGATATCGGCGCCAATATTGGGCAATATACCTGGGAATTCATATCGGCCGGCTCCAACAAACGAGCGTTGCTGTTCGAACCTGATCAGCGCAACGTTGCAACGATTGAAAAGACAATTCTGCGTTCATCTCTTTCGACTTGCGAACTGATGAAATTGGCCGTGTGCGACCGGATTGGAACGCTGGAGTTCAAGCGTGACACCATCACCGGAAAGCAGGGCACGATCGTCCAGGATGCAAACATCGAACGAGTGATGGGTCGTGCCGCGCAATCTTCCATCATACCATGCACGACTCTGGATCGCGTCTACGAGGAGAGGCAGCGCGCTCCTGATATCATCAAGATCGACGTCGAAGGAGCCGAGCAGTCCGTCATCAATGGCGGAGCGCAGCTTTTTAGAGAGCACAGCCCAATAATCTTCATTGAGGTTCTTCCTCAGAACTTCGACGGCGTGAAGACTCTTTTGTCGTCATCGGGATATCAGATATTCGATGCCGTCACTCGGGGGGTGGCGCACGAGCATTCTTTCAATCTCATAGCCGTGAACCCTGCCCGGCATCGCGCGATATTTGACGATTTTTTTGCAGCGGGCAGGTAGGCTCAACCATGCTCTCCGTCATCATCCTCACCTACAACGAGGAAAAACACCTCGACCGAGCACTCGAGAGTGTTGCGGGGATCGCCAGTGAAGTATTCGTGGTCGATTCCTTCTCGACCGATAGCACCGTGGAAATCGCGAAGCGTCATAACGCGATTGTGCTGCAAAATCCCTTTGTCAATCAGGCGAAGCAATTTCAGTGGGCTCTCGACAACGCACCCATAAGAAGTGATTGGGTGATGCGACTGGATGCTGACGAGTACATTGAGGCTGATCTTGTCGCGGAGATCCGTGCTCGGATTCCAACACTTCCCTCCGAAGTAACCGGCGTCAACCTCAAGCGAAAGCTCGTGTTCATGGAGCGAACCATCAAGTACGGCGGACGAGGAATCCTCGTCATGACCCGCATTTGGCGGCGCGGCTACGGCAAGATCGAGGATCGCTGGATGGATGAGCACATCTTTGTTCGAGACGGCCGCACGGTGACTTTCCAAGGGGGATTTGCTGATCACAACCTGAGCGGCCTGTCCAGTTTTACCGACAAGCACAACAGGTATGCCACACGTGAGGCTGTCGAGGTCCTGAATCAGCGCTTGCATTTCATGAGGCCGACCGCCGCGCTTTCAAGAAGCGGAAGCTCTTCACAAGCCTCGATCAAACGCTTCCTAAAGGAGAGCTTCTACAATCGAATTCCATTCCAAATCAGCTCTTTAGCCTATTTTCTGTATCGCTATCTCTTCCTCCTTGGCTTCCTGGACGGCAGAGAGGGGCTGATCTACAATGTGTTACAGGGCTTTTGGTACCGTTTTCTGGTAGGATCAAAGGTCGAAGAGCTGGAAAGGGCCGTGCGCCATTTGCGCGAACCTGATGCTGTTGCCGCGGAACTGGCCCGGCTGACAGGGTTGAAGATCGAACCAACCGTTGCGCAGTCTTAGCTCGAGAAATTAATCGCGAGTTGCTGGGCCTTTTGTTTCGGAGCTCACATTGCTTTTGATCAAGACGCCAGTGGCTCCCTCATCCACAATGATTGAATTACTCGCTCGCTGAGACAGCTGATTTTTTTCAATTACCACATCGCGAACGCCGGGAGCAGCTTTTATATAACCCCTCACTTCAATATGCGCATCCTCCGACAACGTATTCGAACGGATGATCGTGGCCAGCGACAACGGGGCCGTATTGGGAGGCTTCTGAGAACCCCATGTTCCAATAAAAGCATCCCGCCACAAGTCGCCCTCGGCGATTTGGTTGTGCAAAAACTGAGAATACCACGTCGGCTGATACGCTCTGTAATACAACCCCCTGTTGAGCAGCCCCCAGGTCCGGCGTGAGATATTGTCCGCAACGACATGCTCAACGGACGAACCAAAGAGCTGCACGCCAGTGCTTGCGTCAGAAAGCTCGTTACCGACTATCAGGTAGCGGCGCTGCAATGTGGTGAGCGAGACGATGGAGGAATTGTCCGTCTGAACGTCGAGCGGATCATCGAGCAGAACGTCCAGCCCTTCAATTGAACGAATCCGCCGCACTTGTCCCATGCCCCGTCCCCCTAGAACAAAGAGACCCGCGCCAACGCATCTTTGTAAATCCTGCGGCCCATCCGTCTGCGATGGCTGCAGAGTTATTTTACGCCTGTCACCGCCAATGGAAGCCGCGTGGCCGTAGTAACATCCTCCAGGGCCATCGGAGGTCACCGCCTCTCGATCCCATCCGTTCATCATCTGGAGGCGATTGTGCAGAAACGCGACGCTTTGGGCGAACATCTCGTGCTTGCTGAGCGTGTTCAAGCCTCCCCCCGTACTCTGTAGGTCGCCTCCGATCACATCGTTGTCCTCGAAGATCACGCGATCTGCGCCACTAATGGAGTACCACCCCCAACGCCCGTTGTAGAGCTTGTTGCCTGTCACCCGCGCCGAGCGGGGACGCTCGAGATACAGGGAACGGCCCGAACCGTAGAGGTCGCAATCCTCGACAATGAGGTTCTTGCCGGTCAGGCGAACCGTATCCGGTCCGCCGGTCGAGAATTTCAGGGCGGCCTTGAGGCGGTCATTGGTCTGGTCCGGAGTGAGATGACCGCGATACATCGATGCGCGCACGGTCACGTTGCGCAAGACGATGTTTTGCGGCTCCGTAGCTTCGTCGCCCGGCGCACGAGAAAATCCACCGCTGATGATATGCGCGTGGTTGGAGGCCACGATCGTGAGGTCCTCGATCGCAAACTCCGTCGAGCCGTCGAGCAGGGCCAAAGGAGGCACAGGGAAGTCTGGCCAGATCAAGCGCACCAGCGTGCGCCCCTCGCCCTTCAGGCGGGTATGGGGTGGCAAGGTCAATCCATCTGAGAGGCGGTAGTAGCCGCGGGGAAGGAACAGCGTTCCTCCGCCTTTTTGCGCGAGGGACAGCAACGCCGACTTGAGCGCGGGCGTGTCGTCGCGCACGCCGTCAGCAACGGCACCAAAGGCCTTGGCATCGAGGGTCAGGTCGGGCCAAACCGCCCTCCCTTTCACCCGCCAGATGCCGACGTCCCGCCAATCATTGGAATCGCCATGACCATTCCAGAGCCTGACCGAATATTCGCCGACATCGAGATCGGCAGGGAGACTGAACGTGGAATCCCACGTGCTCGCGACGGATGGCTGCAGAGAGATCTCCGCGCCGGCGCCGCCAGCAGGCTTCAGCCGACCCACCGCCCCTTGTCCGGACGCAATGTTGCGGCCGAACACGCGAAGCCAGCCCCCCGGGCTGCTGCTCCCGCCGAGATCACCCTGCGGCCAATAGATGGTCGGGGCATTCAGGTCGAGGGCGGGAGCAGCATCGCTGCCAAGCGAGATGCGATAAACTCCTTGGGCCATGTCTTTCGGAATCGTGAATTTCAGCGACTCGTTGCTGACTTGCACGGGAATGACCTTGACGCCCTGAGCCGGAGGAGCTGCGCGCTCCGCTTGGTCGGCGACGCGCGTAACTTCAACGGTCTCGACCTTGGCAAGGCCATCACCAACGACGAGAACCGTCTCGTCCGGTCCCACGGGATCGCTGGCCCAGAACACGGAAGGTGCACCAACGGCCGGCTCGCAAGCCGAAAGGACGAAGGCAGACATCAATGGCGCGATGGTGACGCACGCAAACCGGTGCATGAACGGTCCTGCCCTTCAGCGCTACCGTTGGGTGATGGTGTAGCGGAAAGTCGTCACGCCCTTCATGCTGCCGAGAATCGTATCGACGCGCTTGTATGCCTGCAAGACGACTTCGTTGCAGTGATCGGAGTTCGCGTAACAAACCTTCGCCTTGATCAACTTCGCACAGTTGTTCTTGATGCTCACAATATGGTCTTGCATAGCAGGATTGGCGGCCCCGGCACGAGCAGCTGCCTCGACATCGAGGCACGGCCGTCCCAGCGGATCCCGTATCACGTTCGCTCCCGACTGGTCCAAACTGCGTTGCATGGTCAGCGCCGGGCCTGTGGTGGTGGTCTGCGCACGACCGCTGGAAACGCTGATGCAAAGGATGCACAGGGCCGTCAGCCACAGGCGATCCTGAACGAGACAGGTTGGAGCCATCACCAGGGTCTCTCCTTTTGTTTCACGCCTGGGACCTGAATGTCGTAGCCGTCCCGGAACAGCATGCGTGCGAACGCCTCCCGAGAGACGAGATCGACGCGCTGAAGCCCGGCAAGCAACCGATCGCGATGCGCCCATCCGATGCCGGTCAGATTTGCTTCCGTGTCGTTCCAAAAATCTGCATCCACCATCTCGGCGAACTCATCTACTACGCGTGCCTGAGCTAATTCGCTCAGCAGCGGGAATACGCCAAGCGCAACGCGATTGCGGCGAACCGCAATCCAGCCCTCATTCGGCCCGGCCAGATATGATCGTTCCAGGTGGGCCACCGTCTTTGGATCAAAGCCGCTGCGGCTCGTCTCGACCGAGTAGAGCATCAACCACAGAAACGAATCTGTGGGATTGACAGAGAGCGCCTCAACCAGCTTTTGCTCTGCCGCTGCGATCTCGGCATCCGCCTCATCGGAGCTCTTGCGCGCCATGGCCACTTCGGCAAGCCGAACCCGCGCGAGCGCACTGGCACGAAACAGTTCGGGCGGCGACAGGGCAGCCGCAGCTGCAGGCTCGATGAGCGCAAGGATTTCCGCCAATGCCTGCGCCTTCAACCGGTCATCCGAGATGATCCGTGCCGCTATGTCACGGGCCGGCAAAAGCCCCCGAAAGGACGGCAACACCATAAGAGACCAGAGCACGCTGGCAAGCCCGGACGCAAGCAACAGTCCACGCAGCAGAACCACGAACGGCCTAGGGCGGCTATTCGACATACCCGTAACGGGCATAATATTTCTGATAGTAGTAGCGGCCATGATAGGACTCGTAGCGCGCCAGCGCTTTCGTGTCGGCCTTGTTCAGGACGACGCCGAGAAGCTTGTCCTGGATTTCCGGCGAGCCGCGCAGATTGTGCCGGACCACATCGATCTTGGTCCGGCCCCACTCCACCACGAACACGTAGGAGTCGACGAACGCGGAGGTAACGCGCACGTCTACAACGGGCGCCATTGGTGGCATGTCCAGCACTACATAGTCGAACTGCGCGCGAAGCTGGGTCACCAGCGCGTGCATCGCCTTCGACGCCAGTATCTCGTTGGTGTGCAACAGCTTCGAAGTGGCGCCCGCTGGCAGGATCGACAGCTTCGTCTCGGCATCGACGATCAGGGCGTCCTCGAGCCGCGCCTTCTGCGCGACGACATCGACAAGGCCGATCTTCGCATCGGGCACCAATGCGCGCGACAATGAGGGGTTCCGCAAATCGGCATCGACGAGGATCACCCGCGCGCCGCCATGCGCCATCAGCTGTGCGAGGTTGGTCGACAGCGTACTCTTACCCTCGTTCGGCAAGGTCGACGTCGTAGCCAACACACGGTTCTCGCGCACGATAGAGTTGAGATCGACCGCCACCTTCACCGAGCGCACGGCTTCCGAGAAGCGTGACAGCGGATTGTTCACGATATAGCGCAGCAGATCAGGCTGAGGATTACCCTTCGCGGCGAGCTTGCCGCCCAGCATCCTCTCGCCGAGCCCGGGCGCCGCGGTCGCGGGACCGAGCGCTGGAAGAATCGCGATGCAATTGGCGCCGAGTTGTTCCTCGACCTGGCCAGTGGTACGGAACACTTTGTCGGTGAGCTCGCGCGCCATCGCCGCGCCGAAGGCCAGCATCATACCGCCGAGCAGGCTCGCCGCCAGGATGATCAGCGACTTCGGGTAGCTCTTCACCAGCGGCGTCGTTGCCGCGCTGATCACCCGTGCCTCGGTAATCGGGAACGATTGCTGCTGCACGCTCTCCATGTAGCGCTGGAGGAAGTTGTCGTACATCGCCTGGTAGGACTGGGCGTTGCTCTCGAGCTCGCGGAGCTGGATCTGCGCGTGGTTGGTGAGTTGCGACTCCGACACAGCATTGGCGAGGCTGGATTTGATGCTCTCCTCGCGCGTCACCGCGATGTCGTAATCGCTCTTGTAGGATTGCTGGATGCGCTTCAGCTCGTCGGTGATGTTCTTCTTGATCTCCGCCATCTGCCTGCGCAGGTTGACCGCCGCCAGGTGATCAGAGCCGTATTTCATAGCCCAGATCGATTCCTTGGACGCCATGTCGACGTACTGGGCGCGGAGCTTGACAATAGTGTCGTTCTTCAACGCGTCGGCGACGTTGGCGTCCGGAATGTCCTGCTTGAGGATGTCGTTCATGCGGTCGAGCCGTGCCTTGGCTTCGGCCGTGGCCGCGTGAGCCATCACAAGCTGACTATTGACCTCTGCAAGCTGCTGCTCGTTCATCAGCCGCCCACCGGTGTCGACGATGTTGTTGGCCGTCTTGAAATCCACCACTGCCTTTTGCGCAACGGAGGCTTGGGTGCGCAGCTCCTTGATGCGGTCCTGCAGCCATACGCTGGCCCGGCGGGTCGCCTGGTACTTCGCCTCGAGCTGGTCGACGATGTAGGCGTCTGCAATCGCATTGGCGATCTTCGCGGCCTTATTCGGATCTTTCGAGGTGTAGCCGATCTCCATCACATAGGTCAGGCCGAGGCGCTTGATGGTGCGGTTCTTCTCGAACACGCCAAGCGCCTTGCGAGTTTGCTCGAATTCGGACGATGGGCGGCCCTCCGAGAAAAGCCCCGAGACGGCGCCTATAATTGTGCCGAGCAGACCGCCCGCACCGCCTGTGAACTCGGGATCGTCTGTCAGATGGAGATCGCGGATCACAGCGAGGCTGATGTTCTCGGATTTCAGAATCTCAACCTGGGTCTCCACCGTCGCGGAATCGATCGCGATATCGCCAAGGACGGATTGCTGCTGGAACAGCTGCACCTTGCGGGTGTCGATCACCATCGAGGCGGTGGAGGTGAATTGCGGCGCGGCGGTGAAGAGATAGAGCAACGCCAGGATCACGCAGGCCGAGACGATCGCGACCATGGTCGGGAATTGGCGGCGGACGATCTCGACATACGAGGTGAGCGTCTGGGCCGGAGAGCCTTCAACCTCGGCGTAGTCGCGGTTGATCTCCGACGACGGCTTATTCACCTGCAGCATTGTGCAATTCCTGAAATCGTCCAGCGACTGGTTCTGGAGGACGGCATTGGGATGAGAAAGTCACGCGAGCAAAAACACTCGAAAAGAACCGGCACTTGAAGGCGAATATAACACGCGGCGAAACGCGGCTGAACTCAATTGATGCAGCGCAACGGTGCGCGCACATTATAATTTGCGCGGAAGCTTAACGCCGTAAACGCAAAACGGCGCCGCAAAGCGCCGTTCCGTCGTGGAGCGGTCCGGCCGGACCGCTCCTGCAAGCTCGTCGGCGCTCAGCGGCGCGGGCTGACGTTGTTCGAGGCGTTAGTGATTCCGGCGGTACCTGCGCCCGAGTTCGGTGAGACGGTGTTCGCATAGTGGAATCCGCCGAAGCTCGGCGCACCGTTGTTAGAACCGCCCGTGTTGCCGGGATTGCCACCCGGCCCGCCCGCGCCGGATGAGCCGCCCGCACCACCGCCGGTCGCGGCGATCGCGACGTCGCCGGTCGCGGCCTGGTAGGCGGCGATCACGTCCTGGTTGCCGGTGCCGGCGATCGCGGCCTGGATCTCATTGGCATAGGCCTGGTCGGACTGCGCGGCCATGCGGGCGACTTGGGCGAGGCCGCCGACGATCGCGCGCATCTGGTCCTTGGTCGTCGCGGGATCCTTCAAGAGCGCGATCAGGCCGGGAAGCGTGGTCGGATCGGAGGCGCCGAGATCGCGCACGCGCGAGATCAGCTGCGGGCCGCCGGTCGGATATTGCTGCAACAGGCTGCTGGGGGCAGCCTTGAACTCGGAAATGACGGTGGCCGGCAGCTGGCGCTGCGGCGGATAAATGGCGGCGCTGGCGGCCGACGAGATCGTCGCGGCGAGGGCCGCGGCGGCAGCCATGCGAAGCGCGATTCTGATAACGCTCATAAATCAACCTCCAAAAAATCAGCTGCCCCGATGTGCTTCCTCGGCCCGGGCAAATGGCTGTGCAGTGCGGAACCTATCGGAAGAGACGAGAGCTGTCCACTTATTCTAAAGACTTCGTAAACGGCGCAACTGCTTCAAATCTAGACACTTTTGTGAAGCTCGGGCAGCGTGCGCGCCGTGCGGGCAGCGGTTGTCGGACCGCCCTCGCCTCGCGGCCTGGTAGCGACGTGGTCCGCCCTCGGGCGGCCGTCCCTGGTCGAGAAGGATTGCGCCAGGCCCGCGCCGAAAAGCGCAAAGAACGGAATGCTGTAGCCGGGCACCTGGAGCGTGAAGTCGAGGCATGAATGCAAAAGCGACAGCGTCGCGGTCGCCGCAGCCGCCTGCGCGATGATGGCATCGCGCCGCCGTCCGAACACGCCCCGCGCCAGCACCAGCAGCATAATGGCCCAGCCGAGCGCCACCAGCAGCGCCATGGGAATGCCTACCTCGGAGGCAAGCTCCAGCGGCGTCGAATGCGCGGCATCCCAGACGCCGCGAATCGAGATGTTGGGGCTGCGGTAGGGCGGGAAGGCCCATTGGAAGGTGCCCATGCCGGTGCCGAACCACGGGTTATCGGCGATGATCCGAAGCGTCGATTTCCAGGCCTCGACGCGGCCCTCGTCGACCAGGCCCTGGCTGTCGAAGCGGCTCGAGACGCGGCCGCCGAGCAGCTGCAACAGGCCGAGCGCGACGGCGAGGCCGGAGCCCAGCGAGATCCAGATGCCCGTGCGCGGCGGCAGGTCTTTTCGCAGAAAGAGCGTGAACGCGACGATCATCGCCAGCAGCGACAGGCCGACGCCGGCGCGCGAGGTCGTCATGAACATCGCCATCAGGCAGATCAGGAGGCAGCTCAGCTGCGGCAGGATTTCTCTTGGCGGGATCGTGCGCAGATCGAGCGACAGACGCCGCCATTCGACATGCCGCTCCGGCAGGCGGCGGCGGACGTCCTCCAGGATCAGGAGCATCCAGATCCCCGCGGCCGAGCCGAAATACGCCGCCGCCGTGTTGCGGTTGATGAAGGTGCCGGTGACGCTGCCGAGATAGGCGTTCTTGTCCCGCCACAGGATCATGGTGGGCTCGATCAGGAACGAGAGCACGCCGTAAAGGGCGTAGGCCGCGCCCGAGATCGCGATCACCCACAGCAAGCGGCGCGCGCGCTCACGCTCGGCGCCGACGGTGATACCGAGCACGATGGCGAGGATGTTGGCGAGCGGCGCGCCGAGCGCGAAGAACGCCTCGTTCTTGACGATGGACGCGGACGGGGCGATCGGCACGCCGAGCAGATCCGAGGCCTGCTTCCAGATCGGCTGGAATGGCGCGACCCAGGGATGATCGGACAGCTGCTCATGCAGGACGAACGCGTAAGCGGCGACGATCACGCCGATGCCGGCGAGCAGCCAAAGATGCGGCGCCCGCAGATCGCGCGTCGGCGCGAAGATCACCGCGACCCCGAGACACAGGCACCAGAACGCGATCGACAGATCATTGGTCGAGCCGAACGGAAACGGCGCGCCCGCGGCCACGAAGAACAGGATGAAGGTCGCAGGCAGGCTCCATGACCAGCGAATCCTGGACCAGCTGATGTTGGGAGGCCAAAGGTGCATCGTCGTTCTGGAGCGAGCTCTGTTCGGGCGGGCTTTGCTTGAGCTTAGAGGAAGCAATCGATCGGATAGATCTTCAGATCGACGTTGAGACGGCTGTTCCGGGTCTGGGCCCGGAACGCATAGAATAGCCCAAAGCCATCGCTCCCCTGATCGAGTTTTATTCCGGGGGTTAACTCGTCGGGTGGGACGAGAAGGCCGATGTGCCGGTTGATGGCGGAGACCTCGACCCGCCCCTCCCCTTCGGCAAAATGCCCGCCGAGCTGGGTCACGGTGACCTTCGGCAGGCCGCGGCGCTGATGGCAGACGTCCTCCTCCCAGAGCTTGGTCTGTTGGACCAGCGGTTTGCCCGGGCCGTCAGGCACGACGATATCCGGGAAAGACGGGCGCAGCATCCCGAAGAACTTGCTCTCCTTGGAGTTCGCCGAGAGACGGACGGTGAAGGACAGCTCGCCCTTGGCCCCCTTCAGGCGCGACAAGATCGGAGCATCAGGCTCGGCCAGAACCATCACATCGATGCGGTGGCGGACGCCCAGCTCTGCGGCAGCGCCGAGAACCGTCCCGGCCGGTGCTAGCCCGAAGACGACAGGGACCAGAGCCAGACAGCGGCAAAATGTTCGAAAGCGCATGAAGCCCCTTGCCATGCTGCGGGGTCACCGATGGCCGGCGCGCCGTGCCGAGTGGCGCCCGGATCCAGATGCCGAACGCGTAGCCCCGACAGAACCGCTTCGATTGCTAAACGAAAATGGCACCGGGACAAAGCCCCGGTGCCATCGTCTTTGGTCGATCAAGTCGGCGTCTTACGGCGCCAGCTTGATGTTGTTGCGGAAGATCAGGGCGTCGTTGGAGAGGTTCACGGCATCGCTGCCGGTCGCCATGATCACACGCAGGTAGTTCAGGAACTTGGCAACTTCGACGTTGCGCGAGTTCGAGACGTAGATGATGTCGCCGTTCTTCATCATGACCTTGGTGGCGAGGAAGAAGCCGCCGGGATCGCGGAAGTTCACGTTGAAGATGACCGGGATCGTTTCTGACGTGTACTTGCTCACGTCGATGCCGAGCTGGGCTGCGACCTCGCGCGGCTCGCGGCGATAGAGATAGACGGCAGCCGGATCGGCCTGGCCATCCAAGAGGCCGCCGGCCTTGCCGACCGCTTCGCCGAGGTTGATGCGCCAGGCATCGAAGTTGAACTCGCCGCTCTGGCCGCTGGCGCCGAATGCCAGGAACTTCTGCTGCTCGCGATAGACGTAGATGCTGTCGTCCGGACGCACATAGACGTTGTTCTCGGGCGCCATCACGAGATTTTCGAACGGCACGGTCGCCCGCTTGCCCGCGCGCTCGAGCATGACCCAGGTCTCGAAGCCCTGGCCCTTGATGCCGCCGGCGCGGGTGATCGCATCGAGCACGCGATCCTTGGCACCCGCCGCGCTCGCCGGATAACGCGCCGGCGAATTGACCTCGCCGAGCACGCTGATGAGCTGGGTGCGCTGCGAGGACATCGCCACGACCGCCTGCGGCTCGATGGCGCGGTTGCCGATCTTCTCGATGATGGCGCGCTGGATTTGGACCGCCGTCAGACCCGCCGCCTTGACCTGGCCGGCATAGGGCACGGTGATGAAGCCGTCATTGTCGACCGATTGATCCGGGATGGTCACATAGTTACCCGGGCGGACGCCGGCTTCCGCCGGGATGAACAGACCACCAGCCGCAGCTTCGAAGATGGTGACGCTGACGACGTCGCCGATGCCGAACACGATGCTGGCGGGCGGACGTCGGTCGGTGAACACGCCGGCGAGCCCCTTGGGCTCATGGGTGTGCAGGATCTTCACCGTGGCCGGATTGAGCGGCACCAGCTCGTAGGCCGGCGCGTTTTCAGTCTGGATCTTGTTGTTGACGTCGTCCGTGAGCGGACCCGAGCCGGGATTGGTCGAGCACGCCCCGAGCGCTAAGGCAGCGGCCAGAAACGCCGGCTTGAAAAAATATGACTTGGCAAAGGAATGCATGAATCGCGCCCCAAGAGACCCCAATTAGCCTCGATTGGTACGGCGGCGCGGGCGGTGCGACAAGGGTTCCCGAGTGGTTAACGGTGCGATCGGTCGGCTACTGTTGCGTGTGGGCCACTGTTTGGGGCTTAGTTTAAGCCTTTGTGACTATTTGTTGTATTTCGTGTGCCCGGTCGGCGAGCAAACCGCCCAACTCAAGGGCTCGATGTGTCGAGCGCAAGGCTTCTTGACCTCGCGGCCGTCTGCTAAGGCTGGGTCTATTGAGGATAGGACTCCCGTGTCTGCCCCCCTTCTGATCACGCTGTTGGCAAGTTCCCTGTTTGGCGCGGCTGATCGCCCAGGCGATCCTGGCCCCTCCTGCATTGGCAGCGCGCCATCGTCATGCCAGGGCACATCCATCGTTGCCGTCGCCGCCCCTGCGTCCTCCTCCGTCTGGAAATTCACCCGGACCCAAGGGAGCAAGGACGGCGAGAGCTTCGCCGCCATCATGAAGACGGCGGACACGACCCAGTCGGACCCGGACTTCGCCGGCCTGATCGTCCGCTGTGCACCGAAGGGCAAGATCGACGTGCTGGTGGCCTTGATACGGCCCTTCCCGCCGCGGAGCCACCCCAAGGTCACCATCGCCGCGAGCGGCGGCGGCACGCTGACGTTCGACGCCAGCATGGCGGCCGCGGGCGCTGCCGTGCTGCTGCCCGACGAGGTCTCCGCCTTTGCCGCCGGCAAATGGCAGACGACGCCCTCGCTGTCCGTGGTCGTGAGGGAAAGCGACAGCGAGATCAAGGGTATGGTGGCCCTGAACGGGCTGCGGGAAGCCTACAATTCATTGCTGGCCAATTGCAGCCTATAGGCCAAATTTAGCCATACAACTTAAGGGTCTTTTTAGGGAGGGGAACCTAGGGTCCGGAGCACAGAGAGTGTTTCGGATGACCGCGTTTTTGATTTTCAGCTTTTTGGTAGGTGCCGTGCTGGGCCAACGCTTTCGGGTCCTGGTGCTGCTGCCGTTGACCTTCGTCATGGTGCTCGCCGCCGTCCCGGTCGGCTTGCTGGTCGATCTCACGATGCTCGAGAGCCTCAAGGGCGTGGTGTTCGCGGCCATTGCCCTGCAGGGCGGCTACCTCTTTGGGTCAGGCGCGCGCTTTGGCCTTGCTGCCGCGCGCGCTGGCCGCGTCTTCGCCCGGCCGGTCAAAACTGTGCGCTGACGACGCGCGCAGACCTTCGCTTGAAAACCAACCGCCCGCTTGTATGGTGACCTGACCGTTTCAGGATTCCCTTCGAGCGCCGTTTGTCCCTCGCTTATTTCGCCCTCATCGTTTCCATCGTTTCCGCTTCCGCTCTCGAATTCGCCGACGCCAAATTTGGTGTGCAGCTGGGGACGATGGCCGCAGCGCTCAGCTTGCTGGCGGCCGCCTTGAGCACGCGAAAGGCCGACTACGAGCACTATGTTCGCGCGACGTCCTGGGGCCGCTGGATCCTGATTGCCATTCCGCTGTGCATCGCCGCCCAGCTCGCCCCGCTTCCGCTGGGCGGCGCGCACCCGATCTGGTCCAGCGCTCACGACGTCCTCGGTGGCCTCTCGCTCGGGCCGATCACGGCCGATATCGGCTTGACGGTGAACGCGCTGCTGCTGGCGCTTGCTGCGATCTCGTCGCTCAGCGTCGCGATCCTGGTGGTCCGCAACCGCGGCCGGGCCGAGCTGGTTCTGTTCGTGCTGAGCGGAGTAACCGCGGCCTCCGCCTTGATCTTGGACCTGCATCGGCTCTCGCCGGCGCTTGCTGCAAGCGTACCCCATGACCTCACGACGACCTTGGCCGGCCTCGGCCTCATGCTCAATCTGGCGGTCATGCAGCTCGCAGCCGAACGGGCCGAAACCCGTCACTCGCTGCTTCGCTCGGTCGCGATCGGCCTTTGCGGTCTGGTCGGGGCCTTGGTCAGCGCCGCCGCGATCTTTGGGTTTTCAGGAACGAGCAGCGCGATCGCAGCGGCGTTTGGCGTCGTGCTGATCCTGCTGATCCTCGTCATCCGCAGACTGGACCTGTCGCCATTGGCCGCGGGCGCATTGTCGGTGGCGGCTCTGATCGGCGCGGCGATCGTGCTGACCTTTCTTTTCGACAAGAGCTCCGGACCGATCCTGCTGCGGCTCGTCCCGGAGATGGGGACCGAGACCAAGGCCGCCCTCGAGCGCATGTTGGCCGATACGCGCTGGTTCGGCGCCGGCGCCGGGACCTTTGCCGCGGTGGGCAGGATCTATCAGAGCGATGCCGGCGCCGTTTTATCCACGCCCTCGGCGGCCACTTCCGTGTTTGCGGGGATGGGATGGATCGGCCTGGCTGCCATGATCGCGGTGAGCCTGATCGTTTTGGTCCGCCTGTTCTTAGGCGCTCTGCAGCGCGGACGCGACTCGTTCTTTCCGGCGGCAGCCGCCGCCTGTGTTCTCTTTGCGCTGGTCCAGAGCTTTGCGGGTCCTGGATTGCTGCGCCCGGCAGCGATCCTGTGTCTTTCGGTAATCGTGGGATTGGGGCTGTCGCAGAGCGTCAGCCAATCCGGATCACGATAGAGCGCGGGTGATCAAACCGCACGATCTCCGAGTGAGGCCCAGTAGTTCGGATTCTTGGGCGACTGGATGCGGACCCAGCGATAGGGCTTCTTCGACCACGGCATGATGTGGCCGGAGAGATTGTCCAGCACGAAATCGCCCGAGAAGGTGCGCACCACGACCACGAGATGATGCTCGCCCCAGGTGGTCACGACCTCGCTCAGCAGCACCGCGCGCGCCGGAAAGCCTTTGGCGATCAGATCGTGGCGTTTTGTCACGGCGTAGTCGTTGCAATCACCGCTCGCCGGGTGCAGCAGCCATTTCTCGCCGCGCAGGCCTTCCAGGTTGGGCTCAGGACGGATCGCGGTATTGACCCGCTGGTTGACCTCTTGCATCTGCGCCATGCGCTCGGCCGTCAGCTTCAGGCGTCCGCCCCGGAAGACGATCTGCTGCGGCCGCGGCTTGCACTCGTCCTTGTACTTCAGGCAAAAGATGGTGAACGCCATCGGCGCCAGCGTCGGCTGGTCGAACTTGATGTATTGGATGGCGCCCCGCAGCCCCATGGGCGCGCCGACAAAGGCGGCTTCCGCGCTCCGCTGCGTCCCCGCAGCAACGACGACAGCGGCCACGGCCGCCAGGAACTTTACAACTTTGCGCATGTCGCGCTCCCCGTTTTTGTTGGGAAGGACGCTACGCGAGACCTCTTGAAATACGGCTCAAAGGCCGCGCGATGCTTTAATCAAAATGCGGGCGCGTTGGTTGCAAACAATTAAGAATACCGATGTGTGACTTGTTCTGCTAAGAGCGGTAACGAAGTTCCGCTCGTGACGCCAAGGCGATTCGACCGACCTGATGGGCCTTTCCTCGCGCTTTCGCAAGAAGACCAAGCCTCGGCTTCCCGACGGCGTTCGCGTCTATGCGATCGGCGACGTGCATGGCCGCGCCGATTTGCTTCAATCGCTGTTAACCGTGATCGACGTCGATCTTGCCCGCTCGGCCCCCGAACGCGCCATTCAGGTCTTCCTCGGTGACTATGTCGACCGCGGCCCGGACTCGCGCGCCGTGCTTGATCTGTTGATCGAACGCTCGAAATCGCACGAGACGGTTTGTCTGAGGGGCAACCACGAGGTCTTCCTGCTCGAGGTGCTCAAGGACCCCGCCCGCCTGCAGGAGTGGCGCCACTACGGCGGCCTGCTGACGCTGGTCTCCTACGGCATCACGCCGACCATGAATCCGTCCGCGGAGCAGCAGGTCGAGCTGATCGAGGGCTTGAAACGCGCGCTGCCGGCGGAGCACCTGGCCTTCCTCCAGCAATTGCCCTCGTCCTTCACCTGCGGCGACTTCTTCTTCGTCCATGCCGGGGTCAAGCCGGGCATCCCGCTCGATCGGCAGAAGGATGAGGACCTGCTCTGGATCCGCGAGGAATTCCTGGCCTCCGAGGAGCGCTTCGGCAAATACATCGTTCACGGTCATACCCCGGTCAGCGCGCCCGACATCCGCCCAAACCGCATCAACATCGACACCGGTGCATATGCGACCGGAAACTTGACGCTGCTGACGATCCAAGGCGATAGTCTGATGGCAATTTGAGGGCTCCGGCTGAACCTCAATCCCATCGTCGGCTCGCCCGCACAGGCCTCGTCAATTCCACCATGACCCGCATCAACCTGCTTCGCGTCATCGGCATCGTGACCGCAATCGTGCTGGCGCTTCACGCCGGCTTGGCATTCTATGGCGATCTCGTCCGACCGAACTTTCGCGCCAGCGACTTGTTCTCGGGCGAGATTCCGCCCGACAAGGCCAAGCTGGCGGCCGCCGGCGGCCTGGCACCTTTCTCATGGGATGGCGATCTGCTGGCGAATTATGCGGCCGCGATGGCCGCTGACATTCTTCACCGTCCGTCGATCGATGCAGGCGGACGGGCCAGCGAGAACAAGGCGGTCCAAGCCGCGGTCATCGCCGCCTTGAAAGTCTCACCGATCCGACCCGCGCTGTGGCTGACGCTCGGCACGCTACAGGCGCAGGCCGGCGAGGCGGTCACGCCGGCGGTGAAGATGTCCTACTTGAGCGGGTCGGTGCCGATCGACGTTGCCTTCTCCCGCGTCCAGACCGTGACCTCGAGCGCCGCTGCAACCGACGAAGAAATCAAGCTGCTGGCGCAATCCGACATCCGCGCGGCGCTGGCCCATCGCTCGCGTTACGAGCCGCTGCTGATCGCGGCCTATGTGCAGGCAACGCCGCAAGGCAAGTCGCTGCTGCTCGAGACCGCGAAAGTGACCGATCCCAAATTCAACGAGATCTTGCGGCGGTACTGACTCAGCGCACCGATTTCGGGTTCACGGGCACGAAATCCTGATCGCGGCGCGGCTGATCGGATCGGCCCTGGTAGACGAACATGCCCTTCTTGGTCGTGACGATGTCGCCTCGCTGCAGGCTGTCGTCGCGAAGCAGACGTTCGGTCGCGACGAGGTCCGGATCTTCCGGAATCGGCTTGTAGAGCTCCGGATGCTCCCGCCGCTCGCGCGAGACCTCCTTGGCGCGGCGCCGTGCGTCCTCGATCCGCTGCCGCCATTCGTCGCGCGAAATTTCCGGCTCACTGGGTGGAAGATAGTCGTTGACGGACGGCTCCGGCTCGGTCTGGGCCAGACATGACAGCGGACAGGCACAGAGGACCCATCCGACAGCGGCGGCCACCGCCGCCTTGACCGGCGCGCGCACCGATATCGAGCGATCCGATATGGACTTGCGGCGAGTGGATCGCACTCCGATGACTCCCAAGCGGGCCGCGCAGCAGCGAGGCCGCCGCAACTTCAGCTGATGCGGTTGCCAATTGCAACATTTTAAGAGGGCGTGGCCGTCCTATCAAAATACGAAAACAACCCCATGCACAGTAGCCGGCATCAGCCAAATCAATGGGTTACGCCTTTCCCGAAATTCGATTTGCTCCGTCGGGCAAAACAGGGGTAGGATGGCATGGTCTGGGAAAGGCCGACCGGATGATTGGTCTTTCCTGAGATCCAAATCGTATGATCGGCCTCAGGGCAACAGCTCCGTTCTAAGACCGCGTTAGGTCCTTGCTGCGAACTTTCGGCATCCGCTCGTGGAGTTACCGAGAATGCGTGCAAGATCGGTGTTGCTGTCAGGTGTTGCCTTCGCGGCTTTCGCCATGGCTGGCCCGACGGCGCACGCGAGCCCCCTCTGCATCAAGGACAGGACGCCGTTCGCCTTGTCGCACGATACGGTGAAATGGACGATGTCGATCGCGCCTGGAGCCGACTGCATCCAGGGCCTGCGTTGGTCGTACATGCAGATCTTCAAGGTCTCGGTCGTGAGCGGGCCATCACGGGGACAATTGGCGGTGGTCGGGTCCGGCTTCCGCTATTCGGCAGAACACGAGGCGCGCGGCAGCGACAAGTTCACGCTGCTGATCTCGGGCAAGAACCGGCACGCCGCAGGGACATCGACCCTGGAGGTCGAGGTCAATCCGCAATAGCCCGCTCTGCGATCTTGGCGGGTGTTCAGCGCGACTAAAGCGCGATGCGATTTGGATGAATCGCCATCGCGCTTTAGGTGATTGTTTGAGCATGATCTTTTCGGAAAACCGCTGCACACTTTTCCGGATCATGCTCTAACGGCGGCTTGAGCCACTGCCCCGGGTTCTATTCCCGTGATAGGGGCGGGCGAATCCGCCCCTCGTCACGGGCGGCTCGATCCGGCTCGGGATATTCGGCGTCGCGTTAGGGGGCGAAGGCTGCGACGGGTTGACGATGATCACATTGCGATTGGGCGTCGAGGGGTCATTGACGCCCTGGGCCCAGGCGCCGGCAGCAGGCACGACAAGCGCGAGTGTGATCAAGACTAATCGTTTCATGCGAGATCTCCCGAGCGAGAACGTCAGGGAGGCGACCACCGTTCCTTCACGGCGGTATCACGGTTCGTTGCGTGACCTCAGCGAGGCACGGGTGACCTCAGCGAGGCACCGCGATCAGCTTGCCATCCCTCCAGACGCCTTGGGCCGCCCGTCCGGCAGGAAGGCTCCCCGTCACATTCCGGACAGCGGTGGGCCGCGAGGCAGCCTGGGTCGTCTGTTTCTTTTTATCGGGCGTGGTCACGATGCTGGAGCTGGTGGTGTTGGCCTGATCCTTGGTCCCTTGCGCAGAAGCAGACTGAACCAGGAAAGCCAAGAACATGATTGCTGTCAAAATGCCGCGCATGGTCGAACACCGGAAAGAGGAGCTGGGCGAAATGTCACAGGTTTCTGACCAAAAGCAAGCTCTTCGAGACGGTCGCGCAGGACCTTGCAGCTCGGATCATCAAAGCGATTCACCGCGACCGGAGGGATCCGGGTGAAAAAGCCTAGCGAAACAGCACCATCCGAGCTAGTTGATCGGCCTTGATGACGGAGCCCGGCGACACAGCAGCCAACGCCTCGCAGGCGCAAGAGATCAAGGCCGGACTTGTCCGCCTGCTGACGGAGCGGATCCGCGAAATCTCCGACGACCCCAGGCAGATGCGGGATGCCGTGTACGAGCTGGCCCGCATCAAGCTTCTGGAACAATTCACCCACGCCGATGCGCGGGAAGCGCGAGCGCTCCAGCAAGTCCTCGAGCGCGCCATTCGGGAGGTCGAGCGGTCCTTTGAACGAAGCGGAACATCCTCATCCTCACCGCCAGAGGCCGCCGCAGCCTCCGCGGCGAATTCTCCGCCGGTCAGCCTCCCTGTTCCTCCGCCCATTCCGACGGCTACCGAGACGCCGCGCCATCCTGCCGCGCCGCCAAGATCGCTGGAGCAAGCCAAACGGAGCGGCGCCTTCAATTCTCTCGTTCGACTAACCGCCATCCTCCTGGTGATGGCGGGCGCCAGTACCGCGGTCGTCTATTGGCCACGGTTGAAGACACAACTGACCGCATTGTCGCAGGTGGCGCCGCCCGAGCGTGCGCCGAAGAGTCCGGAGCCTCAGCCAACCGCGATCCCGACCCCCTCGGTGGGCGAGACCGTGGAACGAACGCCTGACAGCTCAAAGGAGCCGGCGCCAGCTGCGCAGCCCTCGATGCCATTGCCGACGACGTTCGGCGTCTATGCCTTGAGCGAGGGCCAGCTCCATGAGCTCAAGCCGGTACCTGGAAAAATCCCGGACCGGCGCGTCGCGATCTCCGCCGCCATCAACACGCCGAGCGTGACCACATTGCCGGACGGCGATGTCAGATTCATCGTGTTCAGGCCCGACGGGGGTGTCGATGCAAGCGGGACCGAAGTTCGGGTGGTCGCGAAAGTCTCCCGGGCCATGGGCGTCGATGCCACCGGGAAGGCCGCCATGGTCAGCGCCGGCGATTCCTGGGTCATCCGCAGCATGTCCTACCCCTACAAGGTAGGTCCGGTCGAAGACCAGTCGAGAATGCTATTGCTCCAACCGGAGCAAGACGGCTTTACGCTCGCGCCCGGCCGCTACATCGTCGTCGTCAAGGGCATGGGCTACGACTTCACCGTGGCTGGAACGATCACCGATCCCAATCAGTGCGTCGAACGCATCAATGCGACCAACGGCGCGTTCTACTCGCCCTGCCCGCCGCCCCGACGCTAGCGCAGCCTTCCCGTTTCCTATTTGGTCGGCTTCTTGTCCTTTGGCGCGTCCGCCGGCATGTCGTCGACCTTGCCGTTGTTGGCGACACATTTCTGGAAGTATTCGCGCTGATCCTTGCCCGTTCCCTTGGCGCTCCCGGCCGCGGGATTGCCGATTTGTCTGGGCGGAAAGGCCTTGGCGACCGCCGCGTCGCATGCGCGCGCCACCTCGGCGGTGATGGCCGAGGCCGTCGCCGGCGCGGCCAGTGTCAAGACACATGCCAATCCAACCAACGTCCGCAATTTCTTGACCGGCACCTGTTCGCTCCTTCAAATCCGGATTCTTGCGGGAAGCATATCAAAAAGGATCGAAGCGCCAAACGGCAAAGCGGCACCGAATTGTCAGGCGGTCCGCCCTGCATGCCGCAGGGCTATCGCATTTGACTCTCGGCGGCGGCCTGCGCGCACGCCTCGTCCCTCGAGACGACCGCTGCGCGGTCCCTCAGGATGAGGCTAATCGGCGTCGGTGCCCGTTGAAACTGAACTGCTGCCGCGCACTCTGTCCTCATCCTGAGGAGCCCGCCTAAAGCGGGCGTCTCGAAGGATGGCCGCAGAGCGCGCAGCAAGATTGCCGACACTAAACGGTGATGAGATGAGGCTTGATTGCTCCAACGACGGAGGTGCGCTCCCTCTCCCGCTTGCGGGAGAGGGTTGGGGAGAGGGTGCTTCCGCGATGGGACAATCCCCAAGAGGAGAAAGCCCTCACCCGGCGCTTCGCCATAGCCGAGGCTTTGCCTCGGCGTCATTTGAGATGACGGCCGCCCAAAAGCGGCCTACGCCTCTCCCGCAAGCGGGAGAGGTGAACGAGCCGCAGCGATCGATTCGACCTAAAACTATTCCGCGTTAGCTGTTGAGCTGCGGCGGTTTGAAATCCGGAAAACGCGTCAGCATTGCGGTCTTGACGAACTTCAAGTGAGCGATGCTGCTCGCCAATTCCTTGAGCCGTCGCTGGCCGTTCGAGATGTCGGCCGCGAAGAGATCCTGATGATAATTATCGAGCGCTTCCCGCTCGAGATATTCATCGGTGCCGTTACCGAAGGTGACGGACGCACGCGCAAGGGCATCGTCAACACGCCGGTTGAGCCCGGCCTGCTCCCTCTCCGCCTCCTGCAACGCTGTTTCGATCGCCGCCAGGACGGCACCGATCCGCACGCGGTCGGTCTCCGCATCACGCTCGACGGAGCGGGCTTTGAAGCCTTTGTCCTCGCGCCGGGAGCCGAGAAGATTGTGTGCGCGCGCTCTCAGGAACAGCTGAAACATCTGGGCCATCCCACATTCGAGATTAAGGCGGCTACCATCGGTCAGACATAGTTAACAAAGCCTAAACCCTGCGCCCGTCCTGCCTGGCTTTGTGCGATCCACGCCCGCCAAGCTCCTTCGTGCTTGGAATAGAGCTCGAGCCATCGGACTTCGCCCTCCGCGGCGGCTCCTTTCCGCGCGTGGATCCCGGATGCGAATTGCACTGTCTCGGTCGATGCAAGATCCAGCGCCTCGAACTCCGCCGTCTCTTCCGGAGACAGGCCGATCAGAACACGATGCCCTTGGGCGTCGACGAAATATCTGCGGGGCGCGATGTGCCTTTGATCAGTCATTCGAATGCCCCTCGTTCAGGATCCAGGGCCCCGGAAGATCTTTGAGCCGCCGATCAAAGATACGAACAAACGCGATCAAAATGAGGACGCAAGTCGCGCCCAGCAACGCAATCAAATACGCCATTCACGCCACCTGTGCGAGCCGCTAAAAATATCGAGGCGGCTAAACTCTCGCCATGACCTAATATGTTTTAGGTTGCCTTTTTAGGTTGCCCTTCCGAAGCTCTCAAGGACCGCACTATGTTAACCTAACTGCGCATGGTTATCCGACCCGGCCGCAAGCCAAGATCAGCAAGCCAGGATCAGCTCCGGCTCAACATCGCGCCCACGGTTCCGCCATTACGATGGATGCTCGCTTTGCCTGGCTCCCATCGATGCCGGCGTGTAGGGCGCATAAAGACGATATCGTGCCGATCGCTTGCGCGAGCGCCACGCCCGCACACCATAGCCAGAGCAAAAGCCGGCTGCAAAAATCGAAATCAAAAGCAAAATTGCAAGCATTTGGAATGTTCCCAATTTTCGGAACGGTCCTCCCGGTACATTTCAACGTGATGCTGCGACGACTTCAAGATCATCGGCGCTGAAACTTTTGTCAGACGAACATGAAGTTTGTGCAACGTGCTGCTCGATGTTTGGTCGTCATGACAGGTTATCGCATTTGAGAGCTTTTCGTTGCGGCCCATCCTTCGAGACGCCCGCTTGAGGCGGGCTCCTCAGGATGAGGGCGGAGTGCGCGGCAGTAGTTTCAACGGGTACTGACGCCGATTAGCCTCATCCTGAGCCCCCAGCGCCGAAAGCGGGCGCTGCACATGGAACCATGAACCACCTGCCAGACGTCGTCTGACAGGTGGTTCATGGAGAGGAGGCGCGTAAGCGCCGTCTCGAAGGACGAGGCGTGCGCGTAAGCTGCCGACGCGAGTCATATGCGATAACCCCTGCAGAGGATGACGCAATCTCTCATTGTTCGAGAGCGATATCCAGCTGGCGATGTTAACCCCTGTTCACTTCGGCAAGCGGCGTCATGCGAAGCGGCTGAGCGCACTGTGCTCGGGCACAGCTGCGATCTGCACGACATGCCTCCGACATGTCCTCAATCGCGTCTGGTGCGCCGTCGCCGACGGCACTGCTGACGAAACATCCGTGGTTATACGGAGCGTCCTGCACCAACTTCATCCCGGTAAGGTTGAGAGGTTAGCTTAATCCGCGTTGTTTGTTGCGAACTCTCGCGCTTTGCTTATCCATCTCTCGCACCGGGCTCCCCCAAGCCCGGCCCCACCCAAGCAAAGCCGTCGAGCGAACATGGGTCCGCTTGGCGGCTTTGTCGTTGTGTCGACGAGAGGATCATTTCGGTTATGGCGCGCAGGCCCTGGTCGTTCAAGGAAGATCGCCGGCTCATGGAGTTGGCCAAATCTTCAGCCTCGCTGGAGCAAGCGGCGAAAGTTCTCGGACGCTCGCCCGATGCGATCAAGCGCATGGCGTTGCGCCTTGGTCTTTCGTTGAAGTCGAAGGCGGCGAAGAAAACCTGACTACAAAAACGGCAACGCTCGCCGCATGCGGGCGGCGAGCATTGATTGAGCGTCCCGTCCGGTGGTCTAGCCTGCTCAACTAGTTGTGCGACTTCTTCTGGGAGCCCATCCCCGGGCTGGTGCCGTAATTTGGCGTCCCCGTTCCCTTGAACGCGCCACCCATGCTGTCAGAACCGGAATTGGTACCCGTGCCGCTGCGGGTCGCGGTGGGCTGCGTGCCCGATGGCGTGTCTTTGGTCCCCTGCGCCGAGGCCACAGAGCTCCCGACAGCTAACGCCAGGAGGAGGCTTAACGTCCTAATCATACGGCTCAACTTTCCATGCTTGTTTCCATCCCCGGGCCGCCGGACCATTGGTCAGGCCATCGCTCGGGTGGGCCTTCCGGGCCGGTCTCCGTTAAACCCTATCTTGGCCCCCGCTGGCTAGGATCAATCTCCAAGTCTTGCTCGAAGCTCTTGCTCGAAGCCTCGCCTGATTTCGCCTGAACCGGATGAGACTGCTGCTGCACACTCGTTCCTCATCCTGAGCCCCCAGCGCCGAAAGCGGGCGCTGCACATGGAACCATGAACCACCTGAGAGACGTCGTCTGACAGGTGGTTCATGGAGAGGGCCCGCCAACGGCGGGCGTCTCGAAGGATGGGAGAGATCGCGCCCATATCCGTTTGTCCTGATCTGATGAGGGGCTGAGCCGTCTGAACGCATCACCTTGAAAGCGGGCTCGTGCGAGCAAGGCCTTCGACGGCGGCAGGGGCCTTTAACGATATTCTCGGCTTTCGATCCAGGCCGACGACCAACCTTGTATGTTGGCGCCATGCGCAGGAACCACCTCATTGCAGCCGCGAGCATCTGCCTTGCCCTGATCGTCTACGCCACGCTGGCGAAACTGTCGGGCAGGCCGGCGCTCATGGGGCATCACGAGGCGTACTGGGTCGTCGTGATCGAGCGCTTCAGCGCCTATGGGCTGCTCGGCTTCCTTCTTTCCTTCCTGCTGCCCGGACGGTTCGGTTTGGCTTGCTCTCTCGTCATAGCCGTCGCCATGGGGCTGGAGTTCATGCAAGCCTTCATACCCGACCGGGATCCGGGCTTCCTCGATGTGTTGCAGAAGGCGGCGGGAGGCACCGTGGGCGTCATGCTCGCCCAGATGATCTTGGCGTTCCTGCCCAGACCACCATCCTAAAGCGGCCGCCGTCCCCTCAGCGAGATGGCCGGTGGACGCACCCCCTCAAGCCACCCCACGCCTGTTGTGGAGCTCGGAGGGAGCCAGGAGCTCAGCCATTTGCCGGTGGGTGTTGTGCAGCGCTTCAATGGCGCAATCGAGATCGAGATCCGCTTCACGAACGGATGCAAAGAATTTGGCCGTCAGCGCCAGATCGAGCTTGACGCGCGTTGCGCCGTCGCGGCTCTTCCGACGATCGAGCGACAAATGGATGGCGCGGTCCCGGGCTTCCGTTGCACCGCAGCCGCAAAGCGCGCCGAGCTCGTCGTATGTCATCCAGATTTGAGGCATGTTCTTCCACCACGCTAGATCGACCGCAGACTAGCTCTCGCTTCTAAAGGCAGAGTTGCTGCAACGCGGCCGCGGCGCGAATTCGAGACAACAGCGTCAATGCAATGCTAATCGTGGCGGCAGGCGCGAGCGCGAGTGGAGCTGCGCGGATCATTGCCGATTTGGCTTTTGCTTGGGCGAGCCCGCCTTGAACAGAGGCCGCGGGCGGGAACGGCCGTCGAACCCCTTGGGCAGCTTGTCGGCGCTGAGCTTTACGACCGCGCACCGGGCGTCGGCAGGCGGTGCGTCTTCCTGGCTGTAGATCAGCGTCGCTTCGAACCTCACGTCGGGCGCTTCGCGCGCCGTGCCCGAACAGGTCGCCATCGCACCGCTATACACGCCGGAGAGCTCGACCTCGACCTCGTCGAGCCCGAACACGGTCGGCGGCCCGTCGGCATGTCGCCGTGTGGTCAGGACGGCCGTGAAACGCTGGTCGTCATCGAACCGATAGGAGCCGCCATAGGTGAAGAAGCTGTCACTGCCCGAGATCCGGCCCTGGGCCAGATGCACGATACCGGTGCCTTGCGCTTGCGCGGTTCTGAACCACGCCGCGTATTTGCCCTCTTTCAGCATGGAAACGTCCGCCCGTGAATTCCATGCGTATTTGCAACGAACCGTGGGGGCGCGACAATGACCGTCGCGGCGAGCATTCCGCCACGGTTAACGCCCTGCAAAGTCAATCCGTCAAATTTCCGCGGGCGCGAGGCGACCCCGCAGCAGCATCAAAACAATTCTATGCCGTCGTCCGCAGTCTCGACTGCCTCGACCCGGCGCGTGGTGGCGACCGAGGTCAGCCCGAGCGTTTGCAGGAATTCCCGGTGGACGTCCCGCTCACGCTCCATCGTGTAGCGCGCAAACAGCTCGTCGAGCATCGCTTCGTCCTGCGCTTGCGGCCGCGGCTTCTGCGCGCCCGCGCTCGCGGTCTCGAGCCGCGCCGCGACGGCAGGCAATGCCGCCGAGCCTTCGCCGAGCGTGCTCATCAGGCCTTGCGCCGAATTCATCAGCCCGTCGAATTCCTCACCTTCATTGACGAGCCGGCTCATCAGCTTGCCGAGCCGTTCGTTGCCGGCCTCGACCTCGCGCAGCGCCTGCAGGATCTGCGGCTCAAGCTTGGCGAGCTGCGTGGGATCGCCCTGCACGCGGAGCCGCTTCAGCTCCCCGGCCGACCGCTCGATGCCGTCGAGCACGGGCCTCAGACGCCCTGCTCCCACCGAGACCTGGTCGGCGGTGGCCTTGAGCTCGTTGGCGATGACGACGAAAGCGCTGCCGCGGCTGCCGAGATGGCTCGCCTTGAGGCCCGCATTCATTCCGATCAGCGTGATGTCGACCGTCGCCTCGGCCAGCCCGGCGATCGCCTGGCGGAATTTCGTCAGCGTGTCCTCGACGATCGCGAGCGCCTCGTCCACCGAGCGGCCGGCGCCCTCGCAGGTCGCGATCAGGGTCGAGGCGTGTGCCAGCGTCTGCTTGATGCGGGCCAGGAACGATGACGAAGCGCCGTCCTCGCCGCCGAAGAGCGTGCGGCCGTGGCCGACGACACTGCCCGCATCGTGCAGGATGGCGGTCAGGGCGCGAACGATCTGACCGATGTCGCCGCCGAACTCGCGCTGGGCATCTCTGAGCTGGGCCGCCTGCAATTGACAAATCGTGCGCGCGCCGTCCTCGCTCGCGACGGGTTCGGGAACGAGGCTCGGGGCGGGTCCCGAGGCGAGCGTGAGGCCGTGCGAGACATGCTCGAGACGCTGGCGCGTGCTGTCACCGGCCTGCAAGGAGATGATCGCGCTGCCCACCGCCTCGGCGATCTTCCTGGTGCTGGAGCTCGCGAGATCGGCGAGATGGCTGCCGTTGCTGCGCTGATCGCGCAATCCGGAATAGGCGGAGCCGAGCTCGGCGCTCTCCGCCGCCAGTTGATTGCGGTAGCGGCTCTCGAACTCCTTCTGCCGGCCGAATGCGGTGGCGACCGCCTCGGACAGGCGCTGCTGATCCCGCGCGCAGCCCTCGATCGCGCCCTGCACGGCCTTGCCGAGATCGTAGGCCTCCTGCGTGAAGGCGAGAAAGCCCTCGCGGTCGCCGTCGAGCGAGGCCGCCTCGATCCGCGCACTGCGGGCGATGATGGTGATCATCTGGATGTGCTTGACCAGCGGCTTGAGCAAGGCAGATGCCTCGGCCGTGCTCTTGCCGATGGTCTCGAGCAGCGCGGTCTCGGCCGGCAGCGCCTGCGCGAGGTCGCTGAGCCGCGCGGCGATCTCCTGCAGCGCGGTCGCGGCCCCCTCGATCTCTGCACCGGAGAGTTCCGAGGAGAGCGTTGCCAGGCCCTGGTTCAGCTCCTTGAAGATGAGATGGCCGCGTCCGAGCTCGTGACCGACGCGTGCGAACACCTCCTCGATGCGCGAGGAGACGTCCTCGATCCCCGCGATTGCCTCGGTGAGCGTATTGGCCGGAATGAGCGACATTGCCATCAACCTGCCACCGCCGGATGCCCGGCCTGATACCAAAGCATGATCTCGCGCGGGATGTGGTGCAGCGACACGACCCTCTCGACGCCGCCATGAGCGATGGCTTCCTTGGGCATGCCGAACACCACGCAGCTCTCTTCATCCTGCGCACGCGTCGCGGCGCCAAGCTTGCGCATCTCCAGCATTCCGCGCGCGCCGTCATCACCCATGCCGGTCATGATCACGCCGAGCGCGTTGGCGCCGGCATGCTGGGCGGCCGAGCGGAACAGCACGTCCACCGACGGACGATGCCGCGACACCGGCGGCCCATCCTTGATCGCGATCTGGTAGCGCAGGCCGATACGCTGGAGCAGCATGTGCCGGGCGCCGGGGGCGATATAGGCGCAGCCCGGCAGCACCGGCTCACCGTCCTCGGCCTCCTTGACCCGGATCTGGCAGACGCTGTCGAGGCGTCTGGCAAAGGCCGCGGTAAAGCCCGCCGGCATGTGCTGGACGATCACGATGGGAGGACAATGCGGCGGCAGCATCTCGAGGACGTCGTTGAGCGCTTCGGTGCCGCCCGTGGAGGCGCCGATGCACACGATGCGTTCCGTGGTCGGCCGGACCTTGCCCTGCACCGGCGGCGGGATGATGGCATCGGCGGTCAGCTTCTTCTCGACGGCGCGACGTTCCGCGCGCGGACGCCCCCGGGCGCGGGCGGCCGCCTTCACGGCCCCACGCAGCCGCGTGGAGCATTCGAGCAGCGCCTGCCGCGTGTCGATCTTCGGCTTCGGCACGATGTCGCCCGCGCCCGCCTCGAACGCCTCGAACATCACATTGGAGCCCTCTTCGGTGAGCGAGGAGCAGATGATCACCGGGATCGGATGCTGCGCCATGATCTTGCGCAGGAAGGTCATGCCGTCCATGCGCGGCATTTCGAGGTCGAGGATGATGACGTCTGGCAGCTCCTTCTCGAGCCGCTTGGCCGCCACGAACGGATCGGAGGCAGTCGCCATCACCTCGATCTCAGGATCTTCAGAGAGGATCGTCTGAAGGATTTGGCGCACCGACGCCGAATCGTCCACGATCAGCACGCGAACTTTCCCCCTCGGCATCGTGGTTGCGCTCCGGCTAGACCTGGAAGATGGTTGGCTGAATCTGCTTCAGCCCGGGCACGGCACTATGAATCATCGATTCCGAATGTCCGACCAGCAGATAGCCGCCCGGACGCAAATGGCCGCACAATTGCTCGACCACCTTGCGCTGGGTCTCGCGCTCGAAATAGATCAGGACGTTGCGGCAGAAGATGATGTCGACGTCGCGATCGACGGGATAGGACTTGTCCATGAGGTTCATCCTCATGAAGTGCGTCATGCGCCGTAACTCGGGCACGATCCGCACCTCGCCGCGCGACCTGTCCCGCGACGATGAAAAATAGCGCTTCACGAACGGCTCCGGCACCGGCGCGAGCACGTCGCGGGTGTAGATCGCCGTCCTGGCGAGGCGCAGCACCGCGGTCGAGATGTCGGTGCCGAGGATGCGGTACTGGAAGCGCGAGCCGCTCCACGTCATGTCGTCCAGCACCATCGCGGTCGTGTAGGCCTCCATGCCGGTGGAGCTCGCCGAACTCCAGATCTTCAGGTTCGCGTTCTTGCGTCCATGCGATTTGAGCAAAGCGGGGACCGCGACGTCCCTCATGAAGGTGAAGTGCTGCGGCTCGCGGAAAAAATCGGTCTTGTTGGTCGTCACCACGTCGATGAGATGAGTAAGCTCGGTCTCGAAAAGATCCGCCTCGAACAGGTTCTCGACATATTCATTGAGGCCGGAGAAGTTCAGCGCGCGCACGCGCTTGTGCAGCCGCCCCTCCAGCATCAGCCGCTTGCCCTGCGGCAGCTTGATGCCGACCTGGCTCTCGATCAATTCGGCGATGGTCCGGAAGTGGCGGTCGGACAGATGCACGGCCGTGTCCTGTATGGCGGGCATCATGGACGACAGCCCGCGTCCGGGACGGCCGCCTGCACTGAATGTCGGGCCATCCTGGCCATCTTGAATCCCACGCGTTCACGTCACCGCTGAAAGCGGACCGGTCCACACCGAACGAACCGGTCCGCAGGAGCCCTCGCGGGTCCTAGCGCTGGAAATCGGCGTCCCGGTCGTCCTCGCCGTCGTTCATATCGAAGGCGAAGCCGCCGCCACCGGCGACCTTCGCCGCGCGCGCCGGCTTGGCCTGCGGCTTCTTGGCCGGACGCTCGGCCGCCGCCATGGAGGCCGCCATGGAGGTTGCCTTGGCGCGCAGCTGGTTGACCGCCCGGTCGATCGGCGCGGGCTGGCCTTTTCCACCCTGCTCGATACGGAAATAGGCAATGGTCGACTGCAGCTGTTCGGCCTGCGAGGCGAGCTCCTCCGAGGTCGAGGACACCTGCTCGGATGCGCTGGCGTTCTGCTGGCCGACCTTGTCGAGCTGCTGGATCGCCTGGTTGATCTGGGCCGAACCGACGTCCTGCTCGCGGCAGGCCGCGGTGATCTCCTCGACGAGCTCGGCCGTCTTCTTGATGTCAGGAACCAGCTTGGCGAGCATCGCGCCGGCCTCCTGCGCCACCTTGACGGTGTCGGCCGAGAGCGTGCCGATCTCGGCCGCGGCCGCCTGGCTGCGCTCGGCGAGCTTGCGCACCTCGGAGGCGACCACCGCAAAACCCTTGCCGTGCTCGCCGGCGCGCGCCGCTTCCACCGCCGCGTTGAGCGCGAGCAGATCGGTCTGCCGCGCGATCTCCTGCACGATCGTGATCTTCTCGGCGATGGTCTGCATCGCGTTGACGGCGCGCCCCACGGCGGCGCCGCTGGCCTCGGCGTCCTTGGCGGACTGCGCGGCGATCTTCTCGGTCTGGTTGGCGTTGTCGGCGTTCTGCTTCACGTTCGAAGCCATCTCTTCCATCGAGGAGGAGGCTTCCTCGGCGGACGAGGCCTGCTCGGTCGCGCCCTGCGAGAGCTGCTCGGCGCTGGCGGAGAGCTCCTGGCTGCCGGCGGAGACGTTCTGCGCCGCGGTCAGCGCTTCCGACACGATCTGGCGGAGCTTCTCCACCATGCGCTCCAGCGCAAGGCCCAGCGTGTCCTTGTCCGACAGCGGCTTGGCCTCGACCATCAGATTGCCTTGTGCGATCTCGTTGGCAATGGCGGCCGTCTGATTCAGGTTCTTGGTCATCGCGTTTAGCGACTTGACGAGATCGCCGAGCTCGTCGTTGCTGACGACCTCGATCTTCCGGCTGAGGTCGCCAATAGCGACGGCATCGGCGAGGTCGACGGCGCGCGACAGGGCGCGACTGATGCTCAGCGCGATCCAGGTGGCGGCAACCACTGCAATCAGCAAGGATACCAGCACGAGACTCATCAGCACGATTTCGGCCCGGCTTCCCTCGATCTTGGCGGCCTCGCTCTCGTCGACCATCTGCTTCTTGACGTAGCTGATGTACTCGTTTGCCGCATCAAGTGCCGGCGTAGAGGTCCTCACGCCTTCGGTCATCGAACGTTCGGCGGCCTTGACCTTGTCCTGCTTTGCCAGCTTGAGCGTCTGATCCTGCGCGACGGTCCAATTGGCGTAGGCGACCGAAAACGCGTCGATCATTTTCCTGCCGTTTTCGCTCGCCCCCTTGTAGGCCTCGTCCTTGGCCCTCACCGCACGTTCCCGCAATTGAGCGATCTGGCTGATGAACTTGTCCTGGTCGGCTTCAGAGGCGAGAATGGCGTTCTTTTCGGCCCGAACCTGGAGCAGGACGCTTTCCTGCAGCTCCGCCACCTTCGCCAGCCGACCGGCCCGAGCAGAAAGGTGTTCAGCCGTTACGACCATGTCGCTCAATTTGAGATAAGCGACCCCGCCGGCAATCATGGAGAGCAGGATGACGACGCCGAAGGCGCTGGCGAGCTTGGCTTTGACGGTGAATCTCATGTCAGTCTCGTTGGTTCGAATTGGGGTGCTTACGCGTGACCACGCTTCACTCTTGCAAACTCAGGCAGCGCGAGGCGCGTCCGCGCCGGCATCGCGCCCTTCCGGGATCTTGTCGTTCGCCATCAGCTTGGCGAGGTCGAAAATGACGACGAACTTTTCGCCCTTGCGGCCGATCCCGGCGGCATAATCGGATTGCCATTTGCCGCCGACCTCCGGGATCGGCTCGATCGCCTGCTCGTCGATGTCGGTGACCTCGAACACACAGTCGGCGACGAAGCCGACGCCGACCAGGCGGTCCTTCATCGGCACGTCAAGGATGATGATGCGGGTGGCTTCGGTGGCCGGCACGCTCGGCAGGCCGAGCTTGGTCCGGAGGTCGACGATCGGATAGCCGCTGCCGCGCACGTCGATCATGCCGAGCAGGAAGTTCGGGGCGTGCGGAAGCCGCGAGATCGGCCGCATGTCGAGGATCTCACGGACATTGCGGATGCTGATGCCGAACGTCTCGCCGGCGAGCCCGAGCGTCAGATATTGCGAGGTTGCGGCCATGATGCAGTCCAAGGATCCGGAGGTTGGCGAATGAATGCGGTCCGGCGCGAGGCCGGACCGGTTGATCAGCGCTGGAATTCGGCGTCGCGGTCGTCTTCGCCGTCATGCATGTCGAAGGCGAAGCCGCCGCCGCCGGCGACCTTCATCGCACGCGCCGGCTTGCGGACGGGAGCCGGCTTCTTCGCGCCGCGATCGACCGCCGCCATGTGCGCAGCCTTCATGTGCGCAGCCTTGGCCCGGAGCTGGCCGACGGCGCGGTCAATCGGCTCGGCCGCGGCATTCTCCTTGCGCGTCGCTTGCTCGATCCGGAAGAACGAGATGGTGGACTGGAGCTGCTCGGCTTGCGAAGCGAGCTCCTCCGAGGTCGAGGACACCTGCTCGGACGCGCTGGCGTTTTGCTGGCCGACCTTGTCGAGCTGCTGGATCGCCTGGTTGATCTGGGCCGAGCCCACGTCCTGCTCGCGGCAGGCCGCGGTGATCTCCTGCACCAGCTCCGCGGTCTTCTTGATGTCGGGCACGAGCTTGGACAGCATTTGCCCCGCCTCTTGCGCGACCTTGACGCTCTCGGTCGAGAGCGTGCCGATGTCCGCTGCCGCCGCCTGGCTGCGCTCGGCGAGCTTGCGCACCTCGGAGGCAACCACCGCAAAACCCTTGCCGTGCTCGCCGGCGCGGGCCGCTTCCACCGCCGCGTTGAGCGCGAGCAGATCGGTCTGCCGCGCGATCTCCTGCACGATCGTGATCTTCTCGGCGATGGTCTGCATCGCCTCGACGGCACGACCGACTGCGACACCGCTGGCTTCGGCGTCCTTGGCCGATTGCGCCGCAATCTTCTCGGTCTGGTTGGCGTTGTCGGCGTTCTGTTTCACGTTGGAGGCCATCTCCTCCATCGAGGAGGAAGCTTCCTCCGCCGACGAGGCCTGCTCGGTTGCCCCCTGCGAGAGCTGCTCGGCGCTGGCGGACAGTTCCTGGCTCCCGGCGGAGACGTTCTGCGCGGCCGTAAGCGCCTCTGCGACGATTTGCTTGAGCTTCTCGACCATCGCGTTCAGCGAAGTCACCAGATCGCCGATCTCGTCGTTGCTGGTGACCTTGATCGACTGGCTGAGATCGCCGTTGGCAACCGCACCGGCGAGTCCGACCGCACGGCCGAGACCGCGGGCGATGCTGAGCGAAATCCAGATCGCGGCGATCAGGCCGATGGCAAGCGAAGCCACCACGGCCGAGATCAGCAGGAACTGTGCGCGATTCCCATCCTCGTGCGCCTGGGCAGACTGGGCGGCCATGTTCTTCTTGACGTTGGAGACATAGACGTTGGCAGCTTCCATGGCCTCGCCGACCGCCTTTCGAACCTCGGTCATAGAGCGCTCGGCGGCCTTCGTCTTGTCGGTCCGGGCCGTTTTGAGCGCATCGTCCTGAACTGCGTTCATATGCGCATAGGCGGCACCAAAATTGTCGAGGAGCTTCTTGCCTTCGGGTGAAGCCGCGGCGTGGATCTCTTCCTTGAGCTTCAAAAGCGTCTCGCGCTGCTTGGCGATCTCGGCAATGAAGCGATCCGCCTCGCCTTCAGGCGCGAGAATGAGGTTCTTCTCGGCGCGGACTTGGAGCAGGATGCCCTTCTCGATTTCCGCTGCACGGTCCATCCTGCCGGCGCGCGACACCAGGCTGTCCGCGGTGTCGATCATCTCGCTCAGCTTCACATAAGCGAGGCCGCCCGCCGCCATCGAGAGCAACAGGACCACACCGAACGCACTGGCAAGCTTTGCCTTGACGGTAAATCTCATTTCCAGCCCCTACCCCGGTCTCGCCCGAGACCTCATTTCAATTCAGAATGCGTTCCATGTTCGGAACGATGACGAACTCTTCGCGCCACTTGGCGATGAAGCGAATGAACTCCGGCTTCCAGTGCATACCGACGCGCGGCGTCTGCTGCACGTCGGTCTGCGAGATCTCCGTGACCTCGTAGACCTTGTCGGCGGTGACGCCGACCAGCACGGGCTCGCCGTCGAGCTCGAGCTCGATGACCACGATGCGCGTGTCGGCCGAGTTGTCGAGCTGCGGCATGCCGAAGCGAATGCGCAGATCGGCGAGCGGAATGACGTTACCGCGCACATTGATCACGCTGGGAACGAAGGCGCGCGCGCCTGCCACCTTGGTGACGGGGACGGGATCTATGATCTCGCGCACGAGACCGGCGTCGAGTGCAAATTTCTCCTCGCCGAGGCCGATCATCACGACCTGCATTGCGCCGGACCGATGCTCGCCCGCCAAATCCTGGTTCATCACGCCGCCTCGTTGATGTGCTGCTTCTCGACCTTCGACTGCGCGAGCGAAACCAACTGCGCGACGTCGAGGATCAGCGCCGCCGTGCCGTCACCGAGGATCGTCGCGCCGGAGAAGATGGTGACGTCGGAGTGCAGCTTGGAGAGCGACTTGATCACGGTCTGGTGGTTGCCGATGATCTGGTCGGCGACGAGGCCGACGCGGGTCTCTCCAGTCGAGATGATGATCGTCTTCTGATGCCTGTCGGGCACGCCGGACGCGGCCATGAGCTCGCGCAGGCGCAGGAAGGGCACGAGATTGCCGCGCACATTGAGGAAGTTGCGGCCGCGCGAACGCTCGTCCTCGGCCGTCAGCTCGACGCATTCCTCCACCGCCGACAGCGGAATGATGTAGCGGCCTTCGCCGACGCGGATCAGCAGGCCTTCGATGATCGCGAGCGTGAGCGGCAGGCGCAGCGTCACGGTGGTGCCCTGGCCGGACCTGGTCGACAGGTCGATCGAGCCGCGCATGTTCTCGATGGTGCGCTTGACCACATCCATGCCGACGCCCCGGCCCGACAGTGCCGAGATCGTCTGCGCGGTCGAGAAGCCCGGGTGGAACAGGAATTGGTGGATCTCGTGATCGCTCAGCACGGCGCCGGGCGCGATCAGCCCCTGCTCTTCCGCCTTCGCGCGGATGCGCGCGGTGTTGAGACCGCCGCCATTGTCCTTCACGGTGACCAGCACCTGCGCGCCGGAATGCACGGCGGCGAGCTCGATCCGGCCCTGCTCGGTCTTGCCGTTGGCAGCGCGCGTGGCGGTGTCCTCGATGCCGTGGTCGATCGCATTGCGGATCAGGTGCACCAGCGGATCGGCCAGGCACTCGATCATGGTCTTGTCGAGCTCGGTATCCTCGCCCGAGGTGACGAATTCGACCGGCTTGGACAGATCCCGCGACAGATCGTGCACGAGGCGGCGGAAGCGGCCGAACAAGGAGCCGATCGGCACCATGCGTGCACCCATCGTGGTGTCGCGCAAGGAAGAGGCAAGACGCTCGATCTCCTCGGCGATCATCTTGATCGAGAGGTCGGAGCCGGAGGCGGCGAGCTGGGTCAGCCGCGCCTGGGCGATGACGAGCTCGCCGACGCGGTCCATCAGCTCGTCGAGGCGCTCGGCCTGGACGCGGACGGTGGCGATGCCACGCTCTTCGCGCTTGGCCTCGGCTCTCGGCTCCGGCCTGGCTTCAGGCTTCGGCTCAGCCTTTGCGGCAGGCTGCTCGGCGGCCGGCGCGGCAACAGCCTCGATCGCCGGGGCAGCCATCTCGACCGCAGCCACCGGCTCCTCGTCGAGGAGCTGGAACAGCGGCGCCGGGGCCGGCGCTTCGACCTGCTCGAGCGGCGAGAGCGTCAGCTTCATCTCGTCCTGGACGAACATGAAGACGTCGTCGATCGCGTCCTTGTCGCAGGCCGCGTGCAGCTTGACGTCCCACTTCAGATAGCAGTCTTCGGGCTCCATCTCGTCGAGGAACGGGATGCCGTCGGTGATCGGGACGACGAAGCAGGGGCCGAGCTTGCAGAGATCTTCCAGCAGGTCGAGCGGGTTCGAGCCGTTCCGCAGGATGTGGGATTCGAATTCCAGATACAGGTGCCAGCCGGCCTGCTTGCTCTCGGCTGGCGACAGCGGCGGCGCTTCTGCGATCGCGGCGACCGGAGCTGCAGGCTGATCCGCCGAGACGAAGCGCCTGAGATCGTCGAGGATGGCTTCGCCGATGATGTCGTCGGTGGACTGCGGATCCTCGATCAGTGCGCGGATGTAGTCCTTGGCGGCGAGCGCGACCGAGATCAGCTCCTGCGTCGGCTTGATCTCGCCCTTGCGGACGCGGTCGAAGGCGGTCTCGAATTCGTGGGTGAAGGAGGCGACCTTGTCGAAGCCGAACATGGCGCCCGACCCCTTGATCGTATGCAGGGCGCGGAAGGCGGAATCGACCAGCTCGCGGTCGTCGGGACGCTGGCCGAGATCGAGCAAGGCCCCTTCAAGAACTTCGAAGAGCTCGCTGGCTTCCTGACGAAAGACCTCGGTCGGGTCCATTGCGCTCATGTGCGCACCAGCTTGCCGACCACGGCGAGCAACTGTTCAGGCTTGAAGGGTTTGGTGATCCACCCGGTGGCGCCGGCGCTCTTGGCCTCCTGCTTCACCGTATCGTTGGATTCGGTGGTCAGGAACACGATGGGCATGCCGACCGCGCTCGGCAGCTTGCGCAATGCGCGGATCAACTCCAGCCCGTTCATGACAGGCATATTGAGGTCGGTGATGACGAGGTCGAGCTTGCCGGCCTGCGCCTTGGCGAGCCCTTGCGCGCCGTCGCCGGCCTCGATCACGTTGTGACCGGCCGGCTCGAGCACGACCTTGATCATTTGCCGGATGCTGGGGGAATCGTCGACGGTCAGAATCGTGGCCATTAGATGCCATCTTTCTTTTGCGGGAAATGCTGATCGATCAGCGCCTCGCTGGCGAAGCCGGCGCGGCGAAGGGTGTTGCGCAAAGACTGTGAGAAGGAGGTCAGAACCACCGGGCGGCCTTGAGCCTCGCCCGTCTTGGCGGTCGACAGCAGAAGCTGGATCGAAGTCACGTCGGCCTTGTCGACACTCGAACAGTCGATCTCGAGCCGCTCCTGGCGGCCGAATGCCTCGCGAATGAGCTCATAGACGTTGCGGATCGCCGCAATGCTGCAATCGGCGGGCAACCGCAACGACCACTTCGGCTCCATGGGATTGAGCGCCATCGCTGCATCCGCCTCTGCTAAAATTCCGCTACACGTTTGACGCGAATCGGGTGAGCAAAACCCTAACGCGAGCATCCGTACAACTACGGGTCACATTCCCGTGGAATTCGCGCGGCTGCGTGCAAGCGTGCACAGCCTGCTCAAATGCGAGGCGCGCATACCCGCCGCGCGGCGCTTCCATGCGGCGCATTTGCTTCGCGTTAAATTTGCGCGGGCTATGGCTTGGGTTCGTGCCTTTGCCAGCGAAGAGAGCCCCGGCCGCCGATGCTGACCCAAGCGCTCCTGGTTGACGACAGTCGCTCCGTCCTCAACTTCCTGAAACGTCACATCGAGGCTGATGGCTTGGTCGAAGCCACCACATTCCTCGATCCCGTGGAGGCGCTGGCCTGCGCGCAGGAGCGCGTCTTCGATCTGGTGCTGGTCGACTACGAGATGCCGCATATGGACGGCATCAGCTTCATCCGCAGCTTCCGCAGGCTTCCCGGCTGCGCCGACACCCCGATCGCGATGATCACCTCGCGTCAGACCGATGACGTCAAGATGGAAGCGCTGCAGGCTGGAGCAACCGACTTCCTGCCCAAACAACCACAAAGCGTCGAGATGACGGTGCGCCTGCGGAATTTAATTCAGCTTGGTGCAGCCGTACGCAAGCTCAACGACCGCGCCGCGCATCTGGCCAGCGAAGTCGCGGTCGCGACACGAAAGCTCGGCGAGCGCGAGGAGGAGATCATCCTGCGGCTCGCGCTCGCGGTCGAATACCGCGACAACGACACCGGCGAGCACACGCTGCGGGTCGCCAGGTACAGCCGCATCATCGCCGAGCAGCTCGGCCTGCCGCCCCGGCTCTGCCGCGACATCTATCTCGCCGCGCCCCTGCATGACGTCGGCAAGGTCGCCATTCCCGACAATATCCTGCTCAAGCCAGGCAAGCTCACCGACGAGGAGATGGCGGTGATCCGGACGCACGCGACGATCGGCGAACGAATCCTGGCCGATTCCAGCTGCGAGCTGATCCGGCTCGGTGCGCAAATTGCCGCAGGTCATCACGAGCGCTGGGACGGCGCGGGCTATCCGAACGCCCTTAAGGCGGATGAAATCCCGGTCGCCGCGCGCGTGGTCGCAGTCGCCGACGTCTTCGACGCCCTCACCACGCGGCGGCCGTACAAGGAGCCGATGCCGCTCGAGGTGGCGCGCGCTTACCTGGCTGAGAACGCGGGCCGGCAGTTCGATCCGGCCTGCGTCGAGGCCTTCCTGTCGCGCTGGGACGAAGTGGTCGAGATCGCCGCCGGTCAGCGGACGACCTCTCTTCAGAGGACCGAGGCTACCCTCGTTCCCGCTATGGAGAGTGGGGGCGGAGAGCCGTCCGGTCGAGAGCCATTCGGCCGAGGCCGTCCCGACCGCCTGACCTGATCAATCCCCCAACATCTTGCCGCGGCTCCACTTTTCTGCGATCGCCGGTTTGAACCTGTTCCTGCTAAACTGGCACCAACAACTAAGAGTGATTCTGGTCACACTTGCCCGGGCGGCCTGCTGCTAGGCATCGAACCAGGACGGGGCACCCGAGCATCGTCGAATTGGATGAGAATTCCCATGAAAAGCCTGATCGGCGCCAGTGTCGGCGCATTCTGCCTTGCGGCTCCCGCTTTGGCTGAGACTCCTGCCGCGATCGTCGAGGACGTCCAGGGCAAAGTCGATGGCATCGCGTTCATGGACTATGTGGCGCCGGGCAAGATCATCAAGCTCGGACCCAAGGCCAGCATCACGCTCAGCTACCTTAAATCCTGCCAGCGCGAGACGATCAGCGAAGGTGTCGTTCTGGTCGGTGCCGAGCAGAGCACCGTGCAGCTGGGCGAGGTCAAGCGGGAAAAGGTGCCCTGCGACACCAATGCGGCAAAACTGTCCGAGCGCGAGGCGAACCAGAGTGCCGCGACCACCTTCCGCACCATGCGGTCGGACACGAAGGGCGCGCCGGCCAAGCTGCCGACGCTCTACGGCGTCTCGCCACTGGTGCAAGCCAAACCCGGCGGCACGCTGGTGATCGAGCGCACCGACGGCAAGGAACCCACGATCAGCGTGCCGCTCAAGGGCGATGCCATGATCGGCGGCAAGTTCTATGATTTTGCCAAGGCCGGAAAGTCACTGACCCCGGGCGGCAGCTATCTCGCCATTCTCGGTGCCAAGCGCTACACCTTCCAGATCGACGCCAGCGCCACCTCCTCGCCGACCCCGATCATCGGCCGCCTGCTGCGTCTCGAATAGACGGCCGCGCGATGCGGCGGATCGGCAGGCGGGACATCGTTGCGGCGATCCTGATCGCGCTCCTTGCGGGCGCGGTCTTCACGTCACCACCGCTTCAGACACTGCAAGGTCTCTCCCTCGACATCCTCACGGCGCTGCGCGGCAATATCCTTGGCGACCGCCGCGATCCCGCGACATCGCCGGTCGTCGTCGTGGCCATCGACGGGGAGACCTACGACACGCCACCCTTCAAGGGGTCGCCGACGCAGACCTGGACGCGCGAGATCGGCCGGGTGCTCGGCAGCATCAGCGAGGGCGGCGCCAAGGTGATCGGCTTCGACGTCATCTTTCCGAGCTCGATCGAGCAGTCCGAGATTCCCTTTGGCGAGGCGTCGCTCGGCAGCCGCGTGAGGGGATTTGACCGGGACTATCTCATCGCTCTGCGGCAGCTCTCCGACGGCGGCAAGCTCGTGCTCGGCGAAATCCTCAGCAACGACCATCCGGACAGGCCCTACCGCGCGCAGCAGCTGGCGGTGAAGAACAATGTCCGCGCTCTCAACGTCCACACAGACCCCGACGACGTGATCCGGCGGATGCCGCTGAGCTTCTCCATCGACGGCAAGCCGGTTCCGGCGATGGCGGTCGAGCTTGCCGCGCGGGCCCTCGGTACCAAGCCCGAGATCGGTCCGTCGGGCGCGACGTTGTCCGGCTATGCCATCCCGAGCGCGGTCCCCAACACGCTCACGCTCAATTTCCGCGGCCTTGGCCGCGACGTCCCGGCCTATTCATTCGCCGACCTGCGCGCCTGCGTCGAGAAGGGCGACCGCGATTTCTTTCGCCGCGCCTTCGAGGGCAAGGTCGTGCTGCTCGGCACCATCCTCAATTTCGAGGATCGCAAGCTCACCTCGATGCGGCTGTCGGGCGGATATGACGGCTCGCGGGGGGCGCGATGCGCCCTGCCCGCCCCTGCCGGCACCGCACAGAAGACCCGCAGCGACATTGCAGGCGTGTTCGTGCACGCCACCGTGGTCCGCAACCTGATCGAGCAGGACGCGGTGACCGAGCTCGGCTTTCCCATGCGGCCCATTCTCACGATTGCGCTCGCAGCAATCATCGCCTGCGCGGCCTGCATGCTCGCACCTGGCGGCGCGGTGATCGCCTGGCTCGCGCTCACCGCCGTTTACGCAGCCGTCGCCGTCGGCGCGTTCGTGCATGCGCTGGCGCTGCCGCTGACCGAGCCCGCGCTCGCAAGCCTCGCCGCGCTCGCCATGATGATCGGCTATCGCTTCGTGCTGGCCGATCGCGACGAGCGTTTCCTGCGCAAGAGCTTTGCGCTCTATCTCGCGCCCGAGGTGATCGAGACCATGGTCGCCTCCGGCAAGATGCCGGCGCTCGGCGGCGAGATGCGCAACGTCACCATGTTCTTCTCCGACCTCAGCGGCTTCTCCTCGATCGCAGAGACGATGACGCCGGGCGAGCTGGTCACGCTGATGAACGAATATCTCTCCGCCATGACCGACATCATCGAAGGCCATGGCGGTTACGTCGACAAATATATCGGCGATTCCATCGTCGCCATGTTCGGCGCGCCGGCCGACGATCCTGCACACGCGCGCAATGCTGTGCGTGCCGCGCTGAAGTGCCACGAGAAGCTGGCCGAGCTCAATGCCGGCCATCCCGCCTTCGCCGGTCATGGCTTGTCGCATCGCATCGGACTCAACAGCGGCGAAGCCGTGGTCGGCAATATCGGCTCGCGGCGCCGCTTCAACTACACCGTGATGAGCGATACCGTGAACGTCGCCTCGCGGCTCGAAGGCGCCAACAAATATTACGGCACCGCGATCATGGCATCGGAAGCGACGGTCGCGCAGACGGGTGGCACTTTCGCCTGGCGCGAGCTCGACTCGATCAGGGTGCAGGGGCGCGGCGAGGCGATCAGGGTGTTCGAGCCGCTGGCGGAGATGGGCGCGGAGGCTGCCGCGCAGGCGAAGGTGGCGGCCGCGTATGCGGAGGGACTGGCGTGCTGGCGGGCAAGAGAATTTGCCAAGGCGGCCGATGCATTCGGACGGACGGCGGAGAGCGATCCGGCGTCGGCGCTGTTTGCCAAGCGTGCCCGAGCGCTTGCGGCAAATCCACCGTCGTCGGATTGGACGCCGGTCAATACGCTGGAAGGAAAGTAGCGGTCTCAACTGCGAGCGGTCTTCCCCTCTCCCCTTGTGGGAGAAGGAAGAAGAGCGCGCAGTGAACCATCGCTCTAAAACGGCAGACCCACATAATTCTCCGCGAGCAGGCGCTGCGCCGTCTCGGACGAGAGCAGATAGTCCAGCTCGGTCTGTTGTAGCCGATCCTCGTATTCGAGCCGGTCGGGGAAGCGGTGCAGCAGCATCGTCATCCACCAGGAGAAGCGTTGTGCCTTCCAGATCCGCGCCAGCGCCTTGGCGGAATAGCCTTTGAGACCGGAATCGTCACCGCTCTGATAGTGCCCGAGAAGAGCGTGGTAGAGATAGTAGATATCGGAAGCGGCGCTGTTCAGTCCGCGCGCTCCGGTCGGCGGCACGATGTGGGCTGCATCGCCGGCGAGGAACAGCCGGCCATAGCTCATCGGTTCGGCGACGAAGCTGCGGAGCGGCGCGATGCTCTTCTCGATCGAGGGTCCCGTGATCAGGCGGCCTGCGACCTCATCCGGCAGGCGGCGCTTCAGCTCGGCCCAGAACGCATCATCGCTCCAGTCCTCCACCTTGTCGGTCAGCGGCACCTGGATGTAGTAGCGGCTCAGCACCTGCGAGCGCAGGGAGCAGAGCGCAAAGCCGCGCTCGTGCTTCACATAGATCAGCTCGGGAGACACCGGTTTGGTGCGCGACAGCACCCCTAGCCAGCCGAACGGATAGACTTTCTCATATTCACGCAGCACGTCCTTCGGGATCGACTTGCGGCTGACGCCGTGAAAACCGTCGGCGCCGACGACATAGTCGCAATCGACGCGGATCGTTTCACCGTTCGAGCGATAGGTGACGTAAGGACGGTCCGATGTCAGATCGTGCGGCGTCACATCCTCGGCATTGTGCACGACCTTGCCGCCGAGCCGGTCGCGCGCCTCGTAGAGGTCGCGCGTCAGCTCGGTCTGGCCGTAGACCAGCACCGAATTGCCGCCGGAATGCTTGTGCAGGTCGATATGGGACAACACCCCGTCATGGGCGATCTCGAACCCATTATGGATTTCGCCCTCGCGGTCCATCCGCTCGCCGCACTGCGCCTCGCGCATCAGCTTGGCAAAGCCGTGCTCGAGCACGCCGGCGCGGATACGGGCGAGCACGTGATCGCGGCTGTATTTCTCCAGCACGACCGTATCGATGCCCTTGAGGTGCAGGAGCTGGGACAACAGCAGCCCGGACGGCCCACCGCCGATGATACAGACCTGAACTTTCATTTTTGCGTCCTCCCGTCGGCACTTTTTTGCAGAATCAACGCTGCAAACGGATGGAGGGTTTCGCCATTGTCTTGTACTATTCGAACATGAAGAACGCCGCCCCTGCCCCGCCGATCCGGGTCTACAATCTGTTCGGCGAGTCCGGAGATCTGCCCGACGTCGTGCATTGCGAGACGATCGCGTCGCGGTCGGTGCTGCACGACTGGACGCTGGCCGTGCATCGCCATGCCCGGCTGCACCAGGTGCTGCTGATCGAGCGCGGCGGCGGCGAGGCGACACTTGACGGGCGCGTGGTGCCGCTAAAGCCGATGCAGATCGTCAACGTGCCCGTCGGCCACGTCCATGGCTTCCGCTTCGTGCCTGATACCCAGGGCTGGGTCCTGACGATCGCGGCGGAGATTCTGGATGAGGCGCTGCTCTCGGCCGAAGGCCTGCGCGGTGTCCTGTCGCAATCGGGCGTGGTGCGCGGCACGTCGCAGATCCGCGCCATCATGAAGCAGATTTTCGCCGAACACGCCGCCCGCGATTTCGGCCGTGCGCATGTGCTCCGCGCCTTGTCGTCGGCCATGGTCGGGCTCGTGGCGCGTGCGCTCGCGGGCGAGAGCGGCGGCAACGGTACGGCGGAAAGCGGATTGTTCCGCCGCTTCGAGGCACTGCTGGAGCAGCATCATCTGGAGCGCTGGAGCGTCGCCGACTATGCCGAGGCGCTGTCGGTGACACCGACGCATCTCAACCGGATCACGCGGGCGGCGACCGGCGACACCGCCTCGCACCTCATCCTCAACCGGCTGATCCGCGAGGCGCGGCGCAACCTCGTCTACACCAACCTGCCGGTCTCGACCATTGCCTATTCGCTCGGCTTCGATGATCCCGCCTATTTCAGCCGGGTCTACGCCGCAGCCACGGGCGTATCGCCGCGCGCGTTTCGCGCGCAACTCCATGGCGACGAAGGCTGACGCATCGGACGAAAGACCCGGGCCACATGTGGTCGACGCCGACGCTGCGAACCGCGATGGCTCCCCTTGCCACTTACCTTCGTATATGGCGTCCCATCCTTTGGATAGGGGCCCTTTACCTCCGTACAATTGAGCAGAGGCTGCGCACGCCTTAGTGTGACTGCATTCGGCGCCCTGGCGCCGGTGGCATGGAACCTCCCTAACCTCGGCGCAAGGCGGCCACCCCTGTCCGGTCGTCTGCGCCGCCTTTTCAGCAAGCTATCGGGCGCCTTCAGTTATTTTCCGGCCGACACACCGCGCCATTTCGGCTGGATCGTCGGCTTTCGTGTTGAACCGGGGATTTGTGCATAATGTCTTCGTTTGGGAAGATCGCGCTCTTTATCGACGGATCCAATCTCTATGCGACCGCCAAGGCGCTCGGCTTCGACATCGACTACCGGCGCCTGCTCAGTGAATTTCAGAGCCGAGGTACGCTGCTCCGGGCCTTCTACTATACGACCGTCATCGAGGATCAGGAATATTCGTCGATCCGTCCGCTGATCGATTGGCTCGACTACAACGGATACACCGTCGTCACCAAGCTCACCAAGGAGTTCATCGACGCCACCACCGGCCGCCGCAAGGTGAAGGGCAGCATGGATGTCGACCTCGCCGTAAGCGCGATGGAGCTCGCCCAGCATGTCGATCAGATCGTGTTGTTCTCAGGCGATGGGGATTTCCGTTCGCTGGTGGAGGCCTTGCAACGCCGCGGTGTCCGCGTGACGGTCGTCTCCACACTCTCCACTCAGCCGCCCATGGTCGCCGACGACCTGCGCCGGCAGGCGGATGTCTTCATCGATCTGGCAGAACTGAGACAAAAGGCCGGGCGCGATCCGGTCGAGCGCCCGGCATCGCGCGAGATGCGGCAACCACCGCAATTCCTCACGCGCGGAACGATCAAACGCGACGACCGGGTCGAGTGACCCTGCGCGACGACCGCCGGATATTCACACGTCGAAGAACACCGTCTCCTCCGGCCCCTGCAAATTGATCGTGAAGGAGTACACGATCTTGCCGGCGCGCTCGGTGCGCTTTGCGATCAGCGTCGCGCGCCGGGCCGGCTGCTCGATCAGGTTGAGCACGGGATCGGCGGCGTTGGCGGCCTCTTCATCCGAGAAATAGAGCCGCGTGTTGAGGCCGATATTGATGCCGCGCGCGACGATCCAGACATTGATGTGGGGTGCGCATTTGCGCCCCGTCTTGTCGGTGATCGCGCCGGGCTTGATGGTCTCGAAAGTGACGAGGCTGCTGTCGAAGTCGGAGCCGGCGCGGCCCCAGCCGCGAAACTCTTCCTCCAGCGCACCGGCCGAGCGATCCGCGGGATGGTTGTAGCGACCGTTCGCATTGGCCTGCCAGATCTCCAGCAGCACGTCGCGCAGCGGCGTCCCGGTGCCGTCGAGCACCTTGCCTTCCAGCGTGATGCGTTCGCCCTTGGTGTTCGGCGTCACCAGCACGTTCGAAAAATTCTTCTCGAAGATGTCGAAGCCGGCCATCGCCGGGATCAAGCCGATATGGACGTAAGGCCCGGCCGTCTGCGAGGCGGTTTCCTTGAGATAGTTGAGCGGCTGCGGCATGGTCTCAGTTCCCCGCGGTGCGATTTTCGAAATAGGTGGAGCGCTGGCCGCGCAGCACGATGTCGAAGCGGTAGGCGAGCGAGTCGAACGGCGTCGAGGCGTTGAGGTCGAGTGGCGCCACCAGGCGATCGAGCGCATCCTTGTCCGGGATCGTCGTCAGGATCGGGCAGACCGGGATCAGGGGATCGCCTTCGAAGTACATCTGCGTGATCAGCCGCTGCGCGAAGCCTGAGCCGAACACCGAGAAGTGGATGTGGGCCGGACGCCAGCTGTTCACATAGTTGCGCCACGGATAGGGGCCCGGCTTCACGGTGCGAAAGTAATAGTAGCCGGTGTCGTCGGTCAGCGCGCGGCCGCAGCCGCCGAAATTCGGGTCGATCGGCGCCAGATACGTGTCCTTCTTGTGCCGGTAGCGGCCGCCGGCATTGGCCTGCCAGAACTCGACCAGCGTGTTCGGCACGCCGCGGCCGGTCTCGTCCAGCACGCGGCCGTGGACGATGATGCGCTCGCCGACGGGATCGCCGTCCTTGGCGTAATTGCGGATCAAATCATTGTCGAGCGGGCCGAGATCATTGTGCCCGAACACCGGCCCCGTGATCTCCGAGATCGAGTTCTCCAGCGACAATAGAGACTGGCGCGGCGAGCGCAGCACCGAGGATTTGTAGCCCGGCGCATGCGCCGGCGGATGAATGGAACGATCGCGCTGGAAGAAGCCGCCGTCGCCGAGCGGCGGCGTAAAGGGCTCGGGACGGTTGAGGCGGGGATCCCGCAAGGCTGGCGCCTGGGCATTCATCGGCGTTGCTTCTCCCTGAAGGCGCCCGAGGGCGGGGGCGCGGCTTATCGGGAGATCATGGGCCGGGCTATTCCACAGATAAATAGATCGATTATAATATATTTCATGAAGGAAATCGATCATTTGGCTCTCGACGGCCACGCCCTCGAACTATTCCTCGCCGTGCTGGAGGAAGGTTCAGTGACGGCGGCAGCCACGCGGCTCGGCCTGACGCAGTCTGCGGTCAGCCACGCCTTGAACAAGCTGCGGCGGATCGCGGGCGATCCGCTGTTCGCCAAGTCCGGCCGTGGCATCGTTGCGACCGCCCATGCCCAGGCGCTGGCCGGCAAGGCCCGCGCGCTGATCGACGAGATGCGCAGCTTTGCCGGCGGCGTCAGCTTCACGCCGGCGCAGGCCCAGCTGTCGCTGACGATTGCGGCCAACGACTTCCAGCGCGACCTGCTGCTGCCACGCTTCTTCAACCATCTCGCCGCGCAGGTGAAGAGCTTGAACCTGCGCGTGATCCCCTCGCAATCGCCGTCGCCGGCGATGCTGCGCGAGAACCGCTGCGATCTTCTGATCACGCCGCTGCCACCATCCGGCGTCGACATCGTGCAGAAGCGGCTGCTGAGGGATCACTACGTCTGCTACTACGATGCAAAGGCACGTGCCGCGCCGGCCAGCCGCAACGCTTATCTCGCGGCGCGCCACATCACCGTGGTCTATACCGACAATGAACGGCTCGACTTCGACCGCCGGCTGGCAGCGAACGGGCTCCACCGCGACATCGCGATCTCCGTGCCGAGCTTCTCCGGCGTGCCGGCGTTCCTGCGCGGCTCGCAGATGCTTGCGAGCATGCCGAGCCTGCTCGCATCCGGCGTGATGCGCGGTTTTGCGCAAACGCCGATACCGCTCGCGTCCCGCGCGCGGACCCTGGCCGAGCTGCCGATGTTCATGGTCTGGCACCAGCGCTACCAGAAAGACCCGGCCCATCGCTGGGTCAGGAGCCAGCTCGAGGCCGTTGCGGCGACGGCCGCCAAGTCCTGATATCAGGTCCTGATATCAAGTCCTGATATTCGATGCCGCGCTCCGCAAGACTGCCCTTCCCAAACCCACTGGTTGCGTAGGGGGAGCCGCGCTAAAATCCCTTCATGACAGTGACCGACATTGCGAGCCGGACCTACAATCACAGCTGGCGGCTGGATCCCATCATCCGCAGCCTGCTTGATACCGACTTCTACAAGCTATTGATGTTGCAGATGATTCGGGAGGATTACCCGAGTCAGCGGGTGACCTTCTCGGTCATCAACCGCTCGCGCCATGTGCGGCTCGCCGAGATCATCGACGAGGGCGAGCTGCGCGCCCAGCTCGACCACGCCCGCACCATCCGCTTCAGCAAGAAAGAGCTGATCTGGCTGGCCGGTAATACGTTCTACGGCAAGACCCACATGTTCTCGGCGGACTTCATCCGCTGGCTGCCCGAATTCCGCCTGCCCGAATACGAGCTCCGCAAGGTCGAAGGCCAATACGAGCTGCATTTTCACGGTCCCTGGACCCACACCACGATGTGGGAGATCCCGGCGCTTGCGATCCTCAACGAGCTGCGCTCGCGCGCGGCGACGAAGGGCCGCGGCCGCTTCGAGCTCGACGTGCTCTACGCCCGCGCCAAGGCCAAGCTGTGGACCAAGGTGGAACGGCTGCGCAAGCTGGAGAATTTGCGGCTGTCCGACTTCGGCACCCGCCGCCGCCACGGCTTCCTGTGGCAGCGCTGGTGTGTGGAGGCGGTGAAGGAAGGCCTCGGCTCGTCCTTCATCGGCACCTCCAACGTGCTGCTCGCGATGGACAACGATCTCGAAGCCATCGGCACCAATGCGCATGAGCTGCCGATGGTCGCGGCCGCGCTCGCCAGGGACGACGAGGAATTGCGCTGGGCGCCTTACCGCATTCTGGATCAGTGGCGCCAGACCTATGGCGGCAACCTGCTGATCGCGCTGCCCGACGCCTTCGGCACCAAGGCCTTCCTGCGCGATGCGCCGGAATGGGTCGCCGACTGGACCGGCTTCCGCCCCGACAGCGCGCCGCCGATCCAGGCCGGCGAGGAGATCGTCGCGTGGTGGCAGAAGAAGGGCCGCAACCCCAAGGACAAGCTGCTCGTCTTTTCCGACGCGATGGACGTCGGCTCGATCGAGGAGACCTATCATCACTTCGCCGGGCGCGTGCGGCTCTCCTTCGGCTGGGGCACCAACCTCACCAACGACTTCGTCGGCTGCACGCCGGACGGCTCGTTCGAGCTCGATCCGATCTCGCTGGTCTGCAAGGTCTCGTCGGTCGACGGCCAACCTGCCGTCAAGCTCTCCGACAATCCGGAGAAGGCGACCGGCTTGCCCTCGGAAATCGAGCGTTACCTGCGCGTGTTCGGCGACGCCGGTCGCGTGCGCAAGCCGGTGCTGGTGTAGCAGCTGACCAGATTTCTCTCGATCGAGTAAACTGCGCACGATGAAGGCGAGGCATTGGTTGGCCGATACCCGCAGGCTATCGCATATGCTTTCACGGGGACTGTCCGCGGGCTTGCTCCGCCTCTCCCGCTTGCGGGAGAGGCCGACGCGCTCGCAGAGCGCGGCGGGTGAGGGCTCTCGCCACGCAGGGACATCCTCGGCAAATTCTCAACAACCCCAACGCGGAGACACCCTCTCCCCAACCCTCCCCCGCAAGCGGGGGAGGGAGCCCAGTGCCGATGCAGCAGCATCGTGCAGACCATATGCGATCGCCCTGCCGATGCCGCGCCGGTTCCGATCGACCGGCATTTGAGGCGATCTGCGCAAATCCACTTCACGACGCCTTCACCCTGCGGCGCAGTCGCCCGCGTTTTTCAGGTCGAGTTAAGCAACGTTGTCCTCTACTTTGCGTTGCAGGCGCAACGCTCCGCTGGGATCGTTGATCGATTTGGGGAACGCAGGGTGTCTCGCAGAACAGCGACGTCGACGAAGGGGCATGGTTTCCTTCACGTCATCAAGCTCGTCTCGCCTTTCGTGATGGTCGTTGTGCTCCAGGCCGCGGTCGCGGGATTCAGCCTCGAGGTGATGTCCTCGGTCCGCGCCTATGTCGCCGGCGAAGCATTGTGGTCACGCTCGCAGAAGAACGCCGTCTATTCCCTCAATCGCTATCTGCATTCGGGCGAGCCGAGCCAGTTCGCGCAATATCGAGCTGCGCTCGCCGTTCCCATCGGCGACGAGTTCGCGCGCTGGGCGCTCGAACGCGATCCGGTCGACGTCGAGGCTGCCCGCATCGGCTTCCTGCAAGGCGGCAACCATCCCGATGACGTACCGGGACTGATCTGGCTGTTTCGCTACTTCAACCGCGTCAGCTTCCTTCAGGACGCGATCCGCGAGTGGGCCGCCACCGATCCCATGCTGCTTGAGCTGAGCATCTTCGGCGAGGTCATCCGGTCCGAGTTGGAGAACGGCCCCATTCAGGACGATGACCGCCTGCAATTCCTGTCGTCGCGGCTCTCGGAGCTCAACACGCAGTTCACTGTTCATGCCAACCGGTTCTCCACCGTCCTTGGTGAAGGCTCCCGTGCCATCAAGCTGACGCTGACGTTCATCAACATCGTCACGGCCGCAACGCTGATCCTGCTCCTGATCTGGCACACGCGCCGATTGGTGCTGCAGCGGCAGGCGTTCGAAGACGCCTTGCATGCCGAGAAGGAGCGCCTCGCCTGGCAGGCATCGCACGATTGGCTGACCGGCCTTGCCAATCGCCGCGCCTTCGAGGCGCGCCTGCAAGGTGAGCTGGACAATGCCGCGGCAGGTCCGCTCACCCTGATCCTGCTCGACCTCGACCAGTTCAAGAACGTCAACGACAGCTGCGGCCATCTCGCGGGCGACCGCTTGCTCTGCCAGGTCGCGCGCCTGTTGCAGCACCACAGGCAGTCATATGATCTGGTGGCCCGGCTCGGCGGCGACGAGTTCGGCCTGATCCTGCCGCAGTGCTCGCCGTCAAACGCCGTCGACATCGCCGAACGACTGCGACGATCGCTCGAACTGTTCAGCTTCGCCTGGGACGATCGCTGCTTCGCGGTGACCGCCAGCATCGGCGTCGCCTGCATCGCCGACCGCACCACCACGCTCGAGGATGCGATGCGGCGCGCGGATGCGGCCTGCTACCGCGCCAAGGAAAAGGGACGCAACCGGGTTCAGGTCGACGGCGGACGATCGGACGTCGTCGTCGTTGCGGCACGGCCGCGCGAGGCCGTCGCGGCGCGAGGCTGACAGCGGTCCGCGTCATCTCGACCCGCGCCAGCCCATTGCGGACATCGGCCCCGGGGGAGCGAAACGGCGCAATTCTGTGACGCCGCAGCCACATTGCTCCCAAAAAAGCTGCGCCTTTCGCATTTCGCCACACCACCTTGCGCGCCGGTCCACGATGGCCGGGACCTCCCCCGCTAAGCGTAGCACCCGGCTAGCGTTGCGGCCCGAATCCGCTCGGACCGTGCCATCAGAGGAGTTTGCAGGTGCTTTGGAATGGTTTGCTTGCCCGGCCGGAGATCCGTCGCGCGAAGGCGCATCGGCGGCACGCATTTCTCCTGAGCACCGCCATCGGCGCGCTCGCCATAGGCGGCGCGCTGCCGTGGTTCGCCGCGCCGGCAGAGGCGGCGTGCGTGATCACCGGAAGCGGTACGCAGCTCGGACTCCAGTCGGGCGATTCCATCACCTGTACCGGTGCAGGGAACACCACCGTTCAGACGAGCTCGGCAGTCAGCGGCGTTACGGTCAATATCGGCGATGGCATCTCGACATCGCTGGACGGCGCTGCCTTCCCTGGCGTCATCTTCGACACCGCATCAAATGGCGCGATCAATGTCCGCAACAACGCAGCTATCACCTCCGCCAATGCGGGCATCCTCCTCTCCGGAGGCAGCAGCAACACGTTGACGGTAGAGGCCGGGGCGACCATTGGCACGACGAGCCAGGGTTCGGTCGCGGTCGATTTGGACGTTTCGAGCAACAACATCATCGTCATCCAAGGTACTGTCGGGAATCTCTCTTCCGGCACGATAGGACTCGGTATCGTCAACGCGTCGGCCAACAATCAGGTGAACATTCTGTCGGGCGGCGTTGTCCAGGCGAGCAATAACAACGCCGTCAACCTCAACGGAGCGGGCGACGGGAACGTCATCAGCAACGCTGGTACGATTTCGAGTGCTTCGAATTACGCGATTTTCGGCTCGGTCAGCCAGGACACGATCATCAACTCCGGAACGATCAGCGGCAATTTCGCCAACAGAGCCGTCGATCTCAAGGACGGCAGCGATGTCTTCGAGTTGCGCGCCGGCTCGAGCATCATGGGGTGGGTCCTGGGCGGCAACGGAACGGATACGCTTCGCTTCGGCGGAACAGCCAACAGTGCGTTCGACCTCAGCACCTTCGGCGCAGCCAATCAGTTCCGGGAATTCGAGGCACTGCAAAAGACCGGCAGCTCGACCTGGACGCTGACGGGCTCGACGACGGACATAGCGACCATGAATGTCCAGGGCGGCAGCCTCGTCGTCAACGGCGCGATGCCCAACATTGCGACGACGGTCAGCGGCGGCACCCTCGGCGGCAACGGCGCCATCGGCGATCTCACGGTGCTGTCGGGAGGCAGGGTCGCACCCGGCAGCTTCAGTTCGTTCACGGCCTACGGCAACGCCGCATTCAACACCGGTTCGACCTACGCGATCTCCGTCAACGCGGCCGGGCAATCCGACAAGATTCTTGCCGTGACCGCGACGTTGAACGGCGGCACCGTCGCCGTTACCACGCTTGCCGGCGCCTACGGCGCATCGACGCAATATACGATCCTCAGCACGACGACCGGCGTCACCGGCTCCTTCGCAAGCGTCACCCTGGGCGGATACTATCCGCAGTTCTTCACCTCCGCCCTCAGCTATGACGGCTTCTCGGTCTTCCTGACACTCAACTACAACAACAGCGCCTTCCCCGTCGTCGCCCAGACGCAGAACCAGAAGGCCGTGGCCGGCGCATTGAGTGCATTCGGCCCCAACCTGCCCTTCCTCGCCTCGTTTGCAGGCCAGAGCGACGCCCAGCTCCGTTACAGTCTGGACCAGCTTTCCGGGGAAGCCGCAACAGGAGCCCAGCAGGGCGCTTTCCAGTTCACGGGCCAGTTCCTTGGCCTTATGCTCGATCCATTCGTCAGCGGACGCGCAGGCGCGGGCAACGCCACAGGCGATACCGTGCTCGGCTTCGGCCCCGCGCGCGCCGCGTTACCGGATGATATTGCGCTCGCCTACAACAAGGTCCTGGGCGCACCGGCTGCGAAAGCGCCAGCCTTTGCGGAGCGCTGGACGGCCTGGGGCGCGGCGTTCGGCGGCACCAACCGCACCAGCGGCGACCCCGTCGTGATCGGCAGCCACGACCTCAGCGCGCGCGCCGGCGGCGTCGCGGCCGGCGCCGACTATCATTTCAGCCGCGACGCGATCGTTGGCTTTGCGCTCTCCGGCGGCGGCACCAGATGGGACCTCGCGCAGGCGATCGGCGGCGGCAAGAGCGATGCAATGCAGGTTGGTGTCTACGCCGCGGTGCGTACGGGCCCGGCCTATGTCGCCGCCTCGCTCGCTGTGGCCAACCACTGGATGTCGACAGACCGCCTCGCGCCGTTCAACAACCAGCTCACCGCGAAATTCAACGCTCAAACCGTCGGCGGCCGCATCGAGGGTGGCTATCGCTTCGCCACGCCGCTCGGCGGCTTCACGCCCTACGCCGCGTCGCAGGCGCAGGCATTTCGCACGCCGACTTATATCGAGACTGATCTGGCGAGCAGTGGTTTCGGCCTGACCTATCAGGGACGCACGGCCTCCGATACACGAAGCGAGCTCGGTGCGCGCTTCGATCGGACGACCCTGGTCTCGCCGAATGCGGTCCTGACGTTGCGCGGTCGCGCGGCCTGGGCCCATGATTGGGTGAGCGATCCGACGCTCGTCGCCGCCTTCCAGGCGCTGCCCGGCGCGAACTTCATCGTCAACGGCGCGACGCCGGCGAAAAACGCCGCGCTCGCATCCGCCGGCGCCGAGCTGAAGTTTTCGAACGGTGTTGCCCTGTCGGCCAAGTTCGACGGCGAGTTTTCGGCCCACAGCACCACTTATTCCGGTACCGCGAGCCTGCGCTACGCCTGGTAGCGGCGCCGCCTCATCAGGATAGCCGTGCGCCGACCGGCAGAATCCCGAGCCCTCTGAGTTGGGTATCGACGAACTGTTCGATCTGCTGGCGCAGCATCTGCGGCGGCACGGCCACCATGCGCTCCTCGAGCCCGAGCGAGATGATGCCGTGCATGGCGGAAAACAGCGTGCGCGACAGCAGCGCGATCTTCACGTCATCCGCATCCGGCAAGAGCCGCACCAGGGGTGGATGCATCAGCGCGAAAGCGTCCATCACCATTTGAAGGATGTCGTCCGGATAAGGTCGATCGTCCTCCATCCGATGCTCGAACAAGGAGCGCAGCAGATTGGCGTGTCCCGCAAAGAAGTCGAGATAGGTCTCGGCAAGCCCATAGAGCTGGCGAACCGGATCTTCGGCCGGAACCCCGCGCAGCCGCGCCGTGAGTGCCTGAACCGTCTCCCGATTGACGGTCAGGATGACCCCGTCAAAGTCGCCGAACTCGTTATAGACGCTGCCGACCGAGCAGCCGGCGGCCTCGGCAACGTCCCTAACCTTCAATGATCTCAACCCTTTAGCTGAGATGATACCGCGGGCGATCTCCAGGATTTGGAGCCGGCGCCGATATTTTTTTTGGTCGCGCAGTGATTCTTCTTGAACATTGTTCATTTTAGAGCTACTCATGTGAACATTGTTCAATTTAACCCGGAGACCTGCAAAATGCAAACCCTCGCTGTTGATATCGCCGCCACCTTCGTCGATGACGCGGCCGCCCTCGTGACCGGCCTCGGCCGGCCCCTGCTGCGGTTCGCCATGGCGCCGGTCAATCGCATCGCCAATGCCTGCGACGTTGCGGGCGTGCTCGCGGAACGCCGGGCGACCTTCCGGATGTGGCGGGCCAATCGCGCCCGTGCACGTCACGAAGGCCGGCGGTTCAGCCTGCTCGGCCGCCTCTCGCCCTTTCGCCACCTCGCCCATCTCACCTGACGCACAGCCGGCACGTTCCGATCGGCTCGAATGCAAGAAGCGGTTGCAAGGAAGGAATTACCATCTCCCGACTTTCGCACCCGATCTCGCAGGCCTTGGCGATGCGGTTCAGCTTTTCCTCACCGCCCCACGCGATATCCCGCTAACCGCGGCCCTTCCGCTTGGACCGCGGCCGCGACCAGATATTTGCGAACCTAACGAGACCACTTGGAGACCAACAGGATCAGAGGGATCGAGGGGACAAAGCAGACCGGCGCCCGTCGCCACCTGCAATCGTTCGTCCCATACCCTTCCGGTCGTGACGCTTCACAGACAACGTAACGAACCTCAGGCTGCCTTTCCAAACAGGATTAGTCATGATCAGGGATTTGATGTCGTCACGCCGCTTCGCGCCGCTGTTCTGGGCGCAATTCTTCTCGGCGCTCAATGACAACGTGCTCAAGAACGCACTCGTCATCATCCTGCTTTACAGCGCGGCGACCGGCCACGGCGATGCGCTGGTGACGGTGGCAGGCGCCGTCTTCATCTTCCCCTATTTCATCCTGTCCGGGCTCGGCGGCCAACTCGCCGACAAATACGTCAAATCCGTCGTCGCAAGGCGGCTCAAATTCGCCGAGATCTTCGCTGCTGGCTTTGCCGCCGCCGGCTTCTTCCTGCACTCGGTGCCGCTGCTGTTCGCAGCGCTCGCGCTGTTCGGCACCATCGCCGCCCTGTTCGGCCCCGTGAAATACGCCATGCTGCCGGACCAGCTCGAGCTCGGCGAGCTCGCGACCGGCAACGCGCTGGTCGAAGGCGCGACCTTCATGGCGATCCTGCTCGGCACCGTCGCCGGCGGCCAATTCGTGGCGGGATCTGCGCATATGGGTTGGGTCGCCTCGGCCGTCGTCGTGCTGGCCCTGTTGTCCTGGGCGTTCGCGTCCCGCATTCCGCAGACAACGCCCTCCGCGCCCGATCTGCCCGTCGATGCCAATCCCTGGACCTCGACGCTCAGCCTGCTCAAGACGCTCTATGCCGACCACCGGCTGTGGGACGGCACCGTGATCGTCTCCTGGTTCTGGCTGGTCGGCGCCATCGTGCTATCGCTGCTGCCGGCGCTGATCAAGGACGTCGTCGGCGGCACCGAAGGCGTGGTGACGCTGTGCCTTGCGATCTTCGCGATCGGCATCGCCATCGGCTCGCTGTTTGCCGCCAGCCTGAGCCATGTCCGCCCGAACCTCGCGCTGGTGCCGATCGGCGCCATCATCATGGGGTTTGCCGGCCTCGATCTCGCCTGGGCCATCGCCGTGACCACCAAGGGGCAGGACATCACCGCGGCCGGTTTCGCGACCTCGTTCGCCGGCCTGCGCATGCTGATCGACTTCGTCGCCTTCGCATTCGGCGGCGGCCTGTTCGTCGTGCCGTCCTTTGCCGCAGTCCAGGCCTGGTCGGTGCCTTCCGAGCGCGCGCGCATCATCGCCGCCGGCAACGTGCTGCAGGCTGCCTTCATGGTGATCGGCTCGCTGTTCGTCGCGCTGCTGCAGGCGGCCGGCCTTCATGTCGGCTGGATCTTCTTCGGCCTCGGCGTCGCCAGCTTCGGCGCGGTCTGGTTCGTGCTGACGAAGTGGGGCAAGGAAGGCGTGCGCGATTTCGGCGGACTACTGTTCCGCGCGCTGTTTCGCACCGAAATCCGCGGGCTGGAGAATCTTCCGCCTCCGGGCACGCGCATGCTGATCGCGCCCAACCATGTCAGCCTGATCGACGGCCCGCTGCTGCACGCCGTGCTGCCGATCGACGCCAGCTTCGCGGTCGATACCGGCATCGCCAAGGCCTGGTGGGCCAAGCCGTTCCTGCGCGTCGTCAAACACTACACCATGGACCCGTCCAAGCCACTGGCTGCGCGCGACCTGATCAAGCTCGTCGCCACGGGCGAACCGGTCGTGATCTTCCCGGAAGGACGCATCACCGTCTCCGGCTCGCTGATGAAGGTCTATGACGGCACCGCGATGATCGCGGACAAGGCCGACGCCGTGGTCGTGCCCGTTCGCATCGAAGGCGCGCAGCGCTCGCATCTCAGCTACCTCAACTCGAGCCAGATCAAGCGCTCGTGGTTTCCGCGCGTGACGGTTACCATCCTGCCGCCCGTCAAGCTTCCGGTCGATGAGCAGCTCAAGGGCAAGGCGCGCCGCAATGCCGCCGGCGCTGCGCTCCAGGACGTGATGATCGATGCCTTGGTAAAGAACGCCATGCTCGATCACTCGCTGTTCGAGGCGCTCGGCCACGCCTATCGCGACCGCGACACCGGCAAGGTCATCATCGAGGATGCGCTCGGCACCAAGCTGACCTATCGCAAGCTCATCCTCGGCGCGCAGGTCCTGAGCCGCAAGCTGGAGAGCGGCACCGCCACCGGCGAGAATGTCGGCGTGCTGCTGCCGAACTCCGCAGGCGTCGCCGTCGTCTTCATGGCGCTGCAGAACATCGGCCGCGTGCCGGCGATGCTCAACTTCTCGGCCGGCCCGGTCAACGTCCTCGCCGCCATGAAGGCCGCGCAGGTCAAGACCGTGCTGACGTCGAAGGCCTTCATCGAGAAGGGCAAGCTCGACAAGCTGATGGCGGCGATCTCCGCTGAAGCCCGCGTCGTCTATCTCGAGGACGTCCGCGCCTCGATCGGCCTCGCCGACAAGATCAAGGGCCTGCTCGCCGGCACGGCGCCGCGCGTCGCCCGCCAGGCCAGCGATCCCGCCGTCGTGCTGTTCACCTCGGGTTCTGAAGGCACGCCCAAGGGCGTGGTGCTGTCCCACCGCAATATCCTCGCCAACGCGGCGCAGGCGCTGGCGCGGGTCGACGCCAACGCCAACGACAAGGTGTTCAACGTGCTGCCGGTGTTCCACTCGTTCGGGCTGACCGGCGGGATGATGATGCCGATGCTCGCGGGTATTCCGATCTACATGTACCCCTCGCCGCTGCACTACCGGATCGTGCCCGAGCTGATCTACCAGACCGGCGCCACCATCCTGTTCGGCACTGACACGTTCCTCACCGGCTATGCGCGCTCGGCGCACCCTTACGACTTCCGCACCCTGCGCCTCGTGATCGCCGGCGCCGAGGCGGTCAAGGACCGCACCCGGCAGGTGTTCATGGAGCGCTACGGCATCCGCATCCTCGAAGGCTACGGCGTCACCGAGACGGCGCCGGTGCTGGCGATGAACACGCCGATGGCCAATCGCCCCGGCACTGTCGGCCGCCTGTCGCCGCTGATGGAAAGCCGGCTCGATCCGGTCCCCGGCATCGAGGAAGGCGGCCGCCTCTCGGTGCGCGGACCGAACGTGATGCTCGGCTACCTCAGGGCCGAAAATCCCGGCGTGCTCGAAAAGCTTCCCGAGGGTTGGCACGACACCGGCGATATCGTGGCGATCGACTCGGCCGGCTTCATCACCATCAAGGGCCGCGCCAAGCGCTTTGCCAAGATCGCGGGCGAAATGGTCTCTCTGTCGGCGGTCGAAGCCATCGCGACGGCGCTGTGGCCGCAGGCCGCTTCGGTCGCGGTATCGATCCCCGACCAGCGCAAGGGTGAACGCATCGTGCTGCTGACGACGGAGAGGAGCGCCGAGCGCAGTGCGATGCAGGCCCAGGCCAAGACCATCGGCGCCTCCGAGCTGACGGTGCCCGCGACGATCATGGTGGTCGACAAGGTGCCGCTGCTCGGCACCGGCAAGACCGACTATGTCACCGCGACGGCGATGGCCCGCGAACAGGCATCCGCGCCGGAGCGCGAGGTGGCGTAGACGAGATGTCCGAGGCGCCTCAATCAGGCGGAGTTCCCGGTCACGCCGCCGTCCGCCGCTCCTGCGCGTAACGCACCAGCGCGGCAAAGCGGTAGATGCCGTGCACGAACTTGCCGTAGGGCATGGTGATGAACAGCGCGAACACCGCGCCGAGATGCAGCGCCAGCAGCGGCCCCATCGCGCCAGTCTCACGTAGGAGCAAAAGAGCCATGCCCGTGACGCCGGTCAAGAACAGCATGGCGATGAAGCCGACGTCCATGCCGTAGCGGTTCTCGTCGAGCAGCGCCGGATCGCGTCGCATCCTGGCCGTGAACAGGCCGACCGGTCCGACGATCAGGCCGATGCCGCCGAGCGTGCCGAGCAGCACGGGCAAGTCCCACCACGGATACGGCGCCTCGCGCCCGAGCAGATAGTGATAGAGCGTCGCGACCGACGTCGCGGCGAAGCAGAGCAGGAAGCCGGAGAAGGTCAGGTGGTGATACAATTTGCGCCGGTCGGTCGGCTTGTCGTCCTCGTTGTAGCAGCCAACGCCGCCGCCATGGAGATAGCGCAGCTCGCCGGCATCGCGGATCGCCTGAAAGATCGAGCCGCCATCGGCACGATTGCCGATGGGCGCGCCGATGTCGCGCCAGAAGGCGCGCACGCTCATGACGAGGGCGAGGATCGCGTAGAGGAATGCGGCGCTGAACAGCGCGGCCATCGCATTGTGCGGCATCAGCCTGTAGAAGGCGCCCGGTCCTGTATGGACACCGAACAGCACGCCGCGGTCGTTCAAGGCGGCGAAGCCGAGGATGAAGGCGGCCATGCTGAGCGCGGCGATGATGCTGATGACGAGGCCATTGCGCGCGAAGGCGCCGGATAGCGCCTGCGGCCAGGCATAGGCCGCATAGGATTCCGCGCGCGCGACCGCCAGCGTCTTGGGGACGTTGACGTCGAACTCGTGCGGCGGCGAGAACTGGCAGTCGACGTAGCAGGCCCCGCAGCCATGGCAGAGATTGGCGAGATAGTTGAGGTCGCCGTCGGAGAAGGCGCGCCGCATCTCCATGGCGGGAAAGACCGCGCACAGACCCTCGCAGTAGCGGCAGGAATTGCAGACCGTCATCAGACGGTCGGCTTCGTCGAGAATTCTAGTTCCGTGCATGTTTCGCCGCTTCCCGTCCCGCGATCCGCCCGAACACGCTGCCGATGGTCATACCCATGCCGGCGGCATAACCCTTGCCGAGCACGTTGCCGGCCATGATCTCGCCGGCCGCGAACATGTTGGCAGACGGCTTGCCGCCCTTCATCAGCATCCGCGCCTCCTTGTTCACGCGCGTGCCGAGATAGGTGAAGGTGATGCCGGGCCGCACCGGATAGGCGAGATAAGGCGGCGTCTCGATCCTGCGCGCCCAGTGTGTCTTCGGCGGGGTGATACCGTCGGTGCGGCAGTCGTCGAGGACGGTGTGGTCAAAGGTGCCGGGCTGCACCGCTGCGTTGAACTCAGCGATGGTCTTTTCCAATGCGACCGGATCGAGCTCGAGCTTTCCAGCAAGCTCTGCGATCGTTCGCCCGGCGATCGGCGGGAACAGCGTCGGCATGAAGCTCGTGACCACGGTCGAGTCGAAGATGATGTAGGCGATCTGGTTGGGCTGCGCTGCGACCAGGCGGCCCCAGATCGCGTAGCGCTTCGGCCAGATGTCCTCGCCTTCATCGTAGAAGCGCTGCGCGTGCTTGTTGACGACGATACCGAACACGACCGAGTCATGGCGCGTGATGATGCCGCCGTCGAATTTCGGCGCGCGGGCGTCGATCGCAACCGCGTGGCACTGGGTGGGATCGCCGACCTCCTGCACGCCCTTGTCGAGCAGCATCTTCAGGATCGAGCCGCGGTTATAGGGCGTGCCGCGGATCAGGAAATTGTCGGCGGCTTCGCCCCAATATTGCTTGAGCCATTCGATGTTGGCCTCGAACCCGCCGGCCGCAGCGACCAGCGAGGTCGCGCGGATCTCGGTCTCGCCCCTGATCGGCCGCTTGAGGCGCGCGGCGAGGAACATGCCCTCCTCGATTACGAGGTCGGTGACCTCGGCGTCGTATTTGATGTCGACGCCGAGACGTTCGGCGGTCAGATACAGCGCGTTCAACATCGCGCGGCCGCCGCCGAGGAAGAAGGAATTGGTCCGGCCGAGGCTCAGCGTGCCACCGAGGGAGGGCTGCCAGCGCACGCCCTGCTCCACGATCCAGTTGAGGATGTCCTTAGACTCCCGGATCATGTGGCGCGCAAGCACCTCGTCGGTCTGCCCGCCGGTAACGCGCAGCAAGTCTTCCCAGAACTCGTCCTCGGTGTAGGGGCCGGTGAGGATTTCGGTCGCGGCGTCATGGGCACAGCGCATGTTGCGGGTGTGGCGGGTGTTCCCGCCGCGGTAGAATTTTGGCGCGCCTTCGAGCACGAGCACGGAGGCGCCGCCGCGGCGCGCCGCGATCGCCGCGCACAGCGCCGCGGTGCCGCCGCCGATCACCAGGACGTCGTATTTGCTGCTCATGCCGTCCGTCCGATGGCGCACGAGGTTGGAGACATTCTGCCTCGGCGGCCATGTCCGACCATGTCTGCCGTTGCGCACTTTTGTATACAAAGATATACATATGTGATGCAAGCGGCGTCTCTGCATGGGCAGGATGCGCATCGAGGGATAATGGCCAGGCGCCCGGCAAAGGCAGGTGGAACGATCGCGCGCGGCGGCGGCATTGCGCTCGGCGAAGCGGTGTTCCGTTCGCTCTGCGAGGCGCTCCAGGCCGGCAGCTACCGCGCCGGCGACCGGCTGCGCGAGGAGGAGGTTGCGCAGCGGCTGAAGGTGAGCCGCACGCCGGTACGCGAAGCGCTGGGCCGGCTCGCCGCGCGCGGCTTCGTCGAGCCCGCCGGCGGCCGCGGGCTGATCGTCCGCAATCTCGACATCTCAGAGGTGCTCGAGCTCTACGCCATGCGCGAGATCATGGAAGGCGCCGCCGCGCGCCTCGCCGCCGCGCACGCTTCAATGACGGAGATCGACGCGCTCAGGGATATCGAGCAGGCTTTTGCCGAGGCATCCGCGACCGATGCAGCCGAGATGGCGCGGCTCAATCGCGCCTTCCACGGCGCGATCTGCCGCGCCGCGCGCAACCGCTATCTCGACAACGCGTCGCGGGAATTGCAGGACTGGATCGCCCTGCTCGGTCCGACCACCTTCACGGTGACAGGCCGCCCTTCGACCAGCCATGGCGAGCATCAGGCCATCATCGACGCCATCGCCGCGCACGACGGCGACAAGGCCGAGCAGCTCGCGCGCGCGCATATCCGCGAAGCGCTGCGCTGCCGGCTCAAGCTGTTGCAGAAGCAATAGGCGAGACGCTCACGCCAGCACGTCGGCGACGAGCGCCTTCAGCACATCCCGCACATCGCCTGGCTTGAGCCGCACCTGCAAGCCGCGCTGGCCGCCATTGAGATAGACCAGCTCATGCGCGAGCGCGCTCTGCTCGATCACGGTGCCTACCTGCTTGCGCTGCCCGAACGGGCTGATGCCGCCGACCTTGTAGCCGGTGACGCGCTCGGCCTCGGGCGGCTTCATCATCTGCGCCGACTTGCCGCCGGCAGCAGCGGCGAGCTTCTTCATCGAGACTTCCTGGTCGGATGGCACGATCACGCAGACCGACTTGCCGTCCACCAGCGCCATCAGCGTCTTCAAGACCCGCGCCGGATCCTCACCGAGCGCGGCGGCGGCCTGGAGGCCGATGCTGGCGGCGTCAGGATCGTAGTCGTAGGTGTGGACGGTGAAGGCAACACCGGCGGCTTCAAGCGCGCGCGTGGCTGGGGTGGCTTTGGACATGGGTAATGTCTAGCACCGTCATTGCGAGGAGCGAAGCGGTGTGGGGAAGCCGTCACCACACATTCGCTGTCATCGCCCGGCTTGACCGGGCGATCCAGTATTCCAGAGGCCGGCGTTGAAGAGTTCGCTCTCATCGCATTCGCCGCGGGGTACTGGATGCCCCGGTCAAGCCGGGGCATGACAGCGAATTTCGCGGCAAGCCTCGTGCGCGATGACGACGAGGTGGCCCCTACTCCGCCGCGTCCCGCATCTCGGCGCGTTCGGCCCTTGCCGCGCAGAACTTGAATTCCGGAATCTTGCCGAATGGGTCGAGCGCCGGGTTGGTGAGCAGGTTCGCCGCCGCTTCCGCGTAGCAGAACGGCATGAACACCATGTTCTCCGGCACGTCGCGGTCGGAGCGGACCTTGACCTCGACGGCGCCGCGGCGGGTCTCCAGGCGGATGAAATCGCCCGGCGCGAGGTTCTTCCTGCGCATGTCCTTCGGCGACATGAACGCGACCGCCTCCGGCTCGATCTGGTCGAGCACCTGGGCGCGGCGCGTCATCGAGCCGGTGTGCCAGTGCTCCAGCACACGGCCGGTGGAGAGCACCATCGGATATTCGTCGTCGGGAATCTCGTCCGGCGGGATGACCTTTGCCGGCACGATCTTGCCGCGACCGCTCGCGGTCGGGAAGCCGGTCGTGAAGATGATCTCGTTGCCGGGCTTGTCCGGAGCGTCGACGGGATAGGTCACCGCGCCTTCGCGCAGCAGCCGCTCCCAGGTGATGTTCTTCAGCGACGGCATCAGCTCTGCCATCTCGGTGAAGACGTCGCCGGGGCCGGAGTAATTCCAGGGCAGGCCCATGCGCTTGCCGATCTCCTGGATGATCCAGAGATCCTGCCGCGCGTCCCCTGGCGGCTTGATCACCTGGCGCGCGAGCTGCACGCGGCGATCGGTGTTGGTGAAGGAGCCTTCCTTCTCCGCGAAGGCCGAGGCCGGCAGGATAACGTCGGCGTGGAAGGCGGTCTCGGTGACGAAGAGATCCTGCACCACCAGATGATCGAGCATGGCGAGCGCGTGGCGCGCATGCTGGAGATCGGGATCGGACATCGCGGGATTCTCGCCCTCGATATACATGCCCTTGATCTCGCCGGCATGGATCGCATTCATGATCTCGACCACGGTCAGGCCGCGGACGGGATCGAGATCCTGGCCCCAGAGCTTCTCGAAAGCGCCGCGCAGGTCGTCGCGGCCGACCGGCTGGTAGTCCGGCAGGAACATCGGGATCAGGCCGGCATCGGAGGCGCCCTGCACGTTGTTCTGGCCGCGCAGCGGATGCAGGCCGGTGCCGGGGCGGCCGACCTGGCCGGTGATCAGCGCGAGCGCGATCAGGCAGCGCGCATTGTCGGTTCCGTGGACGTGCTGGCTGATGCCCATGCCCCAGAAGATGATCGAGGATTTTGCCCGCGCATAGGTGCGCGCCACCTCGCGCAGCGTCTGCGCCGGGATGCCGCAGATCGGCTCCATCTTCTCCGGCGTGAAGTCCTTGATCTTCTCCTTGAGGTCCTCGAACCCCTCGGTGTAGCCGGCGATGTACTGGTCGTCGGTCAGGCCCTCGGTGATGATCGTGTTGATCATCGCGTTCAGCATGGCGACGTCGGAGCCGGGTTTGAACTGCAGATGCTTGGTCGCATGACGCGACAGCGACTGCCGGCGCGGGTCCATCACGAACAGTTTTGCGCCATTCTTCGCCGCGTTCTTGATATAGGTTGCCGCCACCGGGTGGTTCACGGTCGGGTTGGCGCCAATGACCCAGATGACCTCGGCATCCATGGCAGCCGCGAATGGCGCCGACACTGCACCCGAGCTGAGACCTTCGAACAGCGCCGCGACTGAAGACGCGTGGCACAGGCGGGTGCAATGGTCGACATTGTTCGAGCCGAAACCGGTGCGCACCAGCTTCTGGAACAGATAGGCCTCTTCGTTCGAGCCCTTGGCCGAGCCGAAGCCGGCCAATGCCTTCACGCCCTTCTCGTCGCGGATCTTGACGAGGCCCTTGGCGGCGATATCGAGCGCCTCTTCCCAGCTCGCCTCGCGGAAATGTGTGAACGGATTGGCGGGATCGACCTGATCGTTGGCATCCTTCTTCGCGTTCGGCAGCCGCACCAGCGGCTTTGTGAGGCGATGCGGATGGTGGATGTAGTCGAAGCCGAAGCGGCCCTTCACACAAAGACGATTATGATTGGCGGGGCCGTCACGGCCCTCCGCATAGATCACCTTCTCGTCCTTGACCTCGTAGGTCACCTGGCAGCCGACGCCGCAGAACGGGCAGAGCGAGTCGACCTTCTTGTCGGCATAGGTGACGCGGGTCTGCTTGTCGTCGAGCATCACGGCCGGCATCAAGGCGCCGGTCGGGCAGGCCTGCACGCATTCGCCGCAGGCAACGCAGGTGGACTCGCCCATGGGATCGTCGAAGTCGAACACGATCTTGGCGCCGGCATTGCGATAGGCCATGCCGATGACGTCGTTGACCTGAACCTCGCGGCAGGCGCGCACGCAGAGGCCGCACTGGATGCAGGCATCGAGATTGACGCGCATCGCCGGATGGCTGGCGTCGGTCGCCCAGCGCTCCGCGGCGGGGAAGCGGCTCTCGGTCACGCCTGTCGCCTCGGCCCAGTGCCAGAACTTCGAATCCGGATCGTGCGAGGTCTCGCGCGCCGGCTGATCGGCGACGAGCAGCTCCATCACCATTTTTTGCGCCGACACCGCACGCGCGGATTCCGTCTTCACCTTCATGCCGACCGAGGGCGTGCGCTTGCAGGACGCCGCCAGCACGCGCTCACCCTCGATCTCGACCATGCAGGCGCGGCAATTGCCGTCGGGGCGATAGTCCGGCGCCGGCGAATAGCACAGGTGCGGGATGTCGCGGCCTTGGCGTTTTGCGACCTGCCAGATCGTTTCGCCGGGCCTGGCTTCGACCTGCTTGCCGTCGAGCTCGAACGTAATCTTCGTCATTCCGCCGCTTCCTTGAACTCGTCAGGGAAATATTTGATCACGGAGGACAGCGGATTCGATGCCGCCTGTCCGAGCCCGCAGATCGAGGCATCGCGCATCGCCTGGCTCAATTCTTCCAGCAAGGCCCGGTTCCAGACCGGCCTCTGCATCAGCAGCGCCGCCTTCTGGGTTCCGACGCGGCACGGCGTGCACTGGCCGCAGCTCTCGTCCTCGAAGAACTTCATCAGGTTCAATGCAGCTGCGCGCACGCTGTCCTTCTGCGACAGGATCACGATCGCGGCCGAGCCGATGAAGCAGCCGTATTTCTCCAGCGTGCCGAAATCGAGCGGGATGTCGTCCATCGACGCCGGCAGGATGCCGCCGGAGGCGCCGCCCGGCAGATAGGCGTAGAACTGATGACCGTCAGCCATGCCGCCGCAATATTCGTCGATCAATTCGCGCACGGTGATGCCTGATGGCGCGAGCTTCATGCCGGGGTTCTTCACGCGGCCCGAGACCGAGAAGCTGCGGAGGCCGTGCCGCTCGTGGCGGCCATGGCCCTTCCACCAGTCGGCGCCCTTCTCGACGATGTCGCGCACCCACCACAGCGTCTCAATGTTGTTGATCAGCGTCGGTAGGCCGAACAGGCCGACCTGGAACGGATACGGCGGCTTGTGCCGGGGCAGGCCGCGCTTGCCCTCGATGCTTTCCAGCAGCGAGGATTCCTCGCCGCAGATGTAAGCGCCGGCGCCGCGGCGCATGTGCAGCGTCGGGCCGCCCGGCGGGAGCTTTGCGATCTCGCGCTCCAGGATCTGACGCGAGGCCGGATATTCGTCGCGCAGATAGATGTAGACGTCGGAGGCCTGCACCACATGGGCGCCGATCAGCATGCCCTCGATGAAGCGGTGCGGATCGGTTTCGAGGTAATAGCGGTCCTTGAACGTGCCTGGCTCGCCCTCATCGCCATTGATCGCCATCAGCCGCGGCCCGGGCTCGCCAAGCACCGCGCGCCATTTGCGTCCGGTCGGGAAGCCGGCGCCGCCGAGGCCGCGCAGGGAGGCATCGTCGAGTGCCTTCAGGAGATCGTCCTTCGACAGCTCGCCCGAGCGGACGCGGCCCAGCAGCTTGTAGCCGCCGCCGGCAACATAGGCCTCGTAGTCGACATATTTCGGCAGATGCGCGTGAGTGTCGCCGGCCTTCGCGGCTGCCATCACATTCGCGACAGTCGCATGATCGACGAAGTTGTGACCGACTTCGGCGGCAGGCGCGGTATCGCAGCGCCCGACGCAGGGCGCGCGCACGACGCGGATGCCGGGACCTGACGCGCTCTGCAGATCCTGGAGCAGCTTCTCGCCGCCAAGCATCGCGCAAGTCAGCGAGTCGCAGACGCGGATCGTCAGCGGCGCGATATCGGGCTCACCTTCCTTCACCACGTCGAAATGGGCGTAGAAGGTCGCGGTCTCGAACACCTCGGCGAAGGCGAGCTTCATCTCGTCGGCGAGCGCGGCCAGATGCGCAGCCGAGATCTGGTGGTACTTGTCCTGGATCAGGTGCAAATATTCGATCAACAGATCGCGCCGCCGCGGCCTATCGCCGAGCAACAGCTCGATCTCACGCGCGGCCGTGGGATCGACCTGCCGCCCCTTGGGGGTCGCCTTGGCGCGTCGGCGTCCCTCACCGGGATGCTCGAACGGGCGGACCTTGTGCACGTCGTGGCTCATCGATTCGTCTCGATCTCGTCTTCTAGAACGGCTCCAGTTCTAGCTTCTGGCATGCCAAATGCCAAGCAAATTATCGTGCTCGCGGAAGCAGTTAAGTGCAGCCCAAGAGCGGCCTAAAGGGCAACCCTGGATCGCTGCCCGGACACGGCCTTGCGTTTGTTCAACGCGCCAACTGATAGAACGAAGCCTGAATTGGTCTGGAGATCAATAAAGGCTTCTTATGCTGCGATAGCGAAATCGTATCGCGCTCCGGCTCCGAGGCTACGGCGGGAGCGCGCAAGGTGCGCTCCCGCTCGCGATGAATGTGCGATCAGAAGATCTTGACCGCGCTCTCCAGCGTCTTCCACACACCCCAGGCCAAGGGAACGCCGACGAAGGCCCAGAACAGCGCCGCCTTGGCGTCGAGCCCGCCAAAGCCGATGCCGTAGGAACCGTGCGGCCCCGCGGCTGCAGCGCTCGCGCTCGCCGCCTGCAGCTTGGCGACATCGGCGTCCTTCATGTGCCACTTCGAATCGACCGGCTTGATCAGGTAGTTGCAGATCAGGCCCGCGATCAGCATGGCGCACAGGATGTACATGGTGGTGTTGTAGAGTTGGTCGCGCGGCACGCCGGCCGCAAGCTGGAACTCGCGGATGTAGTTGACCACGACGGGGCCGATGATGCCCGCCGTCGACCATGCCGTCAGCAACCGGCCGTGGATGGCGCCGACGAACTGGGTGCCGAACATGTCGGCGAGATAGGCCGGCACGGTCGCGAAGCCGCCGCCATACATCGAGAGGATGATGCCGAAGCCGACCACGAACAGCAGCTTCGAGCCCATCGCCGCGAAGGTCGGCGCCAGCGCATAGAGCGCGATGCCGAGGACGAAGAACGTGTAGTAGGTGTTCTTGCGGCCCATGAGGTCCGACATCGAGGCCCAGAAGAAGCGGCCGCCGATGTTGAACAATGACAAGAGACCGGCGAAGCCCGCAGCGATGGCCGCGATCGCAGCTTTCTGTTCGACCGAAAGCTGGCTGAAGGTCAGCTCCGGATGCCCGATCAGCTTGCCTGCGAAGATCTCCTGCAGCATGGGCGAGGCCATGCCGATCACGCCGATACCCGCCGACACGTTCAAGCAGAGCACCCACCAGATCAGCCAGAATTGCGGTGTCTTGTGTGCGTTGTTGAGGTGCACATGCTGCTCGGTGATCATCGACTTCTTCTCACTCGGCGGCGTCCAGCCCTCGGGCTGCCAGCCGGCCGGCGTCACGCGATAGGCGAAGGCGCCGATCATCATGAAGACGAAATAGACCACCCCCATCGTGACGAAGGTCTCCCAGACACCGACGGAGGTGGGCGTCTTGAAGTAGTTGATCAGGAGATTGGCCAGGGGCGCTCCGATCATGGCGCCGCCGCCAAATCCCATGATGGCCATGCCGGTCGCCATGCCGCGGCGGTCCGGAAACCATTTGATCAAGGTCGACACCGGGGAAATGTAGCCGAGCCCAAGTCCGACGCCGCCGATCACGCCGCAACCAAGCCACATGATCCAGAGCTGGTGGACGTAGACGCCGAAGGCACCGATCAGAAGCCCGCCGCCCCAGCAGCAGGCGGCGACGACGCCCGCCTTGCGCGGACCGGCGCGCTCGAGCCAGCCGCCCCAGATCGCGGCGGAGACACCGAGCAGGACAAAGAACAGCGTGTACATCCACCCGAGGCTGGCGACCTTCCAGTCGCAGCTCGTCGTGAACAGTTCCTGCCACAGCGACATGTCCGGGCAGGCCTTCGGCGCGCTCAGACCGATCGCGCGCGACAGCGGCAGCCAGAACACCGAGAAGCCGTAGGCCATGCCGATGCACAGATGGATGCACAGCGCTGCCGGCGGCACCAGCCAGCGATTGAAGCCGGCCGTCGCGACCGTGCGTTCACGATCGAGGAAGCCGGAAGCACCAACCGGTGCAAGAACGGTATCGGCAGTCGTCATAAGCATTCCCTCCCAAGCGCGGCCTTGCCGGCACATCGGTTTGAGACCGGTCGTGCGTGCCTGGCGGCCGCACATGACAGGTCGGACTTCATGCCGAAGCGGAATCGTCTGGTGCGCATCGCGTCATGTGCGCCGAGCAAGCAGCTGATCGCGAGTGACGTTCCTTCGCCTCGCAAGCAGCGTTGCCGTGACGGCTATCGCGCCCTCATCCCCCTCAACACCCTGTCGTGAGATGAGCAACCCACGTGCCAGAAGCCGCATCGTGACGATTCAACGACTTCCCGCAACGCAATATATTGCAGAGGACAGAATGTCCTGAATCCCTCGGACAAAATGTCCAATCAGGTCGCTTCCGGCAGCCACACCGTGAATGTACTCCCGGAACCGACGCGGCTTTCGGCCGTGATCTGCCCGCCCTGGCGCTTGATCAGCGTCTGGCTGATGGAGAGGCCTAGCCCCGTGCCTTGCCGCCGCTTCGTGGTGTAGAAGGGGTCGAATATCTTTTCGATCACCTCAGTGCTCATGCCGATGCCGGTATCAGTGACCTCGATGGCGACGCCTTGATGCCCGTCGCGCTCGGCATCGAAGGAGCGGAGCGTCAGGGTTCCACCTTCCGGCATGGCGTGGATCGCGTTGACGATGAGATTGACCAGGACCTGCTGCAGCTCGTTGCGGTTCATCAGCACGAGCCGGTTGGCGCGGTCATCCCTGACCACGGCGATCTCGGTCTTGTTCAGAAGATGCTGCACCAGCGGCAGACAGTCGGAGATGACGATTGCCGGCGCATGGCGCTCGACATAGCCGGCATATTCCTCCGGCCTTGCAAACTGCAACAGCTTGGTCACGATCTGGCTGATGCGGTGAATCTGCTCGTCGAGCAGGCGAAACTCGACCTTCACCTTGTCGGCATCGGCCCCGAACACGCTGCGGATGACGTCGAGATTGCCCTGCATCACGGCGATCGGATTGTTGATCTCGTGGGCAACGCCGGCGGTGATCTCGCCGATCGCAGCCAGCTTCTCGGACATGATGAGCTGCTTGGTGGTCGCCTCGAGCTTGAGATTGGCGTGCTCGAGGTCCCGGGTGCGCTCGCGCACGCGGACGTTCAGTTCCTCATTCCATTCCCGGAGCTGCCGGTCGCGTTCCTGGATCTGGTCGAGCAGGCTGTCGAGATGAACCGCGACACGGCCGATCTCGTCGCCCAGCACCGGCATCTTGGTGCGGGCGGAGAGGTTCCCGCGCTCCACCTCGGTGATCGTCGCCGTGACGCGCTCCAGCGGCATGAAGATGGAGCTCGCCCAGCGCAGGAAGATCGGCACGGTCGCGGCGGTGATGGCGATGAACGCGGCGATGATGATCACCAATGTCTGGTATTTGGCGTCGCTGAACGGCTTCTCCAGAAAGCCGACATAGAGCATGCCGACCCGCTTGCCATAGCTGTCGACCAGCGGCTCGTAGGCGGAGATGTACCAGTCGTTGACCACGAAAGCGCTGTCGAGCCAGGTGCGTCCCTCGCCCAGCACGGCCGAGCGCACCGCCGCCGACACCCGCGTGCCGAGCGCGCGCCGCCCCTCGAACAGACGGACGTTGGTGGATATCCGTACGTCGTCCAGGAAGAGCGTCGCGGTGCCCTGGCTGCCCTCCGGCAGGCTCGCCGCGCGATAAACGAGATCGTTGATCGTGTCGATGAATTCGAGATTCTGGTTGAGCAGGGTGCCGCCGACCAGCGCCGCGGCGCCACCGTCAGGCAGCATCGCCCGGCTCGCCGCATGCACGACCATGCCGCGCGTTTCCGTGCTGCGGTCGGTCGGCACCGCGTTCGGGGTCGGCACGAGGTCCAATCGCGCGCGCTCTGCCAGGGCCGGCGAGATCGCGGCGAGCTCGTCATTGCCGAAAATGTCGACGCCGGTCGCAGGGACCTCGCCCGACAGCGCCGACTTGATGATCGGCCAGTCACTTCTCGGTCGACGCTGCAACGGCGGCGACGAGGCCAGGACATCGCCGCGACCGTTGGTCAGATACAGGAAATCGAGACCGATTTCCTTGCGGGTCTCGTCGAGCAGATCCTGCAGGGAGCCGCGGGCATCCGGCGCCAGCACCTCGTGGAAGCGGGCCGACAGGCTGAGCGCCCGGAGCTGGACGCCGGTCTTCTCCAGGATACGGGCGAGATATTGGTGGGCGATGGTGAGATCGCCGTTCACCTTGGAGATCAGGGTCGCGTCGAATTTCGCGTTCCAGCGATAGATCGCAACGCCGAGCAGGAGCGGCAGGATGACCAGCATCGGCAGCAGCGCGATCGCGAGCAGCCGGAAGCGGACGGAGCGTCCCCGCACGGGCTCGCCGCTACGGCCGGCAGCATCAGACATCCCACAACGCGCATTTGCGGTCGATGGTCTTGCGCGAGATACCGAGGCGCCGCGCCGCCTCCTCGCGATTGCCATTGACCTCCTTCAGCACGCCGAGAATGTGACGGCGCTCGAGCTCAGCGAGACTGTCGGCGGGCGCCGACTGACCGTTGGTGCGGGGACCGGCGAAATCGTCGGGGAAGGCGCCGAGGATCAGCGTGCGCTCGATCAAATTGCGCAGCTCGCGCACATTGCCCGGCCAGTCGTAGCTTGCGAGCGCCGCCCGCACCGAGGCGTCGATCGGCACCGGCGGCATGCCGAGCTGAACCGACAGCTTGCTCATGAAGATGGCGGCAAGCTCCTGCACGTCATCGCCGCGATCCTTCAGGAGCGGCAGGCGGATCTGCATGACGTTGAGCCGGTAGAACAGATCGGCTCGGAAACGGCCCTTCTCGACCTCCTTCTGAAGCTCGGCATTGGTCGCGAAGATGAAGCGCAGGTCGACCGGAACTTCACGCTCGGAGCCTACGGGTCGGACGCGGCGGTCTTCGAGCACGCGGAGCAGCTTGCTCTGCATCGGCAGCGGCAGCTCCCCGATCTCGTCGAGGAACAGCGTGCCGCCATGCGCATACAGGAACAAGCCCTCGCGCCCGGAATCGGCGCCGGTGAAGGCGCCCTTGATGTGTCCGAACAGCTCGGCCTCGATCATCTCGGGCGGGATCGCCGCGCAGTTCACGGGAACGAAGGGCTTGTCGGCGCGATCGGACAGCGAGTGGATCGAGCGCGCGGCCACTTCCTTGCCGGTGCCGGATTCGCCGGTGAGGAGAACCGAGGTCGGCAGGCGCGCGACGCGTGCAATGGTCTCACGTACGCGCAGCGTTGCTGCCGATTGTCCGATCAGATTGTCGCGCAGGAAGGTGCGGTCGGACGAGGCACGCAACGCATAGCGCAGGACATAATTCTCGCGCTGGAGGCGGACACGGTCGAGGCATCGTGCCACCGCGTTGAGGATCTGGTTGGAGCGGAACGGCTTGAGCACGAAATCGGCCGCACCGGCGCGCAAGGCCTGGATCGCAGTGTCGAGGTCGGCATAGGCGGTGATCAGGATGGCGTCGGCGAAAAAGCCGACGGCGCGCTGCTCGGCGAGCCAATCGACGCCATTCTTGCCCGGCATGATGTTATCGAGAATGACGACGTCGTAGCGGTTGGAATCGAGCTTGCGCGAGGCCTGGTCGGTATCGGCCGCCTCGTCCACCAGCTTGCAGCGCGGCGCAAGCGTGCGCACCAGGAAATTGCGCATGCCCGGCTCGTCGTCGACGATCAGGATGGAGGCCTGCGCCAGCGCGCTGAACTCCGGCCCTGCAGCCGTCTTGCCGAGCTTGACGGCAGGCTCGCGGCCCACCGGGGGACTTGCGGCTGCGCCTGTCCTCGATGTTGAGAAAGTCATGCCCGATGTCTAGGTTTGAAGGTCTTAGGTTCGAGATCAGCCACGGCGATAGCCGGCGCCTTTCGCACTGCAGCGAAGCTTCGGCCGTTTCCCCCGCGGGCACAGCATAGTCAAACGTCGCCGCCGTGAACATTCGCCTTTCTACGGGGCGTCGCCCTTTTCGACCAGGAACACGATGCGCGCCTCGTTGCGCTCCGTGATCTCGACCTTGTCGCCGGTCTCGCGAATCAGGTTCGGAATGTCAATCACCGACAAGGGATCGGTGCAGTGAACCTCGAGCTGATCACCCGGCTGCAAAGGCTTGAGCGCCTTGCGCGTCTTGAGGGCGGGCAGTGGGCATTTCAGTCCGGTGAGATCGAGCGTCGTTCTGGTCATGGCCGCAACATGGCGGGACGAAGCGATGGCGTCAACGGAACGCCTCTAGAGCAGATCGGCGTAGGACAGGAAGCCCACGTGCTGCCCCGGCTCGACATTCGTGATGTCCTCGCCGAGCTCGACGAGGCCGTCGGTCTCGACCAGCGAGGACAGCAGCCCGGCCCCTTCGCGCGGGAACTTGACCGCCTCCAGTGCGCCGTCCTCTCCGCGTCGCAAGGAGACGCGAACATATTCGCGCCGGCCTGCCTTCTTCTTGTAGGTGAAGGCTGCGCGCAGCGGGATGGGCGTCAGCGGCTCCGGCAGACTGCCGGCGAGCGCCAGCACCGTCGGCCGCACCACATGGACGAAGGTGACGAAACTCGCGACGGGATTGCCGGGCAATCCGATCAGCGGCACGCCGTCGATGATGCCCATCGCCACGGGACGGCCGGGTTTGATCGCCATCCGCCACAGCACCAGCGAGCCGATGCTCTCGACCGCCGCCTTGACGTGATCCTCCTCGCCGGTCGAGACGCCACCGGTGGTGAGGATCAGGTCATGGTGACCTGCAACCTGCTTCAGGCCGCTGGCAAGCGAGGTTCGCTCATCGCGCAGAATGCCGAGATCGCTGACCTCGCAGCCGAGCCGGCGCAGCATCGCCATCAGCATGAAGCGGTTGGAATCGAACAGCTGCGAGGCGGTGCGCGGCTCGCCCGGAGATGCCAGCTCGTCGCCGGTCGAGAACACCGCGACACGGATGCGCCTGACGACGTCGAGCCTCGTCAGGCCGAACGCGGCGGCAAGGGCGACATGCTGCGGCCGCAAGCGCTGGCCGCCGCGGAGCGCGACCTGACCTTGCGGAATGTCCTCGCCTGCGGGACGGACATTGGCGCCGGGCTTCAGGCCCGGCGGCAACACGATCCTGCCGGACTCATCGATGCGGACGTCCTCCTGCATGAAGACGGTCTCCGCATCCGGCGGCATCGGCGCGCCGGTGAAGATGCGCGCGGTGTGACCGGGCTTGATTGGCGCTTGCGCAAGGCCGCCGGCCTGGATGCGACCATCGAGCGGGAACGCCTGCTCTGCGCTTGCCGGAAGGTCGGCGTTGCGCACGGCGTAACCATCGACCGCGGAGTTGGTGAACGGCGGCAGCGGCAAAGGTGCGGCCACATCGCGCGCGAGCACGCGCCCGTCGGCATCGACGAGCGCCACGGTCTCGAGGTCGGTAATCGCGTTGACGCGCGTCGTGATGAGGCCAACGGCTTCGTCGACCGACATCATCGGGCCGCCGAAGGCAAAGCAATCGTCCGACAGTTGCGCCATGGTGCCTCGTCAGCGTGTCGCGGTGCTTCTTGCCACCACTTCCTCGACCGGCATCGCCGCACGCAGCAGCAACGCGGCTACGGCGGGGATATCATCGAGATGGACGGTCGGCAGCCGAGTTTCAACCGCGGTGTCGCTCGCAATCCCGGCAATCCCGGGATCGTCCGGAAACAGCAGCGGTTTGCCGTTGGCGGCGCGATGCACCTCGATCTTGCGATGCGGCTCGCGCTTGTATCCCTCGACCACGACGAGATCGACCGCGGAGAGCTTCTCGAGCAGCTCCGGCAGCCGCGGCTCCGCCGCCCCGCGCAATTCATGCATCAAGGCCCAGCGGTTGGACGAAGCGACCAGCACCTCAGCCGCGCCGGCCTCGCGATGGCGCCAGGAATCCTTGCCGGGCACGTCGACGTCAAACTGGTGATGCGCATGCTTAATCACGGAAACACGCAGGCCTTGCGCGTTGAAATGCGGGATCAGCCGCGTCAACAGCGTGGTCTTGCCCGCACCGCTCCAGCCTGCAAGGCCGATGACCTTCATCGTAACTCGATCTCCGCCAGCCCCACGACGCAACCGGAACCGCCTTCTCCATCGTCTTGAGCATGCTTATATCGGCTTGAGCGGAATGTCATGCTAACCTCGCGGCCATGATGAAGATCGACAAAGCCCCGGTGCCCCTGATCGTCCCCAATCCGGACGACCCGCGCCTGACCCAGAGTGTGGCCGGCACCGACCAGACCGGCGCCAGGGTCGAGATCAAGGTCCCGATGGAGCGGCCACTGACGCTCTACCTGAACGCCCAGGAGATCGTCACCATGATGACGATCGGCGACTACCCCGAATATCTGGCGCTCGGCTACCTGCTGAACCAGAACATGCTGAAATATAATGACGTGGTCACCGAGGTCGAATACGACGACGACCTCCAGGTGGTGGTGGTGCGCACCTCACATCACACCAATTTCGAGGCCAAGCTGAAGAAGCGCACGCAGACCTCGGGTTGCGCGCAGGGCACCGCCTTCGGCGATCTGTTAGAGGCCGTCGAGAGCGTCGCACTGCCCAAGGCCGAGCTGCGCACCTCCTGGCTCTACCAGATGACGCAGACCATCAACACCATGCCCTCGCTGTACCTGGAGGCCGGCGCAATTCATGGCTGCGTGCTGTGCAAGGAAGGTGCCCCGCTCTGCTACACCGAGGACGTCGGCCGCCACAACGCCGTCGACAAGATCGCAGGCTGGATGTACCGCCACGGCGTCGATCCCTCCGACAAGATCCTCTATACCACCGGACGGCTCACCTCGGAGATGGTGATCAAGACCGTCCGCATGGGCATTCCGATCCTGGTGTCGCGCTCCGGCTTCACCGCCTGGGGCGTCGACCTCGCAAGGCAGGTTGGACTGACGCTGGTGGGACGCACCCGCGGCAAGCGCTTCATCGCGCTCGCGGGCGAGGAGCGGATCGTCTACGACCAGAACCTCGCTTACGTCGAGGAGGAGTCAGCCAAGCACAAGCGCAAGGGCGAAGGTGGTGACGACTAGAATTTCGGCAACGCATGTTCCTTCGACTCTTGGCGTGCTGCTCGCCGGCGGGCTGGCACGGCGCATGGGCGGCGGCGACAAGCCGATGCGCACCATCGGCGGCCGCACCATTCTGGAGCGCGTGATCGCGCGCCTTTCGCCCCAGTGCAGCGGGCTGATCCTCAACGCGAACGGCGATCCCGCCCGCTTCGCCGGGTTCGGCCTGCAAGTCGTCGCAGACGACGTGCCCGGCTTCCCCGGCCCCCTCGCCGGCATCCTCGCGGCGCTCGACTGGACTGCGGCAAACCGGCCGGAGACCGAGTGGGTGCTCAGCGCCGCGGGCGACTGCCCGTTCCTGCCGCGCGATCTCGTCGCACGGCTGCATGACGCGCGCGCGCGTGAGAACGCGCAGCTCGCGGTCGCCGCATCTGGCGAACAGTCGCATCCGGTGATCGGTCTTTGGCGCGTCGCCTTGCGCGACGAGCTGCGTCACGCACTGGTCGTCGAGGATCTCCGCAAGATCGACCGCTGGACCGCGCGCTATCCGCTCGCAACGGTGACATGGCCGAACGAGCCGCTCGACCCGTTCTTCAATGCGAACACGGTCGAGGACATTGCCGAGGCCGAGCGGCTGGCGGCGCTGGATGAGCGTGCCGCTCAAGCCGCCAGCGGCACCGACCAAGCGTCGTAGCCATAGACCCAGCTCGCATCTACGCGGGCCGGAAGCCCGCTCGCTCCAGTGCCGCACGCGCAGCGTCCGAGCCGAGCGCATCGAGAAAGGCCCGCACGGCCGGCCGGTCTTTGCGCGCCGTCACCAGCGCGAAGTCGTAATGCTCTTCCGCCAGCGGAATGAAACCGAGGCCGACCGCATGGGCGACCGGCGCAATGGTCATGCCCCAGTCGGCGCGGTGCTGTGCCACGGCCGCCGCAACCGCATTGTGCGAACGCGGCTGGTTCCAGTAGCCTTCCGGGCGCGCACCGCCGAGCAGCCGGTCGATCAGGATACGCGTGCCGGCGCCCTGGTTGCGATTGACCATGATGCAGGTGGAGACGGCGAGCGCGGCCGCAACCGCATCCTTCGCGTTCAGGCCCACGAAGCGCGCGTCACCCTTGCGGAAGACAATGCCCTGCATCCGCCGCCAGCCGGGGACGAGCTCGAGCCCCTCGACGAGATAAGGCGTGTTGTAGGTCTCGCTCTTGTCGTCGAACAGGTGGATCGGCGCGAGATCGCATTCGCCGCGCTTGGCCGCTGCAAGGCCGCCGAGGCTGCCGACAGCGATCGAACGCACGGTCAGGCCGGCATGCGCGAGCTGCGCGGTGACGAGATCGAGGCCGGTGCAATGGCTGCCGACGATGACGAGATCGGGCACGCGTACATGCGGCGTGAACAGCGTCACGTCGGCTTCAGTCCCGGCCGGCATCTGATCGGCGAGTGCATCGATGCGCAGAAAACCATCGGCCTGCGCAAATGACGTGATCGCCCCAGACCCTTTGCCGGTGGGATAGGCGATGAGGCCCTCCCTGCCCTGCACCAGCGAGACCATGACGAATTCTGTGCGGCCGAGCTCGGAGGCGACGCGCACCGGCACGGTCGCGTTGACCTTGGCATCGGAGCGCGGCGGCAGTCCGGCCATCCTGCGCAGCACGGGCACGATCATGTCGTGGAAGGTGAACATGGCCGAGGTTGGAAATCCCGGTAGGATCACCACCGGCTTGCCGTCGCACACCGCAAGGCACAGCGGCTTGCCCGGCTTGAGCGCAACGCCATGCGCGATGATGCCTGGCTGACCGAGCCGGCCGATGATGCGATGGGAGAGATCGCCCGCGCCTTTCGAGGTGCCGCCCGACAGCACCAGCATGTCGGAGTCCGCAAGCGCGCGGCGCATGGCGGATTCGAGCTCAGCTTCATCGTCGGGAATGGCGCCGAGGAAGACGGCTTCGCCGCCATTCTCGTCGACCGCGGCCGCGACGATGGCGCCGTTGGTATCGTAGATTTCGGCAGGCCCGAGCGCCTCGCCGGGCTGAACCAGTTCGTCGCCGGTGGAGATCACGGCGACCCGCGGCCTGCGCGCGACGGTCACCTCGGCAATGCCGCAAGCCGCCAGCATGCCGATCTCGCGCGAGCCAATGATGGTGCCCGCGCGCAGCAGCGCCTCGCCGCGCGCCATGTCGGATCCGGCGTACGAGACGAATTGCCCCGGCGAGACGGCGCGACGGACATCGATCGCATCTTGGCCGGCCGGCTGGGTGTGCTCGACCATGACCACGGCATCGGCGCCGCGCGGCAGCGGACCGCCGGTGGCAATCGGCGTCGCGGTCCCGGCCGCCACCTGCAGCGTCGGCGCGGTGCCGCAATGAATGGTCTCGCCATTCAGCGCAAGGAGCACGGGCGCGCCCTCGCCGGCCGCCGCAAGGTCGGCGGAGCGCACGGCAAAATCGTCGACATTGGAGCGGTCGAACGGCGGCACGTCGATCGGCGCGGTGATATCGTCGGCGAGTGCCGTGCCGAGCGCAGCAGCGAGCTTGCGCGATTCTCTCCGAAGCGCGCGTGGGAACAAGGCCGCCTCGAAGCGCGCGAGGGCCTCCTCGCGCGAGAGGATCTTGAGGAACTGCTCCTGCTCGAGCGCGCTGCGGTCTGGTGATTTCGGGATCATCGTCATGCCAGGACCCATATCACTCCCGCATCAGATGGGCATCGACCGGCGTACCTGCCGCAAATCCCTCGTCACTAGCGGGAATGCGCAGCCATGCGTCCGCACGGGCGATTGCCTGAAGCGGCCATTCGCCCACGGCAAGCGGCATCCAGGCACGAGGTTCCTCGGCCAGCAAAGCGATCTCCGTGATGCCTACACTGGATGCGATTTTTCGCGCCAGCGGCAGGGACACTTTTGGGCGCGGCCGACGCGCCGACAAACGATCGACGAGCGGCAGCGCGAGCGCGAGCCACGCCGCAAGCGCATGATCGGGCGAGCCGGGCAAGGCGACGACGGGAACTTGCCCCAGCCGTCCGACCGCGGCGGTGCGCCCGGGCTGGAGCGCAAGGCCGTGCGCCATCACCTGGCCGCGCTGGGCCAGGGCCGTGACGGCGGCGTCCTGGCGGCCGACGCCGCTACCGCCGATGGACAGCAGAAGATCGCAGGAGGACGCATCGAGTGCATCGGCAATCGATGCTTCATCGCGTGCACGAGCTTGACGCGATTCCACGTCCAATCCCGCAGCGCGCGCGATCGCGGCGATCATATGCATCGTTGCCGTTGCGCCCGGCACGTTGACCATGCGCAGCCGGGGCCGCCGCACGCCGATCTTCTCCAGACCCGCAACGCGCGCCAGCAGCAGATCCGCCGCACCGATGGGACGGCCCGCGGCGCCGGCAGGCGTGCGTTCCGCGATGTCGCCGCCGGCGCGCCGGACGCCCTGCCCTGGCACGCCCTCCGCCAGCACCTGGGCAAGCGGCCCCGACATCTCCACCGCGTCGGCGTCGAGCACACAATCGCATCCCACCGGCATCGCGTCACCGGCCTCGACCCACGACGGTGCTTCTGTCAAGGGCAGCGGCGAGTAAGCGGACGCGCCGACGAGATCATTGGCGGGTAGCGCCCAACCGTCTGCGGCCGCGATGTCGCGCGAAGGATAGGCGGCAAGCGGCGGAGTGCCCGCCGCGATGCAGCCGATCGCGTCCGCCAGCGGCACCTCCACCGGCGCGACGGGATCGACGCCTCGCAGCAAAGCGGCGAGCGCGGTGTCGAGCGGCGTGAGCGAGGACGGCAGGCGCTGGGTCATGCGCCATGATGGATCATGCATCGTCCGGTTTGGCAACCGTCGGCGATGCCGGCCTCAGCCGCCCGACCTGTCCGAATTGGGGAAGAACAGCTGCTGCCCGTCGACCTTGTAGCCGGCGATCGCCGTCTGTCCCTCCGGCGACGTCAGCCAGTCGATGAAGGTCTGCGCGAGGTCCTTCTTCACGTTCGGGAACTTCGCAGGGTTCACCAGCATCACGCCATACTGGTTGAGCAGCCGTCGGTCGCCTTCGACGACGATGTCGAGATCGCCGCGATCCCTGAAGGCGATCCAGCTGCCGCGATCCGACAGCACATAGGCATTCGCGGCGCGCGCGGCCGCGAGCACCGAGGCCATGCGCGTCCCGGCCTCGCGATACCAGGCGCCCTTGGCGCCGGCGATGTCGATGCCGGCGACGATCCAAAGCGCGAGCTCCGCGGCGTGGGTGCCCGACCGATCGCCACGCGTCACGAACGGCGCGCCCTTGGCTTCGATCGCCTTCAGCGCCGTCGCGATGTCCTTGCCCTTCACGCCCGCGGGATCGCTCTTCGGCCCGATCAGCACATAGTCGTTGTACATCACGTCGTAGCGCTTCACGCCAAAGCCGTCGGCAACGAATTTCTCCTCCTGAGGCCGCGCGTGCATCAGCACGACGTCGACCTCGCCCCGTCGCGCCCCGTCGAGCACTTCGTCGGCGCGCCGCGCGATCACGGTTACGTCGATGCCGGTCTTGTCGCGGAAGAGCGGCAGCAAATAGTCGAGCAGGCCGGACTCCTGCGTCGCCGTCGTCGTAGCGAGGACCATGCCGCGGTCCTCCGCGGACGACGCCGCGACGCCCGCGACAAGGCCGCAGAGAAGCGCAAATGCAACGGACAGGCGGCCCATGATCGGGGTTCCCCTTAGCAATGACGAGATCATGATGATGATCGATTGCGCCGCGCTCGTGACGCGTTTTCACGCGGCGCAGCCGGGAAATTTCGGCAACGCCGCCGAGACGCGCCGCGCCAGCGATCGATTCAGGATCGTTCACCAAAGCGGAAATCGCGCGTGCGGATGTGTTGCAAAGCAGCGAGATGATCGGGCATGGTTCCCGCGGACAAAAATCTGAAATGCAGAATTCCACCTGCGTCGGACGTCAAAAAGAAGCAAGAATTTGCATAGGAATGCAGGATGGAATTCCTGACGACCAGCGAAGCCGCCGATTACCTTCGGCTCGGCGAACGCAAGCTTTACGAACTCGTCACCACGGGTGCGATCCCCTGCAGCAAGGTGACGGGGAAGTGGCTCTTCCCACGGCACGAGCTCGACCTCTGGGTCCTGTCGGGCCTCGCGCGTCCGGCCGGCATGTTGATCGCCGAGCCGCCGCCGGTCGTCGGCGGCAGCCGGGACGAACTGTTGGATTGGAGCCTGCGCGAGTCCGGCTCAGGGCTCGGATCGATGAGCGAGGGCAGCGCGCGCGGGCTCGAGCGCTTGCAGCGCAACGAGGTGATGGCTGCGGCGGTGCATTTCCACGCTTTGGACGCCGAAGGCAATCTCGCCGGCGACGCCAGTGTCGAAGCCCTGCGGGGAGCTCCCGACCTGCATGATGCGGTGCTGGTCGCGTTCGTGCGCCGCGAAGCGGGTCTGGTGCTGCCACACGGCAATCCCAAGCACCTGCACGGCCTGACCGACGTGCTCGCAACTGGCGCCCGGATGGCGACGCGGCAACAGGGCACGGGCGCGCAGATGCTGCTCGACGTGCTGCTGAAGCGCGCGGGCGCCTCGACGCGGGATTTGCGCCGCATCGAGACGCCGGCGCTGACCGGCCCGGATCTTGCCGAACTGGTCCGCGCCGGGCAGGCCGATTGCGGCATCGCGACGCGCGGCGCGGCGCGCTCGGCCGGTCTCGATTTCGTGCCACTGGTCTGGGAGAACTTTGACCTTGCGATGCGGCAGCGCAGCTATTTCCGTCCCGCCATGCAGACCTTGCTCCGCTTCCTGAACGAACGGCGGCTGCGCCAGCGTGCCGAGGAGCTGACCGGCTACGATCCCTCGCCCGCAGGACTGATCCGCTTCGCTGCCTGACGTTGACGCCTGCCCCCAAATAGTTGCAAAAGAAACCAATTCAGCCGGGCACACCCGGATGCAACACCGGCCAACGAGCCGGCTCAGGGGAGGACAAGCGTGAATCCAACCAGATTTGGTCTGCCGGTCGCGGCCGCCTTTTCAGCGATGCTCTTGCTGCCGGGCACGGCAATGGCGCAGGTGTCCGACAACGTCGTCAAGATCGGCGTGCTCACCGACCTGAACGGCCCGGCCTCGGCGCCGACCGGCCAGGGCTCGGTGACCGCGGCACAGATGGCGATCGCCGATTTCGGCGGCACCGTGCTCGGCAAGCCGATCAGCGTCGTGATCGGCGACCACCAGCTCAAGGCCGATGTCGGCGGCGCCATCGCGCGGCGCTGGTTCGACGTCGAGCAGGTCGATTTGATCGTCGACGTGCCGGTCTCGGCGGTCGGGCTCGCGGTGCAGAACATCGCGAGCGAGAAGAAGCGGCTGTTCATCACCCACTCCACCGGCACCGCCGATTTCCATGGCAAGTTCTGCTCGCCTTACGCGATCCAATGGGTGTTCGACACCCGCGCGCTCGCGGTCGGCACCGCGGATGCCGTGGTCAAGCGCGGCGGCGACAGCTGGTTCTTCATCACCGACGACTACGCCTTCGGCCATTCGCTGGAGCGCGACGCCTCCGCCGTCGTCACCGCCAATGGCGGCAAGGTGCTGGGCTCGGTGCGGCCGCCGCTGGCAACGCCCGACCTCTCCTCCTTCGTGCTGCAGGCGCAGGCCTCCAAGGCCAAGATCATCGGCATTGCCGCAGGTCCCCCCAACAACATGAACGAGATCAAGACCGGCGCCGAGTTCGGCGTGTTCAAGGGCGGCCAGCAGATGGCGGCGCTGCTGGCGCTGATCACCGACATCCACGGGCTCGGCCTGCAGGCAGCGCAGGGCCTGCTCCTCACCACGTCGTTCTACTGGGACATGGACGACAAGACCCGCGAATGGTCGAAGCGCTATTTCGCCAAGATGAACAAGATGCCGTCGATGTGGCAGGCCGGCGTCTATTCCAGCGTGATGCACTATCTCAACGCCATCAAGGAGACCGGCACCGACGATCCGCTCAAGGTCGCGGCCAAGATGCGCGAGAAGCCGATCGAGGATTTCTTCGCCCGCAACGGCAAACTGCGCGAGGACAATCTGATGGTGCACGACCTCTGGCTGGTGCAGGTGAAGACACCGGAGGAGAGCAAATATCCGTGGGACTATTACAAGATCCTCACGACCATCTCCGGCGACAAGGCGTTCGGGCCGCCGGACCCGGCGTGCGCGATGGTGAAGAAGTGACGATCGCTCAAAGCGATCGTCATTCCGGGGCGGTGCGTAGCACCGAACTCAGGTGCGCAATTGCGCACCTGAGAATCTCGAGATTCCGGGTCTGGTCCTTCGGACCATCCCGGAATGACGGTCGCTTATGCGACCGTCATTTCGCCACCCCGATCTCGCGAAAATACTTCATCACGCCCGGATGAATCAGCTCCACCTTCGGTGCCGCCGCGACCGTGTTCGCGGCCGTGGTCTCGCAGGCCTGCGCGAGCTTCTTGCAGAAGGTCGCCTCGACACCGTGCAGCGTCTTGGCGAGACGATAGGCGACATCGTCGGGCAAATCCTCGCGCGTGAGGACGAAGCTCCAGGAGCCGAGCGAGGCGATCGGCTCGGTCTGCTTCGGATAGGAGCCGGCCGGCACGGTGAGCGGCTTCAGGAACCCATGCTTGGCGCGGATGCGCGCGATCTCGTCCGCAGCTGGCGCGATGAAGCGCGCGCCCGATGCGCTCGAGGCGACCGCGGCAAAGCCGGGCCAGCCGATGCCGGCGCCCCAGAGCGCGGCGACGCGGCCGTCCTCGACCATCGCCGGGCCGTCGCCGGCGCGGTCGAGATAGATCGCCTTGAAGTCCTCGTCCTGCTTGAGGCCGAGCCCATCGAGCACATAGCGCGCCAGGATCGGCAAGCCCGAGCCCTTGGCGCCGAACGCCACGGGCTGGCCGACGAGATCGCGGATCGTCATGTAGGGACTATCCGCGCGCACCACGAACATGCCGGGGTTGGAATAGATCGCCGTGAGGATCTTCAAGCGAACCGGCGCCCGGCCAATGCCGGCGAAGGCCTCATAGGCCGGCTCGCCGGCGACAAGCGCGAGATCGAGCTCGCCCTTCTCCAAAAGCGGGATGTTCTCGTTGCTGCCCTTGGTGTTGCGCGGGGCGATGGAGATTTGCGGATCGGCCGCGTTCATCACCTCCGCGAAGGCATTGCCATAGAGCGGAAAGCCGCCGCCGGGGGTTGCGGTGCCCAAGCTGATCGTTGAGCTGATCGTCGTGGTCGGAATGGCGCTGCCTCCGGTTTGGGCGGCGGCGGGGCTTGCGAGCAGCGCCGCGCCGAGAAGGATGGGGATCGCGAATTTCATGATCGTTCCCGATGACCTGCGTCAACACCGACTCAAGGGACGATGTAGGCAGCGGCCCGATTTTGTGAAAGCATGCAGCCCAACGACAATAGAACAATGGGAGATGTCATGTTGCGAATTTTGCGGAACGGTGTTTTCGGGCTTGCGGTTCTCTTAGGTCTTTTCAGCGCCACCCCTCCCGCCGCCGCCGGCTACCCCGACCGTCCCGTGCACTGGCTGATCGGCTTTTCCGCCGGCGGCCCGGTCGACATCGTGGCGCGGATCATGGCGCAGTGGCTGTCGGACCGGCTCGGCCAGCAGGTCATCGTCGAGAACCGCACCGGCTCCGGCGGCAACATCGCCGCCGCCGCCGCGATCAATTCGCCGCCGGACGGCTACACGCTGCTGTTCGTCGCGCCCAACAACGCGATCTCGACCTCGCTCTACAAGAAGCTGCCGTTCGACTTCTTGCGCGACACCGTGCCGGTGGCCAGCATCATGCAGCTCACCAACATGCTGGTGGTCTCCAACGCGTTTCCGCCGAAGACGGTTCAGGAGTTCATCGACTATTGCAAGGCCAATCCCGGCAAGATCTCCTTTGCCTCCTCCGGCAACGGCACCTCGGTGCACATGTCGGCCGAGCTGTTCAAGGTGATGACGAAGTGCGACATGGTGCACGTGCCCTATCGCGGCTCGGCCATCGCCTTCCCCGACATCATCTCCAACAAGGTGCAGCTGATCTTCGACAACCTGCCCTCGGCCATGGAGCAGGTGAAGGGCGGCAACGTCCGCGCGCTTGGCGTGACCTCGCCGCAGCGCTGGCCGAGCGTGCCCGACGCGCCCGCGATCGCCGAGACCGTGCCGGGTTTCGAATCGGTCGGCTTCTACGGCATCTCCGCGCCGAAGGGCACCCCGCCCGAGGTGATCGAGGTGCTCAACAAGGCCGTCGGCGAAGCGCTGAAGGACCCGAAGGTGATCGCGCGCCTCACTGAAGTCGGCGGCATCCCCAAGCCGATGGCGCCCGCCGAGTTCGGCAAGCTGGTCACGGATGAGACCGAGAAGTGGCGCAAGGTGGTGGAGTTCGCCGGGGTCTCGGTGGACTAGGCGGCGGCCCCGCCCGCTTGCATGCGAGACATCTGGGGGACCCCGCGGGTCCCCCTCAAACAAAAAGTCGAAAAACAACCCCATGCACAGTAGACGAGGCCAGCAATTACAAGGAGTTACGGAAGCGGCAAACGAGCCTTGCCGAAGTTCGATTTGACCTGTCGGGCAAAACAGGACTATAAGGGCATCATCGCAGATTTCGGGTATTCAAAAATTCGGGCGCGATGGCGTTCCCGTCCACTAGCGCCAGCATTGCACCCCCGCTTCCATCCCTGTAAACGAACCGCGCACCGTTGCCGGCGCGCGTTCCCGCGAGCTGCCTCGCGGCGGGGCCTGTAGCTCAATGGTTAGAGCCGGCCGCTCATAACGGTCTGGTTGCAGGTTCGAGTCCTGCCGGGCCCACCAGCCTTCGCTCGCTTCGCGAGCTTCGGCTTGGCAAGCCAGCCCAGGTCCCTCCAAAGCGAAGCGAGCGAAGGCTGTCTCGCCGAAGCCTTGGCGAAGGCGGACCGGCGCCACCCCCGCTCCCAACCAAAATATCGAAAACACCCCCATGCAAAGTAGAAATGGCAGTTGGTGGCGAGGATGACGGTGACGCCGCGCCATTTGACACGTCGGGCAAATCAGCTGCACCAACCCATCGTCGCTCATTGCCCTGCGGCGCCTGAAGTTCGCTATCGCAGCTTGCCGAGCCACAGCGCGGCGAGTGCTGAGCGATTCCGGACGCCGAACTTGGCGTAGATCGACTTGACGTGGAAATGCGTCGTGTTCGGACTTTGGTCGAGTTTCTGCGCAATCTGCTTTTCCATGTGTCCGTCGAGCAGTCCCAGCAGCACCTTTCGCTCGGCCGGCGTCAGGGGCGCGTTGGCGATGAGCAGGCCGTGGCTGAGCAGCTGCTGCCGGTAGAACCATCTCAACCCGCGCATCACGAAGCCCAGGAGGTTGCTGTCCAGTGCGGAGAACCGGGGCGCCTGAGCATCGCGAAACACGAAGAGGTGAATCCGCACGTCGTCATTGAGCGCGCAACGCACCGATATGCTGTCGGCGTGGCCGACTTCGAGGTAATGGCGCCGATAGTGCTCACCTTCGAACCATTCGGGCGGCAGTGCCTCGAAGAGCAGGCGGGTGCGGAACGGCTCGTCCCCTGACACGGCCAGGATCTGCGACAGGTCGACGTCGGAGGACCAGAGGGTGTCGAACTGCTCCTGCACGGAAGCCGCCACCGCCGGTACCGGATGCAGGAGCCGAACCAAGCGTGGACGCCAGCCGAACAAAGCATCCTTTGGCGCGGGCGAAGGCAATCGCACAACAACGGCCCAAAGCGCATTCTGTGCCGCGACCATGGCACAGAGTGTGGTTAGCAAATGGATAAGTGCGGCATCCCCGTCGCCAGCGGAGAACTCGGCCAGTCGATCCCAGAGCGCATAGACGTTGTCACTTTGTGGATTGGTGGAATCCGCAGATGGATGCATGTCGCCCCAAAAGGGTGTGAAGGTCACTGATCTTCGACGAAGCATAAGGGACATGGGACCACCTTTCCAGGTAGTACCCAAGCGCATCAAGGCACACGATATTCAGCACGGAATCCATGGCCCGACGAGGGCATTCGGCCATAATACACAGGCGATGCTACTCGCCCGGGCACTCAGGAAATGCTTCAGGACCCTAGTTTGGCTTCCTAGCCCTACCGGAGCGATTTTGATTGGGAGATTTTTTCGTGGTTGCTCTTGTCAGGAATGACCTCGGTCTTATCACCGCCGATCTCAACGTCGAAAATGGCCCAAACGCTTATCTTGTTTTGTGGGACCGGCCTCCTCGCATCGTTGGCGCACTACCGAGTGCCCCAGACGCTTGGGAGGGCCCAACGTGATCGACTTGGACGGAGTCTCCGCCCAGGTGTTATCCGACACCATCGGCGCGATCTATGACTGCGCGCTCGATCCGCATCTGTGGCCAGACACTTGCCGAAGGATTGCCGATCTGTGTGAAAGCACAGCGGGCGGCATATGCGTCCACGACATGCGGCACGTGCAAAATGATCAGCTGTTCGTGTTCGGATACCAACCGGAATTCCTGGAAACACTGGGAAAGCACTACTCAGAAAGTCCGATGGCGGCAGCAGACATCGTCTCGAAGATCGGCGACGTCAGTGCTCTCTCCATGATGCGCCGCGAACTGTTGGGAAGCCGTTTCGCTCGAGAAGTGCTGGAGCCGTTCGGACTACTGGACATAGTCTGGTTCCCGGCGTTGCGGACTGGCGGTCGCATGGCCTCCATGCACGCCTCACGGACCGGGAAGGCGCCGCATTACCAGCAACTCGAGATCGGCCTGCTCAAGCTTCTTTCCCCGCACGTCTGCCGTGCCCTCACCATCTCGGACGCGCTGGATATCAGAGCGCTGAGGTCGGAGATGCTGGAAAAGACGCTTGATGCGCTCGTCACAGGTGTTTTCCTCACGTCACCCGATGGCCGCGTAGTCTATATGAATGCCGCTGCCCAGAGGCAGATCAAAACCGGCAACGCCATTCGCATCGTGAACAACCGGATTTGTCCCACCAATCCCGCCACGCGCGCCGCGCTGTCGAAGGCCATTGATAGGGCGTCGCGCGACGATATCGACCTGGATACAGGCGAGCATTCCCTTGCGATACCGGATATCGATGGCGCCGGCTATGTCGCGACTCTCCTTCCGGTCGATCGCGGTCAGCGCAGCGGCATTATCGCGCCGTTTGCGGCATCGGTAGCTGTGTTCACAAAGGATCCTGCTGAGGCGCCGCTGATGCCGGGCGAAGCTTTTGCCAGACTTTATCAGCTGACCGGCGGCGAACTCCGCGTGCTGCTGGCGCTTACCCAGGGGTTGGGCGCCAAGGAGGCAGCCGACATGCTCGGCATCAGCGAGCCGACCGCGCGCACCCACCTGCAGCACATCTTCTCCAAGACCGACACGACCCGGCAAGCGGATCTCCTGCGCCTGTTGCAGAACTCGATGCCTCAGGTTCGGGCCCCACAGTAGCCGATTCACGAATTCCTGAGGCGGCCTATCCCTAAATCGGCACCGCGCCCTATGGGCGACGGGACCGGCGCAGTTGCGATCTGGGTTAGGTCCGTTTCGCCTGCCAGGACTATGTCGCCATCATCCACAATGTCGGCGGCACGGCCAGCGAACGGCTGGCCGCGGAGGTGGTTGGCGTGGCCGACGGGCTCGAGCAGTACGACCGGAAGGCGGACAGTAATAGCAGTACCAGCCTCATTGGTTCCGATGATGCGGCGGCTGCGGTCGATTGCATAACATCAAGCATCGCCAATCCTGGGCACTTGCAACCGAAGGAACCGTCATGCGCGCACACCCCGTTGTCGCGGTCGCCATACTTATCCTGGTCGGGGTCGGGGTGAAGCTGACTTTCTTCTCCGCTCCGATTGCTGCGGCGGGCGTGAGCTCCACCAAGACCGTGAGTATCGACGTCTCCGGGATGCACCGTGCGATCAAAAGTCTTCCGGCGGAGAATTTCCACGACATGACATTCGTCTTTTCCAGTGGTGGTTGATCGAACGATCTAAACCCGCTGCGAACGCTCACACCGTCTCTATATTTTTCATACTCGGAGAAAACCGATGTCCGCCACTCTCACCCACTCTGTGAAGCCAGGGCGCCGCGACACGCCACGGCGCATCACGCCAGCCCTCATGGAATTCTACAGGACGCGGGCCCACGAATTGCGCGCCGAATATTATCGCGACATGTGGCGGGCGGTATGGACGCGGCTGACCAGGATCGGACGGCGGAGGTCGATTGCCTAACATCGCGCACGGCCAAACCTTAAGTTATCATGCCAATTCCTCCAACCGCCGCCATCGCAAGCCTCTTCGCCGGAGCATTTCGTTGATCGCGCCCTCCAAAGAACGCATGAATCTTTTGAGGTCCAGGTCGCCCGTGGGGCCTGCTTTGTCTGGGCATTCCGGGAGATAGAAGAAGCCCCCCGTCGCCGAGAGCGGAATCGCGAGCTCGTGCATGAAGCACGACGCTCGCTAACGCCCAGCCATTAGCCAACTCCTGGAGATAATCATGCGCGCCGTTGCAATTGCTGCGATTACAAACGCTTTTGTCCGGGTATTCCCCGCATCGTCATTACAGGCAAACGTCCTCAAGCAGACCGCGTTGTTCTGTGGAGCCACCCTCTTGGTGTGGCTGCTGTCGATGACTTATGGGCTGGATCTAAGTGCCGGATTCTTCTAGCCGATCAGCATCTTGTCTTTGCGTTTGCTTCGGTATCAAAGCCCCTTGAGCCACATCTGCTGGGTCGTCGCGCTCTTCAGGGGCAAGTTCATAGAAGGATGCGGAAATGCACTGCTCAGACGTTTTGCTCTGCGGCTCGACGTCCTGGGTTGAAGCCGCCGGCTATCTCGCATCTCTTCTGGTCTTCGCCACGTTTTGCATGAAGACGATGCTCCAGCTCAGGATCGCGGCCATCTTGAGCAATGTCGCGTTCATCGCATACGCGTTCTTCGACCGCTTGTATCCAATCCTCATCCTTCACTCGGTTCTGCTGCCTCTTAACGTCGCCCGAACAGTCCAAATGCTCCGCGTCAGGCGAATTGTGGAGCAAGCATCCAAAGGCGAATTCACAACCGACCCGCTATGCCCGTTCATGAAAGCGGCGACGTGGAAGGCCGGGGAGATCATTTTCAGGCAAGGCGATTACGCCGATCGCATCTATGTGCTTGCAAAGGGAAGCGTACGCCTGAATGAAATCGATCTCGTTCTGGGGGCGGGAGAGCTGTTCGGGGAAATTGGCGTTTTCTCGACGGCACATGAGCGCACCCAGACGGCTCAGGCAATTTCCGATGTCGAGCTGCTCTGGCTCACCGAGGGCGAACTCGCCCAGGTGTGCCATGCGAATCCTGCCCTGGCTTTCCACTTCCTGAAGCTGTCGATCAACCGCCTGCTGGCCAACACAGGACGCCACCTGCCGGCGCACACAGGCCGCATGCAGGCTCTTGAGAGCCCGGCGGCGAGTGCCGTTCGACGAATGCCGAACGACGCCAGCAGGCCGAACACTTCGCCTGGCTGGGCCGCCGCGCCTCCGGATCTCGAGACCTCAATCGTGAATCTCAGTGCGAAGACGGTCGGCTAAAGCGCGATGAGATTAGGTTGAATCATCATCGCGCTTTAGCTTGTTATGCAAGCATGATCTCCGCGCAAACGCGTTGCGTTGGTCGCGAGGGAAAACCGCTTCGCACTTTTCCGGATCATGCTCTAGCTGGTCTGACATACTGGGGTCGTTTGCGGGAGGGGCGGAATCCTGCGCTCCAAGCCGCTGCGCCATGGCGGCCTGAACGAGGTACACTTGCGCCTTTGTACTGTCCGGGGAGTTGTTGAATCGGATGAATCATTTGTGATTCGAGCGGTTTTCCTGGCGTCCGACCCGATCGACGCCCATAGCTCCGAGCCTTTGAATCAACTCCTCGACGGGCATTAGACGAGGACGGCTATACGCGGTCGCCAAGCAGACGGAGCGCTCGTCGCGAAAAAAATCGATATCCATCTGCTGGCGGCCCACCAGCCGCTCGAGCTCGGCGATGCGGGCATTCGCACGCGTGAGCGCAGAACGCTTGTCGTCATAAGTCGGTACAGGCTTGAGCTTCCGCGGACCAGGCTTGGGTCCGGGCTTGCGGTTTAATCCCTCCGGCCCGTGCGCCTTCCACGCCTTGACCCAGTCGTGCAGAATCTTGCGTGATATCCCAAGTTCACGAGCCACAGGCAGAACGCCTTCGCCTCGCTCAACCCGCCTGATCGCCTTCAATTTGTAGGCCGTCGGAAACTGACGGTTCTTTGCTCGTACTGCCACAGGTCATCCTCAAAATGCCTGTCACAGGAATTATCGTGTCTCACTTAAGGGGTGCAGTCCAGTGCATTCAATAGCCAAGCCGCTTTCGTAGGGCTCGCGAACAACGACGGCGGCGACATTCCAGCAATGTCCCCAATCGCGTCTCAAACCAACTCCAACCTCAGCGAGCGCCCGACCATCCGCGCGGCGCGCTGGAGCGTGGTCAGCGTGACATTGCCGTCCTTGGGGTCGAGCAGTCGACCGATCTGACTGCGCGAGGTCTTCATGCGCTGGGCCAGGTTGTTGCGCGATATGTTCTTCTCCTTCATCGCCTGCTCGATCTGCCAGGCGAGGACTTCCTTGACGGCGATGGCTTCGAACTCGTCGCGCTTGCCTTCTTCGCCGAGGAAATCATCGAGCGTGGTCAGTTTGGCGGCGGAGCGAACGGCTTTCTTGTTCCTCGCCACGGTCCTCCTGCCGGCCATGCTGGTCTCCTTCATTTCTCAAACTCACGGCTTCTGCGGCGCGCAAGGGCCCGTTCGTCCAATGGGGTCTTCTGGGTTTTCTTGGCTCGCAATGACAAACAAACCGGCCCGCACCCCCTTCACCCCTCCACCCTATACAACCTCCACCTTTCCGGCACCCCCTTCAGCCTATGCACGCCGTGATCCCGCAGGCTGATCGCCGCCTGCGCCGTGATCAGCTCCTTCACTGCGCTCGACACCAGCACCTCGCCGGCGCGCGCCTTCGCCGCGACGCGGGTGCCGATGTGGAAGGCGAGGCCGACCATTTCGCCGCCGCTGATGGTGTATTCGCCGGCGTGCAGGCCGACCCGGATCTCGAGGCCGAGCGTGCGCACGGCTTGCTGGAGCGCGGTCGCACAAGCGATTCCGGCTGCGGGCTTCTTGAAGGTCGCGAGCACGCCGTCGCCGGTGGTCACGACTTCCTTGCCGCGCGCGCTCTTCAGCTCCTTGCGGACGGCGGCATAGTAGTGGCCCATCACCTTGGTCCAGCGCGCATCGCCGAGCTTGGCGGCCTTCGCAGTCGAGCCGACGATGTCGACGATCAGGATGATGGCGAGCGCCTGCTTGAGCTCGGCACTGCGTGCGGCCGACGGGCGCCGATTCGCGATCGGTCCGGTCAGCGGCTCGTAGCGATGATTGCGGCGCCGCGCGATCGCGGCTTTCGTGTAGTCCTGCGCGCGCTGCGCGGTGCCGCAACGAACCGTCTTCTCCTGTGGCAGACGCGACCAATAGACCTTGCGCCCGTCGCCGGCGCCATGCACCTCCACGGCGCCCCACTTCAGGAAGACCGCCGAGCCGACGCGCCTGACGCACCACGCCTTCGACGTGTACCCGGAGACGTTGGACTGATGGACACCGATGCGAAGGAATTTCGGCATGAACGTGCGGCCAAAGACCGTTTGGGCGTAGCTTTCGCAAAGCGTAGTCGCACAACCCCGCGTTGGCAACAGTGCTGCCAACCCGCCATGCCGCCCTGCCCGGCAATCGCATTTGGGAGCGACTTCTCTGTGGCCATCCTTCGAGACGCCCGCCGTTGGCGGGCCCTCAGGATGAGGATGGCGTGCGCGGTCGCAGTTTCTCGAAGGGCGAGGCGCGCGCGGCTTGCGGAAAATGCTATTTGCGATCGCCCTGCGCCCCCAAGCTCGCGTCCTAAATTCCTCTGCCGCCGCCCTGCTTGCCGATCATGCAGCGCCATGCAGCCAGGCGTTCGGCCGGATGCTGCGCCATCCATTCGGCGAGCTGCGGCGCGCCCATCAGGCAGGACTGCATGGTCACGTCGGCGAAGTCCGAGGTCGTGACGATTTGTTCACGACAGCTCGTCGGCGACGAGAGGCTGCAGAGCACGGCGATGATCCTGATCATCTCACGCGAGCTCCTTCGACCAGTCGTATTCCGCTCTTGCGGCCGAGCGCGTCGCCGATTTGGCGGCATCGACGCTCGAGGCCTTTTCGGCGCGCCGCTGATAATCATCGGCCAGCAGCTTCAGCCGCGTCGCAACCACCTCGTCGGTCATGCTCCGCGCCGCGCGCAGCAGGCTCTGCGCCGTTTCCATATATTGCTTGCCTCGTCCTGACATCTGGAGCGTCATGGCATCCTCGCTCGGTTCTCTGGAGATGTGTCGAAGGCGATGGGGAAACGTCCCAGCCAGTCGCGATCGTCCCGGCGGCGCGTCGCCAAGCGCTCGACGCACGTCTTCGAGCACAGAGGCTTGCGCCATGCATAATACCTGATGAGACCGAACCTGCCGTCGCAGACGGCACAGCGTCCGGGTCGATCATGAAGAGTTCCAGAGCAGGTTGGCATTGACGTCTCCTCTCGTTGTCGCGCCTGATGTCGCCGATCACCTCTTCTGTTGCACCAGGCTCGCCTCGTCTCCCGATGAAGCGGGGCATTCGTCGTCCGGGCCACCGTTGAGACCAGCTTACGAGTCCTGCGCGGCGATCTCTTTCAACAAGTCGTCCTCATTTGCCCATCCGCACGACGCGCGGCACGGCCCATGAAGGGGCCGGCGAACGCCCGTTTTGCGCGGCACGGCGTCCATCGACTAGAGGAGGCGCAGCCCAAATCGATGTGCTATCCTCCCGTGGGGGCGGCAGGAGAGAGAACCGATGGCAACGAGTGTGAAGCAAATGCTGGAAGCTGCGAACGCGGCAGTCCCGAAGATCACGTCGGAGCAAGCGGCCGAGATGATCAGAAGCGGCAACACGCTGGTCGTCGACGTTCGCGATGCGCCGGAGGTCGCCGCCAGCGGCAAGATCGCGGGCGCCGTGCATGTCTCGCGCGGCATGCTGGAGTTTCGCGCCGATCCGGAATCGCCCTATCACGACAAGGCGTTCGACAAGACCAAGACCGTCATCCTCTACTGCGCATCCGGCGGCAGATCGGCGCTGGCCGGGAAGGTGCTGAAGGATATGGGCTACGAGAAGGTCTACAATGTCGGCGGCTTCAAGGACTGGTCGGGGGCGGTCGAGAAATAGCGGGAGCAAGCGGCGCGGTTCCGTTGAAGGATGCGGCAGCAGCTTCAGCGGGCCCAATTGGCCTCGTCCTGCGGAGACCGCTGGAAGCGGTCGTCTCAAAGGACGAGGCGCTTGCGCGGACCGTCCAGCACGTCATATCCGCTAGCCTTGGCCTCACCCCGGATATGCAAACAGCTCGATCGGATCACTGAAGCCGCGCACCTCGTGCCTGCCGACATGCTCCAGCTCGAACTGCTTCGCCACCAGCTCGGCGAAATCGCGTGACAGCAGCACGTTCTTGCCGACCTTCTTGGTCAGCGCTTCGAGGCGGGAGGCCATGTTGACGGCCGGGCCGATCACGGTGAAGTCGAGCCGGCTCGATGATCCGATATTGCCGTACATGACGTCGCCGACATGCACGCCGATGCCGTAGTTCAGCGGCGCGCGGCCGGTCGCGCTGTTCCGTTCGTTCAGCGCGGCCATGGCCTTGCGGGCCTCGGCCACGGCATGCAGCAGATTGGCGCAGGCATTCGGCTCATGAAGCGGGAAGATGGCGAGCAGTCCGTCACCGATGAATTTCAGGATCTCGCCGCCGTGCCGCACAATCGGCTCCGACATCGCGTCGAAATAGTCGTTGAGCAGGTCGATGACGTCGTCGCGCGGCCAATTGTCGGAAATCTTGGTGAAATCCCGCAAGTCGCAGATCATGATCGCGGCGCGCACCGTCGTGCCGCTGCCGCGCCTGGTGGCGCCGGCCAGGATCAGCTCGCCGGCATGGGTGCCGACATAGGTCTCCAGCAGCGTCCGTGCCAGGCGGTTCTTGACGCGGATCTCGCTGACCAGCGCCAGCACCGGCAACAGCTTCTTCAGGCCGGCGACATGGGCATCGTCGAACCCGCCGGGCCGATCGGTCGCGAAAGTGACGATGTGCCGCTTGCCGAGCGTATGGTAGAGCGGCCAGGCGACATAGTCGGTGAGGCCCCTGGCGCGCATCTCGTCATAGAGGGCGTGCTGGCGGCCGAGCGAGGAATCCTGTTCGAGCCTCTCGCGCACCTCGGCGGCGCCGTCATGGATTTCGTTGGCGGCGCTGCCGATATATTCGGACCGTTCGCGAACGTCATAGTCAACCAGCGCAATCTCCGCCTCGCGCATCCCGTCGGACCACATCATGCGGGCCCCCAGCCACTGCGGGTGATTGATCAGGATGTGAAGCGTCGCGCGCTTCACCGGAATGCCCGCCTGCTGGAGGCGGATGCACATCTGCGCGAAGATGTTGTCGATGAAACGCTCGTCGCGCGTGCCGTTGGTCAGCCAGTCGACGACCCCGTCGGCCTGCGTGGGGACATGGTTGTGTGGCGCGTTCATATCCTGCCCCTCGGGCTGCGGTCTTTAGCAAAGCAGATATCGTGCTCCGGCCGGGCGGCGTCAACCTAGCCAGTTGCACGGATTGTGCAGCGGCGACCGGCGCTAGCCGAGGAGCCGGATCGACCCCAGCACCGCCAGACCGGAGACGAGCGCGAGCTGGAATGGCCCGGCCAGCTCGACCTTCAGCGTGCCGTTGCGGGGAATCGCAAAATTCTCGTCGTCGAGACGGATGCGGCATTCGCCGCGGGGTGCGTAGACCAGATGCGTGCCGGCGGCGAGCCGCCGGTTGCCGGGCCCCGTGAGCGCGACGAGATCGATCTCCGCCGCACCGCGCCGCGCCATGAGGTTCACGACCTCGACCGGACCCGCCTCGAGCTCGGTCACGATCTCGAGCTCGCCGGTGAAGCGCACCGTCGTAAAAGGTTCACGCTCGTCGAAGTCCTGCCCAGGGGCCTTCAGCACCAGCCCGCGCCCATCGACGACCATCTGCAAGCGGTCGATGCCGGGCATATGGGAGAAGGGACCGGGCGCGACGATCGGCGTCGACGCAAAGCGCCAGAGCAGGCTGTCCCAGTTCTTCTGCGGCACATCGGCCCGATGAGCGTCCGCGATGTCGGTGAAGATGCCGCCGCCGTTCTTCCATGGCGAGCGGGTGTAGTTTTCAGGGTCGAGGAATGTGGTTTTCATGTCTTGAGATCGTCCGGGAACGATAGGGGTATGTACCCGAGTTTGTCGCCCGGATGATATCGCTATTTCGACGCCAATGCCGCCACCGGCCGCCAGGCCGCATCGGGCGCGGCTGCAGCGAGGTGCCGGCAGCGGTCGCGCATCAGCTCGGCCGGACGATCGTGGCCGCGCCGTTTCAACACGGTCTCGAAAGCGGCGAGCGCATCGGCGAACCGCCGCTCGCGATAGGAGCCAAGGCCGCGTTCGTAGTCCGCGATCCAGGATCCGCCTTCACTTGCGTCATCATTCACCATTCCGATCAGCTCGTGAACGGAGATCCCCTCCTCCCGCCCGTAGACCGCGACGCTGTCGACCTCGCGCGTGATGACGGCACCGCGCGCCAGACGTTCGGTCGCCGCGCCGATCAGGATCTGCGTGCCATAGGATTTGTTGGCGCCTTCGAGCCGGCTCGCAACATTCACGGCATCGCCGATCACGGTATAGTTCAGCCGCAGCTCCGAGCCGATATTGCCGACCAGCATGCGGCCGGAATTGATGCCGATGCGGATCTGGAGCGGCTGGCCGAGATCGTCGACGAGGCCCGACTGCTCGACCGCCCTGCGGCAGGCGAGCGCGGCGCGGCAGCATCGCGCGGCGTGATCGCCTTGCGGCTGCGGCGCGCCCCAGAACGCCATCACGGCATCGCCGATGAACTTGTCGATGGTCCCGCCATTGGCGACGATGATCTCCGACGTCAGGTCGAGATAGCGCGACAGCAGCGGCACCACGCGATCGCCGAGCCGCTCCGACAACCCGGTGAAGCCGGCGATGTCGATGAACATCACGCTGAGCTCCTGGACGCTGCCGCCGGGCCGCGCCTCGACGCCCTGGCGCAGCAGGCCGCGGACGAGATCCGCCGGAATGAACTTGCGGAAGGCGGAGAGGCCGGCCGCCATCTCGGCGATTGCACTGGACAAGCTCGCGATCTCCTTGAGCCGCGACGGATGGCGGCGGACCTGCTCCAGCGCGAAGGCCTCGACATGGCGAAGCTCGCCGACGACGCGCGACAGCGGCGCGGCGATGACGGACCGCGCCAGCATCGCCGAGGCCAGCGCCGCGAGCACGGCGCCAATGGCAAGGCCGAGGATCAGGCGGTGCAACGTCGTCTCGACCGGCCCAAGAAATTCGGCCTCCGGGATGATGGTCGCGGGCGACCAGCCGGGAAACGGCAAGGGCGTCAGCGCAACCTCGTAGGCCGCGCCGCCCGAGGTGAGCCGGGTCCGCCAGGCCTCCTTGCGGCCGGCCTCACCCGCCTTGTCGAGCGCTGCGCGCGCCAGTGGGAGAAGCGTGATATCGGCGCGCGCAGGGTGCAGCTCGTCGGCCTCCTTGTCCGGCGCCGCGACGAGCTCGCCGCTGCCGTCGACGATGAAGGCGGGGCCCGTATGTCCGACCTCCAGCTGCGACATGAAGCGCGCAAGCCTGGTGTATTCGATGATGACGGCAAGCACGCCCTGCCGCTCCTGATAAACGTCGATCGGGCCGGCGAAAGCGATCGACGGCCGCTCGCCGGTCGCATGGTCCGACACCCTGAACCATTGCGGGTCGTCTGCGCCGAGCCCGGCCTTGAACCAGGCCTGATCGGCGACATGGAATGAGGTCGGCTCGAAGCGGCGGTTGGCGAACTCGATGTCGCCGGGCACCACGTCATATTCGTCGACGCGGCGCTGGCCTTGGTGATCCGTGAGCGAGATCTCCATCATTTCCAGGCGCCGATCGCCGAGCTTGTGCGCGGCGAAGAAGGAGCCGTCGGGCCAGCCGAACGCGACCCAGGAAATCGTCGCCTGCGACTGCAATTGCGAGAGAAACACGAACTCGCGCTTGTCGGCCTCGCGGGTGTCGAGCACGTTCTGGAGGAACAGCGTGCGGATCGCGGTGTGGGCGGCGCGCGCCTCGTCGACGATGGCCGAGACCTCCTTGCGCACCGCCGCCACGATCTGCTCGTTGATAGTCGAGGCGAGCTGCCGGCTGGTCGCCTCCGCCGTGCGCCACCAGAGCAGGCTGGAGAGCGCCGCGGTCAGCAGGATCGCAGCCAGCACCAGCGCGGATACCGCAAGGCGGATGCTGACCGTCAGCCCTGCGATCGCATGAAGCCGTCGTCCGGGATCGACCTTCATCGCTGTCTTCGCCTGCGCCTCGTTGCGAGCCACTGATATTGCCATACGCCGCCGGCGCTCGTTCGTTACGTCTGGCAGGAGCGGGCGCCGGTCGCCAATGCCCGGAGGCTAACGTCTCGATAGAACCTGGGCATTGGCTTTGCGCCGCCGCTTGCCCGCTAATCCCCGCCCAAGCGCACCGCCCGTGCGCCCCATCCAATCGGTCTCACGGATTCGTGAGCAGCCTGCCGGTAACGCGGGCGGCGCGCGGAACGAAGGAGATCATGCGCGCATCCCCTGCCGGGCGATGCCATCTCGAACAGGAGAACCTCGATGTCTGCCAAACATGCCGTCACCTCCCTCGTCCTCGCCGGTGCGGTGTCGACTGCGCTCGCGACCCTTGCCTCCGCCGGCCCCCTGACCAAGGCCGAAGCCGATGCCGCCGTCGCCGCCAAGAAAGAGAAGTGCTTCGGCGTCGCGTTGAAAGGCCAGAACGATTGCGCGGCGGGACCCGGCACGACCTGCCAGGGCACCTCGACCGTCGACTTCCAAGGCAATGCCTGGAAATTCGTGCAGGGCGGCACCTGCACCAGCATCGAGCTGCCGGGCGGCAAGAAGGGCTCGCTCAAGCCAGTCTGACGGCCGGTGCCACAGCGCCATTAAGCACGAACGGAGCCGCACGATGAGCACGGTGATCAAGCAGGTCCCACCAGCAGCCATGCCGCTCCGTTTCGCAACGCCCATCGGCGGCGTTGCCGGGACGAGCTTCAAGCCCGAGCACCTCCCTGATATCCTCGAGGCCGGACCTCGGCGTGGCTTCTTCGAAGTCCACGCCGAGAACTACATGGGCGCAGGCGGCCCGCCGCATCGTGCGCTGGAGACGATCCGCCGCGATCATCCGCTTTCGCTGCACGGCGTCTGCATGTCGATCGGCGGCCCCCGGCCGCTCGACAAGGCGCACCTGGCGCGCTTCCGCAGCCTCGTCGCGCGCTATCAGCCGGCGCTGGTCTCTGAACATCTGGCCTGGTCGACGCATGAGACCAGCTTCTTCAACGATCTGTTGCCCCTGCCCTATACCGAAGCGACGCTGGCTTGCGTCTGCGATCACATCGACCAGGTGCAGGAGGCGATCCGCCGTCCGCTGCTCCTGGAAAACCCGTCGACCTATGTCGCCTTCCGCGAATCGTCGATGCGCGAGACCGAGTTCATCCGCGCCATTGCGGAGCGCACCGGCTGCGGGCTGCTGCTCGACGTCAACAACGTGTTCGTATCCGCAATCAATCACGGATTCTCGGCGCTCGACTACCTCGCGGACTTCCCGTTGTCGCGCGTCGGGGAAATTCATCTCGCGGGCCATGCCGAGCAGACTGATGACGAAGGCGACCTGCTCCTGATCGACAGCCATGACGGCCCGGTCGCCGACGCCGTCTGGAAGCTCTACGAGATCGTGATCCGGCGCCGCAGCGCCGTCCCGACGCTGAACGAATGGGACAGCAAGATTCCGGACTGGCCGGTGCTGCAAGCGGAGGCCGCTGCCGCACAGGCGATCCTCGACCGCCATCAGTCCACAGCAATGGCAGGAGACCGTCATGCTGCCTGAAGCCGGCTTGTCTTTCGCCGCGTCGTTCGCGCCGGCGCTGCTGGACCCGGCGCGCAGCACGCCCGAGGTCGTGACCGGCCCGAACGGCAAGGCCGCCAACCGGCGCTACGACGTCTACCGCAACAACGTCACGGTCAGCCTGATCGATGCGCTGGCCGCGATCTATCCGGCGGTGCAGCGCATCACCGGCACCGACTTCTTCCGCGCCATGGCGCGCTTCCATGTGCGCAGCAATCCGCCGACATCGCCGCTGCTGTTCGAATACGGCCGCGATTTCCCGGAGTTCATCGCGCAGTATGAGCATGCGCAGGCCATGCCCTGGCTCGCCGACGTCGCGCGGATCGAGCGGGCCTGGCTCGATGCCTATCACGCCGCCGACGCCGTGCCGCTGTCGCCGGCCCGGCTCTCGGCGGTGAGACCCGACCGTTTGGCCGATCTGGTGTTCATTCCGCACCCGGCCGCGCGATGCCTGCGTTCGGACTACGCCGCCGTGACGATCTTTGCAGCCAACCGCGACGAGGCACCGGTCATGCGGATCGATGCCTCCACGCCGGAGGATGCCCTGATCACGCGAGGCGAATTCGACGTCACCGTGCGCCGCCTTCCGCCCGGCGGCGCGGTGTTCGCGGACGGCCTGATGTCGGGGCGGCCACTCGGCGAAGCCGCGGCGTCGGCGCTGGAGGCTGCGAGCGAGTTCGACATCGCCGCGAACATCGCCGGGCTGATCGAAGCCGGCACCTTCACCTCGCTCTCTTGCGGAGACCCATCATGATCACGGACCAACATATCAGCACCGGCAGCGGCCTTCCGTCGCCCGGCGCGCTTCTCGACAGGGCCAATCATCTGGTGCAGACGCTCGCGACGCCGTCGCTCGTCCAGCTCGTGCTGCGCCTCGCGCTGGCCGTGCCGTTCTGGCGCTCGGGCATGCTCAAATGGGGCGGCTTCCTCCAGCTCAACGACACGGCGGTGACGCTGTTCAGCGACGAGTTCATGCTGCATCTGCCGGGCGGGCCCTATCACTTTCCGGCACCGACGGTGATGGCCTTCCTGTCGGGCTCGGGCGAGATCATGTTCCCGATCCTGCTGGTGCTGGGACTGGGCACGCGGTTTGCGGCGCTCGGCCTGCTGTTCATGACCGTCATCGTCGAGCTCACGGTGCCCGACGGCTGGCCGATTCACCTCACCTGGGCGGCGATGGCGCTTGCCCTCATGGCTTACGGACCGGGGCTCATCTCGCTCGACCATCTCATCTGTCGCGCGCGGTCGCATGCGCGATAGGCACGCGATTATTTGTATCCACAAGCACTCCGTCATCCTGGGTGCGCGCCCTTGCGCGCCTCGAAGGATGACGTCAGTGCGTGTGGCTGACGCCGTTAGGCCTCTTATATCCCGCTCAGACCGCTATCCGCCCCAGGCGTCTGCGCGGTGACGTAGACGCTTTCGGACGCGAAAAATCGGTGATCCGTGGTAGGGTGAGCCTCACGTCCGAACCTTCAGCGAGGCAAGCATGTCCGACACTGACAAGGTTTTCGCCGGCTCGATCCCAAAACTCTACGACGAATATCTCGTCCCGATGATCTTCGCCGTCTACGCCGACGACATCGCAAGACGCGTCGCCGCGCGCTCTCCCTCCGTGCTGCTGGAGATCGCGGCAGGCACCGGCGCGGTGACGCGCGCCGTCGCGGCAGCGCTGCCGCCCGGCATCCGCTACGTCGCGACCGATCTGAACGAACCGATGCTCGCGGTTGCCGCGCAGCGCCAGGCGGGTGACGATCGCATCACCTGGCGCCAGGCTGACGGAATGGCCCTGCCCTTCGATGACGCCGGGTTCGACGTGGCCTGCTGCCAGTTCGGCGCGATGTTCTTTCCGGACCGGATCAAGGCTTATGGGGAGGTGAAGCGGGTCCTGAAGCCGGACGGCACGTTCGTCTTCAACGTCTGGGATCGCATCGAGGACAATGTGCTGACGCAGGAAGCCACGGTCGCGCTCGAAGAGCTGTTTCCAGACGATCCGCCGCGTTTCATGATCCGGACGCCGCACGGCTATCACGACAAGGCCGTCATCAGAGGCGACCTCGAACGAGCGGGCTTCCGCGACATCTCGATCGAAACGCGATCTGAAATCAGCCGCGCGCCGTCGGCCGAACATGTCGCCATCGCGCTCTGCCAGGGCACGCCGCTGCGCAGCGAGATCGAGGCAAGGGATGCCAGCAAGCTTCAGGCTGCAACCGATATCGTTGCCGAGGCGATCCGGAGGCGCCATGGGTCCGGACCGGTCGAAGGCAAGATCCAGGCGATCGTGGTCGAGGCGCGCGCGTAGCTTGCAACGCGCGGCGACGCAGCACGCTTACCAAAAGCCCCGCTGCATCGGCTGCGCCGGCTGATAATACTGATACTGGCTGCGCCGGCGCGGATTGGACGGCTGCACGTAGGGATCGCGCTGCTGGAAGAAGAAGCCGAAACCGTTGCCGCCGTTGTCCCAGCCGTCGTCGCTCGCGATCATCGCAGGCGCGGTCGGCTTGCGCGTGATGAAGCCGCCCTGCGGCTCGTTGCTCAGCACCGCCACGAACTCGGTCCGGTAATTGGTCTCGCTGCTCAGCGGCTCATCCGAGATGATGATCGAGGAGCGCGGCAACGCGGTCGGCCCGATGCGATCCCACACGTCCTGCGGGATGGTGATGCGGTCGAGCGCATTGCGCGCCTCGTCGCCGCTGGCGATCGTGACAACGCTCCAGCGCAGGCCCGTATCGGTCTTCGCCATCGCCGTGAAGATATGCGTGCCGAGCGGCTGGTCGGGATTGCGGATCGTGACGGGAACCTCGATGCTGGTGTCGAACACCTCGCCGCCGCCGTCGGGCGCCGGCTTGTGCGTGTTCCGCCGCACGTAAAGCTTCTGCGTCGCACGGCTGATGTAAACCGAGACCGGCTCGCCCGCGAGCTTTGCATCGGTCGCCGCCTTGACGGCGTCGGCTTTCCTGGCCGCGGCCGCCTTCGCGCCTTCCTTCGTGGCGACCGCCGCATCGCGCTTCGGCTGCGCGGCGGCCTTGGCGGCGTCGAGCTGCGTCGCTGCATCGGCAGCCTTGGCTGCCGCCTTCTGCTTCAACTCCTCGGCCTTGGCGCGGGCCTGATCGGTCTTGGCGTTCGCGAGCGTCTTGTCGGCGAAGGTGAGCTCGGCATCCGCGCGGGCCTTCTGCTGCTCCAGCTTGCGCAGCGCGGCGGGGAGCGAGGCAGCTTCTTTCGCAGCGACGGAAGCCGCCTTCTTGGCCTCGTCGGCAGCCCTCGTGGCCTCCTCGGCCTCGACGGAGAGCTTGTCGGCCCGGCTGGGCGCTGCCGCGATGGCCTCTGGCTTCGGCACGAACAGCGAGGGGTGAGAGAAGTCGGTCGGGACCGAGTCATACGGCGAGATGATCACCCGCATCCCGATATAGGTCTTGTCGAACAGGTTCTCCGCAAAGCCGAACGGCATGCGCACGCAGCCGTGCGAGGCGGCATAGCCGGGCAGCGGTCCGCCATGCAGCGCGATACCGTTCCAGGTGATGCGCTGCATGTGCGGCATCCAGGCATCGTCATACATGGTCGAGCGATGCTCCCTGTCCTTCTCGATGATGGCGAACACGCCGGCCGGCGTCTCGCGTCCCGTGGTCCCGGTCGATACCGGCGCGCGCAGGATCCAGCCCTCGGCATCGTAGAAAGTGACCTGCTGGCTCTTGATCGACACGATCGCCATGATCGGCTCGCCGGCCACACGCGGCGCCACCGCTTCAGTCACCTGGCGCGGCTGCTTGGCGGCGGTCGCCGGGCCCGCCGCCGTCAATGCGACCATCGCCGCCAGCGCCACAATTCCGGGAGGCCCCCAACGCCGCATCGCCACGGTGGATTGCGCCGTCGTCAGTCGGTTTTTCATGCCATCCTCGGTCGAAATGCCAGTCCGACTGTGCCGGTCACGCGCCAGATTGGAATCATTACATTAAGAAATCGCAGCCGCCTTACGTTCCGTCTGTGGCGAGATTCGGCACATTCCGGCGACAAATCTTTCATATACGACGGTTCGCGCCCGCGAAAGGCGGCCTTCAGGCGAGGCTGGCCCGAAGCTGGCCCCGAACAGTGCGGCAGAATGTCCGGTTAGCTGCCCGGGGGATGCGTCGCGACGGCGACGCCCCACCGGCGCGCAACTAAACGCCCAGCGCCTTGCGGTTGAACGTGCGCAGAAATCGCAGCGACAACGTTCGCACGTTCGCAACATTCAGCAGCCAGGCCGCAGCTGCATAGGCAAGGCCGCCGGCGAGGCTGACGATGACGAGCGACACGAAGCCAGTGCCGCCCGCTTGCGATCGCGCAACCAGAATCGCGGCCGCCATCACGGCTGCGGAGGCGGCAACGCCGCCGACACGATTGAGCTCGAACGGGACCGGGTGAGCCCGATACATCAGGACGACGGCGACGAGGAAGCCGATCGCCTCGGTCGCCAGCGTCGCCAGCGCCGCGCCGTAAAGGCCGTAGCCGCCAATCAGCGCGAACATCAGGATCACGCTGATCACCAGCGTGAGAAAGGATTGCGCCGCCAGCATGAAGGGCCGCTCGGCGAGCTGGAAGCTGATCTGCACGTAGAACTGATTGGCGATACCGAAGAAGCGGGCGAGCACCAGGGTCGGCAGCAGCGCCGAGACACCGGCGCGGAAGTCGATGCCGACCAGCGTGCCGGCGACCTGGTCCGCCGCAAGCGCGAGCCACACCGCAACGGGTGCCACGACGACCAGCAGCAGCTCGAGACTTTCGGTCAGCCGCTCCCGCGTCGTCTCGCTGCTGTTCTCGGACAACGACCGGAACACCAGCGGCACGGTTGCCGCGGCAACGCTGGATGCGATCATCACCATGAACTGGCGCGGCAGATCGGCGGCAACGCCGAAGATGCCGGCGGCATCCTTGCCGAGCAAATAGGCGACAATGAGCCGGTCGCAGGCCGAATAGACCGCAACGGACAATCCTGCCAAGGTCAGCGGCAGGCCGTAGCGCGCCAGCTGCATGAACTGGCTGCGCTGGAAGCGCGCGATCCTGGTGCGGTCACCGACCAGGTTCAGGATGATGCCCGTGAGCGACCCCAGACCAAACGCGGCGAGCAGCCCCAATCCACCCCAGCCGAGCCAAATGCCGAGCAGACCGAAGCCGACGCTGGAGACGCTGCGCACGATCGAGATCATTGCGAACCGATAGGGCCGCAATTTGGCCCGCTCGAACTCCTGGCCGACATCGACCGCATTGGCCATGACCGCGACGAACATGCTGGCGAGCAGCAGCTCGACACTGATGTCGCTGCGGAACAGGACAACCAGCGGGGTGGTGGCGCAAAGCACCGCGACCGTGAGGGCAAAGGCGACCATCGCCGTGCCGCGAAAATCGACCTCCGACGACATCGCCTGATAACGGGACACCGACAGCTTGATCCAGGCGAAGAAGATCGCGCCCAGAATGCCCGCAAGACTGATGCCGACGACATAGACGCCGTACTCAGCCGGGCTCAGGAGCCGCGTATAGGCCGTGACAGCGAAGAAGCCCACCGCCGCAGGCAGGATGTAGGCGACCAGATAGATCGAGAAATGGCGGTTCAGCATGCGAGCACGGGACCGGCAGCGGCCTTGCGAGTGTGGCGACGGTTGATCCAATCGGATCTTGGCGGGCGAACGAACTGCGCCGCAGCATCACTCAAGAGTGTCACATAAGTCTGCAGATCGGGCGGCGAATGCGGCTTTGAAGCCGCTTTCGCGCGTTAGCGTTAAATTTGCCCTTCCTCGAGCGGCAAAGCCTGATCATGGAGGGAAACCATGACTTGCGGACGGCAGAGGTTAACCCAACAAGGCAAAACCCCGGCGTCGCAAGGCGCCGCTTGGTACCATGGCGCGTTGGATCGACGAGGACTGCGGTGACCAGGCTCGACAGACGCGAATTTCTCCTCGGCAGCGCCGCAGCACTCGCGGCGGGCGCAACGGCGTCCGCAGGGCCGGCGTCGAAACGCGCCCAGCGCCGTCCCGGCTTTGGCGCGGCGGCGACGCTGTGGGACCTGCAAGCCGATCCCAGGCTCGGCGAAGCCATCAGCACCTATTGCACGCAGGTGGTGCCGGTGCTCGAGCTGAAATGGCCGATGCTGCGGCCGGACGCCCATACGTTCGCCTTCGAACGCGCCGACGCGATCCTGGATTTCGCGCGAGACAACGATCTGACGATGCGTGGCCATGCGCTCGCCTGGTATCACGACATTCCGGACTGGACCAAGCAGCTCAAGACGACCCGCGGCGTCGAGCGCGCCTATCTCGACCACATCGGCACCGTCGTCTCCTACTACAAGGACAAGCTGACGTCGTGGGATGTCGTCAACGAGCCGATCCCGGACAATCCGCGCGGCCCGAAAGACCGGCGCGACACGTTCTGGACGCAGCATCTGGGTCAAGGCTGGATTCCGTTGGCGTTCCGCACGGCGGCTGCAGCCGATCCCTTCGTCAAGCTCGCGATCAACGAATACGACATCGAGTCGGCGAAGGACTCCTTCATCGCCAAGCGCGCCGCCTATCGCAACCTCATCATGGACCTGCTCGACCAGGGTGTGCCGCTGCACGCCGTGGGGCTGCAATCGCATCTGCACGCCGAGCTCGAGATCGACACGCACGGGCTCGCCGAATTCGTGACCGAGCTGCGTTCCTGGGGACTCGAGGTGCTCGTCACCGAGCTCGACGTCGACGATCAGAAGCTGATGGGCAATCCGGCGGAGCGCGACGCCATCGTCGCCAAGCGCGTCGACGATCTCTTGACCGCCGTTTCAACCAGCGGCCCGGTGCGCTCGATCCTCACCTGGGGCCTTTCGGATCGCTACAGCTGGATCAACGGCACCTTCGCCCGCGCGGACAAGCAGCCGAACCGCCCGCTGCCGCTCGACGGCGAGTTCAAGCCGAAGCCGTTCATGGACGTCATCAGCAAGTTCACGAAGGATGCGTGAAGGCTACAGCGAGATGGGATCAGCCTTAATTGCTGCAACGACGAAGGTGCGCTCCCTCCCCCGCTTGCGGGGGAGGGTTGGGGAGAGGGTGCTTCCGCAATGGGACAATCCCCCAGAGGAGACAGCCCTCACCCGGCGCTTCGCGCCGACCTCTCCCGCAAGCGGGAGAGGTGGACGACCCCGCGGCCGCTCTATTCAGCCCAAAACCATTCCGCTTTAGCGTGTCTTCGGCGTTTCGAACGCGGCCGCGTCGTCCATGTGGTCCGGCGCCAGGCTCGGGCTGCGACGATCGCGCGAGGAGAGACGGAACACGTCGCGGATGTCGTCGATCGAGGTCGAGGAATAGGACTGGATGCAAAGCGCGACCCGCTCGGGCGAGGCCGTGCGCATCATCGCTTCGATGGCGGGGCGGTCGAGGGGCGTGTCGTCCCAGTGCGAGACCGCGATGCTGTCTTCGGTGATCCGGTGCCTCGCCAGATGTTCCGGCGAGGTCGCGACGAAGTTTCCGTAAAGCAGATATTCGGAGAATTTCTTCTTCCGGCACAGCGCCAGAGCCCAGCTCAAGCCCGTCGCCGACTTGATCGCGTCGGTCATCGCCCGGGCCGTGTCCTTGTCCCAGACCAGCGCATTGCCGACATAATCGTCCGCCGGGAACGAGCGCTCCTTGATGCCCAGAAGCTGATCGACGGTGCGCAGCCAGAGGCCATGCAACGGGTGATCGGCGCCGATCGCCTCGCGCGTGACGAACAGCGGCGTCGTCTCGGCGCCGGCATATTGGCCGACGTCGAATTCGCGAAAGAACAGATTGTCCGAATCCAGGATGCAGACGCGCTGCTCCGGCGCGTTGAGGACGCCGGCGATCTTCAGGATCTGCTGGATGTGCCAGCCGTGCACCGGCGACGACAGCAGCGACAGCCAGACGCGGCGCTTGCTGATGAACTGGAGCGCCGGCGGCAGCGCGAACAGCCATTTGGGCAGATAGCGCGAGGCCGGGACGATGACCCGCTTGTCGGAAGCGAAGCGCGCGAACAGCGGCACATCCTCATCGTTAACGAGAACATAATGCCGCGTGTATCCCGTCAGCCAGGCGTCGATGCTCTCGCTGAGCAGCGAAAAGCGTTCGATATCCTTGGCGTAGCTGGCGGTCAGCAGTGCAACGGAATGCATGGGCGCGCTCGAATGGCGATCAGGCCGCACTCATAGCTGCGCGCGGAGAGATTGGAAACTCACGATCGGAATCAAGGTAAAATGAAACGAAGCATTAGCCATCCGACGGCAGCCCCTGCGCGAGGCCGCGAAAGCGCAGCGGTGCCAGGGCCGAGGCGCGCTGCCACCAGTCGGCGACGCGGTCGTCGAGCGCGGTCACGCCGCGGCCCTGGCCGGGGAAGATCCGGATCTGCTGCACCGCCTCGGCTTCGAACCCCCTGCCCTTGCGCGCGATCCTGATCGCCGCGCCCTCGCGGTCCCGCTGGGTCAACGGCACCAGCAGGCGACCGCGCGGACGGAGCGAGTGCAGCCAGATCGGGTGCGGCTGCGAAAAGCCGGCATGGACGATGATCACGTCGGCGGGTTTGCCGACGTCCTTGCATCCGTCGCCGTTGACGACCCTGACGTTACCATAGCCGCGCAAGCAGCTCGCCGCTCGGGCCGCAAGCCGCTCGTCGCATTCGATCGCATGCACGCTGCCTTTTGGGCCAACCATCTTCGACAGCACCGCGGAGAAATAACCCAGTCCGCAGCCGATCTGCACGACACGGTCCTTCTCCCTGACATCGAGCATGTCGATGAAATGCGCCCACAGGCTCGGCAGGCCGGTGTCGAGCTTGCGGCGTGCGTCGATCGCGACCAGCACATTGTCGTAGAGATGAACGGGATCTGCGTTGGGCGTCAGGCGATAGCTGCGCGCCGTCTCGCTCTTGATGCGCCAGGGTCCGCTTGGCAGAAAATCCTCGCGCGGAACGGCGGCAAGCGCGGCGAGCAGGCGCTTCGAGGCAATCCGCTCGCGCCGGGCAATCAACTCCACATAGCGCGCTCGCGTGGCGGCAAGATCGCTCATGTCACAGATCGGCCTGCTCGCGAACGGGCGTGTCCGTCCCGAGCTCGTTGACGAGCTGCATCGCCTGCTTCAGGTCTGGGGTGTAGAAACCTTCGCTGAATTTGTTCACGATCGGTATGAGCAGGAGACTTGCGTGCTCGCGCTTGCCGGATTCATGCGACAGGCGCGCGAGACTGACGGCGGTGCGAAGCTCCCAGGACAGCGCACCCTGCTTGCGTGCGATATCGAGCGACAGGCCGAACAGGTCCTCGGCCTCCTGTACCGCGGCCGGGTCGCCACCCGACAGCGTGATCTCGCCTTGCAGGCGATAGACCTCGGCGAGATAAGAGTGATCGCCGGTCCGTCTTGCCGTCGCGAGCGCACCGTCGAGCGCGCGCAAGGCGGCGTCGCGCATGCCGAGCTTGGCGTAGGTTTCCGCGAGCAGGCAGCGAAACCAGCAGCCGGCGAGCCAGGAATCCATCGCCTCGTACTCGTCGAGGCCGAAGCGCATCTGGCTGAGACCCTCGTCGGCTTCGCCGAGCTGAGCCAGCGCCCAGCCGCGCAGGATCGTCGCCTGCTGCTTCCAGTGCAGGAAATTGTGCTCGGTGGAGATGATCATGGCGCGGTTGGCATGGTCGCGCGTGCCCTCGACGTCGCGCAAATGCTGACAGAGATATGCCCCGAACACGAGCGCGAACGCGAGGGTGAAGGGGTGACGGATCTTCTCCGCATTCGCGATCGCCTGCTCGCTGTGCTGGCGCGCCGCGTCGGGCCGACCGAGGAACCACAGGAGGTAGCCGAGATAAGACAGCGAGACGACGCCGGGGTCGATGCCGTGGCGCTCCATCAGGTCGGAGTGCAGATCGGGGCTGAACAGGTTGATGCAGCGATGCAAATGGTGCTGCGAGGCTGCGAAGCGGCCGCGATAGAGCATGGTCATCGCGATGGCGCGGTGCGCCTCGATCAGATAGCCGGTCTGCTGCGCCGGCTGCGTCCGGTCGTTCAGCCGCTCGCGCTTGGCGAACTTCAACAGCTCGACGCTGAGATCGTGCGCGCGTGTGAGATCGGCGCGGATGAAGTGGCACACCCAGAGCCCGCGAGTCGCAGCGAAGACCTTTTCGTCATCATCGAGCTGATGGCCGAGCTCCAGCGCGCGGATGTAGTTCTCCTCGACCTCCTGCACGGCATAGCCCTTGGCGGCGATCAGCGCATTACCCAGCGCGATGCGCAGCTCGAGCTCCATCTCGTCCGCGCCCTGCATGCGGGCATTGGCCTGCACGACGCTGAGGCCGCGGCGCAGATGGCCGATCGCCTCCAGATTGGCGCCACTCCTGGCAGCCTGCTTGCCGGCCTTGAGCCAAAAGCTGGCGGCACCCTCGCTCTGGCCGGATTCGGTCAGGTGATGGGCGAGCAGCTCCGGTTCGCGCTCGGTCTTCTCCGGATACATCTCGGCGAGCACCTGGGCGATGCGGGAATGCAGCTTGCGCCGCTCGCTGTGCAACAGGCTCGCATGCGCGGCGTTCTGGATCATCACATGCTTGAAGGAGTAGAGCGCGTCCGGCGGATGGCCGCGGCGCATGATCAGCCCCGCCTCCTCCAGATGATTGAGTGCCGCCTCGATCTGCTCGGCCGGCGTATCGGCGACGGCATGCAGCGTCTCGTAGGAGAACTCGCGGCCGATCGTGGCGCCGATCTGCGCGATCCGCTTGAACGGCCCCATCCGATCGAGCCGCGCCATCAGAGAATCGGTCAGGGTTGCCGGGATTGCGAGCTGCCGCCACGGTCCCGACAGCACATAGCGCCCGTGCCGCTCGGTCAGGAGGTTGGATTCGAGAACCGTCTTGGTCAGTTCTTCCAGGAACAGCGGCACGCCGTCGGTCTTGACGATGATCTCCTCGACGACCTCCTTGGGCAACTCGCGTCCCGCGACACGCTCGACCAGCGTCGTGCGGAGCTGCCGGCTCAGGCGGTTGAGGACCAGGGTGGTGATGTGTGAATGCGCGTTCCAGCTCGGCTGGAACTCCGAGCGCGCGGTCATGATGACCAGCATCGGCCGGTTCTGCGCCCGGTCGACCAGGAGATCGATCACCTCGCGGGAGGTCGGGTCGATCCAGTGCAGATCCTCGAACGCGATCACCAGCGGCATCTCGCGCGCAAGGCCGAGGAAATGGTTCACCAGCGCCGCAACGGTCGCATCCTTCTGCTGCTGCGGCGACAGTTCGAGCGGCGGATAGCGGTCTCCGGTCGGTATCGACAGCAGCGCGGCAAACAGCGGCGCGACCTGCTCGATGTCGCCATGAGCGGCGGCAATCGCGGTCTCGAGGCCCGCCAGCGACAGCGCTGACGGATCCTCGCGATCGAGGCCGAGGGAGAATTTGAGCTGCTCGACGAACGGATGGAACGCCGTGGAGGTGTAGTAAGGCGAGCACTGGAGCGAGACTTGTCCATGGCGGTCGCCGGATATCCGCTCGAAGATTTCCTGGATGATGCGCGACTTGCCGATGCCGGGCTCGCCGAACTTGACCACGACCTGGCCGTCGCCGTCCTTGGCCTGCTGCCAGCGTCCCATCAACAGCGCGATCTCCTCCTCGCGGTTGACGAGCGGCGTCAGGCGCGTGCCCATGGCGGCGGCGAAGCGGGTCTCCACCCGCGAGGCGCGCACCACGTGCCAGGCCTGCGCCTTCTCCGCAATGCCCTTCAGCGCATGGACACCGAGATTGCGGTAGTCGAACTTCCCCTTCAGCAGAGACTGCGTCGAAGCGGAGATCACCACGCCGTTGGGCGGCGCCAGGGCTTGCAGGCGCGCCGCGAGATTGACGGTTTCTCCAACCGCGGAGTCGCGTTCTTCGGTGCCTTGCCCGACGAGGTCGCCGACCACGACGAGGCCGGTCGCGATCCCGATGCGGACGGCGGGTGAATGGCTGAGCGCGCCCCGCGGCTCGACCGCGTGCGCCGTCGACAGCACCCGCACGATCTCGAGCCCGGCGCGCACCGCACGCTCAGCATCGTCCTCATGTGCGGTCGGATAGCCGAAATAGACCAGGATACCGTCGCCGACGAAACGGGCGGCAAAGCCCTCGTACTGCTTGACCACGCGGACGCAGGTTTCGCGAAAGCCAGCGATCATGTCGCGGACGTCTTCCGGATCGAACTGCGCGGAAAGCGAGGTGGAATCCACCATGTCGCAGAACATGGTGGTGAGCTGGCGCCGCTCGGCCCCGACCTCCGCCCGTGCTTGCGGACGCACCGCCGCTGTTGGCGCCTCCGCCGTTTCCGCTCGAAACAGCGCCGCCATCGCCCGCTGCAGCCGCTTGCGATCGCCGAGCGGCAATCCGAGCTCGACCAGATCGGATTCGGTCAGGTCCCCCATGACGTCGAGATCGAGACGGTGCTGCACGAAAAGATCGGTGTAGTGCCCGAGGCCGATACCTTCGAGCCAGCGCTTCAGCCCGCCTTCCGATCCCGTGTCCGGCTCATTCTCCAGCATGGTGATTCTGCCCGACCATCACTCCGTCGAAGGGCTTTAGGGTCCCTCAACCACAGATTTTGGGGACCAAACTTCACCTCGGACTGGACGCGTTCCCTAACTTCTTGGAAGAATAGCTCAATCGGATCAAAAGGGAATGGCGTTGTCGGACATTGCATCCGGAGCGGAAGCAGGATCAGCCGGTACGGCGGCCGAAACCAAGATATTTGCGCATATCGGCGGCCTTCTCGAATTTTACGCCCGCAAGACACCGGCGGCGCCCGCACTCCTCGCCCCTGGCAGGCCGGTCCTCAGCTATGGCGCGCTGGACGGATCGATCCGGCAACTGGTCCGTAGCTTGCGTGAACTCGGCATCGGCCCTGCAGACCGCATCGCGGTTGCGCTGCCGCGCGGCGCCGACAGTGCGCTGGCATTGGTCGCGGTCGCCTCAGCCTGCGCCTGCGTCCCCGTCAATCCCGATCTGACCGCGGACGAGCTGCAACGCTATTTCAGCGAATTGAAGCTGACGGCGCTCGTGACCCGGGCCGACATCAACTCGGCGAGCCGCGACGTCGCCAGGGCGCTCGATATCGCGGTGATCGATTTCGTGGCGGGGCCGGTCGGCGATCTCGGTGGCTGCGCGTTCATCGCGCCGACGATCGGGCCGGCGAATGCCGGCGGCGGCACGCGCGGCGACGACGATGCGTTCATCCTGTTGACGTCAGGCACGGCGGCGCGACCGAAGATGGTACCGCTGACCCAGCGCAATGTCTGCCTGTCCGCTTACAATGCCGGCCATGTGCTGTCGCTCACGTCGCACGATCGCCTGCTCAACGTCCTTCCGCTGTTTCATGCCCATGGCTTGATCTCCGGTCTTCTCACGGCGCTGGCCGCGGGCTCCAGCGTGATCTGCACCGACGGTTTCGACGCATCCTCCTTCTTCGGCTGGATGCGGGAGCTGCAACCGACCTGGTACACGGCGGTGCCGACCATTCATCGCGCCCTGCTGACCGCGGCGGAAGCGAACCCGGACCGCGCTCGACCGTCGTCGCTGCGCGTGATCCGCTCGGCCTCGGCCTCGCTCGCGCCAGCGATTCTCGCAGGGCTGGAGGCGACGTTCGGCGTTCCCGTGCTCGAGACCTACGGGATGACGGAGGCGGCCTCGCAGATCGCCGCCAATCCGTTCGAGCTGCGCAAGGTCGGATCGGTCGGCCGCGCCGCAGGTCCCGAGATCGCGATCATGGACGAAGCCGGCCGCACGCTCGCAAGCGGCGCGCACGGCGAGATCATGCTGCGCGGGCCGAACATGAGCCGCGGCTACTACAATGACGACGCGGCGACAGAGGCCGCGTTCCGCAACGGCTGGTTCCGGACCGGCGACCTCGGCTATCTCGATGCCGACGGCTATCTCTTCATCGTCGGACGCATCAAGGACGTCATCAACCGCGGCGGGCAGAAGATCTCGCCGCTGGAGGTGGAAGAGGTTCTGCTCAGCCATCCCGCGGTGCTCGAGGCCGGCGTGTTCGCCGTTCCGCACCAAAAGCTCGGCGAGAACGTCGCCGCCGTCGTGGTGTTGCGGCCGAATTCCGAAGCGACCTCCGACCAGTTGCGCCAGTTCGCTCGAAAACGGCTTGCAGCCTACAAGATACCGAGCCTGATTCGCAGCGTCGCGGCGCTGCCAAAAGGCGCCAGCGGCAAGGTCAAGCGTAACGCGCTAGCCGGGTTGATCGCGGAGACGGCGGATGCCGGCGAAACGCGACTGCCGCGCAACGCGCTGGAGACGCAGCTCGCCGAGATCTGGGCCGGCCTTCTGGAGCTGCCGCAGGTCGGCGTCGACCAGGATGTCTTCACGCTTGGTGCGGACTCGCTCGCGGTGACTCAGATGCGCTCGCGCCTGCGCGAACGCTTCCATGTCGACTTCTCGTTCGAGGACATCTTCGATTGCTCCACCGTCGCAGCACTCGCGGTCCGGATTGAGACTGCCGCAAGCCGGCGCGAGACGGCGCTGCCGGCCTGGCGCCGCGCTGCGGGCACAGACGCACCGCTGTCATTCCAGCAGCAGCGGATGTACGTGCTCTCGCGGCTCGACCCGACCCGCTACAATTACAATGTCGTCGAAGTCGCGCTTCTCGATGGCGCGGTCGACGTTGCCGCGCTTTCTGCGAGCCTCGCTGCAATCTGCACGCGCCATGAGGCGCTGCGCTCGGTCGTCATCGAACGCCACGGCGAGCCGGCACAGCTTGTGCTGTCATCGCCGCCGCGGTTCGAGCGCATCAAGCTCAAGCCCTGCCCTGCGGAGAAGCGGCCCGCGGTTATCCGGCGCGAGGCGCTCAAGCTCGCGCAACATCCGTTCGACCTGGCCCGCGAGCCGCCGCTGAAGGTCTCACTGCTGTCGTTCGACAAGAACAGCCATGCGCTGGTGATCAACGTCCATCACCTCGTCACCGACGGCTGGTCGCAGCGGCTGTTCTGGGAAGAGCTCGCCATCCATTACGCCGCGGCGCGCAAGAAGCACCCGGCCGCCCTGCCTGCGCCTGCCTTCCAGTATCGCGACTTTGCGCTGTGGCAGCAGAGCTGGGCGCAGACGCCGGCGGCGAAGGAGCAGCTCGACTATTGGAGGGCGCAGCTCGACGGCGTCACCACGCTACCGCTACGGACGGACCGACCGCGGCCGGAGGTCTGGAGCGGTCACGGCGCGCGCCACTATCTCGAATTCTCCAAAACGCTGTCGGGCCAACTGCACGCGCTGAGCCAGAACCAGGGCGTCACACCGTTCATGACGCTGCTCGCCGTCTTCCAGTGCCTGTTGTTCCGTCATACCTCGCATGAGGATGTCGCCACCGGCTCGCTGATCGCCAACCGCAACCAGATCGAGAGCGAGCGCCTGATCGGGCTGTTCGCCAACACCCTGATCCTGCGCAACGATTTCAGCGGCGATCCGAGCTTCGGCGAGATGTTGCGGCGGGTGCGGCAGGTCACGTTGGACGCCTACCGCAACCAGGACCTCCCGATCGAGGAGATCTTGCGCGCGCTCCAGATCCCACGGCGGAGCGACGGCAATCCGCTGTTCCGGATCATGTTCATCCTCCAGAACGCCTCGATCGAGACGGCACGCTTCCCGGGCCTGTCGACGCGGCGGCTGGAAGTCGATCCCAAGGTGGCGCGCTTCGACATCACGCTCGAACTGGTCGAGGCCGATGGCCGCTTCACCGGCTTCTTCGAATACGCCACCGATCTGTTCGACGCCGCGACGATCGAAGGCTTGGCCGGCCAGTTCAGGACGCTGCTCAAGGCCGTCATCGCCAATCCGGAGCAGCGGATCTCGCGCCTGCCGCTCCTGACCGAGGCCGAACGCCAACGGCTGCTGGCGAAAGGCCGAGGCGTGCCGGCCAATTTCAGCACACGCGGCAACTTAAGCGAACGCTTCGACCGCCAGGCAAAGAAGACACCGGACGCCGTTGCGGTGTCGGACGGCCGCGCGTCGCTGAGCTACCGCGAGCTGGCGCGCCGCAGCCAGTCGGCCGCACGCTGGCTGGCCCGCGAAGGTGTTGGCGCCGAGAGCGTCGTCGCCTTGCTCGCGGAGCGCGGGCCTGACCTGCTCGCCGCGATGATCGCGGTGCAGCGCGTCGGCGCGGCCTTCCTCAATCTCGATCCCGACCAGCCGCCGGCAAGGCTCACGACCATCCTCGGATCGAGCTGCGCCCGCGTGCTGCTGACCGGGCGGGCTCAGTCCGCCATGGTCGAGGTCCTGCTCGAGCCGCTGGTCGAGCGCATCCAGGTGGCCGGGCTGGACGACGCTCTTGCAGCCGGATCGACAAAGCCGGCGCGCGCGCTGCGGCGCGCCGGCTCCAGCCTCGCTTATCTCGTCTATACCTCCGGCTCCTCCGGCGCACCGAAGGGCGTCATGATCGAGCAGCGCGGCCTGTCGAACCATCTGGCCTCCCTCATCTCCGAGCTCGGGCTCTCGGCCCGGGATGTGATCGCGCAAACCGCGCCGCAGAGCTTCGTCATCTCGGTCTGGCAATTCCTCGCCGGGCCCATGGTCGGCGCGCGCGTGCATGTCTGCGGCAACGCGATCGTGCAGGACCCGATTCTGCTGGCGCGGGAGATCGAGCGCGAAGGCATCACGGTGATCGAGATCGTGCCGTCGCTGCTGCGCGTCATTCTCGATCGCATGGACGAGGCGCCGATGCTCAGCGCTTTCTCCAAATTGCGGCTGCTGATCTCGACCGGAGAGCCGTTGCCTGTCGATCTCTGCCGCGCCTGGTTCGCCCGCTGTCCGAGAGTGCCGCTGATCAACGCCTATGGCGCATCGGAATGCTCCGACGACGTCTCCCTGCATCGCCTGACCAAGGCGCCGGCGATCGCGACGGGCAACGTTCCGGTCGGCGCGCCGCTGCCGAACACCCAGCTCTACGTGCTCGACGCAAACCTCCAGCCGCAACCGACCGGCGTGACCGGCGAGCTCTGCATCGGCGGCGCCGGCATCGGCCGCGGCTATATCAACGACCCCGCGCAAAGCCGGCAGCGCTTTCTGCCCGATCCGTTTTCGCGCCAGCCAGGCAGCCGGCTCTACCGGACCGGCGATCTTGCCCGGCGCCGCGCCGACGGGACCATCGAATGCCTCGGCCGCGCCGACCAACAGGTCAAGGTCCGCGGCTATCGCATCGAGCTCAAGGAGATCGAGAACGCGCTGGCCCAGCATCCAAACGTGCGCGCCGGCATCGTCGAGCCGCGCCGCGAGGCGAGCGGCGATATCAGGCTGATCGCCCATATCGTCGCCGAGCCCGGCAGCCGGAGCAGCGCCAGCGAGCTACGCGAGTTCCTGAAAGGCAGGCTGCCGGCCCACGCCATCCCGTCCGCCTTCCTGTTCCTGGACCAGATGCCGCTCAACGCCCATGGCAAGATCGACCGCTCCGCGCTGCTGGCGCCCACTCCGCCGGAAACGTCCGGGCCGGATGCGGCCGTGCCGGCGCGGCGCTTCACCGAAAAAGTTCTCTCCGACATCTGGATCGACCTGCTGACGGTCGAGAGCCTCGGTGTCGCCGACAATTTCTTCGATCTTGGCGGCCATTCGCTGCTGGCTGGCCAGGTGATGGCGCGCGTTGCCCGCGCGCTCGGCGTGTCGCTGCCGATCAAGACCATCTTCGAGGCACCGACGATCGAAGCGCTCGCCCGGCAAGTCGACGAGGCCGTGGCGGCGAAGCCGCACAAGCCTGCCGCAAGCGTGCCGCGATTAGCTGCGAGCGGACCGCCTGCGCTTTCCATCGCGCAGGACCAGATGCTGCGGATCGAGCGCAATCTGCCGGGGCTGCCGCTGTTCAACCTGCCCTTCGCCTTCGGGCTGCAGGGCCCGCTCGATTCGGCCGCCCTGGCAAGGGCGATCGATGATGTCGTGCGCCGGCACGAAACGCTGCGGACCGCGTTCGCGTGGAACGGCGATGAGCCGGAAAGCCGCATCGTCGCGCCGCGCACCCTCGGCCGAGTCATGACCGTCGAGACGATCGGCGACGGTCATCCCCACAACAACAAGCGGCGCAAGGCGCTCGAACTCAGGAAGATCAATCTCCTGATCGAGCAGGAGACCTATAGCCCGATCGATATCACGCGCGCTCCGCTGTTGCGTGCCCGGTTGTTGCGGCTCCACGACGACGATCATGTGCTGCTGCTGACGCTGCATCACGCCGTTGTCGACGGCTGGTCGATCGGCGTGCTGTTCGAGGAATTGTCGAACCGATATGCGGCGCTGGCCGGATATCCGTCGGTGCCGCTACTGAGGCCGCCTCCGGCCTTTTCGGCCGTCGCACGCTGGCAGCGCTGGTGGTGCGGCACCGATGCCGCGCGCCGCCAGGCTGCCGACTGGACCGAGAATTTGCGCGGAGCGGGTCCCGTCTTCGACGGCGAGTCAAGCCCGGGCGCCTCCACCGGGCATCATCCGGTCAACATCGAGCGCGAGCTGATCGTCCGGCTGACGGCGTTCGCCGGCCAGCACAATTGCACGCTGTTCATGTGCCTGCTCACCGGCCTGAAGGCCATGCTGCTGGCCCGGACGGGCCGCACCGACACCGCGGTCGCCACCGCCATGGCCAATCGTGCCCAGCCGGACACCGACCGAATCATCGGCCCGTTCGAGAACACGGTGATCGTCCGCACGACCATCACGCCGGATCTGTCGTTCGTGCAGGCCTTGCAGCGCGTGCGTCAGAGCGTGCTCGACGCGCATGCGCGGCAGGAGCTGCCGTTCAACGTCCTCGCCGATCATCTTGAGCAGGAGGGGATCGGTCCGTCCTCGTTGCTGCAGGTCTATTTCACGCTGCAGAATCCGCTGCGCCAGCCGCTCGATCTCCCAGATCTCGCGACAGGATCGATCGGCAACATCGCGCGCGAGGGCCAGCCGGTGCTGCCGATCGACCAGACCTGGCTGTCGCTGATGCTCAAGGAGCGCCCGACCGGCATCACCGGCTCGTGCAATTACAAGCGCGAGTTGCTCGAGGGCCGAATGGTCGGCGAGTGGATGGAGGATCTCGTCGCGCTGCTGACGGCGGCCGTCGCTCAACCCAATGCACCGCTCGGCCGATTACTCGCGCGCAGGGCGGCCTAAAGCTACATCACGTACGAATACGGATTCACGCGTCAAAGCTGTGAATGATCAAGTTGCGTCTTGATTATTTGGCGTCACCGCGCAAGATTATTCCCGCGTTTTGATTTGGACGATTATTTTCAACCGGGGGAGTGTTATGGGTTTCATCAAATTTACCAAGGGCACGTCGCTGAGCGACAAGGACCGCAAGGCCCTGCAAAAGTTGCTGACCGAAGAGAAGAAGAAGCTCCAGTCCGCGCTGAAGGACGTCGACGCCAGCCTTTCGATGCTGAGTGCGGCGAAGAAGAAGGCCAAGAAGAAGAAGTAAGATTCGTCGGCCGGGACGCCGCACGAATTTCCAGCCTTCATCCTTCGAGCTTCAGTTTTCGGAATTGGGCCGCTCGCTCGTCGAGTTGGGGTCTCGCACAAGCTTGCGCCTGTAAACCGGCCTGCAAATCGACAAGAATTCGCCTGGGTGGACCGTTAGGAAAGGTCCTCTTGGTTGATTCTTGCTCAGCTAATTCTTCCGTCGGGACCGGGGATTTGGCCTCGCCTGACGCCATGGGCCCAATTGATGGCAGACGACAGAATTGAACTCTTTGTCGGGCTGATCGAGACCATTGACGCGCCGGGCGCGGTCGAGGCGTGCCGACGCCTGCTCTCGGTCGACGAACGGGCCCGGGCCGATCGCTTCATGTTCGAGCGGCATCGGCGGCAGTACATCTTCGCACATGCCATGTTGCGCCTGGCGCTGTCGCAGGTCGCCTCCAACGTCGCGCCCTCCGACTGGTCGTTCGGCGCGGGCCGCTATGGGCGACCGTTCGTCGCAGCGCCCGTCACCTCGACCGCGCTGCATTTCAGCCTGTCGCATGCCGACGGCTGCGTCGCCTGCGTGGTGTCGCGGCATGAGGCCGTCGGGGTCGACGTCGAAACCGTGTCACGGCGTGTCGCCCCGCTGTCCACCGCGCATCGCTTCTTTGCGCCGGAGGAGGTCGAAACGCTGCGCGGACTGCCGGAGCCCGCGGCGATCGAGCGCTTCTTCGACTATTGGACGCTCAAGGAGGCCTATCTGAAGGCCAGGGGCTTCGGGCTCAATTTGCCGCTCGACGCCTTCGCGATGCAGGTCTCACGCGAGGCCATCGAGATCAGCTTCAAGCCCGGCATTGCCGACGATCCGGACGGCTGGCGTTTCTCGCTGTGCTCGCCATCGCCCTCGCATCGCCTCGCGATCGCCGATGGCTCCCGTGCCGACGGCGGCCTTCCCATCAGCCGCCATGCCTGGCCGCTCCAGGAAGCGGCTGAATGACACCGCCGCGGCGGCGCGATTGGCGTGAGACCCGTCCCCCCCACCCGGAATTTGCTTGCGCAAATTCCGACCTCTCCCCGCAAGCGGCAGGGCTATCGCATTTGAAGCTTCTTCGTCTGCGTCCATCCTTCGAGACGCCCGCCTGTGGCGGGCCCTCAGGATGAGGACGGAGTGTGCGGCAGCAGTTTCAACGGGCACTGACGCTGCTTAGCCTCATCCTGAGCCCCCAGCGCCGAAAGCGGGCGCTGCACATGGAACCATGAACCACCTGTCAGACGTCGTCTGACAGGTGGTTCATGGAGAGGAGACTGCGGAGCAGTCGTCTCGAAGGACGAGGCGCGCGCTCAGGCGCCTCCAACAGTCAAATGCGATAGCCCTGCCGCAAGCGGGGAGAGGCGAAGAGATCTCACCGCGCCTGTTCGAATCCTGCCAGCACCGAAGTCAAATTCGCGCCGAGAATGTCGGAGAGATAGCCGCCTTCCTGCACGAACACGGTCGGCAGGCCCATCCTCGCGATGGCCTGGCCGATGCGGCGGAAGCCGGGCGTGGTGACGGCAAGGCCCTTCAGCGGATCGTGCTCGGAGGCATCGAGGCCAAGCGCGATGACGAGGGCGCCGGGGGCGAAGGATTCGATCGCCTTGCGCGCGAGATCCAGTGCCTGGATGTAGCCGTCATCGCCGGTGCCGATGGCGAGGGGAATGTTGAGATTGGTGCCCAGGCCCGGGCCTTCGCCGCGCTCATGCGCGTAGCCCCACACGAAGGGGTAATAAGCGATTGGGTCGGCGTGGATCGAGATCGTGTAGACGTCGGGCCGCGCATAGAAGATGCCTTGCGTGCCGTTGCCGTGATGGACATCGACATCGAGGATCACGACGCGCTCGTGCTTCTGCCGCAGATGCGCCGCGGCGATCGCGCTGTTGTTGAGGAAGCAGAAGCCGCCGGCCATATCGCGATAGGCGTGATGGCCGGGCGGACGGCAGAGCGCGTAGGTTGCGTCCTCGCCGTCCATCACCATTTGCGCGGCGGTCACCGCAACGTCGGGCGCGGCGCAGGCTGCAGCCCAAGTCCCGGGGCCGATCGGCGCCGCGGTGTCGGCCGTGTGCCAGCCGAGCTTGCCGACGATGTGAGTGGGATAGGTTGCGGCGTGGCGCACGGGATGGATGTTGCCGATCATCTCCGGGCCGGAATCGCCGAGCGCGGTCCAGGCGTCCCAGGCTTCGCTCAGGAACGTAAGGTATTCCGGGCTGTGAATGCGTGCGCGCGGCCCCTGCCCGAACTTGGTCGGCTCGACCAGCTGGTGCTTGCCATCCCGTAATCCCTTGAGCAGGCGGTCGGCGCGCTCGGGCTGCTCGGTGGTGCGCTTGACGACACCGCGAACCAGGAAGAATTGCGGATCGTGGCTGCGGTGCAGTTCGGTATGGACAGCTTTCACTCAAACACTCCGTGGTCGCTTTGACGGTGCCACAGATGTCTTGATCCCCGCGGCGGCCAGATGCAAGCAAGAACAATGCCGCACCTGTCGCGTGAGGCTCGATCGCGGCAACGAGCTCGGTGCACTCCCTCTCCCGCTTGCGGGAGAGGGTTGGGGAGAGGGTGTCTCCGCAATGGGACAATCCCTAAAAGGAGAAAGCCCTCACCCGGCGCTTCGCCATAGCCGAGGCTTCGCCTCGGCGTTTCCAGCACGGCCGCCGAAGGCGGCCTACGCCTCTCCCGCAAGCGGGAGAGGTGAACCACCCGCGGCAACCGATTCAACCTAAGGCAATTGCGCTCAGCAGCGCCCGCGCTGAAGGCAGTGCTCGCGCCCCGGCTGGTCGGTGCGGAAGGATTCGATGAAGCCGCCCTGGCGCTGGGTGACGAAGACGGTCTTGCCGTCGTTGCCGCCGAAGGCAAGGTTGGTCGGCTCCTTGGCCTTCAGCGCGATCTCGCGCTCGACCGCACCGGTCGGCTTCATCAGCGCGATCGTACCCTTGAGAATGCGCGCGACATAGAGACGGCCGGCAACATCGGTGCGCAGACCGTCGACGGTGTCGGGCTGAAACGACTTGACGAGTCTTGCACCGGCGAGCTCATTGCCGCTGATTGCATAGGACCAGATCTGGCCGCTGCTGGATTCGCCCACATAGAGCGTCTTGCCGTCCGGGCTGAGATCGATGCCGTTGGTGGTGCCCATCGCGCGCGGCGCCGGCATGATCTGCCCCTGCACCCTGCCGTCGGCGGCCTTCGCGATGCGCCAGATGTGGCCTTCCCTGCCCTTCCAGTTCGGATCGCTCGCATAGATCGTGCCGTCGCGGGCGATGGTGATGTCGTTGGGCTGGTTCATCTCGTCGGAATGAAACCAGAGGGACGGCTCGGTCGCGCCCTTCGCAATCGCGAAGATGTTGTGTTTCTTGTAGTCGGCAATGAACATGGTGCCGTCGCGTGCAAAGCGGATGGCATTGCCGACACTGCCTTCGGGCAGCGCCGTGAATGGCTCCGACGCCGCGCCGCCCGCCGGCAGCCTACCGATGGTGCCGGGCTTGCCGAGATTGACCACGAAGAGGTTGCCGTCGAGGTCGGCGGCGGGTCCTTCGATGCCGAACGTGTATTCGCCGGCGGGCGTCACCTGCACGCTGTCGAACAGTTTTGTTTCGGCAGCGGCCGGCGGCGTCGCGACGAGCAAGATGCTACTGCACAGGCACCAGAAATTCCTGCCGGATGTAATAGCCATCGTCGTCGGTGCACTCGCCATTCAGATAGGGATCGGCCGGACGGAAGAATCGGCTGAAGCCGGGTTTGTCTACAGCGCTCCTTTGTGTCACGACAACGACCTTGGCGGCCGGTATTTCGCCGCATTCCTTGTTGGTCTTGCCATAGAACTTGCGCTGCGGCGGACCGGCCTTGATCCGCATCCGCGTGCCCGGAACCATCTTCGCGACGAGCAGATCCGCCGCATCCAGCAGACGTTTGTAGCCTAGTTCGGTCTTCGGCAGGCTCTCGCCACCCGGCGGCATCAGCTTCTCGGCGCCAAGGCCGCGCAGGCGCGTGCGCAGCTTGCCGGCGTCGGGATCACCGGGATAGATCCAGCCGTCCTGCGACAGCATGAAACGGAGCACGGCGCCGTCCTTCTCTGCCTCCGACTGGCCCGGCCTCAAGCCGAAATCCGTGTGGCAGCCGACGCAATGCTTCTCGACGAGGCCGTTGCGCAGCGTGGTCAGCCGGGCACTGTTCTGTGCATCCCTGGCGACGAAAACCGCGAGCTGGTCGATCATGGCCTGGCTGCGCATGTCGCACGGCAGCGGCGCCGGCGGATCACCCGCGGCGCGATCGATGCGGATCACGGTCTTGTTCTTGTCCTCGACCAGCCAGATCGCGCCGTCCTCGGCAACCGTCATGCCGACCGGGGCGCCTTGCGGCCGCGCGCCGTTGACGCGGTGCCAGCCTGCAATCAGCTCCTCGAACGGCGCAACAGCGACCTCGCCGGCGTCGGTCTGGAAACTGCGCGTCGGGTCAGCCGCGCAACTGACGTGATAGCGCACCGGTGCCGGCGCAGGTTTGGGGAAGCCGTGATCGTCGACGTCATAGACCAGCAGCCGGCTGCCGGTCGGCCGATAGCCGTGCAGGCCGACCAGCAGCTTGCCCTCCAGCTCCGGGAATTTGGCGCCGTGGTAATACAGCATCGCGAGCGGCGCCCCGTGCGGCGGCAGCAGCGAGAGCGGCGCCTTGTAGAGCGCATTGGCAGAGCAGAGCGACTTGTAGACCCCCGATTGCAGCACGAGCCTGAATTCGGGGCTCGGCGTCGACAGATCGTAGCAATAGGGCCAGCCATAGTGCTTGCCCTGCTCGATCGCGTTGATCTCCTCATTCGGCTTGAAGATGTCAGGCAGATCGCGCGCGTTCTCGGCCTGCAGGAAGGCGTAGCCGGCATCCGGGAAATTCGGATGCAGCGCTAGCGCCATCGAGTTGCGCAAGCCGCGCGCATAGACGGTGTGCGGCGGATCGGGTTCGCGGGGCTTCAATGCCGGGAAGACGCCGCCCGCAGGCGGCGTGAACAGCCAGATCGATGCCAGCGCGGACGCGCCCTCGGCCGCCGCACAGGGTTTTGTGATCGGCGCCGGCGTGATGCAGTCGTCGCTGTGGGAGCCGACATTGACGAAAAGCCGGCCGTTCCTGTCGAACACGAACTGCTTGAGCGGATGCGCGCTCTCATCGAGCCTCGTGCCATCCGGCAGCGTGATCCGGCGGCCGGGCATGTGGCGGATGATGGTCTCGACCGTGCTCCGTGGATTGTCGGCGAGCGGATCGAACCGGAAGATCGCCTCCGCGGTCGAGGCATAGAGCTTCCTGTCCGGGCCGATGACGAGGCCGAACGGATATTCTATCCCCGTCAGCAGCTCCTTGAACCGTAGCCCCTGGGGCGCATGCGGATCGAGCAGCAGCAGCCGCCCGTCGGCATGACCCCAGCCGCCCATGTCGGCGACCACGAACAGGTCACGGCCGGGCACCTGGACGATCGAGCGTGGGAATCTGAGGCGGTCCTCTTCGCTGGCGACGAGGCCGGCGCAGAATCCAGCCTTCATGTCGATCTGGATCCTGGGAAAGGCGAGATCGCCGCTGCCGCAGGATTCCGTGCCGATCGCATAGCCGCTCTTCCTGACCGGCTCGGATGAGGCCGGGGCGAGGCCGAGCAGCGCGGCGGCCAAGACTGCGGCAGGCAAGACCGCTGCAAGCGAGCGCAGATTTCGTCGTCCGCTCTCGAATGTGAACTGGCTCACGGTCGCCCCCGACTTCCCGCGGACGTTGTTCCATGGCGCCTCGGCGCCGTCCAGCCATCACCCGCCTGTGATCAAACCTGTAACGACCTTGGTGCCGACCAACCTCCGTAAATTCCCTTACCGGGCTCGACCCGAATGTTTCGCGAAGGCTTGGGGTGGTATCGATTTGCCGTCCCAATCGCTTTCTACAGGAGGCGCTTATGGTCCAGGTCTATTTTCACTGCTCCAACACCGAGGGCACGCTGATCGACCGCTACGGGGCCGCCGTCGCCAATCTGACCGAGGCGCGCGACCGCGCCACCCAGATCATGAACTCGATGATCCAGACGCCCGGTGCCGAAGACTGGCGCGACTGGGTGATCCATGTCAGCGACGATGATGGCGAGGAGATTTTCGACCTCCCCTTCACCGCCATGCTCGGCAAGCCGCATTGAGGTGATGCCATGTTGCTCGCTTCCTTGAGCCTGCTCCGCCAGCCCCTGAGCTTCGTCGCCACCAAATGGCAGACGCTGATCCGCGTCGCGGGCAACCCCTATCGCCCCGAGCTGCACTACATGCGCGGACCTGGCCCGAAATGGCGCGCCAAGTATCAGGCCAGCCGGCTGGATCGCATGCGCTGAGCGCAGCGGCTTCGCCGTTTTCTCATTGATCTCCGTGGTCATGGCCGGGCTTGTCCCGGCCATTCACGTTGTTGGATCCCGCGCCTGTTTCACACCAGCCATGTCGCGCCTCCCTTTCGATGTTCTCGTTGGCCGCAATGTGCCATTGTCCGCGCGCTTCGCCAATTGCGGAGCCTCGACGTCGACGCAGCGAAGCCAAGACAACAGACCGCAAACATCAAGACGACATCATGCCTCAGCAATTCAGCCTCAACCAAGCCGTCCGCAAGCCCGCCGTCACATCCAAGGGCGGCATTGTCGCCTCGCAATCGCGGCGGGCGGCTGAAGTCGGAGCAGAGGTGCTGGCCGCGGGCGGCGACTGCGTGGACGCGATCGTCGCGACCACGTTTGCCCTCAACGTCCTGGAGCCCTGGAACAGCGGTATCGGCGGCGGTGGTGCGATGGTGCTCTACCGCGCCAAGGAAAATCGCACCGAGGTGATCGACTACGGCATGTGCGCGCCGCAGAGCCTGCGCACGGCCGATTATCCGCTCAGTGGCGAAGGCGCGGCTTCCGACCTGTTTCCCTGGCCGCGAGTGAAGGATGACCGCAACATCCACGGCCCCGGCTCGATTGCCGTGCCCGGCGTCGTTGCCGGAATGGAAGAGGCGCATCGCCGCTACGCCAAAATGCCGTGGAAGGATCTGGTCGCGCCGGCAGCCGTGCTCGCCGGCGAAGGCCTGCTGATCGATTGGTGGACCACGCTGACGATCGCGGGCTCGGCGGCCGATCTCAGGCGCTATCCCGCAAGCGCGGCCGCGTTCCTGAAGGACGGCCTGCCGCCGAGCGCGCCATGGGGCATCAAGTCCGAGACACGGCTGCCGCAGGACACCCTGAAGGCGACGCTGTCACGTCTCGCTGAGGCCGGCCCCCGCGATTTCTACCAAGGTGATCTCGCCAAGAGCATTGCCTCCGACATCAAGGCCGACGGCGGGTCGCTGTCGGTGGAGGATCTCGCCGCGTTCCGCGCCCATTTGCGCGCGCCGCTGGCGATCCCCTATCGCGAGGGCAAGGTGTATGCGACGCCGGAGCTCACGGCGGGGCCGACGATGGCGCATGCGCTGCGCCTGTTGCAGCAGGGCCTGACGCCCGCAGGCGCGCCGGATGGCGCCGCCTATGTCGAATATGCGCTCGCCTTGCAAGCCGCCTTCCGCGAGCGGCTCAAGGACATGGGCGACGCCGACGGCAGGCGCTCGCTCGGCGCGGAATATCTGGCGCCCGCCTGCACCACGCATTTCTCGGTGGTCGACCGTCACGGCAACATCGCGGCGGTGACGCAGACGCTGCTCTCGTCCTTCGGCTCGAAATATGTGACACCGCACACCGGCATCCCCATGAACAACGGCATCATGTGGTTCGATCCGACGCCGGGTACAACCAACTCGCTTGCACCCGGCAAGCGCTGCCTTTGCAATTACACGCCTGTGATCGCCGAGACAAAGCATGGCAAGCGCCTCGCCGTCGGCGCCTCCGGTGGACGTCGCATTCTGCCATCCGTGATGCAGCTCGTGTCCTTTGCGATGGATTTCGGCATGGATCTCGACGCCGCCATCCATCAGCCGCGCATCGACGCCAGCGAGGGCGCGATCGTGATCGGAGACGCCCGCCTGCCGGCGGAGGTGCGCAAAGCCCTGGCCGCGCGCTTCGACTTTGAAGAGAGCCGCGTGCAGGCGCTGCCGCAGAAGTTCGCCTGCCCGAGCGTGGTGATGCGCGAGGGCGAGGTCAATTCCGGCGCAGTCGAGATTTTCCAGCCCTGGGCCGACGCAGTCGCGGAAGGCTGAGCGCACGGATCGATGCGAGATGATGCCAGCGCGCGTTGAGCCCTCGCGCGACCACGTATCTGCGCGAGCGTCACGACTCCTCCACATTCGCAGGGAACTAAGCTGCACATCGTTCGTTCATTGAATGGACAAGTGCGCTCGCCCCACTGGAGGACATGATGAAGAAACTTGCGCTCGCCGCGTCGCTGATCATCGCGGCCGGCTTTACGTTTGCTGGCCCCGCGGTTGCAAAGGGTGGGCATGGTCACGGACATGGTCATGGTCATGGCCACGCGATGGGCCATCATTACTATGGCTCACCGCCCGGCTGGTCGCATGGACGCAAGGTCGGCTGGCGCGGTCACGGGTGCCCGCCCGGGCTTTGGAAGCAGGGCCGCTGCTGACGCCATCTGCAATTCCTGAGAAAGCGCCGCCCGAAACCGGGCGGCGCCTTTTTCATATGCCGAGCCGGTCCCGCACCCGGCCCGCAATCACGGCGGTCGTCACGCCGACCGGCCAGAACGCGTGCATCGGGATCGGCTTGATGCCTGATATCGGCATGTCGATCTCGGCCCTGGCGCCGCCGATCAGGCGGCGGGCGAGCTGCGCGCCCATCGCGGTCGAGAGCGCGACGCCGCGGCCGTTGCAGCCGAGCGAGATCAAAATGCTCTCGGCGGGCTCGTGCACGTGGGGATAATGGTCCCCGGTGATGGCGAGCCGGCTGTTCCAGCCGTGGGTCCAGGCAACGCCCTTGAGCTGCGGCCAAAGCCGCTCCGCATAACGCATGAGATAGGCGACGTCATGCGGCGATTTGATCCAGCGCATCGGACCGCGTCCACCCATCAACAGACGGTTCTGCTGATCGATGCGATAATAGACCGTGATGTGACCGCTCTCGTAGAGCACCGGACGCGTCGGCATGATCGAACGGGCGACCGCGTCGGACAGCGGCGCGGTCGCGGCGATCGAGGAAAATACCGGCACGATGGTGCGGCGGAGCGCCGGCCAGAGATCGTCGGTGAACCCGTTGGTGGCGAGCAGGACCTTGTCGGCATGCACCACGGCGCGCGGCGTCTCGATGCGCCAGCGCGAGCCGTCGCGGCGCAGGGACAATGCCGGCGTCTCGCCATGGACTTTCGCTCCGGCGGAGATCGCGGCGCGCGCGAGGCCACGGGCGTAGCTCAGGGGATGCAGATCGCCGCCGCGCGTATCCAGCATCGCGCCGATGTAGCGGTCGGTGCCGGTCATCTCGCGCAGCTGCTCGCGGTTCAGGTATGTCACCGGCATGCCGCGGCGGATGCATTGCTGCGCAGTCTTCTCGATCGCGGCGGCGCTGGCCTCGTGATAGGCCGCGCGCAGCGTGCCGTTCTGCCGCGCCTCGCAGGGAATCTGGTAGCGGCGGATCAGGTCGTGCGTGAAGTTCGTGGTGCCGTAGGCGAACGCGATCATGCGGCGGCCGAGCTCCGCGCCGAAATCGGCCTCGATCTGATCTGGATCGTGCTTCAGTCCAGGATTGGTATGGCCGCCATTGTTGCCGGATGCGCCCCAGCCCGGCTCCTGCGCCTCCAGCACCAGCGCCTCGACGCCCTGCTCGGCCAGATGCAGCGCCGTGGAGAGGCCGGTGTAGCCGCCGCCGACGATCGCGACAGAGACGGTCTTGTCGGTATCGAGCGGTGGCGTCGCCACCGGCGCGACGGCGGTGTCGGCATAGACTGATGGCGGCAGAGGCAGGCGCGTCATGGCGAAGTCCGGTCAGAGCGGATGCAGCACGCGGCGCAAGAAATCCTGCGTGCGCGGATGCTGCGGCTGGTTGAGCAGCGCCTTGGCTGGCCCCTGCTCGACGATCACGCCGCCGTCGATGAACAGCACGCGGTCGGCGACGTCGCGGGCAAAGCCCATCTCGTGGGTGACGACCACCATGGTCATGCCGTCGTCGGCGAGCTTGCGCATCACGCCGAGGACGTCGCCGACCAGCTCTGGGTCGAGCGCCGAGGTCGGCTCGTCGAACAGGATCGCCTTGGGCTGCATCGCCAGCGCCCGCGCGATCGCGACGCGCTGCTGCTGGCCGCCGGAGAGCTGCGGCGGATGCGCGTCGGCCTTTTCCGCAAGCCCGACCTGGGCGAGCAGCGCGCGGCCGCGCTCCAGCGCAGCGACTCGCGATTCCTTCTTCACATAGAGTGGCCCCTCGACCACGTTCTCCAGCGCGGTGCGATGCGGGAACAGGTTGAAGCGCTGGAACACCATCGAGACTTGGGTGCGGATGTTCACGATCGACGGCGCATCGCGATCGACCTTCAAGCCTTCAACGCTGATCTCGCCGCGATCGTAGCTTTCGAGCCCGTTGATACAGCGCAGGATGGTCGACTTGCCGGAGCCTGATGGCCCGACGATGCAGACCACCTCGCCCTTCTCGACCGAGGCCGTAATGCCCTTGAGCACCTCGACCTTGCCAAAGCTCTTGTGGACGTCGTTCAGCTCGATCATCGCTTGCCCGCCCGCTTCTCGAAGTGACGGACCAGCAGGATCAGCGGGATGCTCATGGTGAGATACATCAGCGCGACAAGCGTGAACACGCTGGTGTTCTTGAAGGTCGAGGACGCGATCAGCTTGCCCTGCAGCGCGAGCTCGGCCACCGTGATGGTGGAGGCCTGCGAGGAATCCTTCAGCATCATGATCATGACGTTGCCGTAAGGAGGCAGCACGATGCGCACCGCCTGCGGCAGCACCACGCGGCGCATGGTGAGCCACCAGCCCATGCCGATCGACTGCGCCGCCTCGATCTGGCCCTTGTCGATCGCCTCGATGCCGGCGCGGAAGTTTTCGGCCTGATAGGCCGAATAGGCGATGCCGAGCCCGAGGATCGCGGCCTGCAAGGCCGTCAGCGTGACGCCGAGATCGGGCATCACGAAATAGAGGTAGAACAACAGCACGATGATCGGGATGCCGCGGATCACGTTGATCAGGCTGGCGCTGAGCATCGACAGCACCTTGATGCCGGAGACCCGCATCATCGCCCAGACGAGGCCGAGCACCGTCGAGAGCAGCAGCGAGCCGACCGTGACGACGATCGTCAGCGCGACGCCGTTCAGCAGGATCGGGAAGAACTCGACGGCGTCGCGCCAGAAGCCTTTCATCGGGCAGCCTTCGATCAGTCGTTATCGATCAGACTTTGACGATCAACCCTGCGCCTTCAGGCCCCATTTATCGAGGATCTTGTCGATGGTGCCGTTGGCTTTCAGCTTCGCCAGCGAGGCGTTGATCTTGCCGAGCAGCGCGGTCTCGCCCTTGCGCACGCCGATGCCGACCGAGCCGACCGTGACCGGCTTGTAGCCGTCGACGAGGCGCACCTCGGGGAACCCGCCCTGCTTCAGATTGTAGGCGAGGATCGGATAGTCGGCGTAGCCGGCCTTGAGGCGGCCGGTGTTCACGTCGCGCAGGATGTCGGGGATGGTGTCGTAAGCCTTCACCTCGGCGAACAGGCCGGTCTTCTTCAGCGCGTCGACGAAGGCGGTGCCGACCTGGGCGCCGACGGTCTCGCCCTTCAGATCGTCCTGCGTGGCGTAAGCCTTGGTGTCGGTCTTCGGCACCACGAGGCCCTCGCCGTAGGTGTAGATCGGGTCGGAGAAGTCGACGACCTCCTTGCGCGGCGGCGTGATGAACATCGCTGCCGCAATGATGTCGATCTTGCTCGACGTCAGCGACGGGATCAGCGCCGAGAACTGCATCGGCTCGATCTGCACATTGAATCCCGCATCCTTGCCGATCTCGGTGATGAGATCGACCATGATGCCCTGGATGGTGTTGGTCTTGGTGTCGAGGAAGGTGAAGGGAATGCCCGTCGGGGTCGATCCGACCTTCAGCACTTGTTGCGCCGAGGCCGGCACTGCTGCGGCAATGGCGAGCGCCGCGATTGCGGCCTGAACAAAACGCTTCATCGCATCCCCCTTTGGGTCTGGCCGGTGGCGGCGGTCGCGCATGTCGTGATCAGACGTTGCGGGCCGGGCCGTTTCGGCCTATTTTCACCAATATGAAAATTTGGTCACACTTTCGCGGACGATGCAAGCGGTTTTCATGCACATGAAGGAAGCGGTTTGACGTGAGCGGTGGCAAAAGAATGCGCAAACCGGCGGCCGCAAAGCCGGCCAGGAAGGTGAAAGCCAAAGCCATCGTCAAGCCGGCCGAGCCGGCGATGGACGTCGCGGTCGGCCGGCGCATCAGGGATCTCAGGCGGATCAGGCAATTCTCGCTGGAGACGGTCGCCGCGCGCACGGAGCTGTCGATCGGCTTTCTCAGCCAGATCGAGCGCGGCCTGTCGTCACCGTCGCTGCGCGTGCTGGCGACGCTCGCCGACGTGCTCGGCGTCGGCATCGCCGCGCTGTTCGGCGCGAGCCCGAGCAGCGACGGTGCATCGGACCAGGTGGTGACGCGCGGCCTGCAGCGGCCGGAGCTAAAACTCTGGCGCACGGGCGTTTCGAAGCAATTGCTGAGCCCGGCCAGCGCCGACAACAAGCTCAACCTGTTCCTGGTGCATCTGGAGCCCGGCGGCTCCACCGGCGACGAGCTCTACACCCATGATGGCGAGGAAGCCGGCCTGGTGCTCGAAGGCGAGATGATGCTGACGGTGGACAGCGAGACGTGGTCGCTGAAGACGGGTGACAGTTTTCGTTTTGCAAGTCGCCGGCCGCACCGGTTTTCCAACCCGGCGCAGGATGCGAAGGCCGTGGTGCTGTGGGTGAACTGCGTGACGGGGGCGTGAGCCTCCTCTTTCCGCGCGCACACTCTCAGCCCGTCATCCTGAGGTGCGATGCGTGGGACGCAACGCGTCCCACGGGGAGCCTCGAAGGATGCACGGCCCCGCTAGAGCCGGGCCGTCGCCCTTCGAGGGCCGCTGAAGAAGCGGCCACCTCAGGGTGACGGTGATGGAGCTATCCGCGGGGAGAGAGTTCTACCCGAACCGGTGCTTGTACCGATCCACCGTCAGCGCGCTGACATCGATGTCGGGCTTCTTGCCTGACAACATGTCGGCGAGCACGCGTCCCGAACCGCAGGACATGGTCCAGCCGAGCGTGCCGTGGCCGGTGTTGAGGTGGAGGTTGGCGTATTGCGTCGGGCCGATCACGGGCGGGCCGTCCGGCGTCATCGGACGCAGGCCGCTCCAGAACGTCGCCTTGGCGAGATCGCCGCCGCGCGGGAACAGGTCGGTCAGCGAGTGATCGAGCGTAGCCCGGCGCGCATCGTAGAGCTTGTCCGAATAGCCGGAGATTTCGGCGGTGCCGCCGACGCGGATGCGATTGCCGAGGCGGGTGATCGCGACCTTGTAGCTCTCGTCCATCACGGTCGATTCCGGCGCGCCGGAGGCGTCCTTGATCGGCACCGTGATCGAATAGCCCTTCACCGGATAGACCGGCAGCGAGATGCCGAGCGGCGCCACCAGCCGCGGCGACCAGCTGCCGAGCGCGAGCACGTAAGCGTCCGCCTGCAACAGGCCGGCGCTGGTGGCGACACCGCTGACGCGCGCACCGTCAGTGACGATGCGATCGATGCCGGTGTTGAACAGAAAACGCACGCCGAGCGCCTGGGCATGCTTGGCCAGCGACTGCGTGAACATGTGGCAATCGCCGGTCTCGTCCTGCGGCAGGCGGAGCCCGCCGACGAACTTCTCCTTCACGCTGCCGAGCGCCGGCTCGACCGCGATGCAGCCCTCGCGGCTCAGCACCTCGAAAGGAACGCCGTATTGCTTGAGCACGGCGATATCCTCGGCCGTGCCGTCGAGCTGGGACTGGTGCCGAAAAAGCTGCAGCGTGCCTTGCGACCGCTCGTCATACTGGATGCCGATGTCGCGGCGCAGATCGCGCAAGGCATCGCGGCTGTATTCCGCGATCGGAATCATCCGGCTCTTGTTGACCGCGTAGCGCGCGCTGGTGCAGTTGCGCAGCATCTTGAGCAGCCAGACCCACATGACAGGATCCAGCTTCGGCCGGATCACCAGCGGGCCGTGCTTCATCAACAGCCACTTGACCGCCTTCACCGGCACGCCGGGGCCGGCCCAGGGCGAGGAGTAGCCGGGCGACACCTCGCCGGCATTGGCGAAAGAGGTCTCCAGTGCCGGCTCCGGCTGACGGTCGACGACCGTCACCTCATGACCGGCACGAGCGAGGTAGTAGGCAGAGGTGACACCGATGACACCGCTGCCGAGGATCAGAACTTTCACGCTTCGTCAAACTCCCGCGGCGCTCGCCGCTGCAAGGACACAACTCGCAACGGCGAGAGCAATTATCAGGCCACCTTCTTGATGGCGTCGCCGAGGATCGAGACCATCTGGTCGATGTGGCTCTTCTCGACGATGAGCGGGGGCGACATGGCAACGGAGTCGCCGCCGGTGCGGAGATAGAGGCCGTTGTTGAAGCATTCGACAAGCATGTCGTAGCCGCGTGCGCCCACCGCGCCGTTGCGCGGTGCGAGCTCGACCGCGCCCATCAGGCCGCAATTGCGGATGTCGACGACGTTCGGCAGACCTTTGAGCGAATGCAGCGCATCGCGCCAGTATTCGGCGAGCGAGGCGCCGCGCGTGAGCAGGCCTTCGTCCTTGTAGATGTCGAGCGTCGCGATGCCCGCGGCGCAGGCGACCGGATGCGCCGAATAGGTGTAGCCATGGAACAGCTCGATCTGGTTCTCCGGGCCGGTCATCATGCCGTCGTGCACCTTGCGGCTCGCGAACACCGCGCCGCAGGGCACGGTGCCGTTGGTGATGCCCTTGGCCGTCGTCATCAGGTCCGGCGTGACGCCGAAGAAATTGGCGGCGAACGGCGTGCCGAGGCGGCCGAAGCCGGTGATGACCTCGTCGAAGATCAAGAGGATGCCGTGCTTGTCGCAGATCTCGCGCAGGCGCTGCAGATAGCCCTTCGGCGGCGGCAGCACCGCGGTCGAACCCGGCACCGGCTCGACGATGACGGCGGCAATCGTCTCGGCGCCGTGCAGGGCGACCAGACGCTCGAGATCGTCGGCGAGCTCGGCGCCATGCTCGGGCAGGTCCTTGGCGAAGGCGTTACGGGCGAGATCATGGGTGTGGCGGATGTGATCGACGCCGGGCAGCAGGGTCGTGAAGGCGCGGCGGTTGGCGACCATGCCGCCGACCGAGGTGCCGCCGAAGCCGACGCCGTGATAGCCGCGCTCGCGGCCGATCAGCCGGGTGCGGCTCGCCTGGCCGTTGGCGCGGTGATAGGCGAGCGCGATCTTCAGCGCGGTATCGACCGATTCCGAGCCGGAATTGGTGAAGAAGACGCGGTCGAGGCCATCAGGCGCGATCTCGGCGAGACGCTCGGCGAAGTCGAACGCCAGCGGATGGCCCATCTGGAACGACGGCGCGAAATCCAGCGTCATCAGCTGCCGCTCGACGGCGGCGGCGATCTGCTTGCGGCCGTGGCCGGCATTGACGCACCAGAGCCCGGCGGAGCCATCGATCACCTGGCGGCCGTCGACGCTGGTGTAGTACATGCCCTCGGCCGAGGAGAACAGGCGCGGCGCCTTCTTGAACTGCCGGTTCGCCGTGAACGGCATCCAGTACGAATCGGTCTTGATGGTGTTCGGGATCTGGTGAAGGGTCACGGCCGCGCTCCTTTGCTGACGGGCTAGCTGAGCCACGGCTTCGAAACCGCAACAAGTCCTTTTCTGACGACCTGCAAGCCATTGATTTGACTGGGGCTACCGGTCCATATTTGCGCGATCCGCAACACTTGCAACAGGGCTTGGGCCATGAGCGTCGACATCGGTGGACGGCTGCGATTCATCCGGGCGCGCCACAAGCTGTCACAGCGCGAGCTCGCCAAGCGCGCCGGGGTCACCAATTCGACGATCTCGCTGATCGAATCCAACCAGATGAACCCCTCGGTCGGCGCGCTCAAGCGCATCCTCGACGGCATCCCGATGGGGCTCGCCGAGTTCTTCGCGCTGGAGCCGGAGTCCAGGCGCAAGATCTTCTACCGCGCGGAGGAGCTGACCGAGGTCGGCAAGAAGCCGATCTCGTATCGCCAGGTCGGCGACAATCTGTTCGGCCGCAGCCTGCAGATCCTGAAGGAGCGTTACGAGCCCGGCAGCGACACCGGGCGCGTGCATCTCGTCCATGACGGCGAGGAAGGCGGCATCGTGATCTCGGGCAAGCTCGAAGTCACCGTCGAGGACGAGCGCCGCATCCTCAATCCCGGCGATGCCTATTATTTCGAGAGCCGCAGGCCGCATCGCTTCCGCTGCGTCGGCGGCAAGCCGTGCGAGGTGATCTCGGCCTGCACGCCGCCGACGTTTTGAGGGCGCTCCGCAAGAAGCTGCATTAAAGCGAAATTACTTTAGGTTGAATCGATTGCCGCCGCTCGTTCACCTCTCCCGCTTGCGGGAGAGGTCGGCGCGAAGCGCCGGGTGAGGGTTCTCACCTCTTGGGGACTGTCCCCTTGCGGAAGCACCCTCTCCCCAACCCTCTCCCGCAAGCGGGCGAGGGGGCGCACCTCCGTCGTTGCAGCGATCAAGCCTCATTTCATCGCGCTCTAGCGGGACGCGGCGGAGCGAGAAGATCTCGCCCCGCCCTCTGCTTCAACGCTGCGTCAGCAACTCCTCGATCCGGATCGGAAAGCGGCGGACGCGTACGCCGGTCGCGTGCCAGACGGCGTTGGCGACCGCGCCGGCACTACCGGTGATGCCGATCTCGCCGACGCCCTTGATGCCGAGCGCATTCACATGCGGATCGTGCTCCTCGACCGTGATGACGTCGAGCGGTGGCACGTCGGCATTCACGGGGATGTGGTACTCGCCAAGATTGGCGTTCATGATCCGCCCGGTACGGCGGTCGGTGACAGCCTCCTCGTGCAGCGCGAAGGACAGGCCCCAGATCATGCCGCCGAACAGCTGGCTCTGCACCATGCGCGGATTGACGATGCGCCCGGCGGCGAAGGCGCCGACCATGCGGCTGACGCGGACCTGGCCGAGCTCGGGATCGACCTTCACCTCCGCGAACACCGCGCCATGGGCGTGCATCGCATATTCCTCCATTGCCGCAGGATTCGGCGCGCCGGTGCCGCGCGCCTCGACCACGGCAACCCCGGCGCGCGCGAGAATTTCGCCATAGCTCTCGCCGCGGCTCTCGTCGTCACGCCGGACCAGCCTGCCGTCCCGCGCGATTACGCCCGCATTGCCGGCACCGAACAGCGGCGAGCGTTCATCGTTGGTAGCGAGATCGGCGAGTTTTGCGATCACGGCCGCACCGGCGCTGTGGATCGCCGCACCTGCGGTTGCCGTGTGCGCCGAGCCGCCGGCGATGCCGGCATCCGGCAGGTCGGAGGTGCCGGCCTTGAATTCCACGCGATCGATATCGAGGCCGACGGCATCGGCCGCGATCTGCGCCAGCGCCGTCCAGGCGCCCTGCCCCATGTCATGTGCGCCGATCTCCATCTCGCCCGAGCCGTCGCGGCGGATCGCCGCGCGTGCTTCGGCCTGGAACATCAGCGCCGGGAAGGTCGCGGTGCCCATGCCCCAGCCGACCAGGAGGCCGGCATCGTCGCGCAGCTGCCGCGGCTGGAGCGGACGCTTCGCCCAGCCGAACCGCGCAGCGCCCTGTTCGTAGCACGCGCGCAGCGCCTTGGACGAGAACGGCTTGCCGGAGATCGGCTCGACCTCGGCGTAGTTCTTGAGGCGGAAGGCGAGCGGATCCATGCCGCAGGCCCAAGCCATCTCGTCGATCGCGCTCTCGAGCGCGATCGAGCCTGTCGCCTCGCCCGGCGCGCGCATGAACAGCGGCGTGCCGGTATTGACGCGCACGGCATCGTGCGAGGTGCGGATCGCAGGCGAGGCGTAGAGCGCGTGCGAGGCGCCGGCGGCGGGCTCGTAGAAGTCGTCGAAGGTGCTCGACACCGTTCGCGCGTGATGGTCGAGCGCAGTCAGGCGCCCCTTGCCATCGGTGCCGAGGCGCAGCCGCTGGCGGGTCGGCGCGCGATGGCCGACCGGGCCGTACATCTGCTCGCGGCGCAGCACCAGCTTGACGGGCCTGCCGACCAGCTTGGCAGCCATGATGCCGAGGGTTGGCGGGCCGGCCATCAGTCCCTTGGAGCCGAAGCCGCCGCCGAGAAACGGGCTGCGGATGTGGATCTTGTCGTGCGTGATGCCGAACAATTCGGCGATGCGCGCCAGCGACATCATCAGACCCTGGGTCGGCATGTCGACCGACAGATTGTCGCCGTCCCAGCTGGCGACGATGGCGTGCGGCTCCAGCGCGTTGTGATATTGCGGCGGCGTCTCGTAAACCGCCTCGATCTGCTTCTCGGCCGAGGCAAGGCCCGCCTCGACATCGCCGTGATGATGCTCCGCGGGGTTGCCGACACCGACGACCGGCGGCACGAAGCTCTCGCCGGCATCGAGGCCGACCCGTGCCGGCAGCACCTCATAGCGCGGCGCCAGCAGCGCCGTGCCTTCCGTTGCGGCCTCCAGCGTCTCGGCAATCACGACCGCGATCGGCTGGTTGGCGTAGCGGACCTCATTGCTCTGCAACACCTCCATCCGGAACACGAAAGGATTGGTCTTGATCTCGGGGTCGATCGCCAGCCGTGGCTTGTGGTCGGACGTCATGACGTCGACCACGCCGGGATGGCGCTTGGCGGCAGCGACATCGAGCGAGACCACGCGGCCGTGCGCGATGCTCGATACGGCCATGACCGCAAACAGCATGCCGGGTGGATGATTGTCCGCGGCATAGGTTGCCCGCCCCGTGACCTTGAGGATGCCGTCACGGCGGGTCAGCGGCTGGCCGATATTCGAGCCGTGCCGCAGATGGGCGGGAGCGCTGGTGAGATTCAGCTCAGGCATGGATGGCTCCGGAGATCGAGGTAAAGGGAGAGGCCGGCAGCGCGGGGATACGCGCTGGCGTACCGGCGGCGGCGAGGAGCAGCGCGCGCACGACGATGCGGCGCGCGAGCTCGATCTTGAAGGCGTTGTCGCCGGACGGTTTTGCCTCGGCGAGCGCACGGAAGGCCGCCTCCTGGAACGCGTCTGCGGAAGGCGCAACATTCCTGAGCACGTCCTCCGCTGCGCGAGCGCGCCAGGGCTTTGCGGCGACACCACCGAGTGCAAGCCGCGCCTCCGCGATGCTGCCGTTCTCGATCCGCAGCGCAGCGGCGGCCGAGACGACGGCGAAGGCGTAGGAGGTGCGCTCGCGAACCTTGAGGTAGCGCGCATGCGCGGCAAAGCCGCACGCGGCGGGCGGCAGGCGCACCGCGACGATGAGGTCGCCGGGCTCCAGCGCGGACTCGCGCTCGGGCGCATCGCCCGGCAGGCGATGCAGTTCGTCGAGCGCGATCTCGCGCCGGCCGTTCCTGCCCTCGATCTCCACGACCGCGTCGAGCGCGACCAGGGGCACGCAGAAGTCGGACGGATGCGTGGCGATGCAGCTCTCGCTCCAGCCGAGCACGGCATGGCTGCGGTTCTCGCCGTCGCGGGCGTCGCAGCCGGAGCCGGCTTCGCGCTTGTTGCAGCGGCTGGCGGTGTCGTAGAAATACGCGCAGCGCGTCCGTTGCAGGAGATTGCCGCCGACGGTCGCGGCGTTGCGCAGTTGCGCGGACGCACCGGAAAGCAGTGCTTCCGCCACCGCGGGATAGGACCTGGCGAATTCGGCGTCATGTGCGAGGTCGGCGTTGCGCACGAGCGCGCCGATACGCAACGCCCCGTCGGCGAGGCGTTCGATGCCATCGAGTCCATCGAGATGCGTGACGTCGACGAGACGATCCGGATGGCTGACACCGCCCTTCATCAGATCGAGCAGGTTGGTGCCGGCTGCAAGATAGACGGCGCCCGGCTGGGCCGCGGCAGCGACGGCTTCAGTGACCGTGGCGGGCCTGACGTAATCGAACTGTTTCATGCGGAGCGCCTCTGATTGGTCTCGTCCATGCCGGCCTGCGCCTCCAGCACGGCATCGACGATGCCGGCATAGGCGCCGCAGCGGCACAGATTGCCGCTCATGCATTCGCGGACGCGTTCGGGATCATTGCCGGCCTGGCCTTCGCGCATCATGCCGATCGCGCTCATGATCTGGCCGGGCGTGCAGAAGCCGCACTGAAAGCCGTCATGGGCGATGAAGGCGGCCTGCGCGGGATGAAGCTGGTCGCCGCGCGCGACGCCTTCGATGGTGAGGATGTCGGCGCCGTTGTGGCTGATGGCGAGCGCGAGGCAGGAGTTGATGCGCTTGCCGTCGACCAGAATGGTGCAGGCGCCGCATTGGCCGCGGTCGCATCCCTTCTTGGTTCCGGTCAGATGGAGGCGCTCACGCAGGAGATCGAGCAGCGTGACGCGCGGATCGTCGAGGACGAAGTCGCGCCGCGCACCGTTCACGGTGAGGCTGATGGAGTGGTTCATACAAGGCTCCGATCAGATATGGACATGAGTGATCGCGCAGCGCGCCACCGCCGTGGCCGCCGTCGATACCGCGCCGCCCGAACATGATGCGGGCCAACGCTCGCGTGAAGATACGGAGGCACCCTCCGTTTAACAAGGTCGCCAGGAAATATTTGGAATTCGTCAAAACACCGTGCGCATACAACGCGATGCAGCCCCACAAGGGTTCAAGAAGGGTTCAATCTAACCAATTCGTGATCTACATTGCCGGCATGGATGATCACACCGACCAGACCCGCAAGCCCCGCGCCGACGCCGTGCGCAATCGCGAGCGCGTGCTCGAAGCGGCCAAGGTGGTGTTCAGCGCGGGCGGCCCCGAAGCGAGCCTGGAGGCCGTGGCCAAACGCGCCGGCGTCGGCATCGGCACGCTTTATCGGCACTTTCCGACGCGCGAGGATCTGTTCGAGGCGGTCTACCGGCGCGAGGTCGAGCAGCTCAGCGAGCTGGCCGAGCAACTGAAGAATGCCAAGGACCCGGTCGACGCGCTGCGGCGCTGGCTGCGCTCCAACGTCGAATTCGTCGCCACCAAGAAAGGCATGTCGGCCGCGCTGGCGCTGACGTTCCAGAGCTCGTCGGAGCTCGCGGCATTCTCGATGGACCGGCTGACCAAGGCGATCGGCTCGTTGCTCGATCGCGCGGTTGCGGCCGGCCAGATGCGCGGCGATGTCAGTCCGGAGGATCTGCTGAGGGCGCTCGTCGGCATGTGCTACATGCACGACCAGCCCGGCTGGCAATCCTCGGTGCTGCGGATGCTCGACGTGTTCGTGGACGGATTGCGGGTGCAGCCGCCCAGCAAGATCAAGGCGCGCCCGTCCAAGACGACGAATCCGGCGACAACGCGAAAGCGCTAGGCCGTGTACTCATAAAAGGAATGTCGGCTCCTGAGGGCCAAGCGGACATCTGCTGATCGGCCAGAACATTACTGCTTGTGGCCCGCAGCGGACCTTGTCGCGCAGCCCACCAACCGTCTGCTTGTGACCCGAAGCTGACGTAGTCGGGCGATGCGCGTGGCGTTTAATCGTCTAGGCTTTTGCCAGATAAACTACAGATGGTTCCACCTCGACAAGAAATTCATCGTTCGCGAGGCTTGGCACTCCAATCCATGTAGCACACGGCGGATTGTCACCGAACATCGCTCTGAGTGCGCCGCTAATGGCCTCGCCCTCGTGCATATGGCTTTGCTTTATGTAGAGCCGCAATGCACCGACCTGATCAAGTTTTGCGCCTACCGATGCAAGTGCGACAGCGAGGTTCTCCAAGCTCTTTCGGAGTTGGCGCCCGATATCTCCCGCGCCCACGACCTTTCGATCGGCGTCCCAGGCGACTTGGCCGGACACGTGCACGGTGTCGCCGAAGGGCGTCGGGATAACTACCACTTGCGCGAATCCATAGTGCAGGCTGTCAAAGATTCCGGTCGAAGAATGTACCCGTCGGCTCATGGGCGCTCCTTAGTCAGGGTGGCCCAATCAGCGACGCCACCGCTCTGCAAATAGACCACATGAATATATAAGGGAAACTTCGGCTTTTGGCCCGTAGAGGACCTTTACGGCGACGCCCGCTAAAGGCTGCTTCTGACCCGAAGCTGACATTCCCGGATAAGTTGATATTATAAAGCGGCACTCCCAGATGAGGCGCTCCGGCCATGCTAAATCGCCGCCAAATACTTTCAGGCATAGGAACAATGGCTATGGGGACGCCGATCCTGCCGGTTTTGGGGCAGCGATCGTCCACGGATACTTCTGACAAATTCGCTAGCGACGTGATCCGAAAGCTCGACCAAGCGATGGCCGAGCGGCGCATCTGGAATCTCCACGGGCTCGTCGTTGTGCAAAACGATAACCTAATTGTTGAACGCTATTTCGAGGGGCAAGATCACGAGAGAGGCGTTGGCGATATCGGGACCGTAAAGTTTGACGCGAATACGATACACGATCTGCGATCCTGCTCGAAAAGCATTGTTGCGTTGCTCTACGGAATCGCCCTTCAATTTGGGAAGGTACCGGCGCCAGAGGTAAGCCTGATTTCGGCGTTTCCCGAGTATGATCTCGCCAACGAGCAACGCTCGCCCATAACTATCCACCATGCTCTTTCAATGACGATGGGTACGGATTGGGACGAAACCAGCTTGCCCTATGAGGATACACGCAACAGCGAAATCGCGATGGACAGCGCGCCAGACCGCTACCGTTACATATTGGAGCGCCCAGCAATCGACACTCCGGGGATGCATTGGACCTACTGCGGCGGCGCCACGGCTTTGCTCGCTCGCTTGATCTCAAAAGGGTCAGGCAAATCCCCACATGAATTCGCACGCGAGTTTCTTTTCGAGCCGCTCGGCATGGGTCCGACTAAATGGGCCACCACACAGGACGGCGAGCCAATAGCTGCATCGGGCGCTCGCATGTCCGTGCGCGACCTCGCAAAGATCGGGACGTTGATGCTTCACGGCGGTCGGCATGACGACCGTCAGATTGTTCCCGCTGAGTGGATTCGTCGCTGCACTACGCCCACCGTGAGTTGCGACGAACTGCGGCGCTACGGCTATCAATGGTTTTTGCTAGATGTGTCATTCGGGAAACCAAAAGGATGGGCCGTAGGAAGATTGGAGCGCATGTGCATGGCGCAAGGCGAAGGCGGGCAGCGTTTGTATATTATACCGGCCCTTCAGCTAGTCATTGCCTTGACATCCGGAAATTATGGGACTGACGATCAGGGCGTCCCTCCTACCCGTATTCTGCGTGAGGTGGTTCTGGCGAGCATATCCTGAGCGTTTCCACGTGTCCGCTCTTGGCCCATCGGTGCCCCTCAACGACCTCTGCTGTTCGTGCCGCTGGTGAGGGATGAGCGGGCATCTGGAGCACCCAAGCTAAGCGCGTGATCTATGAGTACACGCCCTGGCGCCGCAGATGTGCTACGATCGCCTTCGCCCGGGATATCAACGCGGAGCCTGTCATGCGCATCGCAGCCTTGCTGGTCGCTCTCATTGTTGCCTGTAGTCACGCTTCAGCGTTTGCCGGCGACGTCGCGACGGCCCAAAGCGTCATCCGCGCCCAGGAGCAGGCCTTCGTTCGCGACGATGCGACGGCGGCCTATTCCTATGCGGCGCCTGCGATCAAGGAAATCTTTCCCGCTCCAGACATCTTCATGTCCATGGTGCAGAACGGCTACGCGCCGGTCTATCGTCACAAGAGTTTCGAATTTGGCGAGAGCAAGACCGATGGCGGCTGGATCGCCCAGCGCGTCCATATCATCGACGCCAATGGCGAGGCCTGGGAGGCGCTTTACACGCTCGAGCAGCAGGGCGACGGCAGCTACAAGATCACCGGCTGCTCGCTGCTGAAGGCGGGACAGTCCGTTTAGGTGGCAAAACCCGGCCCGGTCTTGACCGAGCCCATCCGCGCGCGGATCAGCAGCAGCACGACGATGCCGATGTTCAGCGCATTCCACGCCACGCCGTTGGCGAACGCCGCGGCATACGAGCCGGTGGCATCGAAGATGACGCCGGACACCCAGCCGCCGAAGGACATGCCGAACACGGAGGCGAAGATCACGATGCCGACGCGGGTCGCCGCTTCGCTCGCCGGCATCGCCTCGCGCACGATGATGGCGTAGCTCGGCACGATGCCGCCCTGGAACAGGCCGAACATCGCGGAGATCAGATACAGCGAAGTAAGGCTGTCGAAGAACAGATAGAACACCAGCGCAAAGCCCTGCGCCAGTGATCCCACCAGCAGCGTGCGGATGCCGCCGATCTTGTCGGCGAGATAGCCGGAGCCGATCCGGCTGACGATGCCGCAGCCCATCATCAGCGACAGCATCTCGGCGCCGCGCGCCACGCCATAACCGAGATCACCGCAATAGGCGACGATGTGCACCTGCGGCATCGCCATGGCGACGCAGCAGGAGATGCTGGCGATCGAGAGCAGCACCGTCAGTGTGTTGGTCGACAGCTTCAGATCGACCCGCGGCGGCGGTGCGTTGGCGTGATCGCGGATATGGTCGTCGCCCATCTGCGCGCGCAGCACGATCACCAGAAGCGCCATCGTGCTCGCGCAGACGATGCCGATGCCGATATGGGTGGAGCGCCAGCCAATCTCCTGCGTGCCCCAGCTCACGATCGGCGGCCACATCGCGCCGGCGACATAATTGCCGCTGGCGACGATGGTCACGGCCAGTCCGCGATAGCGCTCGAACCAGTGCGAGGCTTCGGCCATCAGCGGCGCGAAGGTCGCGGAGGTGCCGAGGCCGATGAGGAAGTAGGCGGCCACGAATTGCCAGAGCTGGCCCGACAGCCCCGCGAGCACATTGGCAACGCCGAGGAAGGCGATGCTGATCGCCATCGCCGGCACGATGCCGAACCGGTCGGTGATCTTGCCGGCGATCACGCCGCCAAGCCCGAAGCCGAACATCATGAGGGTGAAGGCCAGCGACACCGCGCCGCGCGTGGCAGCGAATTCGGCCTGCACCACGGGAATCACGACCACGACCGCCCACATGCCGACGGCGCCGATCGAGCCGATCACAAGGGCAACGACGAGGCGCACCCAGGCCTGACGGGAGTCAGGGGTGAAGGAAGCAGGTGTTTGCCCTGGATGGTTTGGCGCGTGCACGGGCGGACCATGTTCGTGGATCGCCACATGGTCAAGCAGCGTGGCGCGATATTGGGCATGCGCGGTGCACTGCGGTAATAAGCACTTGGCGAATGCGTCTTTTGCCATTAGTTTGCAACAAGCGTGTGCAAACATTGGCGCGCGAGGAGCATATCGGCGGGATGTTGTTGCGATTGACGCGATCGATGCGGATCAGGGTGGGGCGCCTTGTCGCCCTCGCCTATCTGTTCTGCGTGCTCGCGCCGGCGGCAAGCCTCGCTTGGGGCAGCGGTCCAGCACCGTGCCTCGACGAAGCACGCCTTGCCGATCTCGTGCCGGCGCATCACCAGATGGCGAGCCATGTTCATGGCGATGCCTCGCACGAACATGCGGGAACCTACGCGCATCACCAGACTGCCGCAAAGGATATCCCCGCCCAGCATCGTCATGGCGGCAAGGGAACCGTGGGTTCGTGTTGTGGGATGATGTGCGTCAGCGCGCTGCCGGCCGATCTGCCTGAAGTCGCCAAGCCGCTTCTGCCTGTCTCCGCCTGCGCGCCCGAGATCATGGCCAGCCTGCACAGCGCGGCGCCGCCGCAGCACTACCGCCCCCCCATCGCCTGATCTGACGCGACGATTTCGGGCCGAGCGCGCTTTTTGCGCGCGCGAACCTGTGGTCTCCAGATCAAGGACTGGTCATGTTTGCGCTTTCCGGGGCGAAGTCCGCCGCATCTGCGGTGGAGCGACGATATTTTCGAATCAATTGCCCGCTGCTCGCCTTTGCCGCGCTGGCGCTGTCCGGCTGCATGCCGGCAACGACACAGCTCGCCAGCGCCGACCCCGCCGATCCGACGGCGAAGGTGGCGCGCATCGGCTATCGCTCGACCATTGCGCCCTATACCAGCCTACGGCCCGCGACGCCGGCGCCGTGGCGCGGCCGCAACGACGCGGTGACGCCGCAGCCGAAGCAAGACCGATAGGAGCGCGCCATGACACGCCATCTTGCGCGCGGCCTGCTCGTCCTTGCTGCGTTCAGCGTTTCCGGCTGCGCCGCGTTCTCGCCCGACGGCGGCATGACCACAGTCTCGGATCTGACGAGCCAGACCATCAACAAGGACGTCGCCTTTGTGCGAACAGCCGAGGGCGCCAGCGCGGTCGACGCGCGCGTTCGCCAGCTGCTGTCGCGGACGCTCAGCGCGGACGCGGCCGTGCAGATCGCGCTGCTCAACAACAAGGGACTGCAGGCCGCCTATAACGAGCTGGCGCTGGCCGAGACCGATCTCGTCGAGCAGAGCCTGCCGCCCAATCCGGTATTCTCGATCTCGCGGATCTCAGGCAATGGCGCCAGCGAGATCGAGCGCCAGGTGGTCGGCGACATCCTCGCGCTCGCCACCCTGCCGTTCCGCTCCGACATCGCCCGCGACCGCTTCCGCGGAGCGCAGTTGCGCGCGGCCCTGGCGACGCTGCGGCTCGCCGCCGACGTGCGCCGCGCCTATGTCCGCACTGTCGCCGGCAACGAGATGGTGGTGCTGCTGACGGATGCGAAGGCGACGGCGGAATCGACCGCACAGCTCGCGGTCAAGCTCGGCGAGACCGGCTCGCTCAACAAGCTCGACCAGGCCCGCGAGCAGGTGTTTTACGCCGAGACCACCGCCGACCTCGCCACCGCGCGGCAGACGGCGACGAGCGCGCGCGAAAGGCTGGCGCGCCTGATGGGGCTGTGGGACGACGGTCTCGACTTCCGCCTCCCCAATCAACTGCCGCCGCTGCCGCGCCGGCCCCAGGCATTGCCCTCGATCGAGGCCGACGCGGTCGCCCATCGCATCGACCTGCAGATCGCGCGGCTGGAGCTGACGGCGCTGGCAAAGTCGCTGAACCTCACTGAAGCGACCCGTTTCGTGACGCTGCTCGATCTCGCCGGCATCTCCCGCCGCACCCAGGATCCGGAAGGGCCGCCGTTCCGCGAACGAGGCTTCGACGTCCAGTTCCAGATTCCGATCTTCGACGGCGGCGAGGTGCGCGTGCGCCAGGCGGCGGAGAGTTATAACTTTGCCTTCAATCGCCTGACCGAGCGCGCCATCAACGTTCGCTCCGAGGCGCGCGATGCTTATCGTGTCTATCGCTCCAGCTACGACATCGCCAGCCACTACCAGCGCGAGATCATCCCCTTGCGCAAGATCATCACCGAGGAGATGCAGCTGCGCTTCTCCAGCATGCAGGTCGACATCTTCGCGCTGCTCACCGAGGCGCGGCAGCGCCTGGCGGCGCTGCGCGGCGCCATCGACGCCAGGCAGAGATTCTTCCTCGCCCAGGCCGATTTGCAGACCGCCGTCAATGGCGGCGGCGCGCCGGCGGCCGTCAGCGACAATCCAACCACCATCGCCGCGGCAGCACCTGCCGATGGCGGCGGCCACTGAGATGGAGGCCAAGATGTTTTCCCGCCGAGGATTTTTGGGCACCGCCGCGCTTGCCGGCGCGTCGGCTATTCAAGGCCGCGTGCAGGCCGCCTCGATTCCGGAAGCCCCCACCATGGACCAGGTGGTGATGCAGCCGCCGCTGCATCCGAGCAGCGGCCCGGACTATCGCCCCGTGGTCACGCTGAACGGCTGGTCGCTGCCGTTCCGCATGAACGGCGACTGGAAGGAATTCCATCTCGTCGCAGAACCGGTGGTGCGCGAGTTCGCCGAAGGCATGAAGGTGAATCTGTGGGGCTACAACGGGCAGTCGCCGGGCCCGACGATCGAGGCCGTCGAGGGCGACAAGGTCCGCATCTTCGTCACCAACCGACTGCCCGAATACACCACCGTGCACTGGCACGGCATGATCATTCCGAGCGGAATGGACGGCGTCGGCGGATTGAACCAGCCGCACATCGAGCCGGGCAAGACCTTCGTCTACGAATTCGAGATGAAGAAGAGCGGAACCTTCATGTACCACCCGCATTCCGACGAGATGGTGCAGATGGCGATGGGCATGATGGGCATGGTGGTCGTGCATCCGCGCGATCCGGGCTTCCGCGCCGTCGACCGCGACTTCGTGTTCGTGATGAGCACCTATCGCGTCGACCCCGGCACCTATCTTCCGCATGTCAACGAGATGACCGACTTCAACATGTGGACCTGGAACGCGCGGGTGTTTCCCGGGATCGATCCGCTGCCGGTCAGGCTCGGCGACAAGGTGCGCGTGCGCATGGGCAATCTCAGCATGACCAATCATCCGATCCACCTGCACGGCCACGCCTTTGCGGTGACCTGCACCGACGGCGGCTGGATTTCCGAGAGCGCACAGATTCCCGAGACGACGACCGACGTGCCGGTCGGCGCTGTCAGGGTGTTCGACGTGCTCGCCGACAATCCCGGCGACTGGGCGTTCCATTGCCACAAGTCGCACCACACCATGAACGCGATGGGACACGACGTGCGCAACCTCATCGGCGTGTCGCGCAAGGATCTCGCCAAGGCCGTCGGCAAGCTCGCGCCTGACGGCATGGCCATGGGCTCGACCGGCATGGCGATGGGCAACATGGAGATGCCCGCGCCCGACAACACGCTGCCGATGATGACCGGCACCGGCCAGTTCGGGCCGATCGAGATGGGCGGCATGTTCACGGTGATGAAGATCCGCGAAGACCTCGCGCGCGACGATTACCGCGATCCCGGTCCGTACAAATTCCCGCAAGGCACCGTCGCCTACGAGGTCGCGGCGCCGGCCGCAGAGCCGGCCCGGCAAAAACCCGGCGGCTCGCCGATGAAGAACATGAAGATGTGAGCGTTTCGATGAACCACCAACTGGAGACCACGATGAAGACCACTATCAAGCTCGGCCTCGCGCTGGCCGCGCTTTCGATCGCACCGGCCTTTGCTCACGACAAGCATGGGCACGGAAACTATTCGGCCGGCGAGCCCGGCGATCCCAAGAGGCCCGCGCGCACGATCGAAATTCTGATGAACGAGATGGACTATTCACCCGCCCGGATCGAGGTCAAACGCGGCGAGCAGATCCGCTTCGTGCTGCGCAATGTCGGCAAGGAGGACCACGAATTCCTGCTCGCCACCACCAAGGAGAATCTCGCGCATGCGGTGGAGATGAAGAAGCACCCGCACATGGAGCACGACGATCCCAACGGCGATCGTCTTGCCCCGAACAAGACGGCCGAGATCCTCTGGAAGTTCAGCAAGCCAGGCACGTTCGAATTTTCGTGCCTCATTCCCGACCACCGCGACTACGGCATGGTCGGCCACGTCACCGTGAAATAGCGAAGGAGACTGCCATGAACCGCATCATCCGTATCACTGCTGTGCTGGCGCTGACGTTGAGCTTTGCCACCGGAGCTTTGGCGGCCGGGGCTGCCGAGATCAGCGGTGAGGTCAAGAAGATCGACGAAGGCGCCGGCAAGATCACGCTCAAGCACGGCCCCGCCAAGAGCCTCGGCATGGAGGAGCCCATGACCATGGTCTACCGCGTCAAGGACGCCGCGATGCTCAAGCAGGTGAAGGTCGGCGACAAGGTGACCTTCGAGGCCGAGGAGGCCAGTTCGGGGTACACCGTGACCAAGATGCAGAAGGCGAAGTAGGGCTGCTTGCCCCCACCACGGTCATTCCGGGGCGCGCCACTTGGCGCGAACCCGGAATCCATTTCTCCACATTGCCAGCGGCACGATGGATTCCGGGCTCGCGCTGCGCGCGCCCCGGAATGACGAGCTAAATCACCCTCCCCGCACCCCCGCGTTAACCCTTTGCTAACCATACACCGGGCAAAAATTGCCGGGTGAAGTCGAGTGTCGTCGGCCGCGTTTAGAACGGGAGAGCCCCCGTGGACGCCAGTGCGGTGCCTCACTTTCGGAACGGCGGCCCTTCGGCCGCCGCGCAGACGTTTGGGGCGCGCGGACGGCAGTCGCGCGGGGAGGCAGCTACCATGGTCGACGTCACCGCGGGACAGGGCGTAGGCAGCGCCAAGCCCGGTATCCCCTCCGTCAACGAGATCGTCAACATCCTCAAGCGCGGCGACATCGCGCTGGCGCTCGGCATCCTCACCATCCTGGTGGTGCTGATCCTCCCCCTGCCCGCGATCGTGCTGGACCTGTTCCTGGCGATCTCGATCACGCTCTCGATCCTGATCCTGATGACGTCGCTGTTCATCCAGGCACCGCTGGAATTCTCCGCCTTCCCGACCATCCTCTTGATCTCGACCATGCTGCGCCTGTCGCTCAACATGGCCTCGACCCGCCTGATCCTGTCGCACGGCCACGAGGGCACGGCCGCCGCCGGTCACGTCATCGAGGCCTTCGGCAGCTTCGTGATGGGTGGCAATTTCGTCATCGGCATCATCGTCTTCGCCATCCTGATCATCGTCAACTTCGTCGTCATCACCAAGGGTTCGGGCCGCATCGCCGAAGTCGCCGCGCGCTTCCACCTCGACGCCATGCCCGGCAAGCAGATGGCGATCGACGCCGATCTCTCCGCCGGCCTGATCGACGAGAAGGTCGCCAAGGAGCGGCGCAAGGAGCTGGAGGACGAGAGCGGCTTCTTCGGCGCCATGGACGGTGCCTCCAAGTTCGTCCGGGGCGACGCCATCGCCGGCCTCCTGATCGTCTTCATCAACGTCGTCGGCGGCATGATCATCGGCGTCGCGCAGCAGGGCATGTCCTTCGCCGACGCCGGCCGCAGCTACACGCTGCTGACCGTCGGTGACGGCCTCGTCACCCAGGTGCCGGCGCTGATCGTCTCGACCGCGGCCGGCCTGCTCGTCTCCAAGGCCGGCGTCTCCGGCGCCGCCGACAAGGCGCTGATGAAGCAGTTCTCCGGCTATCCGCAGGCGCTCGCCATGTCCTCGGCGGTGATGCTGGTGCTGGCGGCGCTGCCGGGCATTCCGACCATCCCTTTCCTCGCGCTCGGCGCCGGCGCCGGTGCGCTGGCCTGGCATGCCCGCCACCACAAGAAGACCGCCGTCAAGGCCGAGGAAGCCGCCAAGGCCGCGCCGGCTGCAGGAATGCCCGGCGCGCCGGGCGCTGCCGCAGCCGAGGAGCCGATCTCGGCGGCGCTCAAGATCGACGATCTCAAGATCGAGCTCGGCTACGCGCTGCTGCCGCTCGTCAACGGCCCCGACGGCACCGACCGCCTCACCGAGCAGATCAAGGCGCTGCGCCGCTCGCTCGCGATCGAGATGGGTTTCGTGATGCCGGCGGTGCGCATCCTCGACAACGTCCAGCTCGAGGCCAACACCTACATCATCAAGATCAAGGAGGTCGACGCCGGCACCGGCAAGATCTGGCCGAACCAGTTCATGGTCATGGACCCCGGCGGCAGCCAGGTGCAGGTGCCCGGCATCCACACCACCGAGCCCACCTTCGGCCTGCCCGCGACCTGGGTCGATGCCAGCCTCAAGGAAGAGGCTTCTCTCAAGGGCTACACCGTCGTCGACGCCGCGACCGTGCTCTCGACCCATCTCACCGAGCTGCTCAAGGCCAACATGTCGGACCTGTTGTCCTATGGCGAAGTGCAGAAGCTGCTCAAGGAGCTGCCGAAGGAGCAGAGCGAGCTGGTCAAGGACATCGTCCCGGGCCAGGTCACTGTCTCCGGCATCCAGCGCGTGCTGCAGCTCTTGCTCGCCGAGCGCATCTCGATCCGCGACCTCTCCACCATCCTCGAAGGCATCGCGGATTCGCTCGCGTTCTCGCGCAATCCGGCCACCATGGTCGAGCACGTCCGCGCGCGCCTCGCGCGGCAGATCTGCGCGCAAAACACCTCCTACAACGGCTATCTGCCGCTGATCGCGCTGTCGGCGAAATGGGAGCAGGCCTTCGCCGAATCCATCATCGGCCAGGGCGAGGAGCGCAGCCTCGCCATGCAGCCCTCGAAACTGTCGGAGTTCATGACCGCCGTGCGCGAGGCCTTCGAGCGCGCCGCCCGCGAAGGCGAGGCGCCGGTGCTGGTCACCTCTGCGGCCATTCGTCCGTTCGTGCGGTCCCTGGTGGAACGGTTCCGGGCCCAGACCACCGTGCTGTCGCAGGCTGAAATCCACCCCAGGGCGAGGTTGAAAACGGTCGGAAGCATCTGATTTGCCTTAAGAAGCCGTGTGTTTTTCAGTCACAGGCAAATGGTTTTTGGGTTCCTGGTGCCTTGTCGACCAAGAGCGGAAAAATCATCCAACAGGCACATTACAGCTTTGAAATAATTATAGAAAAGCACGATCAAGGATCGCTTTTGATCGCGATCTTTCACGTCCTGTCACGCTCTTGTGATCGCCACTTGGGAACGAATCCCCCCAATACTAGGTTGTTGGGCACCGGAAGCATGAACCTGCCTGAACGGGCTGGCGACTACTTCGGGTAGATGGCGGCAGGAGGCTTCCATGAACCACTCGATCTACAGCGCAGATCGCTCGACCCATGTGAAGATTGTGGTCGTGGCGCTCGTCGCAGGGATCGCGGTGGCGGGCTTTGGCATGACGGCGCGCTCGGGTTCGGATGAAGGCCTGACCCAGACCGCCCGCGTCATCAAGGCCGGCAAGCCGGTCGTTGTCACCAGTTCGGACGCGTCCCTCGTTCGCTGAGGAGATCTGACGAGTTTTGTGAATTCACGCGGCTCTTTACCAGCCCCCCAAAGTCGCCACGTGGATATGTAGACGACCCCAACCCCAAGTCGACTACAGAAAGCGCCCGCCCCCCACGGGCGCTTTCTCATGTCTGGGGTGTGCATATTCTGCAACTGAAGCGCGGACATTCCTCGACTAACACTGCTGTCATTCCCCGCGAAGGCGGGGAATCCAGTACGCCGCAGCTCCTCCGTATCCACTACTGTCTCTGGAATACTGGATCGTCCGCCTTCGCGGACGATGACAGCGAGTTTGCGGCACGACGGCTGCCTCACCACTACCGCGCCCCGTAGGTCGGCGGTGGCGCCTGCACTGTCGGCGCGGCGGCAGCAAACAGATCGTCCTTGCTGCCGGTGAGCGGCGGATAGATGCGCTTGCGGTTGATGGTCTGCTTGGTGGCCTTTGCGGCCGCGCCGGTCGTCTTGACCTCGCGGTCCCAGCCCTCCGTGTAGAGCGCGCCCCAGGCGCCGAGATCGAGCACGGTGACGTACCAGTCGATGCGCAGCGGCAGCAGCGGCAAGCCCGCGAGATCGGCGACCACGTTGTGGCCGGCGAAGCGGCCCATGGGGCGGGCGAACTGGCAGGACATGACGGTCGGATGCAGCCCGTCGACCACGCTGGAGGCGACATCACCGGCCGCGAACACGCCAGCCACATCCGCAACCCGCATGAACGGATCGACCAGGAGGCGCCCGAGCCGGTCGCGTGCGTCGGGAAAGCTTGCCGCCAAAGGGCTCGCGCGCATCCCGGCACACCAGATCACCGTCTGCGCCGGAATGAACTCACCCGAGTTCAGGCGCATGCCGGCGGCTTCCACAGAGGCGACGCGGACGCCGAGCCGTGTCTCGACCTCGAGCGCCGACAATGCTGTCGCGATGACCGGCTGCGCGTGCGCGCCGATGGTCGCGCCGACCGCCGGATTGGGATCGATCAGAATGATGCGCCGGGGGCCGGTGATGCCGGCGCGCGCCAGCCTGTCCGGCAATTCGGCTGCAACCTCGATGCCGGTGAAGCCGGCACCGACCACGACAACGGTGGATCGTCCCGGAGACGGCGCGCTGCATCCGAGCGAGACGAGATGATCATCGAGGCGAAGCGCCGCGGGATAGGTGTCGACGTCGAAAGCGTGCTCGGCAAGGCCTGGAATGTCGGGACGCATCACCTCGCTGCCAAGCGCCAGCACGAGGCGGTCATAGTCCAGCGTCTCCTCGCCATCGCTCGTCACCAGCGATATCCGACGATGCGCCGGGTCGATCGCCGCGACCTCGCCGAGGCCATGCGCGACACCGATCGGATCGAGCAATGAGCCGAGCGGAAGCGCGACCTCGCTGAGATCGGCTTCGTAATTGCGCACGCGGATATTGTGATAGGGATTGCGGTCGATCAGGCGGATCTCGATCTCGTCGTTCGCACCGATCTCGTCGCGCTTGCGCGCAGCACCGATGGCCGCCCACAGGCCTGCAAACCCGGCGCCGAGCACGACGATACGCGCCATGTCTGCCTGCTATACTTTCCAAAGCAATCCCGCGGTCTGGCCGCGCGGGCAAATATAGCTCAACAGCCCTCATCGACCAACTGTGCCAGCGACGCGCCGCTGCACGAAGTCGCCCGCCTCACGCCTCGCGCAGTTCCGACGGCGTCGCGCCGAAGCGCTTGCGGAAGGCGCGGTTGAAATAGGACAGATCGGAGAAGCCCGAGGAATGCGCGATGTCGCTGATCTTGCGCGCCCTGGCGCGGGGATCGCCGAGCAGCTTGCGCGCATGAAGCAGGCGCTGCTCCAGAACGAATTCGGTGAAGGTCGTGCCGGCCTGCTCGAACAGGCGCTGTGCCTGGCGCGGGCTTAAGCCCGAGCGCGTCGCAACTTCGGCGAGGCAGAGATCGCTGCGGCCGAGTGCGGCCATCACGTCGGCGCGCATGAGATCGAGGCGAGCCGCCGTCTGCCCCCGGCCGCGGGCGCGGCTGGCGTGCTCGGCATCGGTGCCGAGCAGGAGGCCGACGAGATCGACCATGTGCTGCGCGGTCAGACGCTGGCCAACGGCGTCGAGATGCGGCCCCTGATTGGCGGCGAGTGCGTGGTAGCGGAAGATGGTCTCGGCGACCGCGCCGTCGCAGAGCACCTGCGAGAGCTTGTCCTCGGCGCGCGGATTGATGTCGAGCAGCGCGCGGCGCGGCATGCGAATGGTGGTGAAGCGGTCTGCATCGGTGTGGCCGACGGTCCCGGTCACGCTCATGTCGACGAGCACCATCTGCGCGGGCGCAAGCTCGACGGTGTGGCCGTTCTGCCCGACGCGGACGAGCCCCGCATGGGCCGATATCAGCACGAGATCGTCGCTGCCGTCGGCAAGATGGCTCTGCGTGCGGGAATATTGCGCCGAGGCACCTTCCGGAATGGCGAGCGCGATGTTGTCGACGACGCTGATCTGCAGCCGGCAATCGATGCCGTCGCCATGGCTCGGCCCGATATCGAGGCCGCAGGGACCGACGGCCCGCTCGCGCCAATGTTCGAATGCCGCGCCGTGTGGCAGGCCTGCATATTGGTGAAGGAAGATGCCCGGCGTTCTCGCTGCATCCATCTGATTTTCTCGCCCTTTCCGGCATCGCGATCGGCCGCGTCGACTTCAAATTCCGGGGATTTGACGCCGCCAATCGCGAGGAGGTTCAAATCGGGGGCGGATTCGGCCGGACTTGTCGGGATGCGACGGCGGGATGGACCGTGGCGACAGGTTCGTAGCCCGCATGAGCGCAGCGACATGCGGGACCAGACGTCCCGGATATCGCTTTCGCTCATCCGGGCTACGGCAGCTATTTTTGGGTGGGCGCCTGCGGCTGCGTGGGCGGCACGGTCTCGATCAGCTTGCCGGAAAACACGGGGGACGAGGTCGGCTGGCCGTTCGGCGAACCGCCGGCCTGCTCGACCGTGACGGCGTAGGTCGCGCCGTTGACGACCTCGGCATCGTAGGAGGCGAGCAGCGGACGCGCGGTGAAATCGCTGGCGCCGATGACGCCGAGCGAGCGCGGGCGCGGCAGCTTGTCGGAGATCAGCCAGAGCTCGAAGCTCTTGCCGGGCTCCGGCGTCGCGCCGACCTTCCGCACCGTGAAATTGCGCGTCGCGCCGTCGATGGTGAGGATGAAGGCGGGACCGCCGGCCTGGCCTTGCAGCAGCGCGACATATTGCGCGGACGCCGCGAGCGGCGCGGCCGGGGTCTTCACCTCGACCGTCTGGATGCGCGGCGCGGGACGCAGGGCCCCCGGCAGCGCGTCGGGCAGGAAGATTTGCAGCGACAGCGTGACGAGCAGCGCGGCCGCAAGCGCGCCGACGGCGGATGCGACGTTGCGCCAGCGCTTCACCCGGCCCTCGAGCCGAATCACATTGCTGTCGTCGACGACCGGCGCCTGCGGCGCGCGGACGATGTTGAGATCGGGAGCGTGGACTTGCGGGATGAATTGTGGCGCGATGTCAGGGATGGCGTCCGGCTCGGGACGCGACGTCTCAGGCGGCCGGGCTTCGGGATGCTGCACCTCTGCCGACTGCGAGCTCTCGGTCGGGGCCTCCGCAGTCTGCAATGAGGATGACTCCGGCACAGGCGGCGGCGAAGCCTCGGCAAGCGGAGGCGGCTCCTGCGCAAGGGCCGCGCGCGCGATCTCGGACCTGATGTTCTCCCACACGATCGGACGCGGCTCGACCGAGCCGACCATCTGGTTGAGCGCGCCGAGCCGATAGGCCCAGGCGCGCACGATCTCGGCGAACGCCTCGTCCACCGCCATCATGGTCTCGACCTGCGCGCGCTCATCGGCGTCGAGCGTGCCGAGCGCGTATTCCGCGGCGAGCGCGATATGGTCCTCCGTATAGGCCATCACATTCCCTCACCTCTCCCGAAGGGAGAGGTCGATTTGCCCCGGGCGATGCGAAGCATCGTCCCGCGCAAATCGGGTGAGGGGCTCAGGTCCCATGAGAGAGCGTAACCCCTCACCCGGATTGCATCTTGCGATGCAATCCGACCTCTCCCTGCGGGAGAGGGGAAGCGAGACCGCTGCGCCGACTTATACACTCTCGCCACCCTCTAAAGCCCGAGGCACTCCCGGATATCCAACATGCTGCGCCGGAGCCACGTCTTCACCGTGTTGACGGGCGCTGAAAATTTCTCCGCCAATTGCTCGCGGCTCCAGCCGTTGTAATAGGCGAGCAGCACGAGCTTCTGACGGTCCGGCTCGAGCCGGCCGATACATTCCAGGAGCCGCTTCAGCTCCTCGGTCATCTCGCGGCGCGCCAGCGGATCGGGACTCTCGCTTGCGACCTCCATCGCCTGAGGCTCTTCCTCGATGGAGGTTTCCGACTTCTTGCGCACGATGTCGATCGCACGGTTGCGCGCGATCGAGGCCATCCACGTGATCGGCGACGACAGCGCCGGATTGAACTGGCCGGCGCTGTTCCAGATCTTGACATAGGTCTCCTGAATGACCTCCTCTGCGAGATCCTGCCGACGCAAGATACGGAGCACGACGCCATAGAGTTTCGCGCGCGTGGCGGCGTAGAGGCGCTCGAACGCGGCCTGATCGCCCTTCGCCACCGCCTCGATCAACCCGACCAGCTCTGCTGGCGTCAGCATTCAGCCCCCTGAAACGCGGCCCGTCGCTTCCCTTCACCTCTCCCCGACGGGGAGAGGTCGATTTGCGCAGCAAATCGGGTGAGGGGGCGCAGGGCTGACGGAAGACCGTCACCCCTCACCCGGCGCTCCGCGCCAACCTCTCCCAAGGGAGAGATGGGCACCGCCGTCGCTGGCACAGCATTCATTCCCGCTACCATAGCGCGCGGCAAAGCCGACCACCAAGGGGCGCGGCGCCACACTGTGGACAGCAGATACGAAAACCCGGACCTTGCGGGTCCGGGTTTTGGCAAATTCCTGGATGGTCTGGCTGCTGGCGCCCTTAGGCGACGGCGCCGATGCGGGCACGCATCAGGCCGATGCTGTCGAGGTCGGCCTGCTCACGGGCGTTCTCTTCGGCGCGCTCGCGGGCCTGATCGCGCTCGTCCAGGAGCTCGACCTTCTTCAGCTCCTCGAAGGCCTCGGCCAGCGCGGCCTTGGCTTCCTCGAGCTGACCCTTGAGCTCGTCGGCCGAACGGGTCAGGTTCTCGCGGCGCTGGATCGCGGCTTTGGCATAAGTCGGATAGGCGAAGTGCGAGGGATCGTTGATCCCGGCACGCTCCTGCTCGGTCTGGATCTCGCGTTCGAGATCGACCGACATCCGCTGGAAGTCGGCGATCATGGTCTCGATCTGGGTGACCCGGCGGCGCTTCTCGTCGACCTGAAACTTCTTCAGGCGGATGAGGGTATCTCGTGACTTCATCGACTCGTACTCCCCAGAAGTCCCCCCGCTGCACGTGGGACGGCACCGGTCACCCCATAGGCCCTGTCAGGGCCGAGACCGGCTCTGCTACTCTGTGGGATCGGATGATGACCTGACAAAGTTAGCGTTCCGTTTCCAAATTGCCCAGGATTTGCGCCAATTGGCGGTAGCCGTCCGCGAGTGATGCCTTTTCGTCCTTGCGCTGGCGCAGGAAGGCCTCCAGCGGCTCATGCAGGCGGATCGCCTCGTCGACCTCGGGGCTGGAGCCGGCCCGGTAGGCGCCCAGCCGGATCAATTCCTCCATGTCGGCATAGGTCGCCATCACCGCCCGCGCCTTCTGGATGGTCGGCCAGAATTGCGGATCGGCCGATTTCGGCATCGTCCGCGAGACGGATTTGAGGATGTTGATCGCGGGATAGCGGCCACGCTCGGCGATCGACCGCTGCATCACGATGTGGCCGTCGAGGATGCCGCGGACGGCATCCGCGATCGGCTCATTATGGTCGTCACCGTCGACCAGCACCGTGAAGATCGCGGTGATGGCACCCTCCCCCAGGCCCGGCCCGGCGCGCTCCAACAGCTTCGGCAATTCGGTGAAGACGGTCGGCGTGTAGCCCTTGGCGGTCGGCGGCTCGCCGGCGGACAGGCCGATCTCGCGCTGGGCCATGGCAAAGCGCGTCACCGAGTCCATCAGGCAGAGCACGTCCTTGTCCTCGTCGCGAAAATACTCGGCGACCGCGAGCGTGAGATACGCCGCCTGGCGGCGCATCAGCGCGGGCTCGTCGGAGGTCGCGACCACCACGACCGAACGCGCGAGGCCCTCCTCGCCGAGATCGTCCTGCAGGAATTCCTGAACCTCGCGGCCGCGTTCGCCGATCAGCCCGATGACACTGACATCGGCATCGACGTTGCGTGCCAGCATCGACAGCAGCACCGACTTGCCGACGCCGGACCCTGCGAAGATACCCATGCGCTGGCCACGGCAGCAAGTGAGGAACGTGTTCATCGCGCGCACGCCGAGATCGAGCGGGCTGCCGACGCGCTTGCGCGAATGTGCGGGCGGCGGCGTGTTGCGGAACGGCATCGGCGAAGAGCCCTGCGGCAGCGGTCCCTTGCCGTCGATCGGCTCGCCCAGCGCGTTGACGACGCGGCCGAGCCAGGCTGCGGACGGCCGCACCTGATTGGCGGCATTGGCAATGACCGCCTTGCAGCCGCGGCGCACGCCATCGAGGCCGGCAAACGGCATCACGACAGCATTGTTGCCGGAGAAGCCGATCACCTCGCAGGGAATGGTGCGGTTGGCGCCGGTCTCGATCACGAGCCGCGCGCCGACCGACATCGCGTGAATCGGACCGGCCACCTCGACCATCAAGCCGCGCACGCCGACCACGCGGCCGTAAATGTTGATGCCGTCGATGTCGCCGATCTGTTCGGCAAGAGCCTTCATCGGTGAGCCTTCATTAAGAGGCGCGCCTTGGTCATCCGGGACTTCACGGTGAAACTCTTAAGTTTCGCCATATTTCTGAACGGCGCTTAACTTCGTGTTTACCCGCATCATTAATCATTGCGTCACTGTCTTTGTGACTGAGCGTGACTCCCCTTCAGAAGAAGGCTGAGTCGCGGGAGTCGGTTAGGCCCGTCTCTTAAAGTGGAGCTTGAACGGAATCGGGTAACGAAAGCTGCTTCGCGCGCAAGACCTTAGGGCGATTCGACGAAAATTGCACCGGGGGGACTTGCGTTCCAGAATCAGAGTTTGTTAACCATCTGTTGTCAGGATCCGAATCAGTTGTTCAAAGGCGTTTTGTTGAGTGCCGCGAATGCGGCCGACCTGACGCCCAGGAGCGGCGACTATGGGGAACTGGCATGCGCGTTTTGCTGATTGAAGATGACAGCGCCGTCGCGCAGTCGATCGAGCTGATGCTGAAGTCGGAGAGCTTCAACGTCTACACGACCGATTTGGGGGAAGAAGGCGTCGATCTCGGTAAACTATACGATTACGACATTATTCTCCTCGACCTCAACCTGCCCGACATGTCCGGCTACGACGTGCTCAAGCAGCTCCGGGTCTCCAAGATCAAGACACCGATTCTGATCCTCTCCGGCCTCGCCGGCATCGAGGACAAGGTCAAGGGTCTCGGCGTCGGCGCCGACGACTACATGACCAAGCCCTTCCACAAGGACGAGCTGGTGGCCCGCATCCACGCGATCGTGCGCCGCTCCAAGGGCCACGCCCAGTCGGTCATCCAGACCGGCGACCTCGTCGTCAACCTCGACACCAAGACGGTGGAAGTCGGCGGCCAGCGCGTGCATCTGACCGGCAAGGAATATCAGATGCTGGAGCTGCTCAGCTTGCGCAAGGGCACGACCCTCACCAAGGAAATGTTCCTCAATCACCTCTATGGCGGCATGGACGAGCCCGAGCTGAAGATCATCGACGTCTTCATCTGCAAGCTCCGCAAGAAGCTCGCCAACGCCTCCGAGGGCCGCAACTTCATCGAGACCGTGTGGGGCCGCGGCTACGTGCTGCGCGAGCCGCACGAGGCCGACGAGCGCATCCCCGCCTGATCCTCTGGGTTTACGTCGCGAGTCCCACGGGCTCGCTCCTCCCAGCCTGGACCCCGCCGCAAATGGCGGGGTTTTGTTTTTGGGGGGACCCGATTTCTCCCTCTCCCGCTTGCGGGAGAGGGTCGGGGAGAGGGTGTCACATCGGGACAATCCCTGTGTGGAGAGAACCCCCACCCGGCGCTCCGCGCCGACCTCCCCCGCAAGCGGGAGAGGTACACCGCCATCGCGGCTACAGCTTCAGCTCTTAACCTTTGAACCGCTACGCTCTCCCCGCCGACGAATGGTCGCTGCACGATGGGGGAACGATGATCCTGCAATCACTCGCCGGCCTGCCCGCCTTCCTGGTCTATTTCTGCACCGGGCTGATCGCGACCGTGGCCTATCTGTTCGTCTACACCCGCATCACGGCCCATAACGAATTCCAGCTCATCCGCGACAACGAGCCGGCCGCGGCGATCGCGCTCGGGCTCAGCCTGCTCGGCTTCGTGGCACCGCTGGTCAGCGCCATCGCGCATTCGGCCAATGTGCTGGACTGCCTGATCTGGGCGACGATCGCGCTCATCGTGCAGGTCATCGTGTTCTTCCTCGTCAAGGTCCCGGTCCCCAATCTGTCGGAGCGGATCTCCGCCGGCGAGCTTGCCCCGGCGATCTGGCTCGGCCTGTCCTCGTTCGCCGCGGGGCTGCTCAACGCCGCCAGCATGATCTACTGACATGGCCGACAAGCCCGCCAAGAAGGAGTTCGGCAAGCGCCGGCCGGTGGCCGAGCCGCCGCGACCGCCGGTGAAGCGCTCCGGCCATGTCGCGCTGCTGGTGATGGGCACGATCGCAGTCGGGACCACCGCCTACACCTTGATGCCGCGGCAGACCTGCGAGCCCACTCCCGGAGCCGTGCCGGGGCAGACGACCACGACCTGCACCAGCAGCAGCAGTTCATCAGGCGGCAGCAGCTCGCGCTGGTCGTCGCGATCGAGCTTCTTCAGCAGCGATTCATCGAGCCATTCTTCGTCGAGCACGTCATCGGACTCAGGCCACAGCAGCGTGAGCCGCGGCGGCTTCGGCTCGTTCGGCCACGGCTTCTCGGGCGGCGGCTGACCATGCAGCGCATCACCTGCCTCGAGCGCGACGACTGGCGAGAGACCGCAGCGAAATGCGGCTTCGTCTTCCACACCATCGACGGCGAGCGCTATTGGGACGAGCGCGCCTATTACGGCTTCACGCTGGACGAGATCGAGCGCGGCATCGAGACGCCGACCGGCGAGATCGACGCGATGTGCCTGGAGCTTGCCGGCCGCGTCATCGGCGACGAGCGCTACTTGCGGCGCTTGAAGATCCCGGAAGCGTTCTGGAGCCTGATCGCCGAGAGCTGGAAGCGCGACGACCGCAGTCTCTATGGCCGGCTCGATTTGAGGTTCGACGGCAAGTCGCCGGCAAAGCTGCTCGAATACAACGCGGACACGCCAACCTCGATCTTCGAGGCCGCGGTGTTTCAATGGACCTGGCTCGAGCAGGCGATCGAACGCCGCGTCATCCCGTCGCGTGCCGATCAATTCAACTCCATCCATGAGCGGCTGATCGCGGCGTGGAAGGAGATCGCCGGCGGCCGCCACGTCCATCTCACCGGCATCACCGGCAATGACGAGGACGCCGGCACGCTCGCTTATCTCGAAGACACTGCACGCCAGGCGGGACTTTCGACCAGGCTGCTCGACATCGAGCAGATCGGCTGGCGCGACGAGCCCGGCGGCTTCGTCGATCTCGACGATGGCGATATCGCGCTCGCCTTCAAGCTCTATCCCTGGGAGTGGATGTTCCACGACGCCTTCGGCGCAAAGCTCGAGGACGCACCGACGCGCTGGATCGAGCCGCCGTGGAAGGCGGTGCTCTCCAACAAGGGCATTTTGCCGCTGCTCTGGGAGATGTTTCCGAACCATCCCAATCTGCTGCCGGCCTTCTTCGAGGACGACGCGCGGGCCGCGGAGCTCGGAACGTCGTATGTGCGCAAGCCGCTGCTGTCGCGCGAGGGCGCCAATGTCACGCTGGTGTCCGGCGGCACGCCGCTCGACGAGCAGGCAGGTCCCTACGGCGCCGAAGGTTTCGTGCGCCAGGCATTGTCACCGCTGCCGAATTATTCCGGTTTTTATCCGGTGGTCGGAAGCTGGCTGGTGAATCACGAGCCGTGCGGTCTCTCGATTCGCGAGGACGAGAGCCCGATCACGGGCAACCGCTCGCGGTTTCTGCCGCATGCGATTTTGTGAGGGATGGGCTTCTTCCCTTCTCCCCTTGTGGGAGAAGGTGGCGCGAAGCGCCGGATGAGGGGTTCTATCCATGCGCTTCAATGCGAGAGGTTCACTCGCGGAGACATACCCCTCACCCGGCTTCGCTTTCGCGAAGCCACCCTCTCCAAGGGGAGAGGGTAAGAAGCACCTCACCTCACCTCGCCGCGGCAACCTTCAGCGGCTGCGGCATCAGCCCGCCCATCGCCCTGCCGGAGCGCGCGGGGTTGAGCTGATAGAGACCGCGGCGCTCGGTGACCGGGCGGAACGCGTCAGTGATGCCGACGACGGATTCGGCGGCGCCGAGCAGCAGCGTGCCGTCGGTCTCCATCGCCTTCGCCATCCGCTCGAAGATCACCGCCTTGGTGTCCTGGTCGAAATAGATCAGCACGTTGCGGCAGAAGATCACGTCGAACGTGCCGAGATGCGAGAAATCCTGCAGCAGATTGAGCTGACGGAACTGCACCATCGCGCGAATGTCGGCGTTGAGCTGCCAGAGCTCGCCGACTTGCGTGAAGTACTTCATCAGGTGCTGGATCGGCAGGCCGCGCTGCACCTCGAACTGGCTGTAGACACCGGCCTTGGATTTCTCCAGCACCTCCTGCGACAGATCGGTGGCGACGATCTCGATGCGCCAACCGGCGAGGACTGCCCCCATCTCCTTCACGCACATTGCGATCGAATAAGGCTCCTGCCCCGTCGAGGCCGCCGCCGACCAGATGCGCAAGCTCTTGCGTGCCGCGCGCGCCTGGATCAGGCCGGGCAGGATGGTCTCGCGTAAGTGGTCGAACGGAATCTTGTCGCGGTAGAAGAAGGTCTCGTTGGTGGTCATCGCCTCGACCACGTCGGTCGCGAGCCGGCCGTCGCCGTTCCTGATCTTCAACACGAGATCGGGGATGCCGGGAAGGCTCGCCTTGCGGGCGAGCGGCAGCAGCCGGCTCTCGACCAGATATTGCTTGTCGGCGGAGAGATCGAGACCCGAGCGCTCCTTCAGGAACTTGCGCAGATAATCGTAGTCCGTCGGGGTCACGAGCGCTCTCCCGCGAACAGGCGATTGACCTTGGCGCCGATCTGGTTGAGCGGCAGGATCGCCGCGCAGATGCCGGCATTGGCCGCCGCCCCCGGCATGCCCCAGACCACGCTGGAGGCTTCGTCCTGGGCGATCACGCTACCGCCGGCGGCAACGATGTCCTTGCCGCCGCGCATGCCGTCCGAGCCCATGCCCGTCAGGATCACGGAGAGAATGGCGCCATGCCAGACGTCGATGGCGGAGGTGAAGAGCGGATCGACCGCAGGCTTGCAGAAATTGACGGCGGGGCCGTCGTCGAGCGCGATCACGGCGTCCGCGCCGCTGCGCGCGACGCGCATGTGCTTGCCGACGGGCGCAAGATAGATCCGTCCCGGCTTCACCGGCTCGCCGTCGACCGCCTCGGCTGCCGGCCGGCGGCTCGAACGCGCCAGATGCTCGGCAAGGATGGTGGTGAAGGTCGGCGGCATGTGTTGGGTGATCAGCACCGGGAAGCGGTCGATCACCGGGCCGAGCTCGGTGACGAGCGACATCAGCGCCTGGGGACCGCCGGTCGAGGAGCCGATCAGCAGCACCTTCGGCGCCTGGGCCGAGAACGGACGCGTCGACAGCACTCCTGACGCGGGGGCATGCACGGCCGGAGCGGGTGCAGGCGCGGCAGGCCTTGCAACTGGACTGCGCGCAGCCGGAGCCGGGCTCGCGGGCGCCAGCGGCGGGCTCGCAACCGCTGGCTTGCGGCGCAGCCGCGCGCCGAGATGGCGGATCTTCTGGATCAAGTCGTGATGGAAGGTGTCGGCGGCCGACGCTTCGCGCGTCGACTCCGGCTTGGGGATGTAATCGGCCGCGCCGAGCGACAGCGCCTTGAAGCTGATCTCCGCGTTGCGGCGGGTCAGCGTCGAGGCCATGATGATGACGAGATCGCGCTTCTTCGCCAGCAGCTGCGGCAGCGCCGAGAGGCCATCCAGCTCGGGCATCTCGATGTCGAGCACGGCAACGTCAGGATTGATGCGTTCCAGCTGGTTGACCGCCTCGAGCCCGGTGCGCAGCGAGGCCGCGACCTCCATGTCATGCTCGGCGCCGATCCAGCGCGAGATCAGACCGCGGATGACGACGGAGTCGTCGACGATCATCACCCGCAGTGGCCCGGCTTCGCGCGACGTGCCCGTAGTCGAATTACCTGCGAACGCAACACTCATTACTCACCAACTCAGACTGAAACGGTTCAGTTGAAAACAAGCGCCGAAGGATCCGTTCAGCCTCCGGGCGATCGCTCAGATCAGGCCGACTTCCTGGAACTTCGCCGTCACGATGTCCTTGTCGAACGGCTTCATGATGTACTCGTTGGCGCCGGCGTGCAGCGCGCGCGCGATATGCGCGACGTCGTTCTCGGTGGTGCAGAACACCACCTTGGGCTGGTCGCCGCCGGGCATGCGGCGGAGGTGGCCGAGAAACTCGTAGCCGTCCATGACTGGCATGTTCCAGTCGAGCAGCACCGCGTCGGGCAGGCCGCGCTTGCAGGCCTCCAGCGCCTTCTCACCGTCCTCGGCTTCGAGGATCTGGAAGTCGAGGCCCTCCAGGATCCGGCGCGCAACCTTGCGGATGACGCTGGAATCATCAACGACGAGACAAGTTCGCATGTGAACCTCTGCTTCCTCCCCTTTGCGGGGACACTTCCAATTGCAGGCCCGCCGGCGGCAGCGCCGCCGTATCAGGCCGCCATCATTTCGGGCGCGAGCTCGAGGACGCGATCGACGTCGAGCACGACCATGAGCTGGCCGTCGAGGCGGTGGACGCCGCCGGCGAGCTTGGCCATGCGGGGGTCGAGGTTGACGGGGTTCTCTTCCTTGCCGTCCTCGGGCAGGCGCAGCACCTCGCCGATCTGGTCGATCAAGAGGCCATAGGATTCACCGCGCAGGTCGACGCCGACCGCCATCGGGGTCTTGCCGTCCTCGTCCCTGGGCAGGCCGAGACGCGAGCGCATGTCGACGACGGTGACGATGCGGCCGCGCAGGTTCAAGACGCCCGCGATCTCGCGCGAGGACAGCGGCACGCGGGTGACGCGCTCGGGCATGAACACGTCCTGGACGCGGGAGATCGGCAGGCCGAACAGCTGGCCGCCGATCATCGCGGTGACGTATTCGACCATGGCGCCTTCGCTGGACTGGGTCTTGCTGCTCATCGATCTCTCTCCTCGTCCCGCCCTCTTGTTTTGAGCATGATCTGATCGGAAAACCGCTTCGCACTTTTCCGGATCATGCTCTACGCCGCGGCCCGGCTCAGCTCGGAGGCGCCGGCGGCGCCCGCGGTCTGCTCCTTCAGCGCCGCGATCAGGCCGGGACGGTCGAACTTGGCGACATAGTCGTGGAAGCCGGCCTGACGGCCGCGCTCGATCGCCGCCGGCGACACCAGCGCCGACAGGCCGATGATCGGCGTCGCGGCGAGGTTGTTGTCGGAGCGGATCACTTCCGCGAACTCGAACCCGTTCATGTCGGGCATCTCGATGTCGGTCAGGATCACGTCGAAGCTCTGGGCGCGCAGTGCCGCGAGGCCCTCCTGCGCGGTCGGCGCGGTGCGGACGCGGTAGCCGGCCGCCTTCAGCACCGGCGCCAGCATGTTGCGGAAGAACGCGCTGTCGTCGACCAAGAGCACCGATTGCGAGTGCATCGACGGCTTCATCTCCTTGCGGGTGAACCAGTCAGCGAACGCCATCGGCAGGAAGTGGCCGACATCGATCACCTCGGTGGCCTGGCCCTTGATCACGGCCGAGCCGAGAATGCCGGAGGAGGAGCCGCCGACCTCGATGTTGAGCCGTTCCTCGACGATGTCGATGATCTCGTCGACGACGAGGCCCATGGAGCGGCCGTCGTCGGCGAACACCAGGATCGGCTGGGCGCCCTGGCTCGCGATGGTGACGCCTTCCATGGCGACCAGCGGCATCAGCTGCTCGCGGTACTGCACCATGTAGCGGCCGTTGGAGAACTCGATCTTGTCGGCCGGCAGCTCTTCCAGGCGCGTGACCAGCCCGAGCGGGACCGCCTTGGGCTGCGACGAGCCGGCGCGGAACACCAGCAGCGAGGTGGTCTGCTCGCCGCTTCCGATGTGGTGCGCGCCATTCTCATCACCCATGTCATGGGCCGAGGAGCCGGCGGCGCCGAGCGCCTTGGCAATGCCGTTGGGGTCGATGATCATGATCACCGCGCCGTCGCCCAGAATCGTGTTGCCGGAGAACATGTCGATGTGACGCAGCTTGGTCGACATCGGCTTCACGACGATCTCTTCGGTGTGGAACACGCCGTCGACGACGATGCCGAAGGTCTGGCTGCCGACCTGCGTCACCACGATGAAGCCGTTCTCGGGATCGGAGGCCGCGCCGTCGTCGATCTTCAAGAGCTTCTTGAGGTGGATCAGCGGCAGCAGCTTGTTGCGCAACCTGAGGACCGCGGTGTCCTTGATGCGCTCGATGCGGTGCTCGGAGTTGGCGCGGGCCCGCACCAATTCGACCACCGAGAGCTGCGGGATCGCAAAGCGGTCGCCGGCGGCTTCGACGATCAGGGCGGAGACGATGGCGAGCGTCAGCGGGATCTTGATGGTGACGCTCGAGCCTTCACCGGCCACGCTCTTGATGTCGATGGTGCCGCCGATCTGGTCGATATTGGTGCGCACCACGTCCATGCCGACGCCGCGCCCCGACACCGAGGTGATGGCGGCCGCGGTGGAGAAGCCCG
>NZ_PGVG01000059.1 GCF_002795245.1 Bradyrhizobium forestalis | reverse complement strand
CCGTCGCTCTTGCACTCAACACCAGGCCTCGGAAGACCCTGGGCTGGAAAACACCGGCAGAAACTCTCGACGAATTGCTGCGGGTGAGCGATACACAAGGTGTTGCGACGACCGGTTGAAGTCGCCCTGGATGCCCCGGTCAAGCCGGGGCATGACAGTGGCGGGTGTCGCCCGCACCTCAGCGCCACCATTTCTCCCTTTGAAATTGCTGGCCTTTTGCTAATACACAGGCGGACCTTCCCGAGGCATGCCATGTCCGCTTCCCCCTCGATCAGCGATCCCGCCTATCTCCGTGCGCGCGCGATGGAGACGTTGTTCGAGCGGCTGGAAAAGCTCTGCGAGGGCGCGATCGCGATCGACCGCGGCGGGCGCGTCGTCTACGTCAACGAGAAATATCTTGCCGCGCTCGGTCTCAACCACACCACCGAGGCGATCGGCCGGTCGATCGAGGAGGTCATCCCGAACAGCCTGATGCGGAAGGTGGCCGAGACCGGCGAGCCGATCCTGCTCGACATCATGGAGCTCGGCGGCGAGCAGCTCGTCGTCACCCGCATGCCGATCGAGGACGAGAACGGGACGCTGATCGGCGCAATCGGATTCGTGCTCTATGATCATCTCGAAAGCCTGAAGCCCCTGCTCGCCCGTGTCGCCCAGCTTGAGAGCGATCTGCGGCTGGCGCGGCGGCAATTGTCCAACGCCCGCGCGGCGCGTTTCACCTTCGCCGATTTCGTCGGCACGACACCCGGAATCGCGCGAGCCAAGGAGCTGGCCAGCCGTGCTGCGCGGCAGAGCGTCACCGTTCTGCTCACCGGCGAGACCGGAACGGGCAAGGAGATGCTGGCGCAGGCGATTCACAACGCCTCCTCGCGCGCGGAGAAGCCGTTCGTCAGCGTCAACGTCGCGGCGATCCCGGAGACGCTGATCGAGTCGGAGTTCTTCGGCACTGCGCCGGGCGCCTATACCGGTGCCGACCGCAGGGGGCGCGAGGGCAAATTCCGCATTGCCGACGGCGGCACGCTGTTCCTCGACGAGATCGGCGAGATGCCGCTGCAGCTCCAGGCAAAGCTCCTGCGGGTGCTGCAGGAGCGCGAGATCGAGCCGCTCGGCTCGGACAAGATCACCAGGGTCGACGTCCGCGTCATCGCCGCGACCAATGTGGATCTGCGCAAGCGCGTCAGCGACGGCGCATTTCGCGCCGATCTCTACTACCGTCTCAACGTGCTCTCGGTCGACCTGCCGCCGCTGCGTCATTGCCGCGACGATCTCCCTGACATCTGTGCCCGGCTGCTCGACGACATCAGCGCGTCGGGCGACTACGTCAAGGCCAAGATCACGCCGAGCGCGCTCGCCGCGCTCGCCCGCTACGATTGGCCCGGCAATGTCCGCGAGCTCCGCAACATCCTCGAGCGCGCGCTGATCCTCAGCGATTCCGGGCGGCTGACCGGTGAGGATGTCGCCCGCATCCTCCCCGTCGGCACCGAGGTCAGGCTTGCACCGCCCGAGCGCCCGGCCGGAACGGTGGTGCCCTATGCCGAGGCCGAGGCCGAATTCGAGAAGCACATGCTCGAGCAGGCGCTCGCCGCCAGCAACGGCCAGATCACCGAGGCCGCCAGGATGCTGCGGATCTCGCGCGCGACCTTCTATAAGAAGCTCGCCAAGTTCGGCCTCGCCTCGGGATCGGCGCCCGTCTGAGTTTCGAGACACGGGACTGTCCGGAGTCTCGGATTCCGGACACCGCGACTGGCTGCTCTTCCGGAGCTCGATTGTGGAAGCTGCCGCAGATTTCAGCGGTTTTGCGCGAACTTGCGGGATCTGGCGCGGACCTTGCTCTCCGCTTTGGCCGTCATTCATCGCGAGGAACAACCTGTTCCGGGGCTGCCCTCCGCGATAAGATCAAGCACAACAAGGCATACCAGGGAGCGGGAGGAACGCCGTGAGCCACCATCCAGCTCTGCCCTATTTGCGCAATTCCGAGAAGGGCAAGGTCGTCTCGGCGGCCGAAGCGGTCATGCTGATCCGCGACGGCGACACGGTGGCGACCGGCGGATTCGTCGGCATCGGCTTTGCCGAGGAGATCGCGATCGCGCTGGAGGAGCTCTATCTGTCCCACGAGGGCGATGCGCCCTACACGCAGGGCAAGCCGCGCAATCTGACGCTGGTCTATGCGGCCGGACAAGGCGACGGCAAGCAGCGCGGGCTCAATCATTTCGCGCATGAGGGGCTGGTCCGGCGCGTGATCGGCGGGCATTGGGGCCTTGCGCCGAAACTGCAGCAGCTCGCCATCGCGGGCCAGATCGAGGCCTATAACCTGCCGCAGGGCGTGATCACGCACCTGTTCCGCGACATCGCCGCGCACCGGCCCGGCCACATCACCCGGGTCGGCATGGGCACCTTCGTCGATCCCCGCCACGGCGGCGGCAAGCTGAATGCGCGCACCACCGAGGACATGGTGGAGCTGATCACGCTGCGCGGCGAGGACTGCCTGCTCTACAAGACGTTCCCGATTCAAGTCGGGATCATTCGCGCCACCACGGGCGATCCCGACGGCAATCTCACCATGGAGAAGGAGGCGCTGACGCTGGAGGCGCTCGCCATCGCCATGGCGGCGCATAATTCCGGCGGCATCGTCATCGCCCAGGTCGAACGCGTCGCCGAGGCCGGCAGCCTCAATCCGCGCCAAGTCAAGATTCCCGGCGTTCTCGTCGACTGCGTCGTCGTGGCGCGGCCGGAGAATCACTGGCAGACGTTCGGCACGCAATACAATCCGGCTTTCTCGAGCGAGATCCGCGTTCGCGCCGCCTCTCTCCCCGTGATGCCCATCAGCGAGCGCAAGATCATCGCGCGGCGCGCCGCTCTGGAGCTCAAGGCCAACAGCGTCGTCAATCTCGGCATCGGCATGCCGGAGGGCATCGCCTCGGTCGCCAATGAAGAGCGGATCATCGATCTCATCACGCTGACGGCGGAGCCGGGCGTGATCGGCGGCATCCCGGCGAGCGGCATCGATTTCGGCGCGGCGATCAACACGCAGGCGGTGATCGACCAGCCGTACCAGTTCGACTTCTACGACGGCGGCGGTCTCGATGCCGCCTTCCTCGGGCTTGCCCAGGTCGACCGCGCCGGCAACCTCAATGTCAGCAAGTTCGGACCGAAGCTTGCGGGGGCTGGCGGCTTCATCAACATCAGCCAGAACGCCAAGGAAGTCGTGTTCGTCGGCACGTTCGGCGCGGGCAAGCAACGCGTCGCGGTGCGCGACGGGAACCTCGTCATCCTCAACGAGGCCAAGTCGCGCAAGTTCGTGGGTAGCGTCGAGCACGTCACCTTCAGCGGCCCGTTTGCCGCCGCGCGCAAGCAGCGCACGCTTTATGTCACCGAGCGCTGCGTATTCGAGCTTGGAGCGGACGGGCTCGAGCTCACCGAAGTCGCGCCCGGCATCGACCTCGAGCGCGACATCCTGCGCCTGATGGATTTCAAGCCGCTGATCCCGCGCGACCCGGAGCTGATGGACGCGCGCATCTTCGGCGACGGCCTGATGGAGCTGCGCGAGCGCCTGCTCACCATTCCGCTCGATCAGCGCTTCACGCTGGACGAGCGGCAGAACCTGTTCTTCGTCAACCTGGAACGCTATCCGCTACGCAGCAAGGCCGAGATCGACACCATCGCGTCCATCGTCGAGGCCCGCCTGGCGCCGCTCGGACGCCGGGTCTACGCCATCGTCAATTATGACAATTTTTCCATCCTGCCGGAGCTGATGGACGATTACTCCGCCATGGTTCGCAGCCTCGTCGACCGCTTCTATTCCGGCGTGTCGCGTTACACCACGTCGGGCTTCCTGCGCATCAAGCTTGGCGAAGCCCTGGAGAAACGCGGCGTCGCGCCGCATATTTTCGAGAGCGCGGAAGAGGCGCAGTCCGACCGGCGCCAGGCCGAGGGAGCCGGCGATGTGCGGCCAGCTCAAAAATGATGCATGTTCGAAAGGCCGACATGCTCAAGCGGAAGGTTCAATTGCAATGTTCGTAGTGTTGTGCAAATCGCTGATACCGAGAAACTTTGAATCAGGAGGGACCATCGTGCGTCGATCACTCATCATAACAACAACCATTCTCGCGCTCGCCGCAGGCGCTTCCGCACGGGCGGACGATCTCAAGATCGCGCTGATCTACGGCAAGACCGGTCCGCTCGAGGCTTACGCCAAGCAGACCGAGACCGGCCTGAAGATGGGTTTTGAATACGCCACCAAGGGCACCATGACGTTCGACGGCCGCAAGATCGTCGTCATCACAAAGGACGACCAGGGCAAGCCGGACCTTGCCAAGGCTGCACTCGCTGAAGCCTATCAGGACGACAAGGCCGACATCGCGATCGGCACCACCTCTTCGGCCGCGGCGCTCGCCATTCTCCCGGTTGCCGAGGAGAACAAGAAGATCCTGATCGTCGAGCCCGCGGTCGCGGACCAGATTACCGGCGAGAAGTGGAATCGCTACATCTTCCGCACCGCGCGCAACTCCTCGCAGGACGCGATCTCGAATGCGGTCGCGATCGGCAAGCAGGGCGTGACCGTCGCAACCCTGGCGCAGGATTATGCCTTCGGCCGCGACGGCGTCGCCGCCTTCAAGGAGGCGCTCGCCAAGACCGGCGCGACGCTCGCCGCCGAAGAATACGCCCCGACCTCGACCACCGACTTCACCGCGGTCGGCCAGCGCCTGTTCGATGCGCTGAAGGACAAGCCGGGCCGCAAGGTGATCTGGGTGATCTGGGCCGGCGCCGGCAACCCGCTGGCCAAGCTCCAGGACATGGATCCGAAGCGCTACGGCATCGAGCTCTCCACCGGCGGCAACATCCTGCCGGCGCTCGCCGCCTATAAGGGCCTGCCCGGCATGGAAGGCGCGACCTATTACTTCTATGAGATCCCGAAGAACCCGGTGAACGATTGGCTGGTCGCCGAGCACCAGAAGCGCTTCAACGCGCCGCCGGACTTCTTCACCGCGGGCGGCTTTGCCGCCGCGATGTCCGTCGTCACCGCCGTCACCAAGGCGAAGTCGACCGATACCGAGAAGCTGATCACGGCGATGGAGGGCCTGGAGTTCGACACGCCGAAGGGCAAGATGGTGTTCCGCAAGCAAGACCATCAGGCGCTGCAGAGCATGTATCACTTCAAGGTCAAGGTCGATCCGAACGTCGCCTGGGCCGTGCTCGAGCCGGTGCGCGAGCTGAAGATCGAGGACATGGACGTTCCGGTTAAGAACAAGCGCTGAGTTGGTCACCTCTCCCGCTTGCGGGAGAGGTCGGCGCGAAGCGCCGGGTGAGGGCTTTCTCCTCTAGGGAATGTCCCGTTGCGGAGATACCCTCTCCCCTACCCTCCCCCGCAAGCGGGGGAGGGGGCGCAGTTTGATCCGCGGATAAATCCAGTTCATCATTTTCAGGCGTTCAATGACGCTCACCCTCGAAACCCGCGATCTCACCATCCGCTTCGGCGGCCATGTCGCGGTCAACAATGTCTCCTGCACGTTTCGCCCGGGCGAACTCACCGCCATCGTCGGGCCGAACGGCGCCGGCAAGACCACCTATTTCAATTTGATCTCGGGCCAGCTGCGCGCTTCACACGGCAGCATCCTGTTCGACGGCACTGACATCACCCAGCATTCGGCGCCGCTGCGCACGCGCGCAGGCCTCGGGCGAGCCTTCCAGCTCACCAACCTGTTTCCGAATCTCACCGTGGAAGAGAACGTCCGCCTCGCGGTGCAGGCGGCCAGCGGCACCCATTACGACCTGCTGCGGCCATGGATGGTGCGCCGCGACCTGATCGCACGCGCAGACAGCATCCTCGACCAGGTCGCGCTCGGCAGCCGCCGCGGCGTCGCCGCGACCGCGCTGTCGCACGGCGACCAGCGCAAGCTCGAGGTGGCGCTGATGATCGCGCTCGAGCCGAAGGTTTTCATGTTCGACGAGCCGACCGCCGGCATGAGCATCGACGAGGTCCCTATCGTCCTCAACCTGATCGCGCAGCTCAAGCAGGACAGGAGCAAGATCATCCTGCTGGTCGAGCATAAGATGGACGTGGTGCGCTCGCTCGCCGACCGCATCATCGTGCTGCATAACGGCCAGCTCGTCGCCGACGGCCCGCCGGCCGAGGTGATCGCCTCGCCGATCGTGCAGGAGGCCTATCTCGGTGTTGCACCAAAGAGCGCCGCATGACTGACCTGCTCAAACTCTCGGCCGTGCACACCCATATCGGGCGTTATCACATCCTCCAGGGCATCGATCTCGCCGTCCCGCAAGGACAGGTCACGATGCTGCTCGGCCGCAACGGCGCGGGCAAGACCACGACGCTGCGCACCATCATGGGCCTGTGGCAGGCCTCGAGGGGCGAGATCACCCTCGCCGGAATGCGGATCGAGAGCCTTGCGACGCCCGACATTGCCCGGCTCGGCGTCGGCTACGTGCCGGAGAGCATGGCAGTGTTCTCCGACCTCACGGTGAAGGAGAACCTGGTGCTCGCGGCCCGCGACGGGCCGCTCGACGACACCCAGCTCGACTGGATCTTCGGCTTCTTCCCGGCGCTGCGCCGGTTCTGGCTGTCGCGCGCGGGAAGCCTCTCGGGCGGACAGAAGCAGATGCTGTCGATCGCGCGCGCCATCATCGAACCGCGCAAGCTGCTATTGATCGACGAGCCGACCAAGGGACTCGCGCCCGCCATCGTGATGGCGCTGATCGAATGCCTGAAGGAGATCAAGCGCAAGGGCGCGACGATCCTTTTGGTCGAGCAGAATTTCTTTGCCGCCCGCGAGCTCGGCGACAACGTGCTGGTGATGGACAACGGCACCATCGTTCATCGCGGCGAGATGGCGGCGCTCGCCGCCGACGTGCCGCTGCAGGAGCGGCTGCTCGGCCTGAGCCTGGAGGCGCATCAGTGACAGACCTTGCCGCAACCGATCCGCTGCCGAAGCCGAAGCGCGATCTCGCGCCGATCCTGCTGCCGGTCGCGCTAGCGCTGCTCATGATCCCACTGATCGGCTCGACCTCCTCCTGGCTGACGCTGACCGCCGCGAGCCTTGCCATGGGCATGATGATCTTCATCATGGCCTCCGGCCTGACACTGGTGTTCGGCCTGATGGACGTGCTCAATTTTGGCCACGGCGCCTTCATCGCCGTCGGCGCCTATGTCGCGACCCTGGTGCTGGCGCCGTTCGCGGCGTCCATCCAAGCGGACTTGCTCTGGATGAACCTCGCGGTGCTCGCCCCCGCCGCGCTGCTGTCGATGGCGGTGTCGGGCGCGCTCGGGCTCGTCGTGGAGCGCGTGCTGATCCTGCCGGTCTACGGCCAGCATCTGAAGCAGATCCTGATGACGACCGGCGGCCTGATCGTCGCCGAACAGACGCTCTATGCGCTGTGGGGACCGCAGATCATCCCGATGCCGCTGCCGGCCTCGCTGCGCGGCTCCTTCATCCTCGGCGACGTCGCGATCGCCAGGTACCGCGTGCTGGCGATGCTGATCGGGCTCACCGTCTTCATCGCGATCCAGCTCGTGCTCAACCGCACCAAGCTCGGCCTCCTGATCCGTGCCGGCGTCGAGAACCGCGAGATGGTGGAGGCGCTCGGCTATCGCATCCGCCGGCTGTTCCTCGGCGTGTTCATGACCGGATCGGCGCTGGCCGGTCTCGGCGGCGTGATGTGGGCGCTCTATCGCGAGCAGGTGCACGCCTCCATGAGCGACGACCTCACCGTGCTGATCTTCATCGTCGTCATCATCGGCGGCCTGGGGTCGATCGGCGGCTGCTTCATCGGCGCGATCCTCGTGGCCATGGTGGCCAATTACGGCGGCTTCCTGGTGCCGAAACTCGCCCTCGTCTCCAACATCCTGCTGATGGTCGCCATTCTGATGTGGCGGCCGCGCGGCCTCTATGCGGTGACCAGCCGATGATGATCCTCTCAGGCGATCCGCCGCGCAGCCGCGTCCTTTCGCTCCTCCTCGTCGTCATCATCCTGGCGCTGGCGGCGACGCCGTTCCTGTTTCCGGGTGCCAAGGCGCTGAACGTCGCGGCCAAGATCTGCGTCTTCGCCGCACTGGTCGCCTCCTACGATTTGCTGCTCGGCTACACCGGCTCGGTGTCGTTCGCCCACACCATGTTCTACGGCATCGGCAGCTACGCCATCGCGATCGCGCTGTACGGCATGGGTCCGAACTGGGCCGCGGTCGCAACCGGAATCGTCACCGGCCTGCCGCTCGCCGCGCTGCTTGCACTTGCCATCGGGTTGTTCTCGCTGCGGGTTGCCGCGATCTTCTTTGCCATGATCACGCTCGCGGTCGCCTCCGCCTTCCAGGTGCTGGCCTCGCAATTGTCCTGGCTGACCGGCGGCGAGGACGGGCGCAGCTTTCAGCTGCCCGAGCTGCTGCGGCCCGGCACCGTGCTCATCTCCAAGAGCCTGTTCGGCTTCGAGATCAACGGCCGCATCCTGACGTTCTATCTGGTGTTCGCGATCTCTGCGCTGATGATCCTCGCTTTGCTGCGGGTGGTGAACTCGCCGTTCGGGCGCGTGCTGCAGGCGATCCGCGAGAACCGGTTTCGCGCCGAGGCGCTCGGCTTCCGCACCGTGTTCCACCTGACCTATGCCAACTGCCTCGCTGCGCTCGTCGCCGCGAGCGCCGGCATTTTGAACGCGCTATGGCTGCGCTATGCCGGTCCCGACACCTCGCTCAGCTTCTCGATCATGCTGGACATCCTGCTGATGGTCGTGATCGGCGGCATGGGCACGATCTACGGCGCGATCATCGGCGCCACCATCTTCATCCTCGCGCAGAACTATCTGCAATCGCTGATGGGCGTCGCCGCCAAGGCGGCCGACGAAGCCGGCCTGCCGCTGCTGCCCGGGCTGTTGCATCCCGACCGCTGGCTGCTTTGGCTCGGGTTGCTGTTCATCGCCAGCGTCTATTTCTTCCCGACCGGCGTGGTCGGGCGCCTGCGCAAGGCCGGCGGCGGCAAGGGCGCTGGCAGCTCGCATTAAGCGGCGATTAATGATGCGGCGCGGCGACTGCTGCGCGCGCCGCACAACCGCGACGAGATTCCCGCATCGCTGCCTACGGACGCGATGACGCAACCGGATTAATGCTTAGGTAACTGGTTTTCCTAAGGTTTGCGCCATTTGTGCGGTGTATTCATGTCCCTCCAGGGAGGGGGAATGCGCCAGGTCTTTTCCACGGTGGCAGCCGGAATGTCTCAAGCCGTGAACAACGGCTGGAGGGCAGCGATGCGGCGTGGCCCCGTGCTGTGGCTGACCTTGTGCGGCGTGTTGCTGGTCGCGGGGATATTCACCGTGACGGCCATGGCCATCGGCGAGTTTCGCGAGCGGACCCTGGTCAACCGCGAACGCGAGCTGGAAAACACGGTGCAGCTGATCGCGCGGCACTTCGATCAGCAATTCGAAGATTCCGACGTCGTCGCCGCCGATGTGATCGGACAGATGAACCTGCCTGACATCACCTCGCCCGCAACGTTCCGCGAACGCATGTCCGGAGCTGCGACGAACCAGATGCTCCGCAGCAAGATCAGCTCCGTGTCCTATCTCGGTGACATCGCGATCTATGATGCCGACGGCGAACTGATCAACTGGTCGCGGGTCCAGCCGCTGCCCAAGGTCAACGTCTCCTCGCGCGCTTATTTCCAGACGTTCAAATCGAATCCAATGGCCGAGCCGGTCATCCTGGAATCCGTCCGCAGCTTCATCATCGACAAATGGACCACGATCGTCGCACGCCGGTTGACCGGCGCTGACGGCACCTTCCTCGGCACGATGGTCCGGCGGATCGACCCGGACAGCTACCGGCAGTATTTCGCATCCGTCGCGCTTGCCGAGGGCACGGCGATCTCGCTGTTCGACCGCGAGGGCAAGATGCTGGCGCGCTATCCGCATCTCGAAGAGATGATCGGACGGAGCTTCAAGGACGCCCCGCTGATGCAGAAGGTGCTGACCAGGGGCGGTCAGCAGACGCTTCGCGTCAAGAGCCCGATCGACGGCGAGGATCGGCTGGGCTCGGCCGCGTCCCTGAATCATTTTCCCCTGATCATCGTCGCGACCAATACGATGTCGGCTGCGCTCGCGGACTGGCGGCAGCAGACCGGCTTCCTGGTCGCTACGGCAAGCTTCTCGGCGGCCGTGATAGCGCTGATCCTCTATCTGATCATCCGCCAGATCAACCGGCAGAACCGCGAGGCCCAGGAGCGGATCGAATCGGAGCGGCAGCGGCTCGACACGGCCCTCAACAACATGTCGCAAGGGCTGATCCTGTACGACGCCGCCGGATACATCGTCATCTGCAACCGCCGCTACGCCGACATGTTCGGCCTGTCCCACGACGTCATCAAGCCCGGCTGCCACATCCGCGAGGCGATGTACCATCGCAAGGAGCGTGACGCGTTCGATGGCGATGTCGAGGCGTTTTGCGCCGACGTCATGCGGATCGTCGCCGAAGGCACGGTCTCGACGAGAACCCATCAGCTGGCCAACGGCCGCGCCTTCCAGGTCATCAACACGCCGCTCGCACAGGGCGGATGGGTCGCCACGATCGAAGACATCACCGAGCGCCGCAACCTTGAACAGGAGCGCGATCGCAACTACACCTTCCTGCGCGAGATCATCGACCATATCCCCTCGCAGATCACCGTGAAGGATGCGCGTACTCGGGAATATCTGCTGCTCAACGTCGTCGCCGAACAGCTGTTCGGCCAGTCGCGTCAGGATGTCGTCGGCAAGACCGCTTTCGACATCTTCCCCGAGGCGCCCGCCGCCCGCATCACCGAGGACGACAGCAGGGCGCTGAAATCGGCCAAGGGATTGTTCAAGGACGAACATGCCTGGCAGATGCCGGGCATGGGGCTGCGCTATATCACCTCGACCCGGATCGGCATTCACGATGAAGCCGGCGAGCCGCGCTATCTCATCCATGTCATCGATGACGTCACCGAGCGGCGTCGCGCCGACGAGAAGATCGCGCATATGGCGCATTACGACGCGCTGACCGACCTGCCGAACCGAACCCTGTTCCGCGAGCAGATCGAACGCGAGCTGGCGAAGGTCGCCGATGGCTGCCGGTTCGCGCTGCTCTACATCGATGTCGACGAATTCAAGGGCATCAACGATTCGCTCGGCCACCATGTCGGCGACGAGCTGTTGAAGGCGATCGCGGGCCGTCTCCGCGGCTGCCTCAAGCAGGGCGACCTGATCGCGCGGCTCGGCGGCGACGAGTTCGCGGTGATCCAGACCGGGATCGGATCGCCCGCCGACGTGCTGTCCTTCGTGACGCGGATCTACCAGGCTATTCGGCAACCCTATCATTGCCTCGGCCACCAGCTCTCCACCGATGCCAGCATCGGAATTGCGCTGGCGCCGCAGGACGGCGCCGATCTCGACCAACTGATCAAGAACGCCGACCTCGCGATGTACGGCGCCAAGGCCGAAGGACGCCGCACCCACCGTTTCTTCGAGCCGGAAATGGATGCGAGCGCCAAGGCACGCCTGAGCATGGAGCTGGATCTGCGGCAGGCCCTGGTGAATGGCGGCTTCGAGATTCACTATCAGCCACTGGTCGACCTGCGCACCAACGAAGTGTCGGGCTGCGAGGCGCTGCTGCGCTGGCGCCATCCCGAGCGCGGCATGGTGTCGCCGGCGGAATTCATCCCGGTCGCCGAGGACACCGGCTTGATCACCGAGCTCGGCGATTGGGTGCTGCGCATGGCCTGCAACGAGGCCGCGACCTGGCCGGCGCAGGTGCGTGTCGCGGTCAACGTCTCGCCGGTGCAGCTCAAATGCGACACGCTGGCGCTGCGGATCGCGGGCGCGCTCGCCGCCTCCGGGCTGGACCCGCGCCGGCTCGAGCTCGAGATCACCGAGGCCGTGCTGATCCGCGACGACGAGGCGGCGCTCTCGATCCTGCATCAGCTCCGATCGATCGGCGTGCGCATCGCGCTCGACGATTTCGGCACCGGCTACTCCTCGCTGAGCTATCTGAAGCGCTTCCCGTTCGACAAGATCAAGATCGACCGCTGCTTCGTCGCCGATATCGCAGAGGCGAGCGGCGCGCCTGTCATCGTGCAGGCGGTGGTGAACATCGCGGCCGCCAGCGACATGACCACGGTCGCCGAGGGCGTCGAGACCGAGGCGCAACGCGACATGCTGCGCGCGCTCGGCTGCACGCAGATGCAGGGCTATCTGTTCAGCGCGCCGAAGCCGGCCAGCGAGGTGCGAAAGCTGTTCGGTCCCGGCGATGGCTTGCCCGGGACCTTGCCCGTGGCTGCGGTGGCCTGATGGCGAGGTCGCGCAAGACCGTCGATGTCGCCGATTCCTACGCGGTGCGGCTGATGCAGCACCTGGTGGTGCCGACCTTCGTGATCGACCCGCAGCGCCGCGTCGTGATCTGGAACAGGGCCTGCGAGCGGCCGAGTTCGTGCGGGCCGATCGCGGCTCGCACCGACTTCCAGCCGTCGCAAGTCGCCGGTCCAGCCGATGCTGAAGTTCATCCCACTGAAGGTTCTACTGCGTTCGGGTTCGCCAACGGGTGATGTTGCGCCGGAACAACACCCACATTTTCTTCACGAACAGCCGCAATTTCTCGGGCACTCATTTGAATATAGATAAGCCATTGCCTGGAGCTGTATTCGCTTTGATGTTTCCCTGCCCATTCCGCAGTGCGCTCGCCTGCCCGGCCGACCCCGGCTCTGCCATCAAGTCCAGCCGCTGATGTCCGAGGAAGCCGGTTCGTTTCGCGGACGTGTCCACCGCGGAACGCAGCAAATTGGTGGCACCTGCATCGAGCTCGAGGCCGCGGGCGAGAGAATTCTGCTCGACCTCGGACTTCCGCTCGACGCCGACGGCGCGTCCGACGATCTTCTCCCGTCCGTGGCCGGGCTTAGCCGCGACGATCCGGCCCTGCGTGCGATCGTCCTGTCGCACGGACACGCGGATCATTGGGGCTTGCTCCCCCTGTGCAGACCCAATGTCCCCCTCGCCATGGGCGCTGCAACCGCGCGCATCATGCGCGCGGCAGCTCCTTTCGTGCCCAACGGCTTCGTGCCAGACGCTTCATTCGAGCTGGTCGATCGCAAGACCTTCCAGATCGGCCCGTTCAGCATCACGCCCTATCTTGTCGATCATTCGGCTTATGATGCCTATGCGCTGCTGATCCATGCCGCCGGCCGGCGTCTGTTCTATAGTGGCGATATCCGTGCGCATGGTCGCAAGGGCGGCCTGTTCGAGCGATTGGTGAGCACTCCGCCCCGCGGCGTCGATACGATGCTGATGGAGGGGTCGAGCCTCGGCCGTCTTGACGAACGGACGCAATTTCCGACGGAAGACGACATCGAAGCGAGGTTGACCGAGAGCCTCAGGCCGCCGGGCTTCGTCATCTTCTCCGCCTCCGCGCAGAACATCGATCGCATCGTCAGCATCTATCGCGCCTGCAAGCGCAGCGACCGGACGCTGCTGCTGGACCTCTACGCGATGGAGATATTGCGGGCCACCGGCAACGAGCGCTTGCCGAGCGTCGGCTGGCCCAACCTGTCGGTCTACGTGCCGGAATATCAGCGGCGACAGATCGCACGGAACAGGCGCTTCGACCTGCTTGAGCCGTACAAATCCGCGCGGATCTACCGCGAGCGCATCACCGAGATCGCCGATCGCACAGTGATGTTGTTTCGTCCGGCAATGGCTCCCGACGTGGAGACCGCAAATCTCTGGGCCAGCGCCAGGGCGATCTGGTCGCAATGGGACGGATACCTGAAGGATGGTCCTGGAGCCAGGCTGAAGGCGGATCTCGCAACACGCGGCGTACCCATTGAGATCATCCATACCTCGGGCCACGCCAGCATCCTGGATCTCAAGCGGCTCTCGAGCGCAATACAACCGGACAAGCTGGTGCCCGTTCACACATTCGAAGGCGACGGCTTCTTCAAATATTTTGACAACGTCACGCGACGCAGCGATGGCGAATGGTGGGAGGTATGAGATGAGCTTCAGGCGCGGAATCCGGCAAGACGACTTTCGCAAGGCACTCGAGGCACTTGCTCGGCAGGATGGCTGGTGGAGGGACGTTCTCGCCGATCCCTCCCTCATCATCGGTATCAGGGACGAGTACCTGAACGTCTATTGGCAGGGACAATCCATCTTCAAAGTGTCGTTCAAGGGCGGGAAAGTAACCGCCACGACGCACGAAAAGTATCTCCTGAATCCGGACTTGAAGGATCAGATTTCGCTCGTCGGAGGGAGGTTCGCTTTCGGCAAGGCCGAGCAAAGAATGCTGACGCGCGAATATGAGGGCGCAAAGACCCTGGAGAAGCTCAAGAGAGCCGCATCGCTCTATTCCGGACGAGAGAAGGAAGGCGTTCACGAGATCGCGACATCCAATCGCTCCGTCGTCGACGTCGAAATCGCGATCAACGCATCCGGCGCCCCCGGCGTCGAGCGGAGCCTCCCGCGCATGGACCTGGCGAACCTCGAGACGACAACGAGCGGAATAGATCTGGTGTTCTGGGAGGCCAAGACGTTCAGCAATCCCGAACTGGAGAACGGCAGGATTTTCCGCCAGATCAAGGACTATCGGACGGTGATCGACCTTCACAAGACGGAGATCGATGATAGCTATCGATGGGTTGCGAAGAATCTGACCGAGAATGGCGGAATGGAGCAACGGACATCGTAGTGCGGCTGCGGCGATCGGCGCGGTTGCGAAGGGAGAGAAGATCAACGTGAGCAGCGTCAATGTCGGGCTGCTCGTCTATGATTTCACAGCGGACCAGCGCGATCGCAAGGACAAGGACGGCAAGACGCTGAACGACAGGGTGATTGAATCGCTCGCGGATTTGGGCTTGGATCCGAAGCGCATCAGGTTCAAGGGCACGACAAAGGATCTCACCATCTGAGCTGGCAAGAGGGAGAAAGCCTGCTTTGCCCCTTCCCGAGCACGAATTGCTCATCTTCGCGATCGGCGACATCCACGGCTGCTTTGAAAAGCTGATGTCGCTTCTCGCCGTGTGCGATGAGATTCGCGGTCACCGGAGCGCCCAGTATGTCTTCGTCGGAGACTACATCGATAGGGGGCCCCAGAGCCGCGAGGTCATGGATGTGCTCGTTGGCAGCACGGGGCGACAGGGCCGATCCTTCGTTTGTCTCCGGGGCAACCATGAGGAGATGCTGCTTCGCGCGGCCGACATAGAGCGTACCGACCGGGACCTCATCAATTGGTGGGGAAACGGTGGCGAACAGACACTCGACAGTTACGGGATCGACGATCCCGCGGATGTCCCGCGCGAGCATCTCGACTGGATACGCGCACTTCCGCTCATGAAGATCGAGCATGGACGACTTTTCGTCCACGCGGGAATACGGCCGGACGTACCGCTGGCGTCGCAATCCGAGCAAGACCTGCTCTGGATCCGGGAACCCTTCTTGTCGTCCGATCTCGACCACGAGCTGTTCATTGTCCATGGACATACGCCGGTCCGGTCCCGGGCACCTGATCTGCGAGCGAACCGGCTGAACCTGGATACCGGCGCCTGCTTTGGCGGCCCGCTCACGGCGGCCGTGTTCGTCCCCTCGAGGGCGGGTCCGTTGATGTTTGTGAACGATTCCGGCGAGATCTCGCGACCGACCGCCCTCCGGGATTGAAGAGCGATGCGTAGGACCGGGAATCGGGCGATGCCGGGCGTCCGAGGCCGGGGCAAACCTAGCGGTTGCCCGCCCCCCGCCAATCGGCTAAATGAACCTCCACTAGCACCCGTAGCTCAGCTGGATAGAGCGTTGCCCTCCGAAGGCAAAGGTCACACGTTCGAATCGTGTCGGGTGCGCCAGTCGACGTCTCAGTGTCGCAAGGCTCAAACTATTCTTTAAATCCGCCGTCGGACGATCCCTCTCCAGCCAATTTTTCGACATCGAGGGGCTTGCTGACAATCTTCAGCGAGCCGTCGGGATTGCGCGGCCATTCCTTCTCCGGTCGATCCCAGTAGAGCTCGATCCCGTTGCCGTCAGGATCGCGGAGATAGATCGCTTCCGTACCGCCGTGGTCGCTGGCGCCGGTGAGCTGTACAGCCGCTGCGCGGAGACGGCGGAGCGCGCGGCCGAGCGCGGCTCGTGTCGGATAGACAAAGGCAACATGGTGGAGGCCAGTCGATCCTTCCGGTGGCAGCGAACCGCCCCGGCTGTCCCAGGTGTTGATTGCGAGGTGGTGGTGATAGCTGCCGGCGGCGAGGAACGCTGCTTCGTTACCGAGCAATCCGTGCAGGCCGAAGCCAAGCACCCCGCAGTAGAAGGCGAGCGATCGCTCGAGATCAGCAACCTTCAGATGAACATGGCCAACGCGGACGCGCGGGTCGATCGGTTCGCTGTCGGCCACCGGCATGATCAGTCCCTTCATCCTCCAGCTCCTTGGCAGTGTCGTCCCTGATCGAAAGCAGATCGCGGAAGCCGTTTCGCCGCAAGACAGCATGATCTGGAATAACTATCCAGAATTCTGCATAATAGCCCTGCATGCGCATCGATGAGATCAGTGTCTTCGTCCAGGTGCTGGAGGCCGGCAGTTTTGCCGGCGCTTCCCGAAGGCTCCGCATGCCCGCCAGCACAGTAAGCGCAAAGGTGGCGGCGCTCGAGCGGCGCCTCGGCATCAGCCTGATCCAGCGTACGACCCGCACGCTCCGCGTCACGCCAGCGGGCCAGGCCTATTTTGAACGGTGCCGCGCAGGACTTCGTGAGATCGAGGCAGCCGAGGTCGCGATTACGTCGGAGGCGGGAAGCCTGAGCGGTCTACTTCGGCTCACAGCGGCCGTCGATATCGCGCAAAGCCTGCTGCCGCCCATCATCAGCACGTTTCGCGAATCGTTCCCGATGGTGAAAATCGAGCTGATCGTCACGGACCGGGTTGTCGACATGATCACAGAAGGCGTCGATCTCGCCATCCGCGTCGGTCCGCTACGCGATTCGAGTGTCGTGACCAGATCTTTTGTAACGGGCCCGTCGGGACTGTTTGCAAGCCAACACTATCTTGACCGACGTGGCGTCCCTATTGACGTGGATGATCTCAAGCACCACGACCTGATTGGATTCGGCAAGCCTTGGGCCCGTCCCTTGCCCATGCTGATGGGAAACCGGAAGGTCAGCGTCGATCTGTCGGGCGACCTGATCTGCGATGACCTGTTAACAGTCAGAACCTTTGTCGGCATGGGACTCGGGATCGGATTCCTGCCTGCCTTTTTCGCAAACCAACAGCGGCTGGTGCGCGTGTTGCCAGCTCTGCGCTCGCCCCTGACCGGACTGTATTTCGCTTACCCTGCACAGAAATTCGTGGCAACACGTGTCAAACGGTTCATCACTTTCGCAGTAGCGAGCGTGAAGCGATTGCACTTGCATCCTTAAACCAGGCATTGCATGGAAACGAGTGGCCACGCGGTCTTGCGCGCGGCAGCGCATCGCAGGAGGCAATCTCACAGCGCCACGGCGAAACAGCAGCGTCCATCTTCATCTGCCTTGGCGCGCACTCTTGCCACGGTTTTGACGCCGCCACTCACGTCAGCATCGAGATGATTGCCTGGACCTGATCGGTGGCGGCCGTCACCAGTCCGTCATACGACGTATGCCCATGCGCGGCGGCCTTCAGGATGCATTCGGCGACGGCTGCTTTCAGGCCGAAGACCGACTGATCCGCCGGCACGCTCGCCATCACGGTTTCCAGGGCCTGACGCATGGTCTGAATGAGCTCGGAGCTGTATTGCATAGGCTCTCCTCCGCAGGCTCATATTAGGTCGCATGCCCGGGCTTGCCACTCACAAGGCTGAGATTCATCTTTGATGAACGCTGAGCTGAGCGCCTCAATTCAAACGCCAGATGGCCGCATTGAGCACGCCGGCAAACGCGACCCGACGGCGAACAACGACAGCTGACCCATCCAGCACCTCGCGCTTCTGCTTGCGCGATTGTATCATCTTGCCATGAGCGAATTCGACACGGTGACCGGCAAGGCGGCGCCGGTGCGCAAGATCATCCATATCGACATGGATGCCTTCTATGCGTCGGTGGAGCAGCGCGACAATCCGGAGCTGCGCGGCAAGCCGGTCGCGGTCGGAGGCTCCGCGGAACGCGGCGTCGTCGCGGCCGCCAGCTACGAGGCCCGCAAGTTCGGCGTTCGCTCCGCCATGCCGTCGGTGACAGCGAAGCGGCAGTGCCCCGATCTGATCTTCGTCAAGCCGCGCTTCGAGGTCTACAAGGCGATCTCCGGGCAGATCCGCGACATCTTTGCCGAGCACACGCCCATCATCGAGCCGTTGTCGCTGGATGAAGCCTATCTCGACGTGACCGAGAACCTGCAAGGCATCCCGCTGGCGCGGGACATCGCGCTGAAGATCCGCGCGAAGATCAAGGCCGAGACCGGCCTCAACGCATCGGCGGGCATCTCCTACAACAAGTTTCTGGCCAAGCTCGCCTCCGATCATCGCAAGCCCAATGGTCAGTTCGTGATCTCGCCGGAGATGGGACCGGCCTTCGTCGAGACGCTGCCTGTCGGCAAGTTCCATGGCATCGGTCCGGCGACAGCTGCGAAGATGAACGCGCTCGGCCTGTTCACCGGTCTCGACATCCGCAACCAGACGCTGGAGTTCATGAATGCGACTTTCGGCAAGTCGGGCGCGTACTATTATTGGATCTCGCGCGGTGTCGATGAGCGGCCGGTGCGGGCCAACCGGATCCGCAAATCCGTCGGCGCGGAGAACACGTTCTCAATTGACCTCGACGCGTTCGACGCGCTGGTCGCCGAGCTCCGGCCTCTCGTCGACAAGGTCTGGCGCCACTGCGAGGCGACCGGCAACCGGGGCCGCACCGTGACCCTGAAGATCAAGTTCGCCGACTTCGAGATCATCACGCGCAGCAGGTCCGTCGCGGCAGCCGTTGCGGGGCGGGACGATCTGGAGCGGCTGGCCTGCGGCCTGCTCGAAGCCGAGATGCCGCTGCCCAAGCGCGTCCGGCTGCTGGGGATCTCGCTGTCGTCCCTCCAGCTCGGGGACGATGCGGAGCCGCAGCTGACGTTGGGCATCTGAACGGGCTGAAGGCCCCCTTCAGCGAACGCGGCATCTTTATCCGCGACGCGGCTCCAAACCTGTCGTAGAGACACGAAACACGCCTTTTCGCGATTGAGATGGAATGCTTGCCTTATTGATACGCCTCGGACTGCGCTTCGAAGACCGCATCGAGGAGCACCGGTTTGTCGACCAATATGTCCGGGGCAGTCTCGGATGGACCCAGATCGCGATGCTGCTCGGCGCCGCCACCTATGCCGGCTACACGCTCTGGGATTGGGTGCTCTACCCCGAAGTCGTGCCGACCACGCTCGCAATCCGCGGTGGTACCGCCGTGTTCATCCTGCTCCCGCTGACCGCGCTGCTGTCCCGGCGCTGGATGAAGCCATGGGCAGAGACGATTTTCCTCGTCTATTGCGTCATCCCCGGCTGCATCCTGCCCAGCATCTACCTCGTGCTGCCGTCGGGCTTCACCTTTGCCGCGCCCGGCATGATGATGATCATCCTGTTCGTCTCGACCATGCTGCCCTTGCGGATCGGCTCGCTGGCGATTTTCTGTTTGCTCTCGTGGGTTGCGCTGCTGGTCGCCGAGTCGTTCGCGTCGACGATGCCTGCGGGCCTGAGGTTCATCAACCATTCGCTCGTCGGCAACGCTTACGCGCTATCGCTCTACGCCGTGGCTGCGCGCGAGTACCGGGCGCGAAAGCAATTCCGGACATCCGAGGCGCTGCAGCGCGAGAAAGAACGCTCGGAGAAATCGCTGCGCGATCTGCGCGCGACCCAGGAGCACCTCGTGCAGGCGGAAAAGCTCGCCTCGCTCGGACGTTTGGTGGCAGGTGTCGCTCACGAGGTCAGCACCCCGCTCGGCCTCGCCTTGACGACCTCGACGGCCATGCAGGCTGATCTGCAAACGATGGCCGACGCCTTGGGCGGAGCATCGGTCCGGCGCTCCGATCTCACCAAGGGCATTGACAGGCTCAAGCAGGGGATCGATCTGACCTTCGACAATCTGCACCGCGCATCCGAGATGGTGCACAGCTTCAGGCAGGTCGCCGTCCATCAAGCCGATGAGGACCGGCGCAGTTTCGAGCTCAGGGACTGGCTGTCGGAGCTGACGTCCAAGCTCGGGCCATTGCTGTCGCATCATGGCCTGACGGTCGAGGTCCAATGTCCGGCGGGAATCAAGCTCAACAGCTACCCCGGAGCGCTTGCTCAGGTGATCAGCAATCTCGCCCTCAATACCGCAGCGCATGCCTATCCTGACAAGAGAGGTGGCCGGTTTGTCGTCACGGTGAGCCAACCGGACCCGAAATCGGTCCGCCTGGTCTGCGCCGACGAAGGCGTCGGAATCCCCGACGAATTGCAGGCTCATGTCTTCGATCCGTTCGTGACGACCAGTCGGGAGCGGGGCAACGCCGGCCTGGGGCTCCACATCGCGTTCAACTTGGTTGCCTCGTCGCTCAACGGGCGCTTGCGGCTTGAGCGCAAGGCGGGTCCGGGAACTCAGATCGCCATCGAAATTCCCGTTGAAGAACCCGTTGCAAGAGAACCGCGAAGACTCGAGGTTTGACACTATTGCGAGCGGTTCAGTGTCGATCTTCGAGGCAGTGCCTGACATGAACCTGACAGAGCAACCTCGATTTCAATTCGACGCGCCGTCTTGAGCAAGATGCATTCATTGCTTTTCGTTCGAGCGCGATCGACGCAAAGTTTTTTGCGCATGCAATTTGCTCGCGCCATTCAAATGACACGTACTGACGGATAGTCGTCGGCGTTTCGCGACGTTGCTCACGCGCCTCGCATGAAATCGAAGAGATCAATTGTCATTGGATTCACCGTCTCGCTTTCGAACTGCGCCTGAAGCTTTCGTTGTTCGCCGCTCGAGGAGCTGATCGTGACTCAACTCAACATGCGTCTCTCCGAGGACGAACAGTCCCGGAACGTACGGAAAGGTGCGCTCGCTGCGATCGTCACTCAGGTCGTGCGTGTTGCGACGCAGACCGGATCTGTGATCCTGCTCTCGCGCCTGCTGACGCCAGTCGACTTTGGTACTTATGCCATGGCTTCGCCGGTGCTCGCCTTCGCGGTGCTATTCCAGGATCTCGGTCTTGGACACGCGACCGTGCAGAAGGACGAGTTGACGCACAACGAACTGAGTGCGCTGTTCTGGGTGAACCTCTCGGTCGGCGCGCTGCTGGCGATCACCCAGGTCGCGCTATCGCCACTTGTCGCCAGGTTCTACAGCGTGCCGAATCTCGCCCCACTGACATCGGGTATGAGCGTCACGTTGCTGCTCAGCGGTGCTGACGTCCAGCATCTGTCGTTGCTGACACGCCAGATGAGATTCTGGACGCTGGCAGGCCTGGAATCCGCGGCCGCATTGACTGGATTACTGACCTCGGCCGTGGTCGCATACGTCCATCACAGCTATTGGGCCATCCTCGCCGGAAGCCTGACATCAGGTCTGGTGCTCGCAGGCGGCGCGTGGCTGAGCTCGGGATGGTTGCCGTCGAGGCCCGGCTCGATCAGGGCTGCACGCGACATGCTGAACTTCGGGCTCGGCGTGACCGGCTACAACCTTGCCGAATTCCTTTCCCGCAACACCGACGGGGTGCTGATCGGCAAAATCTGGGGGGCCGCCTCGCTTGGCGCGTATAACCGCGCCTACCGGCTGCTGCTGTTTCCGCTTCAGCAAGTCAGCAATCCGATGGTGCGAATCATGCTGCCGACGCTGTCGGGCCTGCTGAAGGAGCCTGAGCGCTATCGGGATTCGTTCCGTCGCGCGGTGCTGCCGGCGCTCCTCCTCGTATTGCCTGGCGTCGCCTTCATGATCGCGTCCGCCGACACGCTTGTCGAAACTCTGCTCGGCGGCCAATGGAGCGAGGCTGCGCCGATCTTCGTTGCCCTCAGCATCGCCGGCTTGCTGCAGACCAGCAACAGCCCCGCCAACTGGCTTTTCCTCAGCCAGGGTCGCACCAAGGAATACATGCGCTGGGGCCTGTTCAATGTCTCAACATCGATCCTCGCCTTCATATGCGGGCTGCCGTTCGGACCAATCGGCGTCGCCAGCGCATATTCGATCAGCGAGTGCGTGCGCACGCCCATCCTGTGGTGGCTGATCGGGCGACGCGGTCCGGTGCGTCATCGAGACCTCGTGAAAGTGGTCGGGCCTCATCTCGCCGGAGCCCTCGCTTCCGTCGTGACGGTGTATCTGCTGCATCGCTGGCTGCTCGCGCGTTCGATCGGAGGGATCCCCGATTTGGCAGCCTGCTTCTGCTTTTCATATGCGGCCTCGCTCACGATCGTCGCGCTGTTTCCGGCCTGTCGCGGAGAAATGTGGCGCTACGCATGCATCTGTGGCCGATAGCACGACCGCCACGGAGCTCGTTGGAAGACAACGAGGCGGCCAGGCTGCTAACGCTGTGCGCCACGGGAGCGATCCGCGCTTCGCCGACCGTGGCGCACCTGTCTCAAGACGACCCGCTCGGGGCCGCTCAATGCTTCATATGCTCGAACACCACGATCACGCCGGTCGGTTCGGGCTCATGCGCCATCAGGCGCGTCAGGTCGGAATCGCCCCAATCGGCGAGGCTGACGACTTCGCCGCTCTGGCGGTCGCTACCAAGCGATCCCGTGGGCTCGAGGACCTTCAGGCCCATCTCGTCGACGAAGAAAGTGTGCTCGCCGAACATGCTGTTGAGCTGCGGCATCGCGGGATGTTCGTCGGGCAGCACCTGAGCGCCGAGCTGGTTGATGGTCTGCTTGACCTGTTCAGATGTGAGCTTCATGAGCTGCTCCGTTTCTGTCGTGTCGGGTTTCATTGAGTTGAGCCAGAGCGGGCGTTCCCTGCGCTGCTGTTCGCCTGGCTCAACCTCCCGAACGGGTGCTGCGCACAAATGTTCCAGAGAAATGTATTTCGTGATCGTGCGTCGCATCTGCCGCGCTCATGGCACGGGATCGCCACAGGATGCACATCATTGGACCGGCCGGCCGAGCTGGAACTGCTACTCGCTCCTGCTCTCGCCGACCGACAGCGCGCAGATGCGCGACAGGTAGGTGTAGGGCAGGCCGGTTTCCTCGGCCCAGGCGTTGAACTGCGCCTGCACCTTGGCGAGATCACCCTTCGACTTGACCTCTTCGGCAAGGTCGAGACCTGCATCGCGCAGGCAGGCCACCACGTCCTTGGACGTCACGAAACCGTCCCAGCCGACGAAGCGCAGCAGCATCTGGCCGGTGTTGCCCCCTAGCCGGCTGCCGCGCTTGTTAAGGAGATCGAGCAGGCCGATCTCGTCGGACGACGGCCACTTCGCCAGAAACTTGCCGAAGCTGCCGTGCTCCTTCGCGATCTCCTGCACAAAGGCGGCGTTGTCCCGCACCGACATGATCTTGGCGCCGTTGCGCACGATGCGCACATCGCGCAGCAGACCCTCCCAATAATCTTCGGGCTGGAAGGTGAGCTTGGCGGGCTGGAAATGCAGGAAGGCGGCTTCGAAGCCGTCCCATTTCGAATCGATCACGCTCCAGGCAAATCCGGCGCAGAACACCCGCTTGGTCATTTCGGCGAGGATACGGTCGTCGCCGAGCTTGGCCAGCCGCTTGAGGTCCGGCTTGGCCGGCATCAGTCTCTCCAGCGCCTTGGGCCCGCCCTTGCGCTTCTCGGCGCGGGCGCGAATGGTCTTGAAGGGGATCATGCCGACATCCGCATTGAGGGTGCGGCACGACATCAGAATTCAATGAACCGGTCCAGCCCTGCGATGATGACGCGAAGGAGCGACCATGCTGGTCCGCTTCTTGCTTCAGGACGCCTGGAATTCCCAGACATTGTCGATCTCTCGCGGACGGTTCTCCAATGCGCTGCCTGGTCGTAGCCGACCTGCACTATTCGCTGCCTCAGCTCGACTGGCTGGTCAGCGCGGCGCCTCAATTCGACCTCGTGATCTTCGCCGGTGACGCGCTCGACATCGGCTCGATGGTGGATTTTCGCGCCCAGATCGTGGTGGTGAAGAAGTACCTCGCGCTGCTGGCCGCGACGACCCGCGTGATCCTCTGCTCCGGCAATCACGACCTCGACGAGCGCAATGCGGAGGGCGAGAAGATTTCGCGCTGGATCTCGGAGGTGCGCGAGCTTGGTATTGCCTGCGACGGCGACAGCCTCGGCATCGGCGATACGATGTTTACGGTGTGCCCGTGGTGGGACGGGCCGCTGGTCAAGCAACGCCTCATCGAGCAGCTGCGCGATGCCGCGGCCAGTCGGCCGCAGTGCTGGATCTGGGCCCATCATGCGCCGCCGGCGGATTCACCGACGAGCTGGAGCGGCAAGCGCTTCTTCGGCGATGTCGAGCTGGTGCAATGGATCATGCGGTACCAGCCATCGATGGTGATCTCGGGCCATGTGCACCAGTCGCCGTTCGTCACAGGCGGCTCGTGGTTCGACCGGCTGGGCCAGAGCTGGGTCTTCAACACCGGCCTGCAACCGGGCCGGCCGCCGACTTACATCGTGCTGGACCTCGGTGCGGACAAGGCGTTCTGGCTTGCGGCCGGCGAGGCCCAGTGGGTCGACCTGAGTGCACCGCTGAAGCGCCCCGCTGCTGCCATCGAGGCGCCGCCCGACTGGCTCACATTCTTGGATCGGATTGCCGATCCGAGCCTGGCGAGACCTCGAGCGGCGGCAGGTTGATCATGCTCTGGAGCACCTCGCCGACCATGGCCAGATGCGTGCCGTGGCCGGCATATTGCCGCTTGAGATCGGCGAGGTAGGTGTTGGCGACATTGAGCCGCTGCGCCAGCATTTTCGCGATCAGCAGGGCCACGCCCGGCTCCTTCTCGAGGAACGAGGCGGCATCCTCGAACTCGTAGACGACCGCGTCGGAGCAGGCCCGCACGGTTGCGGTGTGTGGCTGGCCCAGCAGCACGGACATTTCTCCCAGCATCGCACCGGGCTCGGTGACGGTGGCGACCACCATCTCGCCCTTGAGCACCTCGAGCTTGCCTTGCATCAGCACGTAGAGATGGCCGGTGGTGCCACCCTCGGCGACGACGATCGTGCCGGCAGCAAGCTGCCGCTCCGTTCCGCCGGTGCAATAATCCAGGACCGCGCGCATCGCAGAATGCTCCCATTGCTGCGGACACCCATCGCAGGAGACTAGAGCATGATCCGTGCCAGGCGGCAAATCAACGGGGCCGCAGCTGTCGCGAGATCACACACGGGAGAGTGACGGCACCTCCTCGGGCATGATCGCCTGAAGGCCGCCGAAACGGCGTTCGCGGCCATGGAAGGCAGCCAGCGCCTCAGCAAGATCGCCCGCGTCGAATTCGGGCCACATCCGCTCGGTGAAGTGCAGCTCGGCATAGGCGCCCTCCCAGAGCAGGAAGTCCGACAGCCGCTTCTCGCCGGACGTGCGGATGATGAGATCGACGTCGCGAAGCCCGGCCTCGCCGGTAACGAGCTGCGAGAAGGCTTCGCGGGTGAGGCTGGTCAGCGCAGCCGCCTTCGCCGCGGCATTGAGGATGGCGTCGCGCGCGGAATAGTCGACGGCGATGCGCAAATGCAGCGCGCTGCCGGCGGCGGTGGCCTCCTCGGCGCGGGTGATCGCGGTGGCGATGCCTTCGGGCAGGCGATCGCGGCGGCCGATGACGGTCAGGCGCACGCCGTTCCTGACCAGGCTCTGCACCTCGCTCGTGAGATAGAAGCGCAGCAAGGTCATCAATGCGGCGACCTCGGCCTTCGGTCTCCGCCAATTGTCGGTGGAGAAGGCGTAAAGTGTCAGCGTGCCGATGCCCTGCTTGGGCGCGACTTCGATGATACGGCGGATGGCCTCGACGCCGGCCTCGTGGCCGCGCACGCGCGACAGGCCGCGCCGCGTCGCCCACCTGCCGTTGCCGTCCATGATGATACCGACATGAAGCTTGTCGTTGCGGGACGTGATTTCACTTTGCATTGCAAAGTCTCCAGTCAAAAAGGGGAAGATCAGGCCGAGACCACACCGAGGCGGCCGAGCGGCGGCGCCTCGCGGCCGGCGGCTTTCGCCGCGTCGCGCACCAGCCGCTCGAGCACGGCGAGATAGTCGAGGAAACGACGGCGGCCGGCCTTGGTCAGGCGGCAGGTCGTGTGCGGGCGGTTACCCTCGTAGCCCTTGGTCACCTCGACGAGGCCGGCTTCCTGGAGCACGGCAAGGTGCCGAGAGAGATTGCCGTCGGTAAGGCCGCAGAGCTGCTTGAGATCGCCGAAGGCCAGCCCCTTGGGATGCGCCATCAGCGAGGTCAGAAGCCCGAGCCTCGCCTTCTCGTGGATCACGCGGTCGAGTCCTTCATAAGAGAAGGGCGCGCTGTCAGTCTTCGACATCGTTGTCTCCGGACGCGAAATGCAGAATGGCCGCCATCACCGATTGCCCGATCACGAAGGGCAGCCCCATGGTCCACGGCGACAGCGTATGGGTTCGGCTCGCGAGCACCACGACCGCGAAGCCGGACACGAAATACCAGGCGCCGGCGAGCGCGACGGTGCGCGGCAGCGAGCGGACCGAGGCGAAAATGCCGAGCGATACCAGGATCTGCCACAGTCCCGGCAGCAGCCACAGCGTCTCGCTCGCGAACTTCCACATCACCACCGCGAGCAGCACACCGGCAACGCCGGCGGGCAGGAACTGCTCGACCGCCTGGTGGATCATGGCGTCGGCAAGACCGGAATGATGGCGTTGCGAGCGCGCACGCATTTCGATCCCGATGATCAGCCCCGAGAGCACGGCAGCGATCAACCAGCCGATGAAGAAGCCGAGCGGCTCACCGGTGGGATCACCCAGCAGCCAGAATTGCAGAACTGCGGTGATGAGCGCGACGGCGCCGGTCGCCGCCATCGTCGCCGGGCCGTAGCCGCGGAAGGCGGTGCCCGCCGCGATCTGGCTGCGGATCGCCACGATGTCGGCCAGCGCTTTGTCGAGATCGCGCATCGGCAACGCCAAAACCTCGTTCCACCCGGGCATTCCGGGACTGCAGGTCCCGTTACTTTGTATTGCAAAGCATACGGCGCCGCAAAGTAAATGCAAGCCCGAATGTTGCGACAGCCGGATCGAGATCGAGCGGACAACTGACGGTTGCGCATCGCCTGCGCTCACGGATAAGATGGATCCAAAAGCGCTTCCGGGGGCTGGCATGTGGCTGAGGTCGTTTGTCGTTGCGTTTGTTATCCAGGTGATGCTCGCCGGGCTCGTTCATGCGGCGGGGCCTTTCGGCACCATCCACGTCGGCAGCTGGAACGGTGGCGCTTTCACCAATGACTCGACCGGCGCGTTCTCTCATTGCGCTGCAAGCACGCCCTACGCCAATGGCATGACTTTGCTTGTCGGCCAGGATTCGAACAACGCGTGGCTGCTCGGTTTTGCCAATCCAGCGTTTCGGTTCAAGAAGGGCGAGAACCTGACGATCGACGTGACCTTCGACGGTCAGGCCGAGGTGAGGCTCTTTGCGACTGCCTTTTCCGAGGTCATGGTCTCATCAGTTCTGCCGACGAACGTCGCTCGTGCTTTCCAGAAGGCGAGCCTGATGGTGGCGGTGGCGAGAGGCACGCCTTTCCAATTCAGCCTGACATCGACTGCCCCTCTGGTTGCAGCCGTCAGCAATTGTGTGACCCGGGTCAAGGCCGACGGGCTGGACAAGGTCGGCGATTTCACCAAGATGACCGCCAAGCCGCAGGCCACGCCGGACAAGCAGGCGGCACCGGCGGCCGGCGGCAAACCCGCCAGAGCCAAGAGCGGCACCGGCTTCGTGGTGAGCACGAGCGGGCACATCGTCACCAACCATCATGTGATCGACGGCTGCGTCGGCGACATCAAGGGCAACCTCACCGGCGAGGCAGCAATGGTGCTGCGCGTCGTATCGAGCGACGCCAACAACGATCTCGCCCTGTTGCAGGCGCCATCGACGACGACGTTCAAGGACTTTGCCCGGATCCGCGACCGCTCGATCCGCTCCGGCGATTCCGTGGTCGCGATCGGCTTTCCCTACCACGGAATCCTGACTTCGGACTTCACCGTGACGACCGGCATCGTGAGCTCGCTCAGCGGCATGCGCAACGACTCGCGCTTCCTGCAGATCAGTGCACCCGTGCAGCCCGGCAATAGCGGCGGGCCGCTGTTCGACAACACAGGTCAGGTCGTGGGCGTGGTCACCGCAAAGATCCCGGCATTGCGCATCGCCGTAGCGACAGGCAACATTCCCGAGAACATCAACTTCGCCATCAAGACCGGCGTGCTGCGCGACTTCCTCGACAATTCCGTGGTGCCCTATCAGACCGCCGAACCGAAGAGCGAGCTCAAGACCACCGACGTCGCCGCCAACGCCCGGCCCTATACGATGCTGATCTCGTGCAATGCGACGGAGCAGGCGGACGCGAAGCGGTAGCTATCGGGGCAAGGCACACCGTCACGTCACCCTCCGCTGTCATTCCCCGCGAAGGCGGGGAATCCAGTACGCCGCAGCTTCTCGATTCACGCTGCCGTCTCGGCAGTACTGGATCGCCCGCCTTCGCGGGCGATGACAGCTAGGAGTGCGATTGACAGCACGCCGCCTTCTCCGGCTGCGGCTCGTACTGGTCGCGCAGGCGGACCCAGTCCATCGGATAGGGCAGGCCTTCCTCGTGACGGCCGAGCGGCGTGAGGTCGAGATACTGATAGGCGGCGTTCATCATGTCGAGGCCGCGGGCGAAGCAGGAATAGGTGTGGAAGATCTCACCGGCCTCGTTGCGGTAGAACACGCTGATGCCGGGCAGCTCGGGGCCGTAGATCGACGTGGTGCCGAAATTGTACATCGGCTTTCCGGTCTCGATCTCTTCCCGCGAGAACGTCACGCCGTAATCCCGGTTGAAATCGTTGTCACCCGAGGAGACCCAGTCGAAGGTCCAGCCCATCCGCTTCTTGAAGGCCTCGAGCTTTGCGCTTGGCGCCAGCGAGACCGCGGCCATGGACGTGTCGCGCGCGGCCAGATGCGGCACCATGCGCTCGAACCCGTCGGCCCAGAACGAGCAGCTCTTGCAGGCCGCGTCCCAATCGGGCGCGAACATCACGTGCTGGACGACGAGCTGCGGGCGCCCCTTGAACAGGTCGGCAAGCGTGACCTTGCCGTTCGGCCCGGTGAAGACGTAGGTCTTGTCGACCTTCACCCAGGGGAGCTGGCGGCGCTCGTCGGCAAGCCGCTCGCGGGCCTGCGTCAACTCCTTCTCATGGGCCAGAAGGGCCTTGCGCGCCGCAATCCATTGCTCGCGCGAAACGATCTGATGCTGCTGCATGACACTCTCCTTTGGAACTCAGGCGACGAAGGCATCGAGCTTGTCGAAGATCGAGCTCCAGCCGCGCCGGTGGTTGTCGCGTGCGGTCTCGTCGAAGAACTGGGCGTGATGGAAGATCATCAAGGTGCCGGCACCGTCCGGCTTCAGCGAGAGCGTCACCAGCGATTCACGTTCCGGCGTCGAGTGCCAGGCCCAGGTGAAGACGAGAAGCTCGTTCGGCACCACCTCGCGATAAAAGCCGCCGGCCTCGAAATACTCGCCGTCGTCGCCGGTGAAGCTGATGCGAAAGCTGCCGCCGACGCGCACGTCGAGCTCGGCTCGAAGCGTCGCCGGCTTCATGTTCGGCGGGCCGAACCATTGCGCTAGCTGCGCGGCTTGCGTCCAGGCGGCGTAGACCTTTGCCGGCGGCGCGCGGAGCCGGCGCGTGAGCGTGAGGCTTGGACGCTCTGCTGGGCGTTCGGCGGCGTTGGCGGCTGCGTTGGCCATGTCTCTTCCTCCACGAAGGCGGCGAGGCGATCGAGATTGTGGGACCAGAACTGCGCATAGCGATTGAGCCAGTTCATCGCCTGCTCCATCGGCCGCGCGGTGAGCCGGCAGGCGACCGTGCGCCCGGTCTTCTCCCGCACGATCAGGCCCGCATCCGTGAGCACGTCGAGATGCTTCATGATCGCCGGAAGCGAGACCGGAAACGGCGCGGCCAGCTCGCTCACCGACAGGCCGTCCTGCTCACCGAGGCGCGCCAGCAATGCACGCCGCGTCGGATCGGAGAGCGCCGCAAAGGTCCGGTCCAGTGCCTCGTCCTGATGCTTAACCATATGGTTTAGTATAGACGCAAGCGGAACGGCGTCAAGCCGGAGCGTGCGGGCGCACGTCCGCACTATTGCGTGATCGGGTTGCGATCAGTACGAAGCGCGATCAGTAGGGCGCGACGGGCCGCGCGCGCCGGTGCGGCCGCGGTTGCGGGACTGGTTGCTGGCCATAGGCGAAGCGAGGATTGCGATCGCAGTACAGCAGCCGCCCGGACACGCTGGCCTGGCATTGCTCATAGGTGCTGTAGGCGCATTCGCCGGGATAGTCGTACTCGCCGCCCTGCGCGCACCAGGGATAATCGCGCGCCGTGGCGGGGGTGCTGGTGGCGAAACCGACGAGAACCATGGTGGCCAGCGCCGGCAGCGCCAATTGCATCATGCGCATGATCCCAAACTCCTTTGCTCACGGCGCGAGATACGCGCCATCTATCATCAGGTTTCGCCGCAGCGTTTTATTCCAGATCAACGAAGCAACGCACCCAAGAAAAAAAGCCCTGCCGAACGGCAGGGCTCCCTTTCCAGTCATCACAAGATCGCTACTCGACCTTCAGGCCGGCGAACTCGACGACCTTCTTCCACTTCTCGGTCTCGGCCTTGATCTCCTCGCCGAACGCCTCGGGCGTCTGCACGCGAGGCTCGCCGCCGAGCTCGACCAGGCGCTTGGCCATGTCGGGCTCCTTCATCAGCGTGTTGATCTCGCTGTTGAGCTTGGCGATGATCTCCTTCGGCGTGTTCTTCGGCGCGCCAATGCCGAACAGCGCGCTGGCCTCATAGCCCTTGACGGTGTCTGCGATCGGCTGCACGTCGGGCAATTGCGGCGAACGTTCCGTGGTGGTGACGCCGATCGCACGCAAGCTGCCGGAGCGGATGTGCTGGATGATCGAAGGCATGTTGTCGAAGATCACCTGCACCTGGCCGCCGAGCATGTCGGTGATCGCGGGTGCCGCGCCGCGATAGGGCACGTGCTGCATCTTGCAGCCGGTCATCGCCATGAACATCTCGCCGGACAGATGCACCGAGGTGCCGTTGCCGGAGGAAGCCATGTTCACCTTGCCGGGATTGGCCTTCACATATTCGATGAACTCGGCGACGTTCTTGGCCGGCACGTCCTTGTTGACCGTCATCACGTTCGGCACGCGCTGGAACGAAGCGATCGGCGCGATGTCGCGGACGAAGTTGAACTTCAGATTGGCGTAGAGCGAGGCGTTGATGTAGTTGGCCGGATTGACCATTTGCAGCGTGTAACCGTCGGGCTCGGCATTGATGACCGATTCGGTGGCGATATTGTTGCCGGCGCCCGGCTTGTTCTCGATCACGAATTGCTGGCCGAGCTTTTCCGACAGCCGCTGGCCGATCAGCCGCGCCAGAATATCGGTGGCCCCGCCCGGCGGATAGCCGACCACCCATTTCACCGGACGGGCCGGATAATCGGCGGCAAAGGCCTTCGACAGCGGGGTGGCTGCAAGCGGACTGGCGGCGAGCAGGCCCAGCGCGGTACGGCGAGTGATCATCTCAAGGATTCTCCCAGTGTTGTTCTTCAAAGTCGGATAGCTTGAAAGTCGCGGCGGCGCGGTTGTAACAAAGCTTGCCGCAGGCGGAAAGTGCGCGTGGCGCATCACGACGAAAGGATGAGACATGCCGGTCAAGGTTCATGCCCTGGATCATCTCGTGATCAATGTCAGCGACGTCGCGGCGTCCGCGGAGTGGTACGGCAAGATTCTCGGCATGGAAGTCAAGGTGTTCGATCCGGGCGGCGGCAAAGCGCCGCGGACTTTCCTCGAATTCGGTAACCAGAAGATCAACGTCCGGCAACGCGATGCCGACAAGGTGGAGTGGTTCACCGCCGACCACCCGACCGCCGGCAGCGAGGATCTGTGCTTTCTCACCTCGGCCGCACCCGACGAGGTGGTGGCGCATTTAAGGGCACATGGCGTCGCGATCGAGGAAGGCCCGGGCCCGAGGCAAGGCGCCCGCGGCACGCTGCGCTCGGTCTATTGCCGGGATCCGGATGGCAGCCTGATCGAGATCTCGTCGTACGAGGATTGAGGCACGTACGCGCGGCACACTCCGTCGTCATGCCCGGGCTTGTCCCAGCCATCCACGTTCTTCGTGCGGCAAGGCGTGGATGGCCGGGCCAGGCCCACGGCTGTCCGGTTCATTGGAAGTATAGTCCAAGGTTCAACTGATTTTGGTTGATTGGGACGGATTGCCGTAGTTCGAGCAAGTTGTTGATCGGCCGTCTGTGCATGAGATTTGTGCGGACGA
>NZ_PGVG01000058.1 GCF_002795245.1 Bradyrhizobium forestalis | reverse complement strand
CTCCATCAAGTATTTTTCTGTTGCGTGACACACGTCACACCGAACTCAGCACAGAGATGTTCGGCGGCGGCTTCAGATGTGTAGAAGAGGCAGCTTCCCCCCCCCCCCTGGAGGGGGAGGGTCGGCGCGAAGCGCCGGGGTGGGGTGAAGCTGCAACAAAGATAATCGCCGGTGCGCCGCGTGGAGAGATCACCCCACCCCGCCGCACCTGGCGGTGCGTCGACCCTCCCCCTCCAGGGGAGGGTTAAGAGCTCACGCCGCCTTGGCGAGCTGCGCCTTGGTGTCGGCAAAAGCCCAGTCGATCCACTGCGTCAGCAGCTCGACATCCCTGGCCTCGACGGTGGCGCCGCACCAGATGCGCAAGCCCGCCGGCGCATCGCGGTAATAGGCGAAGTCGTAGCCGGCGCCTTCCTTCTCGACCAGCGCGACCAGCTTCTTGGAGAAGTCGGCCTGCGCGTCCTCGGAGAGCGAGGTGATGGCGGGATCGGTGAACTTCAGGCACACCGAAGTGTTGGAGCGGATCGCAGGATCCTTCGCCAGGAAGTCGATCCACGGCGTCTTCGCCTTCCAGTCGGCCAGCACCTTGGTGTTGGCATCGGCACGCGCGATCAGCGCCTTGAGGCCGCCGATCGACTTGGCCCAATTCAGCGCATCGAGATAATCCTCGACGCAGAGCATCGACGGCGTGTTGATGGTCTCGCCGACGAAGATGCCCTCGTTGAGCTTGCCGCCCTTGGTCATGCGGAAGATCTTCGGCAGCGGCCAGGCCGGCTTGTAGGTCTCGAGCCGCTCCACCGCGCGGGGCGACAGGATCAGCATGCCGTGCGCGGCCTCGCCGCCGAGCGCTTTCTGCCACGAGAAGGTGACGACATCGAGCTTTGCAAAGTCGAGAGCTTGCGCGAATGCGGCCGAGGTCGCGTCGCAGATCGTCAGGCCCGTGCGATCCGCCTTGATCCAGTCTGCGTTCGGCACGCGCACGCCTGACGTGGTGCCGTTCCAGGTGAAGACAACGTCGCTTGCGGGATCGACCTTGGAGAGATCGGGGATTTCACCATAGGCCGCGTTGAGCTTGGTGACGTCCTTGAGCTTCAATTCCTTGACGATGTCGCTGACCCAGCCCTCGCCGAACGACTCCCAGGCGAGCGTGGTGACGGGCCGCGCACCCAGCAGCGACCAGAGCGCCATCTCGACCGCGCCGGTATCGGAGGCCGGCACGATGCCGATGCGGTAATCGGCGGGCACCTCAAGCACTTCGCGCGTCAGGTCGATGGCGAGCTTGAGCTTGGCCTTGCCGATCTTCGCGCGATGCGAACGGCCGAGCGCTGCGTCCTTGAGATTTTGGGCGTTCCAGCCGGGGCGCTTGGCGCAGGGACCGGAGGAGAAATGCGGCACGGTCGGCCGCGAAGCGGGCTTCGCTACAGTCATGATCTACCCTTCCAGATAGTAAGCCTCCCGTTGGGGGGAGGTGTCCCGCCGCGGCTGATACGGGAAACGGGAAGACCAGTCAAGGAAGTTCGGGGGTCTCACGGGCCAGTGATGGCGCCTCGGGTGCGATTTCGGGGGACTCAACCACGGCGAGCGCGTTCAGCAAGTTCGTGGCATCGCTGATCAATTGCGCGGCCCTGCGGCGGCTGCCGACCTTCAAAATGCATTTGTCATTGGCCTGCACAACGTAGTCGTTGCCGACCTTGATGATGGAATAGCTTGTCATCGAAAATCCCCGAACCGACCGAGCCCGGTGTCCGACGCTGCGTAGCACCGTTCGCTCCCGCTTCCACGTGAACGACGGACGGTAGTTTATCAGCTCTTAAGATGAACGAACGCGCGATCCGATTTCGCTGAACAAGCAACGCTTGTGCAGCGCTGCCTCAAAAGCGGACAGTCATGCCCACATGGCTCGCGGCAAATCCGAGCCGTTTATAGAAACGCTGCGCATCGATTCGGGTCTGATGCGTGAGCAGCTCGACCAGATTGCAGCCGCGCGCCTTGGCCTCTGTCACCGCCCATTGCACCAACTGCTCGCCGATGCCGCGGCTGCGACAATCGGAGGCAACGCGAACGTCCTCGAGCAGGCCGCGCACGCCGCCTTGCGAGCTGATGCCCGGCAGGATCGCAAGTTGCAGGCAGCCGACCACCCTGCCCGCGCTCTCGGCAACCACAAGCGTGAGATTCGAATCGCGCTCGACCCGCGCGAATGCGTCGTAATAGGAGGCGGGCAACGGATCCTCCACGCGCTCGCGCGCGCGGCCGAGATGATCGTCGGCGAGCATCGCCACGATCGCGGCGACGTCCTCGCGGCCCGCGGGACGGATGAAGACGGCTTCGGCGTTCATGTCAGACAACTCCGGACTCAGCGCGCCGGCGAAAGGCCGAGAAACGCTTCGACTTCGCCGATCCAGCGGCGGATGGACCCATGGCGGCCGAGATCGAAGCCGCCTTCATGCGCGAGGCGCGTATAGGCGAGCAGCGACACGTCTGCGAGCGAGACCTCATCGCCGGCGAAGAAGCGGCTGGCGGCAAGATGCTGCTCCATGCGGTCGAGCGCCGCATAGCCGCGCTTGACCTTTTCAGGATCGAGCTCGGAGGCGTCCTTGCCGAGATAGACGAGGACGAAGCGGCACACCGCGATATAGGGCTCGTGGCTGTACTGCTCCCAAAACAGCCATTCGTCCATCTTGGCCGCCGCAAAAGCGTCGCGCGGAACGAGCGCACTGTCGCGGGCGAGATAGCGGATGATGGCGTTGGACTGTGCCAGCGTGCGGCCGTCGTCGAAGGCGACGGTCGGCACCTGGCCGGCGCCGTTCATCTTCAGGAACTGCGGCGTGCGCGTCTCGCCCTTGCGCGTGTCGATCTCGATCCACTGGTAGGGCACCGCGAGCTTGTCGCAGACCCACTTCACCTTGAGACAATTGCCGGAATTGCTGTCGCCGTAGATCTTCATCGCCGCCCCGCTTTCGGGCGACAGAGCATCAGGAGGCGGGAAAGTTGTCAACCAGACCGGACAGGCTCAAAACTTGTAGCCAAGTCCGACATGCGCGTTGTTCAGTGTCACCGAGGTGTTCATGATGGGCGAAAACTGCACGTACTCGTATTCGACTCGCGCGAACAAGCCGTTCCACAGGCAATATTCGAGCCCGATGCCGGCGGTCCAGCCGGCTACGAAGGCATTGGTCTTGTGCTGGCCCTGCGTCTGCGACTGGGCTGGAACGGGGTTCGTCGTTCCCGGCACGATTACGGTGTTGCCGAATCCATCGATGGTCGTCGTATCGGTACGCAGCGTTACGTTGCTGGACACCGTACGGGAAACATCCATCCGGCCAATGGCAGCGCCGCCGAAGATGTACGGCATGAAGTCACCGCCATCCCAACCCATGCGACCACGCAACGTGACCATATCCTTGACCTGAGCCGTCGCGGACCCGGTCAGAGTCACGTTCCAATGGTTGAAGGCCCCCGGGGGCACGGTGTCGCCAGGCGGGTTGATGATGTCGAGCGCATTGGAGCCAGTCGACGCGGTCTTGAGGTTGTTGAAGTAGGTGTAGGTACCTTCGAGGCCGAGCACCGCGTCGTACCATTGCCAGTTGCGGCCAACGAAGCCGCCGAAATTCGTGCTCTGCGCGGTGTTCTTGCTGAGAAGCGACCACGTCGAGGTCGGCTGCTGAAGCACGCTGTCTCGAAAGATGTAGTTGGTCAGGCCGACCACGCTCTGGCCGAAATCGGATGAGTCGGAGGTGTAGCCGAAGTGACCGCCGGCGTAGAAGCCGTCCCAATTACGGCTCGTCTTCGACAACCCGTCGGTGAAGCCGCCGCGCAGCACGGGCAGATCCGGCATGTCGGCCGCGTTCGCGGCAGACACCGTCCCCAACATCGCCGCTGCCAACACCAGCCTACGCATCACCACGCTCCATCGGACTCGAACTGTTGCGATGATCATCGCCTGTTAACCTTAACCAATGGTTGCGTCGGACGCCTTCGCCGCCTACTCGCCATGAAAAATACGCAAAGCAAAACGGCGCGGGATGATCCCGCGCCGTTAAGAAGTCCTAACCGATCAGCCTGCTGATCAGCCCTTGGTGACCAGCGGCGGCGGCATGTAGGCCGGCGGACTGTTGAGATCCCAGCGCACGCCGAGCTTCAGGTCGTGCGAGGTGAGCTCCTTGATCTTGATCGACGTCGGACCCGATTGGAGGCCGTCGAAGGTCCGGAAGTTTCCGGGCGCCGCGTCGCCGAGGTTCATGTAGCTGTAGGCCAGTTCGACGGTGAACCCGGGATTGACCTTGTAGGCGAGACCGGCGTGAGCGGCCCAGGCGAAGTTCCACTTACCGTTATCGGCGAAGTAAGCGACGCTGTTGTTGAGACCAGGGCTGTACGACACGCCGTCGTCGCGGAAGCTGCTGATCTTGTTGTACGAGCCGCCGACACCGGCGCCGATGAACGGAGTGATGCACCACCAGGTGCCGAGATCGACATAGGCATTCGCCATGACGACCCACTCGGACTTGCTGCCGGTGTAATTGTTGACGCCGACGAAGCCGGGTCCAACGACGTTGTCGCTGCCGTGCAGATTGGCTTTGCCCCGGTACTGGCCGATCACGTCCGCACGAAACCAGTTGTTGAAGCGATAGCCGACACCGAGATCAAACAGCGGGGACGAGTCGAAGCCGAGTCCCTCCGTCGTCTTCGTAAACCCGGGCGCCACGTTGCCCTCGATGCTCTTGGCGCGCTGATTGGTCATGCCGATGTCGCCGCGCAGATACCAGCCGCCGAAGTCGGCGGGCGGGGCGGGCGGCGCGTACATGGGAGGGGGCGCGGCGATCGGCATGTCGGCGGCGAACGCCATCGGGGAGATCAGGGTTGCCGCACCCGCGGCAAGGAGAGACTTAACGCTACGCATTGGCTTCGTCCTTATGGCCGGTGAGGCAAAATGCAGACGCCCCACGTTCTGGAAACTCACGACCCGGACGATGCCAGCAAATGTTTAAGCGCCACTTAACCCTAATTTTTAAGGTTGATATTTCCTCACCTCACACGCGAGTGCCGCGCCGGCGTTGCAGAAATGCCGCGCCAAATGCGACGCCCTCGCCGCATTTGCTAACGATGTGTGAAGCCGCAATGCGGCAAGTGCGGGTGCGTCAATGCACGTGCCGTGGCAGTTCCGGCAGGAAGAGGAAGTGCGAGAAGCTGATGCCGGCGAGCACGATGTAGCCCTCTCGTCCCTTACCCTCCCCTGGAGGGGGAGGGTCGGCTCACATTGAGCGCAGCGAAATGTGAGACGGGGTGGGGTGACGGTCTCTCCGCGCGCGAAACTGCCCGAGAGGAAAGATCACCCCACCCCGCTCGCGCTTCGCGCGATCGACCCTCCCCCTCCAGGGGAGGGTAAGAAAAGCTCAGGCCGCGGCTTGCCCCAGCGCCAGGACGATGGTGTCGACGACGTCCTCGACCAGAATGCGGTCCTCGCCTTCGCCCATGACGCGGATCACGGGCTCGGTGCCGGAGGAGCGGATCAGGAGGCGGCCGTGGCCATTGAGGCGCTTCTCGCCGTCGGAGATCGCCGACTTGACGTCGGAATCGTCGAGCGGCTTGCCGCCCTTGTGGCGGACGTTCTTGAGGATCTGCGGCAGCGGATCGAAGCGATGGCAGACCTCGGACACGGGCCGGCGCAGCTTCTGCACCACGGCCAGCACCTGCAACGCCGCAACGAAGCCGTCGCCGGTGGTGGCGTAGTCGGACAGGATGATGTGGCCGGACTGCTCGCCGCCGAGATTGTAGCCGCCGCTCAGCATCTGTTCGAGCACGTAGCGGTCGCCGACCGGCGTGCGCACCAGCTCGAGTCCCTGCCCTTGCAGGAAGCGTTCGAGGCCGAGATTGGACATCACGGTGGCGACGATGCCCGGCCGCGACAGCCGGCCGTCTTCCTTCCAGCTCTGCGCGATCCCCGCGAGCAGCTGGTCGCCGTCGACGAGGTGGCCGCGCTCGTCGACGAGGATGACGCGATCCGCATCGCCATCCAGCGCGATGCCGATGTCGGCGCGCATCTCGCGCACCTTCTTCGACAGCGCTTCGGGCGAGGTCGAGCCGCATTCCTTGTTGATGTTGAAGCCGTCGGGCTCGACGCCGATCGGCACCACGTCGGCACCCAGCTCCCACAGCGCTTCAGGCACCACCTTGTAGGCGGCGCCATTGGCGCAATCGACCACGACGCGCAGGCCATCGAGCGACAGATCGCGCGGCAGCGTGCGCTTGGCGAATTCGATGTAGCGGTCGTGCACGCCGTCGATACGGCGGGCGCGGCCGCGGCTCGCGCTCTGCGCCCGCCGCCTGTCGAGAGATTCGTCGAGCAGCTGCTCGATCTGCCTCTCGACGTCGTCGGAAAGCTTGAAGCCCTGCGGGCCGAACAGCTTGATGCCGTTGTCCTCGAACAGATTGTGCGAGGCCGAGATCATCACGCCGAGATCGGCGCGCATCGACTTGGTCAGCATCGCCACCGCCGGCGTCGGCATCGGGCCGACCAGCAGCACGTCCATGCCAACCGAGGTGAAGCCCGCGACCATCGCGTATTCGATCATGTAGCCGGACAGGCGGGTGTCCTTGCCGATCACGACCCGGTGGCGGTGGTCGCCGCGCTGGAACGCAAGACCCGCGGCCTGGCCGACCTTGAGCGCGAGCTCCGGCGTGATCAGCCCGTTGGCGCGGCCTCGGATCCCGTCCGTCCCGAAATATTTGCGACTCATTTGGTCCCCCAGGCAACAACCAGGGATCCCCTCTACAACCACGGGCTGCCCGAACGGGCCCCGCATCCCTGATGTGCTGGGTCTATATAAAGCCAATGCGGGCAAGTTGGCTTCAAAAAATGTGATAAATCGTTACGGAACCAGGCGCGGCGTGGGCCGTATAACGCCTTGTTAACCTTATAGTTCCTGCCGAGGCGGCGGAACCGGCTGGAACCCGCCTCTAATCCGAGCGCTTGACATGGCCGTCGCCGCGGCTCGGCGGCGGCTGGGTGACGTTGACGGGATCGGAGCCCGGAAAAGTCTCCTCCAGGCCTTCTTCCAGCGCTTCGTCGAGATCCTTCTTCTCCTTGATCTCTTCCGGCGTCGGTCTGGCGTGCGGCCTCGTCATGGCGCCCTCCTCTCAAACGATTTGGCTGTGCATCCAACCATGCTAGATGACCCCGAAATCTTCCGATGCAAGACTTCCACGTAAGACGGGCCGGGGAAACGACATGAAGCACATCACCTGTATCGACGATCTTCGCACACTGCATAAGCGCCGCGTGCCGAAGGCGTTCTTCGACTATTGCGACCGCGGCTCCTATGCCGAGGAAACGCTGCGCGCCAACCGCGAGGACATGCAGGCGATCAAGTTCCGCCAGCGCATCCTGGTCGACGTCTCCAAGCGCGATACCTCGACCATGATCCTCGGCGAGCCCTCGACCATGCCGCTGATCCTCGCGCCGGTCGGCCTGCTCGGCATGCAGCACGGCGACGGCGAAATTTACGCCTGCCGCGCGGCGCAGGCCGCCGGTATCCCGTTCACGCAGTCGACAATGTCGATCTGCTCGATCGAGGACATCGCCGCCAATGTCGAGAAGCCGTTCTGGTTCCAGCTCTACGTGATGAAGGACCGCGGCTTCATCAAGGACCTGATCCAGCGCGCGATGGCGGCGAAGTGCAGCGCGCTGGTGCTCACCGTCGACTTGCAGGTGATCGGCCAGCGCCATGCCGACATCAAGAACGGCATGACGGTGCCGCCCGAGTGGTCGCTGTCGAAGCTCCTGGATTTTGCCAGCAAGCCGGCCTGGGTCTCCGGCGTGCTGCAGGGCAAGCGCCGCACCTTCGGCAACATCGCAGGTCACGTGAAGAACACCGAGGATCTCAACCGCCTCGCCGAATGGACGGCGTCGCAGTTCGACACCTCCTTGAACTGGAAGGACGTCGAGTGGGTCCGCAGCATCTGGCCAGGCAAGCTCATCATCAAGGGCATCCTCGACGTCGAGGACGCCGAGGAAGCCGCCAAGACCGGTGCGCAGGCCCTCGTCGTCTCCAACCACGGCGGCCGCCAGCTCGACGGCGCGCCGTCCTCGATCGAGGTGCTGCCCGAGATCGCCGATGCAGTCGGTGACAAGATGGAGATCATGTTCGACGGCGGCATCCGCTCCGGCCAGGACGTGATGCGCGCGCTGGCGCTCGGCGCAAAATCCTGCATGATCGGCCGCGCCTATGCCTATGGCCTTGGTGCCGGCGGCCAGGCCGGCGTCGCCAAGGCGATCGACATCATCCAGAAGGAGCTGCTCACCACCATGGGCCTGTGCGGCGTCAACCGGATCGACGAGATCGACGATCACGTGATTGCGGTGTGAAGCATAGCGGCAGTGCCGTCTCGCGACGCGATCGAGAGCCGTTGCCTTAAACTCCGCTGTCGTCCCGGACAAGCGCGCCTCAAGCGCGCGCCGATCCGGGACCCATAGCCACAGGCAGGCGTGGCTACGGGGACTCGGAGTTATCAGCCTTCACCAAACTTCATCCTGTGATTATGGGTCCCGGATCTGCGCTGACGCTTGTCCGGGACGACAGCGGAGAATGTGGCGGCAGTTGCGCGCTACACTTGCCGCCTCCTCACATCGGCGGCGTCAGGCCGTCGCGGCCGACGCTGACGCGATTGGCCTCGAACGAGCCGTCCGGCAATTGCTTCATGAAGGCGATGACTTTCGCGCCGGTCTTCAGGTCGGACTTGTCGCCGGGCACGAAGGTCACCACCGGCGTGTTGTCGGCGACGAACACCTTCTTCTCGCCGTCCCTGTACTTGACCAGCAGCGTGTGACCGTCATTGCCGACCACGCTCTCGGCCACCGTCGCATTGGTCATGCTCGAGTTGGGCTTGAGGTCCCAGGGCCGCGAGCCTTCGCCGGTGCCGCGCATATCTTCCGGAAACACGTGCACCTCGACGGCGTTCTGGCTGCCGTCCGGTCCCGGCACGGTGGTCGCGCCGACGAACGAACCCGGCTTGATGTCGGCGAGTGAAATCTTGGTAATGCCTGACACGTTCACGTCAGAGGCGAGGTGAAGCTTGACCTCTTCACCGCTGCGCGACTTGACCTGCATGGTGTCGCCATTGACGCTTTCGATGGTGCCGCGCACGCGCGTCGGCACCGGCGCCTTCTGCGCGAGGGCCGCGAAGGTCGAGACGGTTACCATTGCGACGGCGGCGAGCGGACGGATCAAGGTTGTACGTTGAATAGTCATGACGGTCTCCGATTGTCCCACGGGGATAGAACTCCGGAGGTGGTGTGCTATTCGCCGTTACCCTCTCAAGTCTTTGTGAGATCGGCCTCGACCAATGCGCGCAGCTCGGCCGTGACCTCAGGCCGCCGACCGAACCACAGCTCGAAGCCGCGCACCGCCTGATGCAGCAGCATGCCGAGCCCGTCGGCGGTCTTCAGGCCTCGCGCCGTCGCTGCGGCGAGCAGCGGCGTCACCAAGGGAACATAGACGAGGTCGGCGACGACAGCCGCTTGCGGCAGGCGTGCGACATCAACATCGAGTGACGGCTGGCCGTGCATGCCGAGCGAGGTCGTGTTCACGAGAAGTCTTGCCTGCGGCAGCACATCGCCGATCGCGTCCCACGGCAGCGGACGCACGTTCGGCCCGAACTGCTTGGCCAGCGTCTCGGCCCGCGCGATCGTGCGATTGGCAACATGCACGCACTTGATGCCGCGCTCGAGCAGGCCGAACACGACCGCGCGCGAGGAGCCGCCGGCACCGAGCACCAGCGCTTCCTCGGCCGCGTCCCAGCCGGGCGCGCTGGCGTCGAGATTGTTGATGAAGCCTTCGACATCGGTGTTGGTCGCGCGCAGCTCGCCGTCCGCGAACCACAGCGTGTTGGCGGCCCCGACGGCCCTGGCGCGCGCATCAGGCGTCGACAGCGCCAGCACGGCTTCCTTGTGCGGGATGGTGACGTTGGCACCGACGAAGCCGCGCAGCGACAGCCGCAGCACGAAGTCGCGCAGGTCCTCGGGAGGAACCGCCTCGATGACGTAGCCGCCCTCGATTCCGAGCGTGCGCAGCCAGTAATGATGAATCAGCGGCGAGCGCGAATGCGCCGCCGGCCATCCGATCAGACAGGCTGCGGGAGTTCTTGGCGCGGTCATCTTTCCCTCGGGTCGTTTCCGAGGCGATCCATTTCGCGTCGCGCCCGCTCTGTCAAGCGCACGCGTCAGCTCGCAGCGGCCTCGTCGGCGGCTCGGCCCTTGATGTCGGCGATGGCGCGCTCGAGGCTCTGGCGATAGCGTGCGCGCGGCGGCGTCACGCCATGGGTGAGCAGCGCGCGGCGGACCGCGGGCGAGGCCCCCGTGATGAACAGCCTGATGCCCTGGCGGTGCGCCTTGGCCGCGACCCGGCCGAGCACGTTGGCCGCGGTCGAATCCAGGAACGGCACGGCGGCGAAGTCGACCACGAAGGCCTTGCGCCGGTCGGCGACGCCGTCGAGCACGCCGCCGATCGCCGAGGCCGCGCCGAAGAAGAACGCACCGGTGATGCGATAGACCAGCACGTCGGGATCGAGCGCAAGCGCGGAATCGTAGGGAACGCGATCGCCGTTACCGTCGTCGGGACGATCGGCAACCACCAGCGGCGTGCGTTCCTCGATGCCCGTCATCTCGGCCATGCGGTGGATGAACAGCACCGCGCCGAGCGCGAAGCCGACCAGGATGCCTTCGGTGAGGTCGCGGAAGATCGTGAGCAGGAAGGTCGCGAGCAGCACCACGGCATCACCCCAGGACGAGCGCAAGAGCGTGGCGAACTCCTGCTTCTCCGCCATGGTCCAGGCCACCACGACCAGCACCGAGGCGAGCGCGGCCAGCGGGATGTAGCTCGCCAGCGGCGCCGCGATCAGCATGAACAGCAGCAGGAAAACGGAGTGCAGCATGCCCGCCATCGGTCCGTGCGCGCCGGCGCGGATGTTGGTGGCGGTGCGCGCGATCAGGCCGGTGACGCAGATGCCGCCAAACAGCGCCGAGCCGACATTGGCCGCGCCCTGCGCCACCAGTTCGCAATTGGAGCGGTGACGGCGGCCGGTCATGCCGTCGGCGACCACCGCCGACAGCAGCGATTCGATGGCGGCCAGCAGCGCGAAAGCGATCGCATCCGGCAGCACGGCCCGAGCCTTCTCCAGGGAGAACGCGGGCAGCGCCGGCGAGGGCAGCTCGCGCGGAATGCCGCCGAAGCGCGAGCCGATGGTCTCGACCGGGAGCGACAGCACGCTACTGGCGACCGCCGCAATCACGACCGCGATCAGAATGCCGGGCCAGGACGGCCGCCAGCGGCGCAAGCCGGCGATGATGGCGATGCTGACGATGGCGACTGCGACGGCGGACGGATTGATGGTGTCGAGGCCGCCGGCGAGCGCGACGAGCTTCGGCACGAACTCGCTGGGCTCCCTCCCCGCGAGCGTGACGCCGCCGAGATCGCGGAGCTGGCTGGCGAAGATGATCACTGCGATGCCGGCGGTGAAGCCGACCGTCACCGGATAGGGAATGAACTTGATGTAGGTGCCGACCCGCAACAGGCCTGCGGCGATCAGAAACAGGCCCGCCATCATGGTGGCGAGGATGACACCGTCGACGCCGTGACGCTCTGCGGTCGCTGCGACCAAGACGATGAACGCACCGGCAGGTCCGCCGATCTGGAAGCGGCTGCCGCCGAGCAGGGAGGCGATGAAGCCGCCGGCGACGGCGGTGTAGAGGCCACGGTCCGGCGTCACGCCCGAGGCGATCGCGATCGCCATCGACAGCGGCAGCGCGACGATCGCAACCGTCAGGCCGGCGAAGACGTCGGCGCGGAAACCCGCGAGACCGTAGCCTTCACGCCAGACAGTGACGAGCTTTGGCAGATACAGTTCGGCAAAGGTCGGCTGGCGCAGCTGGTGCAGCCGGCTTGCCTGATCACTTGTGATGCTCATTTCAGCAAAGTGCTCCGAAGCATCGTGCGTCCCGTGTGGCCGAGGTGCGACGATGCGCTAGCCCATCTTGATCCCGGGCATGGTCAACGCGCGATCATGCTCCGACCCGGCGCGGCGGCCCCGGCTCCTTCAGGCGAACGCCACGCCCGCCGCTGTCGCTGCGGGCCTGTTCGCCGATCAGCTCGATGCCGGCCCGGTCGAACGCCTCGACCACCTTGATCAGGGTCTCGACCACGCCACGAACATTGCCGGTAGAGGCCTCCATCCGTTGGATGGTCGGCAACGACACGCCGGCGAGCTCGGCCAGGGTTTTCTGGTCAATGCCGAGCAGCGCGCGGGCTGCCCGCATCTGGAACGACGTGATCACCTTGGCCTCACTTACCAGCACTTATAAATGATATCTAGAACATATACAATGATGTAAAATACATCATTCCCGCGCTAGCGCAAGGGTCCCGCGCAATGACGGGGATGATGCAGTTGTGCGCGAAAGCTCAGCTCTCGTGCCCCGGACGCAGCGCAGCACGAAGTGATGCGCTGCAGAGCCGGGGCCCATGCAGCAGCGCACTCCGTGGCTCTCTGGATCCCGGCTCTGCGCGGCACTGCTACGCAGCGCAGCGCGTCCGGGACACGTTGCAACCAGCGCGGCCACCCCACACTCCGTCATCAGGAGCGCAGCGAAGCATGACGGGTGGAGAGGTCGTGAGCTTGCGTCTCCTCTCCCCCGAGAGAGGAGAGAGGAGAGGGTTGCGACTGCCTAACGTATCACGCCGCGTGCTGATGCGCGGCGATGATCTGGTCGGCGGCGCGGCCGGTGACCTCGGCCATGTGGTCGAACTGGCGGGTGAAGCTGCCGGCGCCGGCGGTGGCCGAACGCAGCTCCACGATCAGCTCGCCGATCTCGGCTTCCGGCATCATGGCTCGGACGCAGTCCCAGCCGCTCCAGCCGTCACGGGTGTCGAAGCCGAGGATCTGGCCGCGCCGCGCCGACAGGATCGCGTTGATCTTGGCCGTGGCGTCGGTCGGGCAGACGATCTCGACCACGTGGATCGGCTCCAGCAGCACCGGCTGGCATTGCGGCAGGCCTTCGTTCAGCCCGACCCGCGCCGCGGTGCGGAAGGCGAGGTCGGAGGAATCGACGCTGTGATAGGAGCCGTCGGTCAGCGTCACCTGCACGTCGGTGACGGGAAAGCCGAGCGGGCCGCGCGCCAAGCCGTCGACGACGCCTTCTTCCACCGCCGGGATGTAGTTGCGCGGCACCGCACCGCCCACGACCGTCTCGGCGAACTTGAAGCCGTCACCGCGCGGCAGCGGCCTGATGTCGAGCAGGACGTCGCCGAACTGGCCATGGCCGCCGGACTGCTTCTTGTGCCGCCCGCGCTGCGTGATCGGCTTGCGGATGGTCTCCTGATAGCCGATCGCGGGCGGATGCGAGGTGATCTTGACGCCGAAGCGGTCGCGCAGCCGCTCGCCGGCGACGCGCAGGTGCATCTCGCCCTGGCCCCACAGCACGGTGTCGTGGGTCTTGGCGTTCTGCACGACGACCAGCGACGGATCCTCCTCGTGCAGCCGCGTCATCGCCTGGCCGAGCTTGACGTCGTCCTTGCGATCGGTCGCCGCGATCGAGATCGCAAGCACCGGCGGCGTCGGCTCGATTGCAATCAATGCCGCGGGCGGCGTCTTGCCGTTCGATACCGTGTCGCCAGTCTTGACCGGATCGAGCTTGGCGAGCGCCACGGTGTCACCGGCTTCCGCCGAGGCACGCTTGGTGTCGTAGGCGCCGTTGACGGCGAGGATGCCGGAAATGCGCCCGGCGCCGCCGGAGGAGGATTGCAGCGTGGCGCTGTCGTCGAGATGGCCGGCGAGCAGCCGCGTCAGCGACAGCTTTCCGCCATGCTGCGAATGCAGTGTCTTGAAGACGTAGCCGAGTGCGTCCTGGGTCTCGGGAACGCCGAGACGTTTTGCCGTCTCCACGACACCGGGCGCCTCGTGACGCAACGCCTTCATCAGGCGCAACACGCCGTTCTCACGCGCGGCAGCGCCCAGCAGCACCGGGCAGATCAGTCCCTCGCGCAATTCGCGGGCGAGATCGTCGAACACGGCGTCGCGCGGCGGCTGGATGTCCTCGAGCAGCTGCTCCATCAGCGCATCGTCGTGATCGGCGAGCTTCTCCAGCATCGAGAAGCGGGCTTCCTTCTCGCGATCGAGATCGCCGCCCGCGAGCGCGATCACCTCGGAGGCTTTGTGCTCGCGATAGATGAAGGCGCGCTCCAGCGCGAGATCGACGAAGCCCTCGATCAACTCGCCCTTCCAGATCGGGATCTGGCGCAGCACCAGCGGCACGCGCGAGGCGGGCTGCAGCATTGCCAGCGTCTCGCGGATGCGCTGGCTGGCGCGATCGATCTTGTTGAGGAACAGGAAACGCGGGATCTTCAGCTCCTCCAGCTCGCGCAGGATGATCTGAAGCTGCGGCAGCTTCTTCTCGTCGGCCTCACAGACCACGATTGCGGCGTCGACCGCAGGAAGCACGGCGCGCATGTCGTGGGCAAACTCGACGGAACCGGGACAATCGAGGAAGGTGTAGCTGTCGCCCATGAAACTCGTGGTCGCGGCAGTGAGGCCGACGGTCATCTTGTGATGACGGGCCTCCGGGGTGGCGTCGCCGACGGAAGTTCCGGCATCGACGCTGCCGGCGCGCGGGATTGCGCCCGTTCGCGCCAATATAGCTTCTAAAAGTGTGGTTTTACCGCTTTGGAAAGGGCCCACCAGCGCGATGCACCGTGGACCTCGGGGACTTCTGACGTCTTGTCCCATTTCGCCGCCTCCTTGGTGTGGAGCTCGGCCCATGATTGGGTCGGCAAACGTCGATGCTCTGCCCGTCCCCGAGATTTGGCAAGCATCAAACGTCGCTGCGGTGCGTCGTCGGTGTTCACCTCTCCCGGAGGGAGAGGTGAATGGAGCACCTTCGCTGGCGCTTAACGACCCGGACGGAGTTCCAGGCTCTCGAGTCCGGCGGCGACGTTGAGGCCGACCTGGCCCTGCACGCTGAGCGGCTGGAGCGCAATTGAATTGTTGGAGCCGCCGACCAGCACGTTGCCGCCGAGACCGACGCCGACCGAGGCGCTGCCCTGCGCGCCAGCGTAATTGCCGGAGAGATCACCCGGGCCGAGCCGGTCGACCGGCGCGAACACGCCCCAGGCCAAAGCCGTCTCCTGAGTAATGCCGATGTCGAGACCGACCTTGCGGATGGTCGCGACATAGCGGTCGTCGGGCAAGCCGTCGGCGCGCAGCACGCAGCCGAGATGGGTCACCGATCCCACGATGAAGCCGACACTGGCGCCGCCGCGACATTCGAGCACGCCGACCCGCGCCATCCGCTGTTGCGCACCGGCAGCAGCGACGGAGACAACGAGGCTTAGGGCGGCGAGGCCGGCGAGGATGAACGAACGGCGCATGAAATATCTCCGGCGATGATGTGGGCGAGCAGAGAAGTCGCGGCACATGCCGCGCGATCGTCTATGCCACAATAGTTGTGGTGCGACCAGATCGGACGCATCTCAAACCGAACTCGCGGAAGCAGCCCCTCACCCCACCCTCTCCCCGTAAGAACGGGGCGAGGGAGCGACAGAGCGGTGCGCCCCTCACGGCACTGTTTAACCTCTCCCCGCCCTTCTGCGGGGAGAGGTCGGATCACATCGCAGATGTGATCCGGGTGAGGGGCATGGCACGACGTCGACTAGAGCAAAAGTCCATCCGACTCCGCCTCGCTGAAGCACCAATAAAAAGGCCCGCACGAAGCGGGCCTTTCCAATTTGCACTATCGCAACAGGCTCAGCGCAGATTGCCGCAGAAGCGCTGGATGCGCTTGCAGGCGTCTTCGAGGTCCGAGGTCTTGGTCGCGTAGGAGATGCGGAAGGCCGGGCCGAGGCCGAAGGCCGAACCCTGCACCACGGCGACGCCTTCGGTCTCCAAGAGCTCGGTGACGAACTGCTCGTCGTTCGAGATCAAATTGCCCGACGGCGCTTTCTTGCCGATGGTGCCGGCGCAGGACGGATAGACGTAGAACGCGCCCTCGGGGCGCGGGCACTCGATGCCGCTGGCCTGGTTGAGCATGGAGACGACGAGGTCACGGCGCTCCTTGAACACCTTGTTGTTGGCCGGAATGAACTCCTGCGGACCGTTCAACGCCTCGACCGAGGCCCACTGCGCGATCGAGCACGGGTTCGAGGTCGATTGCGACTGGATCGTCGCCATCGCCTTGATGAGATGCGCCGGACCACCGGCATAGCCGATACGCCAGCCGGTCATGCAATAGGCCTTGGAGACGCCGTTCACGGTGAGCGTGCGGTCGTAGAGGCCGGGCTCGACCTGCGCGACGGTGGTGAACTGGAAGTCGTCATAGACGAGATGCTCGTACATATCGTCGGTCATCACCCAGACGTGGGGATGCTTCATCAGCACGTCGGTGAGCGCTTTCAGCTCCGACTTCGTGTAGGCGGCTCCCGTCGGGTTCGACGGCGAGCACAGGATGACCCATTTGGTCTTCGGCGTGATCGCGCGCTCGAGCGCTTCTGCCTGGAGCTTGAAACCGGTTCCGGCGGTGCAGACCACCGGCACCGGCTCGCCGCCGGCGAGCGCGACCATCTCGGGATAGCTGACCCAATAGGGCGCGGGAATGATCACCTCGTCGCCCGGATTGATGGTGGCCATCAGCGCGTTGTAGAGCACCTGCTTGCCGCCGGTGCCGACGATGACCTGGTTCGGCTTGTAGGCGACGCCGTTCTCGCGCTGAAACTTGGCGATGATGGCGTCCTTCAGCTCGGGGATGCCGTCGACGGCGGTGTACTTGGTCTTGCCGGCCTCGATGGCGCGGATCGCCGCCAGCTTGATGTTGGCGGGCGTGTCGAAATCGGGCTCGCCGGCGCCGAGGCCAATGACGTTGCGTCCCGCCGCTTTCAGCGCGCGTGCTTTATCCGTGACCGCGATGGTCGCGGACGGCTTCACACGGTCGAGCGCAGCGGCAAGGAAGGACATCATCATCTCCTGGCGAGCGTCGTGAAGCCTTTCGCCTCACGACTCTGATTGTGGGAATGAGCCACCCTAAAACGTGTGCCGCTGCGCCGCAAGAAACTTCGGCCCGATCTCGGAAAAGTTTACGCTTTTTGAGCGTTTCGAAGTGCGATTTCCCGTAATATTGCGCAACTTTGGCGCCCATATCCCTCATATCCGGCAAAGCCTGTCCTCGGAGCAATTTTGGCTCTTTTCGACACGCGCAAAAGGTCGTCATGGCATCCACGTTCTTTGTGCGGCAGGTGAGACGTGGATGGCCGGGTCAAGCCCGGCCAAGACGATGTGGAGGCGATGGCGCCCTAAACCCGATCGTCCTGCGTACTTCACGATCTGGCAGAGCAATGCTTCGGCACATTGACGCAAGCGTGAACTGAATTGCATCGTCGCGCGGAAATGATCTTCCGCAGCATTGCAGTGCGGTAGGGTTTTCGAGTTTTTCTATTGGCTGGCTCTTGCGGCGGATTCGCATCGGCATCATTGTTTAGCCGCCTCGCGGTGCAAGGAGCGCCGCGTTTTCTTGTCCTCGGATTCGAACCCCAGAATGTACAAGCTCTATTCGATGCAACGCTCGGGCAACAGCTACAAGGTCCGCCTTGCGCTGGCGCTGCTCAACCTGCCTTACGAAGCGGTGGAGGTGGACATTCTGCGCGGCGAAAGCCGCACGCCGGACTTTCTGAGCAAGAACCCGTCAGGGCAGGTGCCGCTGCTCGAGGTCGGCGAGGACCGCTATCTCGCCGAGTCCAACGCCATCCTCTGGTACGTCGCCGTCGGCACGCCGCTCGCACCGGAGAACCGCATCGACCGCGCCGAGGCGCTGCAATGGATGTTCTTCGAGCAGCACGCGCTCGAGCCGAATATCGGCGCGGCCTATTTCTGGCTGTCGCTGGTCAAGGGCGGCCGCGACCTCCAGACCCATTCGCTGGAGGACTGGATGGAGCGCGGCTATGGTGCGCTCCAGGTGATGGAGAACCATCTCAAGACCAATTGCTATTTCGCCGCCCGCCAGCTCACGGTCGCCGACATCGCGCTGTACGGCTACACCCACCTCGCCGACCGCTGCGACTTCGATCTGTCGACCTTCCCGGCGATCCGGGACTGGCTGAAGCGCGTCGAAGCCGCGCCCGGCTTCGTGACGATGGACTGGCGCCCGGTCGACATCGACGACCCCGCCAGCATCGCGGCGGGCGCCTGACAGCGCGACCGCTCTGGGGAATAGCGGGCATAAGGGCCATCCCTGCCGCAATCCCGCCACTTTCAGCGCGGTGCCGCCGCAATATTGCCGGTTGAAACTGGGAAATTCTGGAAAGTCGCGGGTGATTCGCTCGCGTGTTGAAGGATTTAGACCATGATGCGGGCGTCCGGCACGGCAGGCTTTCAGAGCCAATCCGCTACCGTCGCGTCTTCCCGGCTCACCCACGCGGTCGCGGCCTCGCTCGCCGTCGCCGCACTCTCGCTGTGCCTGATCGTCACTCTGACGGTGCTGTCGACCAAGGCGACGATGGCGATGGGCCTGCCGGTCTGATTCCCGTTTCATCCTGGACCTGCCTTCAGGGCGCCGCGCGGCCCGCGCCGACCGGCATCGCGACGGGACGTCGATGAAATCACCTGTGGTAGTCGTTGCAATCACCCTGACGGCGGCCATCCTGGTCGCGGCATCGCTGTTGATCATCGTCGGCACACGCAAGGGCGCGGGGACGTCGACGCTGAATGCGCCGACGCTGCAACAGCAGGTCAAGCACACGCACATGGTCTAAAATCATCCGAAAACCCTACGCTTGCACGCAAGCGCGCCTTAAGCACGCCGCGCGAAACTGTATCGCGGTGGCGCAACAATCAGTCAGTGTTGGGGCGTTACCTCGTTGGGGAGCAGCGAGACTGGTCCATGCGTTTCGGATGGCGTGCGATCTCCGGTCCGGCGCTGACGGCAGCAGCCCTGCTGCTGGCCATGCTGTTCGACCGCGTTGTCCCCACGCCCTCGCCCGCGCCGCTGTTCGTCTGCATCGTGGCCGTCGCCGGCGCGCTCGCGGGTCTCGCCGCCGCGATGACGACCGTGGTTGTCGCGGTGATCGGCGCGGCGCTGTTCTTCCTCAACCACCACGGCGTGTCCGGGTATGGCCCCGCCGATCTGGTCCGGCTCGGCCTCCTGGCCATCACGGCTGCCGGCACCGCCGGCATCACCGGCCTGATGCGCGAGCGGCTGCTCGGCACGTTCGCGGCCGAGCGCCGGAGCCACGCCACGGCCGCGCGGCTGTCGGCCGCGCTCGACCAGGTCGATATCGGCATCGTGCTGCTCGATGCCGAGACCCGGGCCGAATTCATCAACCGCGCGTTCCGCGATTATTTTGCGGTGCCGGACGAGATCGCCGACGGCAAGCCGCCCTTCATCGCACTGATGTATCACGGCCGCGACACCGGCGCGTTCGAGCTGCCGGAGGACGAGCTCGGCACCTTCATCGCGCAGCGCATGGAGATGGTGCGGGTCGGCGATGCCACGCCGATCAACATCAAATTGCGCAACGGCGAGGTGCTGCGCTTCGTCTGCGCCGCACTGCCGGACGGCGGGCGGATGCTGAGCTACACCCCGGTGACCGACCTCGTGCGCCACACCGACGCGCCGTCGCGCGCGGACTACTACCGCTCCCTGCGCGACCCGACCAGCCGCAAGCTGATGCGGTATCTGCGCGTCGCGGAGTGATGCATGTTGAATAGTGGCGCGCGGGATCACCTCTCCCCAACGCGGAGAGGTCGGATTGCGCAGCAATCCGGGTGAGGGGCCGCAGCACTCGATGAGACTGTAACCCCTCACCCGGATCGCATCTTTCGATGCGCTCCGACCTCTCCCTACGGGAGAGGTGAACCGAATTCCGAGCTTGCACCGATTCAATCACCCCTCATCTCGGCGTGATTGATCGGCAGCGCGATCATCTCGTATGAAGGAAGCTTCACCGGCTGCTCGCTTCCTCCAATATCCCAGGAATTCCACATGTCCCTCATCATTCGCGCCGTCACCAAGCAGGATTACGATCAATGGGTGCCGCTGTGGGACGGCTACAACGCCTTTTACGGTCGCTCCGGTCCGACCGCGCTCGCGCCCGAGATCACGCGCATGACGTGGCAGCGCTTCTTCGACGCCTATGAGCCGGTGCACGCGCTGGCCGCCGAAAGCGATGGCCGCTTGCTCGGCCTGACGCATTATCTCTTCCATCGCAGCACCACCGCGATCGAGCCGTCCTGCTATTTGCAGGACCTGTTCACGTCCGAAGCCGCGCGCGGCAAGGGCGTCGGCTCGGCGCTGATCCATGGCGTCTACGAACGGGCGAAACTGGCGGGATCTCCGCGCGTCTATTGGCAGACGCACGAGACCAATCTCACGGCGCAGCGCCTGTACGACAAGGTCGCGGAGCGCTCCGGCTTCATCGTCTATCGCAAGATCTTCTGAGCCCTGCGCGCCGGGGCCTGTGGATAACTCCGCCTGTCACCCGCGCGTAACATAGCAAGGCTACGCTGCCACTGCGTCTGGTCAGGCCCCCGTCACCGATCATGCGCCCCAAGCGGTCCCCGTCAGTCGCCGCGTCTGACAGGGGCCGCATTTTTTTGCGGCAGCGTCACTTCGCGCCGCGCCCGACCGTCTGCATCACCTCAAAACCTTCGAACTGGGGATGGTCGAGATAAAGCGGCTTGTTGTCGCCGGCCCGCTGATGCGCAGCGCGAAACGCTTCCGACTTGGTCCAGGCCTCGAAGGCAGCGTGGTTCGCCCACACGGTGTGCGAGGCATACAGCGTGTGGTCCTCGGCTTCCGGCCCGCGCAGCAGATGGAATTCGATGAAGCCAGGCACCTTGTCGAGATGGGTATCGCGCGAGAGCCAGACCTGCTCGAAGGCGGCCTCGGAGCCCTTGGCGACGCGGAAGCGGTTCATGGCGATGTACATGGGGTGGTTCTCCTGATGTTCGGCTCATCATGTCGTCATTCCGGGACGCGCCGCAAGGCGCGGGCCCGGAATCCATTATGCGGCAAAACCCGTGAATGAATGGATTCCGGGTTCGCGCTTTCGCGCGCCCCGGAATGACGGCCTAAACAACCAGCCCCTTCACTGGCTTCACGGCCGCGCTATCCGGAAACACCGTCTCTGCCAGCACGCGATCGGACAGGCCGAACTGGTCCTGCAGCACGCCTTTGATCACGGAGCGCAAGTCAGTGGTCGGCTTGAGGTCGCGGCCCTCATACAAGTTCGCGAGTTTGAGGCCCGGCCAATCTGAGATGACGCGGCCGCCTTTCACGGCGCCGCCGGCGAGCAGTGCGACCGTAGCCGTGCCGTGATCGGTGCCGTCGGTGCCGTTGATGCGCGCGGTGCGACCGAACTCGGTGGCGACGACCACGACGGTGTCGCGCCAGCGATTCCCCAAGCCGCTTTCGAATTCGGCGAGCGCGCCATCGAGCCCGCCGAGCAGGAAGGCGAGACGCCCCACAGGGCCGCCTTCATTGGCATGCGTGTCCCAGCCGTCGAAGGCGAGCGCGGCAATGCGCGGGCCATCGTCGGCCGCCATCAGTTTGGCGGCGCCGCGCGCGACCTGGCGCATCTGTGCGACGGCGTTGCCGCGCGTCGCCTTCATGTCGTCGCCGCTCGCGACCTTGTCGAGCTGGAGGCCTTGCGACAACGCCGAGGCCAGCGCGGGATCACGGTGGCGGTAGAGCTCGACGAGGCGCATCGCGGTGTCGTCATCCGCCTGCGGCAGCGCCACCGGCGCCCAGCCGACGGTGGGCGCGTTGCCACGCAGCACCAGCGGCGTGGTGGGCCCGACCGCAAGCCCGCTCGACACCCGCTCGCCGCGCGGCAGCGCTTCCAGCGCGCGGTTGAGCCAGCCGGACTGCACGCGGCCCGGGCCGGCATAGCCGCTTTCGAGCACGTCCTGGCCGTCGAAATGGGAGCGGTCGCGATAGGGCGTCGCCACCGCATGGAGCACCGCAGCATGCCCGTCCCGATACATGCGCGCAAACTCCGGCATCCCCGGATGCAATGCGAAGAACGAGTCGAGCTTGATCGCGGGATGCGCACCGTCGGCCGCAAGCGCGATCGATCCGTGCAGGCCGGCATAATCGGGGTCGCCGATCGGCGCGACGGTCGAGAGCCCATCCAGCGCGCCGCGCAGGATCACCACGATCAATCGCGGATCGCGCCCATCGGCCGCGCGGGCCAATTTCGGCAGGTAAGCCCAGGCCGCAAAGGAGGCGCCGCCGAGCAGGAGACGACGGCGCGATGTCAGGAGCCGGTTCTCGACGCAGTCGATCATCATCATCATCTCCTCTGCATTTCCGGCGACATCAACAGCAGCGCCAGCGCCTGCTGCCGCGACTCCGCGCGCTCGATGGTTCGCCGCGTTTCGGTCGAGGCCGCATCGGCGGCCGCGAACTCCAGGAGATCGAGCGGATCGAAATTGTTGCCGAGCCGCGCGCCGATCTGCGCCGCGATGTCGAGCCTGAGCTTGATGCCTTCAGGCGCGGCCCAGGCGGCGCTGGTATCGGGGAAGCCGTTGGGGCCCGGCGGTGACCATAGCGGCTGGCCGAGCAGATTGAGATTGTTCAGATAGGCGCCGGGATCCTCCGGCACGCGCGCCAGCAGCCGGCCGCTCGCAACCAGGAAATCGTAAGGCGAGCGCATCTTGGTGAGCGGCGCGCGCCAAGCCTCGTCGGAATCGACGAGCGTGATCGCCATCGCCTTGAGATCTCCGTCGGTCTTGACGAAGACGTCGCGCAGGCGCGCAACGAGCGCCGGCGGCGGATCATCTGCGACGAAGTGACGGACGAATTTGGCGGCGATGAAATTCGCGGTCGACGGATGTCGCGCGAGGTCGGCGAGCGCAGCTTCGCCCTGTGCGAGGCCCGCCTGATCGTAGGTCTTGCCGAGCAGGACTTGCGGCCCGGGCTGATGCGCATTGACATTGAAGACGAAGGAGCCGGGGACCCCCAACTGCCCCTGCCTTCCGGCAAAGGTCCAACCGGTGATGATGCGCGCGAGCGAGGTGACGTCGCCTTGCGTGTAGCCGCCGCCGACGCCGAGCGTATGCAGCTCCATGATCTCGCGCGCGAGATTTTCGTTCAGCCCGCGCTTGCGGTTTTGCCCGGCGCGCGAATCCGGGCCGAGCGATTGCTGGTTGTCCAGGAAGAACAGCATCGCCGGATGCTGCTCGACCGCCTTCAGCATGTCCGCGAAGCGCCCGAGCACGTGGGGCCTGATCGCCTCGCGCTCGAACGCGCCGGCCCAGATCCGTGCCAGCTCGCCCTTGCTGGCGGAGATGCAGAAATGGTTGGACCAGAACACGACGAGACGCTCGGTGAAACCGCACTCGACCAGCGTCGCGCGCTGCAGGCGCGCCAGCGCCTCGGCGCGAAAGGTCTTCTGGATGACGTTGAGCGGCTGCGGCGCGGGCTTTGCGGCAGGCGGCGGGGAGGCGCTCGGCTGCATGGCCTCGGGCCGAGCGGTGTTCTCGGCGGGCCTGGCATCGGTCATCTGGCCGGTGATCTCCGCCGCTGCGTTCAGCGAGAGATTGCGGCGCAGGGCGGGCTTCTGATCGGCAGGCGCTTGTGCCGGCGTTTCGGCGGGCGCCGCGGCCTTGGCGGCCTCACGCGCCTGTTTGACCTGATCCTGATAGGCAAATACGGCCTGACCGAGTTGCGGCGTCGATTGCAGTCCGGGCGCTTCCAGCAGCACGCCATTGGGACGCGCGAGCTCCGCCTTCACGAAGCCGCGCGGATCGGAGCTTGCGTTGATGAGATCGCCCGATGCACCGCCACGGGCGCCGAAGCCGAAGCGGTTGAGCGCGACGAGGGCGGCTTGCGAATCGCGGGCCATTGATCTGTCCTTCGCGCGCTGGGAGCCGCTTTCCTGATACGTGCTCGGCGAATAATATAGCGCAGCGACATATGAACCCGACATGAAAATGACGGCGAAGCTTCGGCGTAAATCATGACAAATCCGAAAGAATCCGCGTTGCGGGAACCACGCCGCCTGGCCTGCTCCCGCTGCGGCACCGAGTTCGGCTGCGACCTCTCGGGCAATTGCTGGTGCGCGGAGGAGACTGCGCGCCTGCCGATGCCGATCGAGGGTGAGGATTGTTTGTGCCGGGAGTGTCTGCGGAAGGCAGCCGAGGCGAGCGCTGCTGGTTAGATGCGGGAGCGCGCGACACACGCCACTGTCGTCCCCGCGGTTCGCGGGGACGACAGTGGAGGGAGTGTGCCTACACCTCATGCCCCGGCGATTTGCGCGCCATGCCGTCGAACGCATCCAGCAGCTTTTCCCGCCAGGCATAGACCGGATCATCCGCTTCGAGCAGCTTGAACGGGCTCACCACGCGCGCCCATTGGAAACCACCGAACACGATGTAGTCGGCATAGTTCGGCGCCTGTCCGCCGAGAAACGGCTGCGTCTTGAAGGTCTGGCGCATCACCTCAAGCGATTTGCGGAACGCGACGACGCCGGCGTCGCGGCTCGCCATGATCTCCTCGAGAGTCCTGCCGCCGAAGCGCGCCTCGCGCGACTTGCGGAAATAGGCGGCGTCGACCTCGGCGAGGTTCTTCGGGATATCGGCGATGATGAGCGGAAAGATGCCGCCGACGATGGCGATGTCGCCCCACGCATTGATCATGCGCGCCATGGCACGCCCGCCCGCCCCGCCGAACAGTGACTGCCGATCCGGGAAATGGTCTTCGAGATAGGTCGCGATCGTCCAGGAGTCGGCCACCGCCTTGTCATCGTGCAACAGCACCGGGACCTTCTCCGAGCCGTGCGGGGCAAGCGCGCTCTTCTCGGTGAAGCGCCAGGGCAGCGATTCCGCCGCCAGCCCCTTGTGCGCCAGCGCCATCCGCGTGCGCCAGCAATACGGGCTGAAGGGGCGCAAGGGATCGGTGCCGACGAGCTCGAAGAGTTTGAGTGACATGGCCAGTGTTCCGTCATTGCGAAGGCAGCGACGCAATCCAGGCTGCCGCCGCGCAAGCATTCTGGATTGCTTCGCTGGCGCTCGCAATGACGATGTGGTGAGAGGCGCGCACGCCAAGCTCTGTTGTCATGCCCCGCGCAGGCGGGGCATCCAGTACGCCGCGGCGGTTGTGAGATCCACGACTGCCGGTGTTTACTGGATCATCCGCCTTCGCGGATGATGACAGCGGCGCGTTTTCCTCACCGCCCGTTCGCACGCAACAGCCGCTCGCCGCCTTCCGTCACCGCGATGACCAGCCCCACGCCCGCAACCGTCTCGCGCGCGACATAGCCGCGGTCGGCGGCGTCTTCCCAGATGGTGAGGCGCGGGCACGAGGTCTTCCAGGTCGAAATCACCTCGGCATAGGCGCGCGGCTCGCGCGCGACCCATTCGACGAAGTCCAGCACCAGCGGATCGGCGCTACAGCTCATGGCGAACCTCCTCCCTTCTCGAAGGCGGCCAGCACCGGGGTGCGAACCAGGAGCCAGCCGCCATAGGCGATGTAGTAGCAGGCAATGGTGGTGATCAGCTTGTTGGACCAGGCGATGAACTGCTGGTCGGTCATGGCTTCGAGGATGCGCCGCGCCAGCGTGGTGCCGAGCATCGAGGCGGCAATCGCGACGCCGGCGAGCACGGGATCGAGGCTGGCGGCCTGATCGATGATGCCGCCGAAATAGACCAGCTTGGTGAAATGGCTGACGAGCTGGCACATCGCCTTGGTCGCGACCTTCTCGCGCCGGCCGAAATCGCCGCCGAGGAAGAAGGTGTCGAGCAGCGGGCCGGAGACGCCGGTCATCAACATCAAGCCCATGCAGATCGTGCCATAGACCGTGCCCTGCCAGAGCCTATCAGGATCCGGCTTGATGTTCGCGGGCAAGAGCCGCGCCATGAAGGGCGTGGCGCCCAGCATCAGCAGCGCGAGCGGCTTGTCCGGCACGTAGCGGGTCAGCGACCACGCGGCGAGCGCAACGGCAGCGCCGACCATATAGTTCGCGACCGGCCGCCAGCGGATATGCGCCCGCCACAAGAACGCACGCCAGCCGTTCGAGGCCATCTGCGTGATCGCATGCAGCACCATCGCGGTCGGCAGCGGCATCAGGGCCAGGAGCACACCGATCAGGATCAGCCCGCCCGCCATGCCGAACAGCCCCGACAGGAACGCGGTGGCCACCATCAGCAATCCAAGGGCAGCGATCATGATGGGCGTCACGAGGGGATTCTCCTGAGTGGCAGGTGAGGGACGCAAACTGTTCGACTCCCTCGCCCCGCCTGCGGGGAGAGGGGGAGTTTCCACGAGGACGGTGAGAGTGAGACTCGCGGAGAGACCCCTCACCCGCCACGCTTCGCGTGTCGGCCTCTCCCCGCAGGCGGGGAGAGGCGAAGAACGCGGCCGCCCCGAAACACAACTTGGAATTACGCTCATTCTTGTGCCTCGCTTGCCCGCCTCACGCAAACTGAGTTATCTTGCCCTGGCATCAGCTTTCCTGAGGGTCGGACATTTGCGGCGGCTGCTGTTTCTCAACGGCATCAAGGCGTTCGAGGCGGCGGCGCGGACCGGCAGCTTTGCTGCGGCCGGGCTGGAGCTGAGCGTGTCGGCGGCCGCCGTCAGCCGCATGGTGCACCTGCTCGAAGAGCGGCTCGGCGTCGCGTTGTTCGAGCGCAAGGCCAACCGCCTGGTGCTGACGCAGGCGGGCCGCGCCTATCAAAGCGGGCTGACCCCGATCTTCGATGCGCTGGCGAGCCTCACCGCGCAGGTGACGGCGCCCGCCAGCGTGCGCGTGCTCACCATCGGCGTCGGCCACACCTTTGCGATGCGCTGGCTGATCCCGCGCTTGTCGGAGTTTCGCAGCGAGGAGCCCGACATCGAGGTGCGCTTCACCACCGGCGGCGCCGCGGTGCCGTTCGGCGAGGACTGGAGCTGCGGCATCAAGCTCGGCACCGGCGACTGGCCAGGCCTCGTCGCCGAGCCGCTGTTCGCCGGCGATCTCACCCCCGTCTGCGTGCCCCGCCTCGCGGGCGGCCTGAAGCGTCCGGCCGACCTGAAGGGACCGAGCCTGATCCGCGTCGCGCACTCACCGGAGGACTGGCCGATCTGGCTGAAGGCCGCGGGCGCTGCGCGGATCAGCGCGCGTGGGCCCGAGTTCCAGTTCTACGGCCAGGCGCTGCAGGCCGCCGCCGACGGGCTCGGCATCGCCATGGGCATCCGCCCCTATATCGACGACGATCTCGCTGCCGGCCGGCTGGTGGCGCCATTCGACCTCTCGGTGCCCAAGGGCATGCGCTGGTACCTGCTCTATCGCAGCTTTCAGACCGAGCAGCGCGACTTTGCCGCCTTCCGCCGCTGGATCATGCGGGCGGCATCGGAATCAGCGGCCCGCCCGCGGCGGATCGGCCGCGCTGCGGCGCGGAGCTGAAGCCTCTTCGATAAGCCCTGGGACAAAAAAGCCGCGTCGCTTGTGAACGGCTTCACATCCTGAAATCCGCAAATGTGGTCCCCTGACCCTCCGAAAAGAAACGTGGGACCTACACTCATGACGACCCTCTACGACGGCTTTGACATCGAATCCTTCGAAGCTGGCAAGGGGCTGTGGCACGCGCGGATCCGCCGTGCCGATTTCAGCCCGTTGGCCATCGACGGCGTGCTGTTTCCTGCCATGGAAGTCGGCTTCGCCTGGCCCGATCGCGATGCCGCGATTGCCGATGCCAAGCACCACATCGATCGCTTCCGCCGGCGCGCCGACAGCGACGACGAATAGACCAACGGGTCCGCGGGCGGACCAGAGACAGGGCGGCGCAAGGGGAAAACCGGTCATGTCCATCATCGAAATCAACGCAGCGCGGCCGCGGATCTACGCCCGGGCGGTGCTGTCCAACTGCCCGGAATGCGACGGCGATCTCGCGGTGCTCCGCGTGATCGGCGGTCGCGCCGGATGCGAGTACTGGACCATGCGCTGCACCGATTGCGGCGGCATCCATCTCGACATCCTCGAGCCGGATGTCACGGCCGGGGACGACAAGGGACCGCTGCCGGCCTGAGGCATTCCAGGCAACCGCACAGGCGGTTGCTTTCCAAGGTCAACGCTCGCGAAACAGCTCCGGCGCGCCTTGGACCTCGGCAAGATCGATCTCCAGCATCGTCCCATCATGCTCGATCAATATCCCGACGGTGAAGGCGCCGTATGCCCAGAGTTTCAGAACAGCCTTGCCGTTGCGGGCAGTCTCCGTGCACACGGATTTCGGGAATGAATCGTGGAGATGGAATACGACGTCGCCTGAAAGCATCTTGCTCTCGCCGGCGGCTGCGGTCACGGTCAGCGTGATCATGAACCAGTCGGGGCCGCTTTCGGCTACATCCGCGGCGACTGTCCAACCATTATTCGTGCTCTTTCCGCCCCATTGCCCCTTTTGCGGATCGCTCGGATTGATCCGCGGACGCGGCGCCGACGCGTCGATCTTCGCGCTGCTCTTGGCGAGCGTGCCGGCGCGTGCCGTACCAGCCGAGGAGCTCACGACCGGCGCCTCGGGCAACAGTGCAGTCGCTCGATAACTCTGAATAGCCACCAGACGCTTCGACAATCCGTCGAGGTCAGCCATGATCGCCGCATGATGGATGCCGCTCGCATCCAGCTTTCTGCGGAAATCGGCCTTGCACTCCTTGCCAATCACGATCTGCTGCATGTCATCGCTTTGGTAGGGTTGATCGGGCTTCGGATGAACGGTGAAGAGCCCACGCTGCGATACCAGCCGCGGTGTGACGTAACCCGGATAGAAGAAAGCAACGTCCGTCACGCCAAAGGGAGATTGTTGCTCCAGGTCGCCGGGCTTAACTTCCTCCGGCCGGCGGATGATATAGAGGCCGGCATCTTCCTCATCATTTCCCCACACCGCGAAGAACAACGACACGGAAGGCGATTCCGACCAATCCAGCAGACGTGTCGGCACACCATGATGTTGTGCGAGTGCAAGCCACTCCCAGTTGCTGGTTGGCCGGACCGGCAGGAACGGCAACGCTTCGCGCTTGAACTGGTTGAACAAGGCCTGCTCGCGCGCCTCCGAATACTCGTAGCCCTCGCGTTGGCGGCCGACGGAGGTCACGAGAGGAAACCGCACCGAAGCAACGCCTCGAAAGAGATAGTTGCCGTCCAGATAGCGCTCGATGTGATTCTGGAACTCGTTCCAGCTTCGGACGCGCCGCCGATCCCAAGGGCGCTTGTCAACCTGCTCGCCATTAAGCTTGTCGGTCTGCTCGCTCGTAACACGAGCCTTGATACGAGCCTTGATAGGAGCCTTGATAGGAGCCTTGGCTTGCCGTGCCATCAGCCTCTCCTGAAAACATCAATGTAAAGTCACACTGCAAATGCCGTAGACGGTCTTGGACGTCCGGACGCGCGGCAACAGCCGCGCGCCGCTTCCTTCATCGCGCCAATTGCGCTGCCTTGTTGGAGACCTGAAAGGCGCCGACAGGTGTGATCGGCTGAGGCCTGTCGTTCGGCGCCGCAGCCTGTACGGCGGGTGTCGTCGGCGCCCGTGTCGCACCGCGCAAATTGGTCAAGTTGACGACGACGTCATACCAGAATGGTGAACCCAGTCCGATCAGCAGACCGCCCAGGACCAAATAGAGCCAGGCGCGCGGGACGGTCGGCACCCCGAACCAGATATCCTTGTACTGCGTGCCTTGCGCACCCTTGTAACCCGGGTCGTCGGCGGCGCAGGCATGCATGAGTTTCCCAAACCCTTCGCTCTCCTTGGTTTCCTTGTTGAGGCAACTCCAGACAAGAATATACATGCCCGCGTCTCTGATCCGTTCGGGCGTCCAGCCCAGCGGTGCACCGAGGTCGGAGAACTGCGTGGCGGTCGTCGTGACATGGCTCAGCGCGTCGTTCCAGGTCCTTTTCAGTTGCTCAACCTGCTCCTTCGCGTCCGGCGGCGGCGTGACATTCTCCTTGGCAAGATTTGCCAATGCCTGAGCAGCGTCAGCGCTCGCTTTATATTGCGCGGTTACGGCCTGCGCCTGCTCGATGACCTTCGCCCGCGCATTTGGATCGCGCAGATAGGTCTTGAACAAATCGACTGCGTCGACATGCACGACGAAGGCGAGCACGATCGCGATCGCGACCGACATCATGCGCGCGCGACCCTGGAAATAGACGCCGGCATCCTTGCCGAAGCCTTCAAACTTCTGAGCGATGTCCTTCAGCACGAGATCGACGGCGTCGGCCGCCTTGCCTCCCGCCGCCGCGGCCGCGGCCTCCACCTCGGCCTTGATCTCCATCCCGACCTCGGCGCTGCCGAGGCGTTCCATGAAGTCGACGAGCGACAGCTCCGTCACGCGACGGCCGCCCCATAGATTGCCGAGACGAAGCGACGGCTTCGTTGCGTTCTCGGACGGCTTCGACACCAGAGTTGGGTCCGGGGGCAATCCGACCGGGACTCGGTTGGCCGTCATCCGCTCGATGAAGGCGTTCCGCAAGGTGTCCATCACATGCATGGATGTGACGTCTGCCACCTGCATCTTCTTCAGAGCGGCCAGTCTCTTGACATAGGCCGGGTCAGCGAGCTTCGACGTTACCAGGGGAGCCAGGTATTTCGAAAGAACCTGATCGAACAGCTGGCCCAGCATGTACTGAAGGCCACTCTCCCGCAGCTTCAAGGTGCGATGGACGACCTCGACCAGCGACGAGCAGACCAGCGACAGCGCGAGCATGGTGATCGCGAAAGCGAGCGCGGCTTCAATGAGCGGCATGGCGACCTTCCCCCCAAAAAGGTTCCACACGTTATACAATCACGAGATGTTTCGTTTTGCAACAGCTCCCACAAGATGAAGCCCGGCACTGAGATTTGCGAGTCTCACTTGCGCAAGCTTCGCCGCGCGACCCGGAGGTCGCGCCCCGAGCGCTTCGGACGGGGCGGTGTGCCGCCTTGGCGCGGCCGAACCGCCCTTTTTCCCTGCTGCCAACCTGCTGTCAGCAGTCTGCATAGCAACGGGCATTCGCCCTTTATCGCGGAGCGGACTCGTCCCATATTCGCCCCATGGCGAAGAAACCTGCAGCTCCCGAAAAATCCGGCAAATCCCCCAAATCCAAAGCACATCGGCCCGACGTGCAGCCGATTGGGCCGGCGCTGGCCGAATTGCTCAATCCCGCGATCAATCGCGGCGATGCCGGACTTGGATCGGGCACCGGGCTGCAGCCACCGCCGGACAATTCGCGCGACCGCCGCGCCGGGGGTGAGGCTGCGGCGCATCGCGCGCGGGCCTCGACGCCGAAGGACTTCCCCAGCGACCGCCCGGCGGGACTAGAGGAGGCACCGCAGGCCAATTACGGCACTGCGGCCACGATCCCGACACTCGATCCGGAACTGGCGCGGCAACTCGGACTGCCGACTGAGGAGGATGATGCCGAGGCGCTGGCGCGTCCGCCGCGTTCCAAGATGGAAGCGCTCGGCGTCAAGGCGACCGCGGACGCGCTGGAGTCGCTGATCCGCGAGGGCCGCCCGGAGTTCCGCAAGGACGACGGCTCCATGAAGGTGTGGACGCCGCACCGCCCGCCGCGCCCGGAAAAGTCCGAGGGCGGCGTGCGCTTCGAGATCAAATCGTCCTACGAGCCCAAGGGCGACCAGCCGACCGCGATTGCCGAGCTGGTCGAGGGCATCAATCGCAACGACCGTTCGCAGGTGCTGCTCGGCGTCACCGGCTCGGGCAAAACCTACACCATGGCCAAGGTGATCGAGGCGACACAGCGCCCGGCGCTGATCCTGGCGCCGAACAAGACGCTCGCTGCCCAGCTCTACGGCGAGTTCAAGAATTTTTTCCCGGACAATGCGGTCGAGTATTTCGTCTCCTATTACGACTATTACCAGCCGGAAGCGTACGTCCCTCGCACCGACACCTATATCGAGAAGGATTCGTCCATCAACGAGCAGATCGACCGCATGCGCCACTCGGCGACACGCGCGCTGCTCGAGCGCGACGACGTCATCATCGTGGCGTCGGTGTCCTGCATCTACGGTATCGGCTCGGTCGAGACCTACACCGCGATGACCTTCGCGCTGAAGAAGGGCGAGCGCATCGACCAGCGCCAGCTCATCGCCGACCTCGTCGCGCTGCAGTACAAGCGCACCCAGGCCGATTTCACCCGCGGCACCTTCCGTGTCAGGGGCGACGTCATCGACATCTTCCCGGCGCACTATGAGGACCGCGCCTGGCGCGTGAACCTGTTCGGCGACACTATCGAGGCCATCGAGGAGTTCGATCCGCTCACCGGCCACAAGCAGGACGAGCTCGAATTCATCAAGATGTACGCCAACTCGCACTATGTGACGCCGCGCCCGACGCTGGTGCAGGCGATCAAGTCGATCAAGTTCGAATTGAAGCAGCGGCTCGATCAGCTCCACGACCAGGGGCGCCTCCTGGAAGCGCAGCGGCTGGAGCAGCGCACCACCTTCGACTTGGAGATGATGGAGGCGACCGGAAGCTGCGCCGGCATCGAGAACTATTCGCGTTATCTCACCGGACGCCGCCCCGGCGAACCGCCGCCGACGCTGTTCGAATACGTGCCCGACAACGCGCTGATCTTCGCCGACGAAAGCCACGTCACCATCCCGCAGATCGGCGCCATGTTCCGCGGCGACTTCCGCCGCAAGGCGACGCTGGCCGAATACGGCTTCCGCCTGCCCTCCTGCATGGACAACCGCCCGCTCCGCTTCGAGGAATGGGACATGATGCGGCCGCAGACCGTCGCGGTGTCGGCGACGCCCAGCGGCTGGGAGCTGAACGAGAGCGGCGGCGTGTTCGTCGAGCAGGTCATTCGTCCCACCGGCCTGATCGATCCGCCCGTCGACATCCGCCCCGCCCGCACGCAGGTCGACGATCTCGTCGGCGAGGTCCGCGCCACCGCGCAGGCCGGCTATCGCTCGCTGATCACGGTTCTCACAAAACGCATGGCGGAGGACCTCACCGAATATCTGCACGAGCAGGGCATTCGCGTCCGCTACATGCACTCCGATATCGACACCATCGAGCGCATCGAGATCATCCGCGACCTCCGCCTCGGCGCCTTCGACGCGCTGGTCGGCATCAACCTCCTGCGCGAGGGCCTCGACATTCCCGAATGCGCGCTGGTCGCGATCCTCGACGCCGACAAGGAAGGTTTTTTGCGCAGCGAGACCTCGCTGATCCAGACCATCGGCCGCGCCGCGCGCAATGTCGACGGCAAGGTGATCCTCTATGCCGATCAAATGACGGGGTCGATGGAGCGCGCCATCGCCGAGACCAACCGCCGCCGCGAGAAGCAGGTCGAGTACAACACCGCCAACGGCATCACGCCGGAGAGCGTGAAGAAGCAGATCGGCGACATCCTCAACTCGGTCTACGAGCGCGACCACGTGCTGGTCGAGGTCGGCGGCCACGACATGACCGACGACGTCATCTCGATCGGCCACAATTTCGAAGCCGTGCTCGCCGACCTCGAAACGCGGATGCGCGAGGCCGCCGCCGACCTGAACTTCGAGGAAGCCGCGCGCCTGCGCGACGAGGTCAAGCGCCTGCGCGCCACCGAGCTCGCCGTGGTCGACGACCCCACCGCCAAGCAGCGCGCGGTGCAGAGCAAGGCTGGCGCCTATGCCGGCGCGAAGAAGTATGGCGACGCTGCCAACCTGCCGGTCAGCGCGATGAAGAACAAGAGCGCCGCAACAGCGCTCAAGGCCGGCGGCGCCAAGGGCTCCCGCGTGCACAAGCCGCATCTCGACGAGATGCACGGGCCGGAGTCCCTGCCCTACCGCGAGGGCCGCGCGGTGCCGTCAAAGCCGTTCGGAAGTACGAGCCGGATCATCCAGCCGACGGACTCAAGGCAGTCGGCTGGAGGATCCGGCTCGGACTGACGAACGGAGTGTCGCTTATAACCACATGGAGCGGCGGGCGG
>NZ_PGVG01000057.1 GCF_002795245.1 Bradyrhizobium forestalis | reverse complement strand
AGGCGGAAGATGTTATCCAGGATCTTGGCGTTGTTCGGCTCCTGCTCGAACTTCACCAGCTGATTGTCCACGGTGTCCAGGCTCTCGCTGGTCTCCGTCAAAAACTCCCGCAACAGATCATCCATGAGCTACGCCTTACTGACCTGGACCTAAACCCGACGCCTGAGCGACCCCTGGCACGGACGGACGCCCTATCCTGGATCGTTAGACATCCCCTTTCACAGTCCCGTTAATTTCATCCTCCGTGCTACTACGGATATTGAAGAGAAGTTTGCGGTTCGACGGCATGCTGCAGCGCTTCTCGGCAAGCCCAGCTCCGCGTCGCAGCGGAGGCGACGTGCGAGGTAAACGGGCCGATAACAGCGGGGCGAGTCGCGCGGGAAAGTCCTGCTCGTGAAGAACGATAGGGATGGCGTGCAGCGCGTTGGACCGAGCCGCCCGCAACCGGCGGCGCCCTCGTGATCCGCGGTTTGCGGTGCTGCCGCGATCTGCGCGGTCCGCGCTCGAGGTAAACGAACGGTTACTCTGCGGCCCAAGCGGCTCGCGCCGCGCTAACCGAGCCGGGCGACCGAGGCAATGTCGCCGTCGGGGCGATGCTCTGCCAGGCAATCGTTGATGGCGACGAGCAGCGCGTGCGGCGTGAACGGCTTGCGCAGACAGCGCGCGGCGCCGAGCTCCAGCGCCATCCGGAGGAAATCAGGTGCGGGCGAATTCAGATTTGCAAAAGCGTAGCCGGACATCGCGATCAGCGGAACGGCGGGTGCCCCGTCGTGGAAGATCCGGATCGATTCGAACCCGCGCATGTGCGGCATGAATATATCGATGATCATCAGATCGAACTGTTCGTGCTCGAGGGCGCGCAGTCCGGCTTCACCTCCCTCGGCGATCGTCACCCGAAAATTGTTGCGCTGGAGATAGATCTCGATGGCCATGCAAACCATCGGGTCATCGTCGACGACAAGAATATGGCGCAAACTTTCGGTCCCCGCATGAGCTTCACGTTTCGGCGATTCAATAATTGAACCGTGGGGCACGCCGTTCTCCTTTGTTTTCAATCAAGAGAGGGATGATCGCAAACGTCATTGGCGGGACGAGGAAAACGGAGACGACGGAAATAGGGTCCGCGGTCATCGGGCGCCAAGGTTCAGAGCAATGCCGGATAGCTATGAGCACTCGTCCAACGAACGAGGCGGCGCGGGTCAACTGGCGTCCGATGGCAGCACGGATGCAATGCTTCCGGCTCATGAAGGCCCCCCTTACCGCTTCTCCCTGCATGCCCTTGCAGGATACGCGCCCGCTCAAGAGCGAATCAGCGCGCACTTAATTCCGCCGCAAATGAGACACCGTGTCTGCCCTCCAACGGGTATATGGACGACGCCACAACCTTTAGATTAGACTTTGTTCGCCGTGCAACTGAATGACGAACGGGCGCCGCGCCGATCGTCGATCGAACCCGCCGGATTGACCTGCATGACCGCGAGCGGCCACCCGCCCAATCACCTGCTGCAGCTGCTCGACGCTGCGGATTTCGATCTGCTGCGTCCGTATCTCGCGACAATCGAAATGGTCAGGAGATCTGTCTTGAGCAAGATCGGCTCTGCGCTGCGATACGTCTACTTCCCGCATGGCGTTGGCGACGACGTCCTGCGGTTGCTATTCGGCGGTGAAGGCCCACAACCTGCGCCTGATGGGAGCCGTGCCGTGACGGGAGCACAGCACAATTCCTGTATGCCGACGTGCACCCAGCGTCGCAGACCAATCGCCAAGGACGGACAACTTGTCCCAATTGCCAATATATCCCAGCGTGAACATGATGCAACTTACCCGCGCAGGACGCGATTTTGCGCCGCGATTCGGGGGAGGGAACGGGGGAGGCAGCTTTGGAAACGATGGTGCGTCCATCCAACGGTTTCCTGTCTGCACTGTCAGCAGACGATTATGAATTGATCCGCCCGCACCTGCGAACGGTCGATCTGCCCCATGACGCCGTGCTGGTCGAGACCGGCGAGACGCTCAAGCGCGCCTATTTTCCCCACCGCGGCGTCATCTCGCTGGTGGTGGAGCTGGCCAAGGGCGAGCATGTGCAAGTGGCCATGATCGGCCGCGACAGCCTGCTCGGGACGCTTTCGATCATGGGCGATGCGTGTGCATTGAACACCGCTATTGTGCTGGTGCCCGGCGTCGCCTCTGTGATGGATCTGGACCGGCTGCGGATCGCCGCCGACCAGAGCAGCACAGTGCGCACGTTGCTCACGCGCCATGGGTTGGCGGTCTACGCCCAGGTGCAGCAGACCGCGGGCTGCAATGCCGCCCACCCGGTGGAGTCGCGGCTGTCGCGGTGCCTGTTGCACACTCATGATCTATCGGGCGACTCCCGGCTGCTGCTGACCCAGGAGACCATGGCGCAGATGATCGGGGCGCGGCGCAATAGCGTGTCGCTGGTCGCCAACTCCTTGCAGCAGGCCAATTTCATCCACTACAGCCGCGGACACATCCAGATCACCAACCTCGACGGCCTGCGCCAGACGGCGTGCGAATGCTACGCCACCGTGAAGGCTCAGTACGACCGCCTGCTCGGCCCGCGCTGATCGCCGCGGTCGCTTGGTAAACCGCCGGCTAATGCCGGCCTGCAAACACCGGGCATCCTGCTACCGGAACTGAAATTCGAATGCCGTAGACACGGGGCAAGCCTCGCGTCGGCAGGTGCCGCGCGACAACGAGCCGTGATCAAGGCAGGCAAGGCCATGTTTGACGTAACCGTCGCGCCAGCGCAGGCGGCGCTCGATGCCGAACCCGCGCGCGAACCGCGCGCGTACGAAGCGCTGGTGCGCGAGATCGGCGAGGACGGTGCCTGTGAAGTGCGCGATGTGTTCTGGAGCGAGACCGGCGCGCGCCTGCAACTGTTCCGCTCGCTCTCGCCTGCGCAGCACCACGCCAGGATCGCGCGCGAAGCGCATTCGCTGAAGAGCGCGGCCGGAACGTTCGGCTATGTCAGGCTCGCAGCGCTGGCGTTGCGGCTGGAGAACACCGCGGAGGGCCTTGGCGAGGCCGAACTCCGCGTTCTCCTGGACCTGATGGATGCCGCCTATGCCGCCGCGCGCGCGCAGGAGCCGCAGGTCTAAATTGGCGCTCTCATATGCTGCGCGCTCGCCAGCCCGAATACCCCCAGCGGTAGCAAAGGCCGCGCGAAACCCGCCGTACTTCTACGGTTTGGGATTTTTAGAGATGGCTAATCATAGATGGCGATAGTCCCGGAAAACCAGGAGGGTTTTCCATGTTCACCTACGAGACCGCAGACCAGAAGGAGGTTCGTCGCTTCCGCATCGCACAGTTCAACGGACGGATGGCGACAGTGAAGGCTGGCGAGTCGACCGTGACCGGCTTCGTGCGTTCGGTGCTGGCGCAGGAATCGAGCATGCCTCCCCGCTGGACCATCACGATCATTCCGAATGCGCCGAAGGAAGAGATCAAGCCGCTGCGTCCCGCCTCGCGCGCACGTCCGTTCGCCGAAGACTATTTCTGAGCGCGACCGGTTTCCAAACTGCTCGAGAGATGTCTCGGGCCTCGGTCGCACCGCCTGCCGGCGGCGCAACAGGCCGGCCTTAAAGCGCGATGAGATCGGGATGAATCGTGGCGCTCCAGGTTATTGTTTGCGCATGATCTCCGCGCAAACGCGTCCCGCATTTGTCGCGAGGGAAAACCGCTGCACACTTTTCCGGATCTTGCTCTAGTCGATCGAATGCAGCAGCGCCGCACGGACGAGGTCGGCGGTGTTGCGCGCGCCGAGCTTGCGCATCGCCTCGGCCCGGTGGCTCTCGAACGTGCGCGGACTGATCTGCATGCGAAGCGCGCCCTGCTTGTTCGAGTAGCCTTCGCTGATCAGCCTCAGCACCTCGCGCTCGCGCTTGGTCAGCCGCTTCTGGCCGGACGGGCCGAGGAGCTCGGCGCTCGGCACGCGCTGCGGTTGCAGCACGCGAGCAGCCTTCGATTCTGCCTCCTCGGTGCTGGACGGGATCGGCAAGCCACCCTTGTGAGGGCCGGCCAGCTGCTTGACCAGGCCGCAAACGCGCTCGGTCTGTGCCAGCGCGTTCTCCACCACCCGCTGCAAATAGGCACGATCGCTCGAAACGGGCGCGAGCTGGTCGCTGTGATGCTTGATCTCGCCCATGTAGAGCAGGAGCGCAGTCAGGGGGCCGTTGAGCTCGCGGGCGATGGCAGCGGCCATTTCGTCGGCCGCCTTGGCGCGGACGGCGCTCAGGCGGACGAAATCGGGCTCTTCGGCTGAAGCAGCGCTGCCTTCGTGCCATTCCGACGGCCGCGAATCGGTGGCCGTATCATTCTGTGACCCCATGTCACTCATTTAGCGGAACCGGGGCCGGTCTGTGGTTAACTTTTTGCTCCGTAAGACTACGGTAATTTAGACCATTTTGCGTAAAAATCGCGGCTTCGGCACAATTTGTGCTTGCGCGACGCAGCACCCGACCATGCAAGGGTTGAGTTTTCTCCCGAAATCTCGGGCGACATGCGGAGCTCCTTGGCCGCCGCCCTTCTCCGACGCCCCGCGGGTTTTACGGAATAATTAACGGCGACTTGCTTCTCTAGGGGGGTTGAGAGCGCGCAAATGCCTCCACGCATTGGGCCCGCCAGCCCGCGGGACACGCTGCGAAAGATTGCGTGCCATGAACGAGATCGATCGGCTGTCGGAATTCCTGCAGAGGCTGACGCCGCTGTCGCGCAGCTGTCTGCTCAGCGAGCTCGAACGGCTCGAGCTGTGCGGCATCGACATGCCGGGTTCGGCCGACATCCAGTCCCGCCTGCGCGCCGAGTTCCGCAAGGACGGATCGACCCAGGCGCGCGCCACCAACCCTTCGCGCTATTTCTTCGCGCCGCTGGAGCTGCTGCTGATCGACGGCGCGCCCGAGCATGCCAACATGGGGCGGATCTCGCGCAACACCCTCACCCCGATCTGGGAGTGGATCTGCCGCGACCTGCTGCCGACCATGGCGCGCGACTACATCAAGGCGATCAACGACCAGGTCGCGGCCAACAACCCGAAGGAAGTGCAGAAGATCGCGTCGACCTTCCAGATCAAGGTCGTCAAGGTCCTCGAGAGCACCCTCACCTCGTCCGAGAGCGCCGAATCTGCGCGCGCCAAGCTTGCACAATACACGGCCTCGCGCACCGCCTTCGACGACGTCGTGAAGATGCTTCATGTGTTGCGCGCCGGCGATGCACTCCCGAAGTTCAACGAGAAGCTGCCTGAGAAGATCGCGAAATTCGACGACGGTCAGGTCGCCCAGATCAGCGCGCAGCTCGACGCCTTCAAGAGGACCCATCCCCAGGCGCTGCCGTTCGCGCTGGCGCTGGTGGCGCGACGCCTGAAGACGTCCTGGCAATTGATGCGGCTCGCCACCAAGGCCGCTGCGAGCAAGGCCGCCGCGGACGTTGCCGCCACGCCCTATGCCTGCGTCGTTCCCATGGTCCTCGACCGGCTCGACGACAAGCGCCTCGCGCTTCGGATCGCACTTCGGCACAACCGCGTGCTGGTCGCCCGCGACCTGCTCGCCGAAATCTATGAGACCGAATATGCGCTCCAGGTGCGCATCGACGACATCGAGCATTGCGACTGGGGCGTCCGCCTCCAGCAATTGATGGACGCGATCGCGGCGCTGGTGTCCGCCGAGGTGAGCCGCTTCCCCGACAATGTCGGCCACATCCTCGGATCGCGGCGGCTGCGCAGCCACGACACGCTCAGCGGCAAGCTGACTTATCTGGCCTGGAAGGGACGCGACGCGATGCAGGACGGTGCGGCGGCGTTGCGCAAACTGATCGGGCAAGACTAGATCGGGATTCGGTCGCGAAGCGACACGTTGCGCTCGGCTAACGCGGCAGGCACAGGAAGCGATCCATGAATCGCCCTGACAGCACGAATCTGAACCACCAAGATATCATTCGCCGCATCGACATAGCTGTAGTCCTCGACAGCCCTCCACCGCCTATGCGGAGCAATAGCGCAGCTGCAGCAATGCGCGTGTGATGCACTTCACATTCACGGCTGCCGGCCCGGACCCGTTGTCGCAGAGCCGTCACGAGAGAAAGCGGATTATGCGCGCATCGCGGGAAGGCGCGCTCGTCGCATCCAGCTGTCGCTCCGATGCACGGCAAGAGCTGCGGGAGTTCGCGGATGAGCTCGGCGCTACGCGATCGACGATGGCGGCGTTGCTTGCAGGCGCGCTGGCGCTCACGTCGACGACGATGGTGACGACGTCAGCGCCGCAACCGTCGTTGCGCGTGTGGTGCTTGGGTATGCGAATTCTTGTCGACGAATCTGTCGACAAATTAGCTCGAATTGCAGGGCTTAACGTTACTCAAATTATTCAAGAACGATGTGAAGCTCTCCTTATTTGAACCCACGCTCGGCGTTTAAGAAACCGTCACGGAACGGGAGTGGTGTACGATGAACGATGGGATGACTGAACTCGTCGGCCGGAGGCCTGTGACCTTCGGACGGCGAAAGGTGACGCCGCGCGCCTGCGTGGCCGACAGCAAGCGTCACTTGCGCGCCTTTCTCAGCGAGGTGCTCGAGGATCTCGGCTTCGTCACCTGCGAATGTGCCAACGCCGACGAGCTGCGGACCGTGCTCGCCACCGAATTGCCGGACCTGATCCTGCTCGGCGTCGCCGCCGATGGCATCGAGCCGGGACGATTCCTCGAAATCTTGGTGCGCGAGGCATTTGCCGGCCAGGTCCTCGCCGTCGGCGCCCGCGAGTCGATCATCGTCAAGGCCGTGCGGCAGGTCGGTGAGGAATATGGCCTTGCGATGCTGCCGCCGCTCACCACGCCCTTTGCCGCGGAGACGCTGCGCGAGCGTGTTGCGATGCTGCTGCCGGAGGAGCCGGCACCGAGCCCGGCCGTCCATGTCGGCGAGGCCCTGCATGCCGGCTGGCTCGAGCTGTGGTACCAGCCCAAGATCGACGCGCGCACGCTGGTCCGCAGCGGCGCCGAGGCGCTGGTGCGAATGAGGCATCCGACCTGGGGTGTGGTGCCGCCGGCCTATTTCATCCCGGAACCGCACGATCCGCATTTTCGTGAGCTGTCGGAGTTCGTGATCGATCGCGCCGTGCAGGACTGGCACTATCTGCTGGAGCAGCAAAGCCCGGTCGATCTGTCGATCAATCTTCCCGCCTCCTATCTCAGGGAGCCGCAGGCCGTGCGCGATCTCTGCCGCCGCGTGCCGACGCATCCGGCCTTCGGCGGGTTGACGGTCGAGATCGACAGCCAGGAGGCGACCCGCGATCTCGACCACCTGACCGAGGTCGCGCGCGAGGTGGGCCTGCACAACATCGGCTTGGCGGTCGACAATCTCGGCGCCGACTGGCCGGCGCTGATGGGCCTCGACAAGATTCCCTTCGTCAGGCTGAAGGCCGACCGGCAATTCGTCACCGGCAGCGGCAATGACCGGCTCAAGCGCACGGTGTGCCGTCATATCGTCGAGCTGGCCCAGAGCTTTGGCGCGCGCGCCGTGGCGCAAGGAGTCGAGAGCCGCGCCGACCTCGTCGCCGCCAACGAGCTCGGCTTCGACCTCGTGCAGGGCTTTCTGTTCGGCAAGCCGATGCCGCTGAAGAAGTTTGCAAGAAGCGCGCTGACGCGGACGGTGATGGGGCAGGCGTGAGGCGACAGGCCTCACGCAAGCCACCACGCGACGGAGACGAGCGCGGTCGCGGCGATCCCCTCGCAAGGCAGGGCTATCGCATATGCTTTCACGGGGGCTGTCCGCGGGCTTGCTCCGCCTCTCCCGCTTGCGGGAGAGGCCGACGCGCCCCGGGCGATGCGAAGCATCGGCCCGAGCGCGGCGGGTGAGGGCTCTCGCCGCGCAGGGACAAACTCGGCAGATTCTCGACAACACCAACGCGGAGACACCCTCTCCCCAACCCTCCCCCGCAAGCGGGGGAGGGAGCCCACTGCCGATGCAGCAGCATCGTGCAAGCCATATGCGATCGCCCTGCCTCGCAAGGGAGGGCAGATCGCCTAGCGGCAGACCCAGACGCCATTGACCAGCACGCGCGCGCAGGTTGGCGCCGCAACGGCGGCTCCTGCGGCTGCTGCACCTACGGCGGCTCCACCGACCACGGCACGACGGGTCGTTCGACGCGCGACGCCCGCGACACTCGCCGGCGTCGCTGGCCGCCCGACGCGGGCTTCCGCGCTCTGGATCGAGAATGAAAGCCCATCCGCTTCCGACCACTGCACCGAGCTCACGGCTGCGCAGACAACAACGGCGCCGGCTAACCACAATTTGGTTCCGTGTCGCATGACGTCCTCCTTCGCTTGAGATCTTGACCAGGCTATTTCGCGTTTCGATTCTTGCTTGCGCCCTTTAGTGGCGCTGAGGGCCGAGGGTTCGCCAATTCGGCGGCTTGAATACAAGAGAGAAGATCGACGTAGCTCTGAGCCCCGGCGATCGAACTGGCCTCGGCTTCGCAGCGGTCGCGAACAGGGCCGGCATTTGCCGACCAAAGCGCGACGAGCTGCTGCTGGGCGTCGGTTTCATCGCTCATGCATTTCTCGAGGCTCTGCCCCAGAACGATACCGTTTGCCTTGTCATCAGCCACTGTTGCCTTGCACAGTGCCTCCACATTCAAATGGGGGACGCGATCGGAAACGGGCGTGACCAATTGCCCTGCCATGAGCGCCGCCGACAGAAGCGCAACCTTCATCCTGACCTCCTCCGATCCTGCAGACCCTGAGCTGTCACCGCGGCACCCCGCTGCGCCTTGCGATCAGCTGCTCGCAACCCTCCTGACGGCCGGCGGAGACCAGGTGCCGTTGATGATCGAAGGCCCCTTCTCGTTCGGCCAATACAACCGCAGCATCAGAACGAACTTGCCGGCGGGGGCAGGCAGCCAGTTCTTTCCTTGTCCGCTCCGTCATTGCGAAATAAGGCAGGCGATGCACTGAGATGACTCTCCTCGTAAAGGGAGACACCGCGCCGGAACAGACGTTGATCTAGATCAAGGTTTTGCGGGTCGCATGACAATGGCGCCGGTATCGACCGCCTCGATCCCCGCAGGAAGCGCTCGAGCAAGCTCATAAGCTCAGGACCGAACTTGCAAGCCACGCGTTGGACCGAAGATGGGGGGACTGGCACGCATCTCGTTGCCACCGACCGGGCCGGCTTCGATCTCGTGCGGGCCGTCTGTTCGGCAAGCCGATGGCTTGGAGTGGTTTGCAGGAAGAAACGCACTGAGGCGGACGGCGATGGGCAGGACGGAAGCGTGCGGCCTCACGCAAACCGCCGCGCGAAGAACACGCAGGCGACCACGAGCGCGGTCGCGGCGATCATGCTCCAGGCCACGGGCTCGTGCAGCAAAAGACCTGCGAGCGCGAGCCCGAAGAACGGCTGCAGCTGCTGCAACTGGCCGACACGGGCGATGCCGCCGATCGCAAGCCCGCGGTACCAGAAGATGAAGCCGACGAACATGCTGAAGACGGAGACGTAGGCGAGCCCGATCCAGGCGGGCATGCTGACGCCGCTCCAGGCGGGCGGCCACGTCCAAATTGCGAGCGCCAGCATCAACGGCAGCGCGAGCAACAGCGCCCAGGAGATCACCTGCCAGCCGCCGAGGCGGCGCGACAGCGCGGCGCCTTCGGCATAGCCGAGGCCACACAGCACGATCGCGGCCACCATCAAGAGATCGCCGGTGAGCGACGCCGAGCCGTCGCCAGAGAGGGCAAAGCCGGCCACCGTGGCGCTGCCGATACTAGCGAACAGCCAGAACAGCGGCTGCGGCCGCTCGCCGCCGCGCAGCACGCCGAAGATCGCGGTCGACAGCGGCAACAGGCCGATGAAGACGATCGAATGCGCCGAGGTGATGTGCTGGAGCGCGAGCGCGGTCAGCAGGGGGAAGCCGACCACGACGCCGATGGCGACGATGGTGAGCGAGGCGAGATCCTCCCGCGCCGGCCGCGCCTGCCGGAGCAGGCCGAGCAACGCAGCGCCCAGCAGCGCGGCGATCACGGCGCGCGCGGACGTCAGGAACAGCGCCGAGAAGCCGCCGACCGCAACCCGCGTCGCCGGCAGCGAGCCGCTGAAGATGATGACGCCGAGGAGGCCATTGCCCCAGCCGGTGGCGGTAGATTGCATGTTGGTCTCGATTGGTGGAGGGGCGGCTGATCTGGAGAGGTCAGCCGGGGTGCCGCGACGATTCAAACCTAGGCTTTCTGCCATGGGACAACAAAAAACGCGAAAACAACCCCATGCACAGTAGCCGGCGGCTGCAAGATCAATGGGTTACGCGGGGCCCGAGTTGGGTGGCTTGGCGAGCAAATTTGGAGAGCGATGCGCGCGGAGCAGTGTCAGGCCCATCGACGCTTTTTCGGGCGATAGGCGAAACGCTGTCTGGTTTGCGTTCACCGTTCGGGCGCGTCGCCAGAGAAGCGGCCTGTCGCACCTCATTTGCATCGTCGGGCAAAACAGGCGCATAATGTTATCATTCCGCTGCCTGCAATTCGCGATCCTCCGTTGGAGCCAAGGCTGCGGCTAGTAGCGCTTCAAGTAGGCAGCGGCGGGTCGCGGCGGTAGCGACCAGGCTCGCCTCAAGCCGGTCGCACAGCGCCATTAACTCATCCAACTTCGCGACAATTCGGCGCTGTTCGGTGAGGGGTGGGAGGGGAACTGGAAATTCCCTTGCATCCGTTAGACTCATGTTCGGTTGCGCGGTGATAACGCGCGAACCAAGCATGAAGTCGATCGCAGCCGGCGAATTGAAGTAGTGCAAGAGATAGGGCACCAACAGCCCGCGTGAGATCTCGACCAAGCGGATTAGAGCTACCGCTTGATTGATGTTCGCCTCTAAGTCCAAATCATAGATCGCCGTGCGCCCGATTGAAGCGCCAACCAAATTCATCAGAAAATCGCCTTGCTTCAACATCGATCTTGGTTCGATGTCACGAAAGCGTCTTTCGACAAACTTCAAGTCGTTCAGCTTCCTAAGCTTGTAATTCCCAACATTTTCGCTTGTGATGAAAAGAATGCCGTCATCAGCATTCACATAGTTGACGCCCTGCCACTTTGGGGACGATCCTTTGGTGATTAGCCGCGAAAGAGAATCAAGACGCACCCAAGACCATCCTCTTGGAAGATCAAACGGCTGATTCTCGACTGTAATCGGATTGAGCGGCTTCTCTTTCTTGATCTCGCCTAAGTTCAGTAGCCGCGCCTTCTCCTTCGCAATCCGCCGTAATAACTCATCGGCCGGCTCGTCCTTCGCATCCTGAGGCACGAGCTTGCCGCGCACGGCAAGGTTGAGGATTGTCTGGCGCAAAGCTTTGATGTGGTCGGGACGGGCGATAAGGGCAGGTAGCGCGTCGAGGGCGAAGCGGGCGTCGGCCTGGAAGGTTTCGGGACTGGGAGCGTTGAGGCGGAAAAGACTCGCCGACACCAGCCGATCGCGCGCCCGCTCGCGGACGGACCGCGCTGCCTCCAGCTGGTCGCACAGCCCCATTAGTTCATCAACTTTGGCAACTATACGATGCTGCTCCGCAAGCGGCGGGAGGGGAAACGGAGAATGCGCGAAATACCCGCTCGGCACTCGCTTCTGGCCAGCGGTTCCGGTCATTCTTGGGATGCCGCTTTCGATGAAATGCGGGCTCTTGAGGAAGAGCAGGATGTAGTCTTGATCGACGAATAGCGGGCGAACGATATGCAACTCCGTTGTCCCGCTACCAATGCCCCCTGTGAGGTGTCGAAATACAGCCGATTTGCCGTTCTCGAAACACGGCGTGATTTTGGCAAGGCCGATATCACCCTCAGCAAAATGCGTATAGCCTTTTTTGATTTCGCCCCACGGGCGAACCTCGTGCTCATTAGCAACCCCGTACTCTGCGGCGATCATCGGCATCGACACAAAGGAAGCTTGAAGCGCATCAGGCGCTTCGTTACGGGGACTCAAAATCCCAATCTCGGCGAGCTGAGACCACCGCCAGCTAGGGGGGATTAGAAACGGTATTTCGGAAAGAGCCGGGATTGGCCTCGGGGACTTGATCTCCCCTGCCTTCACCAGCCGTGCCTTTTCCTTCGCAATCTGTTTCAGCAACTCCACCGCCGGCTCGTCGCTCGGGTCTTGCAACACGAGCTTACCGCGCACGGCAAGATCGAGAATGAAGCGACGCAGACGGGCAACTGCGTCGGGCGCATCGGCGATCCGCTCGTAATGTGCCAGCAGTCGGTCTGCGTTCATCGGGCGAGCGCCTCTGCAAGGATCGCCTTCAACTTGTTGCGCAAGGAATCTGCCTCGCTTTCGGCGGCAGCAAGGGCGGCCAATAGAGTCTCCGGGTCGCCGTGATCGTCAGCTTTCGTGTGAGGGTTCTTGATGTCGAGATCGTAACCGCGTGCCATAACCTCATCCGCGGTGACGCGCCAAGCCTGCGGGGTCTCCTTGCGCCCCTTCCGTTCGTTGCCCCCCCACCATTCGATGCAGCCTTGAAAATGCTCCAGTCGGATCGGCTTGGTCATCGAGTAAGCTTTCTGCCCTTCGGGCACTCGGTGCTCATAAAACCAGATGTCTTTTGTCGGCGCGCCCTTTTCGAAGAACAACAGATTTGTCCCGATCGAAGCATATGGCTTGAACACAGAGTTAGGCAGGCGAACGATGGTGTGCAGATTACATTCCTCCATCAGATGCTCCTTGAGCCGCGTCTTAATGCCCTCGCCGAACAGGGTGCCATCCGGCAACACCACAGCAGCGCGACCGTCTGGCTTGAGCAAGCGCACGATCAATGCGAGGAACAGGTCAGCCGTCTCTTTGGTGCGGAAGGTCGGGAAGTTGTTCTCGATGCCATCCTCCTCACGACCTCCGAAGGGAGGGTTGGTAAGGACAATGTCCACCCGCTCGTCCTTACCCCAGGAAATCAACGGGCGGGCCAGCGTGTTGTCGTGACGCACGAAGCTCGGGTCCTCAATGCCGTGCAACAGCATGTTGGTGACACAGAGCATGTGCGGGAGCTGCTTCTTCTCAACCGCGCGCAATGCAGCTTGCATCTTTTCTCGCTGCTTGGGCGTCTTGACGTAGTTCTTCTCCATGTGGCGGATGGCGCAGGTCAGAAAGCCGCCGGTTCCGCAGGCGGGATCGAACAGAATTTCGCCGGGATGCGGATCGATGCGATCGGCCATGAAAGCAGTGACGGCGCGCGGCGTATAATATTCGCCGGCGTTGCCTGCCGATTGCAGGTCGTTCAGAATCTGCTCGTAGATGTCGCCGAAATGCTGCCTTTCTGTCAGGTTGTTGAAATCGACGTCGTTGATCTTGTTGACGACCTGCCGCATGAGCTGGCCGGATTTCATGTAGTTGTACGCATCTTCGAAAACGTCCTTGACTACGCGTCGACGGTCGCCGGACTTGCTCGAAACTGCGAGGCCTTTCAGCGCCGGAAACATATCTCCGTTGACGAACGCGAGCAGCTCTTCGCCGGTAATCCCCTCAGGGTCTGCCGCCCACGCGCGCCACTGGTACTTTCTGGGAATCGGCGAGCGGTAGCCGTCCTGAGTGACTTCGAGTTCCTGGTCCTGATCGTCAATGATCTTGAGAAAGAACATCCAGCACAACTGGCTGATGCGTTGGGCATCGCCGTCAACGCCTGCATCCTGGCGCATGATGTCCTGGATAGATTTGACGGTGGTACGGACGGACATGGTCAGATGACTTCCTGGTAGAGAGAGGATTGCAATTCATGCACGGCGCGCTCGAATCCATGGCGGTCGCCGAATGCCTTGATCAGTTCAAAGGGGGTGCCCAACGTGCTGAGCGGTGGAATACGCAAGATGTTGGCATCGTCAAGATTGAGCACGCCTTCGTCCGCATATTTCGCCAATAGGGCGTCGAGCACGGCACGGGCCTGCCCGCCATATTTGCTGAACACGTCGCGCTTCTTGACGTTGTCGGCTCGTTCTCGACGCGTCAGCGGCTTCCTGTCGAAAGCCACGTGACAGATCAGGTCGAAAGGATCAAGATTCTTGCCGAGTTCGTCGGCGACAACCTCAAGCGCGAGACCCTCGGCTTCCAGTTCCTCAATGATTGCTTGCTTGCGCTCGGCCGCCTTCCAGCGCCTGAGGAACTCGTCGAGGCTTGCGTAGTGCTTCTTGAGAGCCGCCTTGGTGAAATCGCGCAGCGACTCGGTGACAAGCTTGCCGTTTTCATCGAGATATTCGACGCGTTCAGCCACAATGCGAGCGCCGACGCCATCGACATAGATCTTCTGCGCGCGATCCCCGGGCAGAACATGCAAGGCTGGCTGATCAATAATGGTTTCTTCGGCATCATCCGCCCCGTAGGATGATTGGTCATTGTCATCGATGTCGTCAGAGTCGTCGGGCGGCGCGATTGGATCGTCTTCACCCGGCTCATAGATCTGCACTGGCTCGCCATCGAAATCAGGGTCGGCAAAATGATCCGTCGCTCCGCGGAAATCGATCAGCGTGAAATAGAACTTCTTGGTATCCTCGTGGACGCGGGTGCCGCGCCCAACGATCTGCTTGAACTCGGTCATCGAGCCCACCGCGCGATCGAGCACGATTAGCCGGCAGGTCTGCGCATCGACGCCTGTCGAGAGAAGCCGCGATGTTGTGACCAGAACGGGATATCTCGATTCCGGATCGATGAAATTGCCGAGCTGATCCTGCCCTTCCTTGTCGCTGCCGGTGATGCGCATGACATAGCGCTGATTTTCAGCGACGAGATCGGCGTTCTCATTAACAAGCGCCTGCCGCATCCGTGCCGCGTGCTCTTCATCGACGCAGAAGACGATCGTTTTCTGGAAGCGATCGCCGCTTTCCTTCAGAAATTCCGTTACCTTTTTTGCCGTCAGCAGGGTGCGATCATCGAGCACGATGTTCCGGTCGAAGTCCCTGGCATTGTAGATGCGGTCCTCGACCTCGTTGCCGGCACGATCGAGTTGTCCGAGCTCCGGCCGATAGCCTTCGACATCGCGATCGATGTGAACCTTGATGACCTTGTAAGGCGCGAGAAAGCCGTCGCTGATCCCTTGTTTCAGCGAATAGGTGAAGACCGGCGGGCCGAAGTAATCCGTATTGGAGACATATGCAGTTTCCTTCGGCGTGGCAGTGAGGCCGATTTGCGTGGCGCCCGAGAAATGATCGAGAATTTCGCGCCAGGCAGAATCGTCCGCCGCGCTGCCGCGGTGGCATTCGTCGATCACGATCAGGTCAAAGAACCCGGGCGAGAACTCGCGGTAGATCTTCTGGCGTTCCTCCGGGCCAGTGATCGCCTGATAAAGCCCGAGATAGATCTCGAAAGCGGTGTCGATGCGCCGCTTCTTGTCGAGCGCCAGGGTCAGGTCTTCCTTCGTGCCATCCTGCTTCTCAATGGTCTTGGCATTTGGTCGAAAGCTTCGCCATCGCCGGTCCAAAGGGCCGGAAGTCGTTCACCATCGTCTGGTCGATCAGCACATTGCGGTCAGCAAGGAACAGGATGCGCTTCTTGCGGCCGGCCTTCCACAGACGCCAGATGATCTGAAACGCGGTGTACGTCTTGCCGGTGCCGGTCGCCATGACCAGCAGCACGCGGTCACGACCCTTGGCGATCGCTTCGATCGCGGCGTTGACGGCGTTCACCTGATAGTAACGCGGCGCCTTGCCGCTGCCGTCGTCGAAATAGTCCTGAAGAACGATCTGTTCGGCTTCCGCGTCGAGGCCCTTCCACGCGCGGTAACGCGCCCACAAATCGGCCGGCGACGGGAAAGCATTGAGCGCGAGATTCGCCTCGACCGGGGTGCTGCGGCCGGTTCGGTCGTGAAAAACGAAGCCGTCGCCGTTCGAGGAAAATACGAAGGGAATATCGAGGGTCGCCGCGTAGTCGAGGCCCTGCTGGATACCGTGTCCAACACTGTGATTGTTGTCCTTGGCCTCGATTAGCGCGATTGGGATGTTGGGTTTGAAGTAGAGGATATAGTCTGCACGCTTGGCCCTGCCCCGCGTGACCAGCTTGCCGCGCACGATAATCCGGCCTTTGGTGAAGCCGACCTCCTCGCGGATTTGCAGCATCTCGTCCCAGCCCGCCTCACGGAGGGCTGGCGTGATGAACTTGGTGCAAATATCGCGCTCGCTTAGCCCCCGCTTGTCCATCCCCGTGGCGGATCCCCCATCGCGTACGGCATTCCAAGCGCTGCGTGCGAGGAGACGCCTTATGTATCACCGATTGTAACTACGAACCTGACGGACATCCAGCGGCGCGCCCTGATCACAGCACCAGTACGACTAAAGCATCAGAGCGGCCTGAGTCGGCGGGGATGGCGGTGCTTCAAGCCACTTCGGAGAGGGATTCGAAACATGGCGGAGAGGGAGGGATTCGAACCCCCGATAGGCTTGCACCTATGCCGCATTTCGAGTGCGGTGCATTCAACCACTCTGCCACCTCTCCTGAAGGCGCCATATAGGAGCTGCGGCCCCTGTGGTTGGGGGCGTTAATAGGCGAGGATGGCGGGCCAGACAAGGCGCGAAAGGGGAAAATCCGCAGCCTCTTTCAGCCCTTGTCGTCCCACTTGGCCTGGGGCTTTGCTCCGATGAAGTCGGAACGGAGCTCTGGATTCTTGTTTTGACGCGTTTTCTTGACGCGAACCGGGGGCCACTTCGCTCGAAAACGCTTCTGCCACGAAAGGAACCGGCATGGAGCACCTGACGATCTCCGCCAATGGCGCCGATTTCCACCTGGTTCGCGCAGGAAAGGGCAAACCGCTGCTCTTGCTGCATGGCTGGCCGGAATTCTGGCTGACCTGGGAGCCGGTGATGGCGCGTCTTTCGGACCGCTTCACGCTTGTCGCGCCCGATCTGCGCGGCTTCGGCGACAGCGACAAGCCCGATGGCCCTTACGGGCCGGACGGCCATGCGGCGGACATGCTGGCGCTGATGGACGGGCTCGGCATCGACCGATTCGGCGTGGTCGGCCATGACGTCGGGGGTGCCGTGATGCAGCCCCTGGCCCGGCAGGCCGCGAGGCGGCTCACCGGGCTTTTCTTCTTCGATTTCGTCTATCCCGGGATCGGGCCGCGCATGGCCGCCCCTGATAGGCTCAACCACATCTGGTACCAGTCCTTCCATCAGATGGAGATGGCGCCTGCGCTCGTCGGTGCGAGCCGGGAGACCTGCCGGCTCTATATCAGCCATTTCCTCAAAGGCTGGGCACACCGGACAAACGCTTTCGACGACGTCCTCGACGCTTTCGCCGACAATTTCTTTAAAGACGGCAACCTCGCCGGCGGCTTTGCGCATTATCGCGCCTCCCATGCCGGGCGTCTCGCGATGATGAAAGGCGAAGCGCCACAGCTTCCGCCGATCAATGTGCCGACCTGCGTGCGCTGGGCCGCGCACGATCCGCTGTTTCCGTATGCGTGGACCGATCGGCTGGGCGAAACCTTCAGCGAACTCGATCTGGCGATGTTTCCGGATGTCGGCCACTTCCCGCATCGGGAAGATCCGGATCGCGCGGGACGCGAGATCGCGGCGTTCTTTCAGCGCGTGGGGTGGAGCTGAAGCGTGGGGGGAGCCTGACGGAGCAGGCACACCATCGGCACCATTTGCTGGGCTACCCCCCTCCCTGGCCCTCCCCCGCAAGGGGGGAGGGAACGCACCGCCGTCGGGGCGAGCGTTGGGGCTCATCGCATGTTTTGGAAAAACGGGGTGGGACCGCCAGACGCGGTAAACACTGGCGGTCCCGTGCCGCTCATTGAAATACTGGCCGGGAAGGGCGGCTTCGCCGGCCGAGTGGAAGCGACGATTCGACCGTAGCGTGCGGCTTGCGCGCCGCAACGCAAACCGGTCCTTAACCTAACCGGTCAAGGTTACTCCTTGCTGTCCTTACCCTTTTTCTTCCCATTCTCCGTAGAATCCCGGCCTTTGCCGTTACCGTTCTCCTTGCGGCGGTTGGTGAAGCGCGCGTTGCCGAGCCCGGTGCCGATCGTCAGCACGCCCCAGCGCTGGACATGCTGCATGAACGGCACCTCCGAAAGGCCCTGAACCACGCCGTCATTGTGCATCACGATCGCGGTATCGTGCTCGCCGATCTCGGGGATGGCCTCGATCAGGCTCGCCGGCAGGTTGAACTTGCTGCTCTCCCAATTGCCGGGGAGATTCTGTGCGCCCTTCTCGATCGAGCCGTCCGCGTCGATCACGCCGGGACAGGCGATGCCGATGAAGGGCGCGAGCTTGAAGCCTTCGGCTTCGGCGTCCTCAATGAGGCCCAGCAGCATCTTGACCAGCTGCTTCACCGCGGCCTCGCGGCTCGGCTCGTCATCAGCGTGGCGCCACAGATCGGATTTGAACACGACCGCCTTGGACAGATCGGGCGCCTTCTTCCAGCGCGTCTCCACGATCCCGCAACGGATATTCGTTCCGCCGATGTCGACGGCGAGGATGCTGTCATAGGCCTCGAAAATCCAGGACGGCGCGAGATGCAGGGCTCCGATCAAGCCGGCATCATCCGGATCGAAGCGGATCGGCACCAGGTCGACCTTGAAGCCTTCCGACTTGAGGATGATCTCGGCCCGGGCAATGGCAATTTCCCCGAGCCGGCTGGCACGAAAGCCGCCCCCAACCACGATGCACTCGGTCTTGGCCCAGGCCTTGGACTTGAGAAACCGCTGCGTGACGTAGGCGAGCTCCTGCGCGAACTCCTCGATCGCGCTGTGCACGACGGCCGTCGCCTCGGTGTCGTCGCCGACCAGAACGGCATCAAGGGTCTTCTTGCTGATCTTGTCGGACGGCTCATCACCGAACGGATCCTCGCCGCTCTTGCGCAGCGGCTTGCGCCATTCCTCGAGGATCTCGCGAAACGCAGCCTTGCTGGCGCGGTCGCCGAGAAAACCGTCGTCGTCCTTGATCTCGATGTTGACGCTGTCGACATCGACCGACGGCAGGCGGCTCGCCCCGTGCTGGGCGATACCCGTTGTCTTGACCAACTCGTCTGTAGCCATGATAGCCCTTGCCCGCGTTCCGATTTGCGAGGACACAACGGGGAGGGAACCCGTTGGTTGCACGGCGGCGGCAGATTCCGCGAGCGCATTGGAAATGGCCCAAATCCTTCAAATCCGGGCCCTTTTTGGCGGTTTTCCTTGACTCTCCGCTGCCGGCGGCTATAAGTCCCACAGCCGGCGCGGGGCGTTTCTCGCGCCGCTTGTTTTTGCCTGGGCTTTCAAGGGGATAACTCCCGCCCGCGCAGACTCGCATAAACCCGTAGCGACTGACAAAAAGCCGGCCCGGACAAACTGTCGCGAGGCCGGGATTGAACACGAAGGAAAAAAACGATGTTCGCAGTCATCAAAACCGGCGGCAAGCAATACCGCGTCGTGCCGGATGATGTCTTGGAAGTAGGCAAGATCGAAGGCGAAGTCGGCTCGATCGTGCAGCTGAATGAAGTTCTGGTGGTCGGCGGTGATACGCCGGTGCTGGGCGTGCCGACGGTCGCAGGTGCGTCCGTCGCGGTCGAGGTGCTCGATCACAAGCGCGGCCCCAAGGTCATCGCGTTCAAGAAGCGCCGCCGCAAGAACTCGCGCCGCAAGCGCGGCTACCGCGACGAGATCACCGTGCTGCGCATCAGCGAGATCCTGACGGACGGCGCCAAGCCCACCAAGGGCCCGCGTCCGAAGAAGGAGAAGGTGGCCAAGGAGCCGGCAACGGAAGCCGCCGAGTAAATCGAATTGATCACGCCAATTCACGAATTGATGCGTGAGAAGTTTTGAAATGATTCCGTCAAGGAATTGATCTAGAAATACGCAGGATTTCGGAGACGAGCCATGGCTCACAAAAAAGCAGGCGGTTCATCGCGCAACGGACGCGATTCGAAGGGCAAGCGCCTCGGTATCAAGGCGTTCGGCGGGGAGATCGTCACTCCCGGCAACATCATTGCGCGTCAGCGCGGCACCACCTGGCACCCCGGCCTTAATGTCGGCATGGGCACGGACCACACTCTGTTCGCCAAGATCGAGGGCCGCGTTGCGTTCCAGGCCAAAGCCAACGGCCGCACCTTCGTATCGGTACTCCCGATCGCAGAGGCTGCTGAATAGACGGTGGATCAAATTGGAGTCCGCCGGTCCCGACTGAACCGGCGGAGTCCTAGAGATCACAAGAGATCGAAGGCTCCAGGGGGAGGCGGGAAACCGGCCTCCCCTTTTCTTTGCTCACTTTGACTTAGTGACTTTCACGGAGCCGGACATGTTGCAGGATTTCTCGAGCGTGACCTTGCGGGAGGCGAGACCAAGCGTCGTCGCCACCGAGCGGCTGACCTTGCGGCGGCCGACCCTCGCCGACGTCAGGACCATCGCCCGACTCGCCAATGACCGCCGTATCGCCGAGAACACCCGCCGCCTGCCGCATCCCTATTCGCAGGACGACGCCGCCGAATTCATCCGCGCCACCGCCGAACCCGGCAGCGAGACCGTGTTCCTGATCGAGCACGATACCGGGCCGGTCGGCATGGTCGGCATCGATTGCTCGAAGCCCGACAATGCCGAGATCGGTTACTGGCTCGGCGTCGAGCACTGGGGCCAGGGCTTTGCCACCGAGGCCGCGCGCGGTGCGATCGACTTCTTCTTCGAGGAGTTCGAGGACGGGCATCTCTATGCCGGCGCGCGCGTCACCAACCCGGCCTCGCGCAAGGTGCTGGAGAAGTGCGGCTTCCAGTGGAGCGGCGTCCAGCTGCACCGTTTCCTGGCGCTGGGCTCCTCGACGCCGGTCGACTGCTTCCGTTTGTCGCGCGGGGTGTGGGCCTCGCTGAAGAGCTGGAGCAGCGCGCGACGGATGAGGTAGGGCCGGCGATCACCCTCCCCTGAAGGGACCCTGAAGGGGGAGGGTGGGCCTTACGCCGGCGGATTCACCTCCGCGCTCTCACGCCCCAAATCCCGCTCACGCAGATAGATATAGAACCCGGCGCCGATGATGATCGCCGCGCCGACGAGGGTTGCGATGGACGGGACATCGCCGAACACGACGAAGCCGAAGATCACGGCCCAGACGATCATCGAATATTGGTAGGGCACGACGACGCTGGCCGGCGCGAGCTTGAGCGAACGGTTGACGCAGAACAGCGCGGTCACCGACACGCATCCCGCCAGCGCGAAGATCACGAGGCTGCCAGGGGTCGGCGGCACCCAGTGGAATGCCGACAGCACCGCGCCCAGCGAAAACGTGCCGACGAATTGCGAGGACGCCATCACGATGTCTGGCGTCTTGCGCAGGCTGCGGGTGATCAGCATCAAGGTTGCAAACGACAGGCTGCCGCCGAGCGCGATCAGTGCCGGCAGGCTGACGGTCTGCGCCGACGGGCGCAGGGCGATCAAGACGCCGCAGAAACCGATCAGGATCGCGGTCCAGCGCCGCCAGCCGACCTTTTCCCCTAAGAAGATCGCCGACATCGCGGTGACGAAGATCGGACCGGCGAGATAATAGGTGATGACGTCGGCGAGCGGCAGGTAGACGGTTGCGAGGAAGAACGCGGCGACCTCGAGCGTCGAGAGCACCACGCGAAACAGCTGCAAGCCCGGCCGCTCCAAATGCAGGAACTGGTGACGCTGCTTCCAGACCAGCGGCGACAGCAAGAGCAGCGCCGCGCAGGCCCGCAGGAACAACAGCTGTCCCACCGAATAGGTCCCGACCAGGAATTTGCCCATGGCATCGCCGAACGAGAACATGAAGATCGACAGCACCATCAGTGCAATGCCGGCCAGCCGCGCGGAGCGATCGTCATAGGCGGAGAGATTCTTGAAGAAGGGCATTGGTAAGAGTGCGAATTCGGAGGCTCGTCATTGCGAGGAGCTCTTGCGACGAAGCAATCCAGACTGCTTCAGCGGAGGCAGTCTGGATTGCTTCGCTCCGCTCGCAATGACGGGCGGAGAGAGCATCGGAAAACGGCGACTAGAGTCGCTTGCGGTCGTTTTAATGACGTGGGCAACAGGGACAAGCCCGCCACGCTGAATTGAACGGATTGTCGCACTCTTCGCATCGCGGTAGCGATAGGCGTCTCACGAACAAAAAGAGCATGGACATGACCGACTTCGATCCAACCCAGCATCGCATGATCCCCACGCAACGCTGGTTTGAGGATTTCGTCGTCGGCGAACGTTTCATTTTGCCGAGCCGAACCCAGACCTCGGCGGTGTTCGCCGCATTCCAGACCGCGAGCGGCGACACCCATCCGGTGCACTACGACGTGGAATATTGCCGCGCTCGCGGTATGCCGCATCTGCTCGCCCACGGCTTCCAGACCTTGATCCACACCGCACCCGGCGCGGGCCTGTTTCCGTTCATGGTCGAGGAGTCCCTGGTCGGCTTCCTCGAGCAATCGAGCCGGTTTCTCAAGCCGGTGTTCGCCGACGATACGATCTATCCCGCGCTCGAGGTCACGGAGCTGGTGCCGGGACGCACCACCGGCGTCGTCACGCTTCGCAGCACCGTGTTCAACCAGCGCAAGGAGCTGGTGCTGGAGGGCACGCAGAAATTCCTGATCCGGCGCCGGCCAACTGGTTAATCACGGCTCCAAAGTCGCGGAGATTCCGCCGCTTCTCAGTCAATTCGGGTTGCCGGAGGGGGCCGGCTGGCCTACCTATGGCCCATGAAATTCCTCGACGAAGCAAAGGTCTATATCCGCTCCGGTGACGGCGGGAACGGCTGCGTGGCGTTCCGCCGCGAGAAGTTCATCGAATTCGGCGGTCCCTCCGGCGGCAATGGCGGCCGCGGCGGCAATGTCATCATCGAGGTTGCCGACGGGCTCAACACGCTGATCGACTACCGCTACCAGCAGCATTTCAAGGCCCAGAAGGGCGAGAACGGCATGGGCTCGGACCGCCATGGCGCCAACGGCAAGAACATCGTGCTGAAGGTGCCTGTCGGCACGCAGATCTTCGACGAGGACCGCGAGACGCTGATCCACGACTTCACCAAGGTCGGCGAAAAATTCGTGCTGGCCGAGGGCGGCAATGGCGGCTTCGGCAATGCGCATTTCAAATCGTCGACCAATCGCGCGCCGCGCAACGCCAATCCCGGCCAGGTGGGCGAGGAGCGCTGGATCTGGCTGCGCCTGAAACTCATTGCAGACGCCGGCCTCGTCGGCCTGCCCAATGCCGGCAAGTCGACGTTCCTCTCCAAGGTCAGCGCGGCGAAGCCGAAGATCGCCGACTATCCCTTCACCACACTGCATCCGCAGCTCGGCGTCGTGAATGCCGACGGCCGCGAATTCGTGCTCGCCGACATTCCCGGTCTCATCGAAGGCGCACATGAAGGCGCCGGCCTCGGCGATCGCTTCCTCGGCCATGTCGAACGCTGCCGCGTGCTGCTGCATCTCGTCGACGCAACCTGCGAGCACGCCGGCAAAGCCTACAAGACTGTGCGCAAGGAGCTCGATGCCTATGGCGGCCAGCTGACCGACAAGATCGAGATCGTCGCGCTGAACAAGATCGACGCGGTCGAGCCGGACGAGCTGAAGAAGCAGAAGGACCGCCTGAAGCGCGCCGCCAAGAAGACCCCGCTGCTGCTCTCCGGCGTGACCGGCGATGGCGTCAAGGAAGCGTTGCGCGCGCTTGCGGAGGTGATCGGCGAACACCCGGTGTCGAGCAAGGCCAAGAGCGCGGCTGAAGCAGAGCCCTGGTCGGCTTAAAGCCGACCCGCTTGTCTTCGCTAGCGCAATAGCGCAGCATCAAACAATCAAGAAACAGCAGGGGCGAAGCATGGCGCGCGCGAAGAACGTTCTCTGGATCATGTGCGACCAGCTTCGCTACGATTATCTCGGCTGCACCGGCCATCCCACGCTGAAGACACCGAACATCGACGCCATGGCCAAGCGTGGCGTGCTGTTCAGCAAAGCCTATGTGCAATCGCCGATCTGCGGTCCGTCGCGGATGTCGTTCTACACCGGGCGCTACATGCGCTCGCACGGCTCGCACTGGAACGGCTGGCCGTTGCGTGTCGGCGAGCCCACGCTCGGCGATCATCTCAAGAAAATCGGCGTGCGCAACGTGCTGGTCGGCAAGACCCACATGGCGCCCGATCTCGAAGGCATGAAGGCGCTCGGCATCCCGCCGGAATCGATGATCGGCGTGCACGTCGCCGAATGCGGCTTCGAACCTTACGAGCGCGACGACGGCCTGCATCCGACGGGGCGGCCGCGGCCGAAATACGATGAGTATTTGCGCAGCCAAGGTTTTGAAGCCACCAATCCCTGGGAGCATTGGGCCAATTCGGGTGCGGCTGACGACGGCTCGCTGCAGAACGGCTGGCTGCTGGTGCACGCCGACAAGGCCGCGCGCGTGCCGGACGAGCATTCCGAGACGCCCTACATGACGCGGCGCGCGATGGACTTCATCACGGAGGCCGAGACCGATGGTCGGCCGTGGTGCCTGCATCTATCCTACATCAAGCCGCACTGGCCCTATATCGCGCCGGAGCCCTATGCCAGCATGTATTCGACGTCGGATATCATTCCGGTGATCCGCTCCGAGCGCGAGCGCTCGAGCCCGCATCCGGTGTTCGGCGCCTATATGGACATGCGCTACTCGCGCAACATGGCGCGCGATGAGGCCCGCGAGAAGGTGATCCCGACCTATATGGGCCTGATCACCCAGATCGACGACCAGATGGGCGTGCTGATGCAATTCCTGGAGGAGCGCGGGCTGCTGGACACGACGATGATCGTGTTCACCTCCGATCATGGCGACTATCTCGGCGATCACTGGATGGGCGAGAAGGATCTTTTTCACGAGCAGTCGGCGAAGATTCCGCTGATCATCATCGATCCCACCAGGGAGGCCGATGCCACGCGCGGCACGCGCAGCGACGCGCTGGTGGAAGGGATCGATCTCGCGCCCACCTTCGTCGATTATTTCGGCGGCAAGGTGCCGGGCCACATCCTCGAAGGACGTTCGCTGCTGCCGCTGCTGCGCGGGCCCACGCCGTCAGATTGGCGCAAGGTGGCGTTCTCCGAATACGACTACGCCATGCAGGACGTGCGGCTGAAGCTCAACCAGCCGATCGAACGCTGCCGCCTGTTCATGGTGTTCGACGGCCGCTGGAAATACATCCACGCCTCCGGCTTCCGTCCGATGCTGTACGACCTCGAAACCGATCCGGAAGAATATGTCGATCGCGGCGACGATCCGGAGTGTGCAGGGATCATCGCGCGGCTGCAGGCCGAGCTGTTCGACTGGGCGCTGCATCCGAACGACCACATCACGACGCCGCGCGAGAAAATCGCGGCCTATGCGGACAACCAGCTGCAAGTGAGGGGCGGCGTTTTGATCGGTATCTGGGACGAGAAAGAACTCGCCGCGATCAAGGACGGGATAGCGCAGCGCGCGAAGATGTAGAGCGAGCAGTCCAAGCTCTCTCAACTCGTCATGCCCGGGGCTCGACCCGGGCATCCACGTCTTGCGTCAATCGCGGTTGGGCGTGGATGGCCGGGTCAGGCCCGGCCATGCCGGCGGAATGCGGGGTGCTGGCAACGCCTCAATTCTCGATCTTGTATCCCGTCGCCTTCACGATCGGCTGCCACAACGCGATGTTCGCTGCGAGCTCCTTCGTCAATCCTTCCGGCGTCGAGCCGACCGGAATGAGCCCGATGGCCGTGAGCTTCTCCTTCACCTCGGGCTTGGCAAGCGCCGCGCTCGCGGCCGCGCCGAGCTTGCTCGCAAACTCCGGCGGGCTGCCGGCGGGAAGCCACATGCCGTACCAGGCGTCGGCAACGAGATCGATGCCACTCTCCTTCAGAGTCGGGACCTCAGGCGCGAACGGCGAGCGTTCCGCGCTCGCGACCGCGATGATCTTCACACCCTTGGCGCGATGCTGCGGCAGCGCATCGGCCAATGTCGTGATGCCGAACGAGATATGACCACCGACGATGTCGTTGAGAATGGGCGCGCTGCCGCGATAGGGCACGCGGGTCAAGGGAATGCCGAGATCCTTCTCGAGCTTGGAGCCCATGAAATGCGGAATGGTGCCGTTGCTCGGCACCCCGAACGAGGTCTTGTCCGGATGCGCTTTCAGCCACGCCACGAAGCTCTTGAAATCGGTGGCGTCGACCGCCGGGTTGATCACCAGCACAAATTCGAACCGCGCCAGCAGCGACACCGGCATGAAATCCTTGGCGGTGTCGAAGCTCGGTGTCGTCTCCACCATCGGCAGCAGGTACATGGTCGGCCCCGTCGTCACCAGCACCATGCTGCCGTCAGGGCTTGCGCCCTTCACCGCCTTGATGCCGATCAGGCCGTCGCCGCCGGTGCGGTTCTCGACCACGATGGTCCGCTGCAGCGCCGGGGCCATCTCCTGCGCGATCAGCCGGCAGAGCGTGTCGCCGCCGGCTCCGGCCGCGAACGGGAAGATGACCTTTGTGAGACCGGCTTGCGCTTGCGCCCCGCCCGCCTGCGCTAGGAGTGGCAGCCCCAAGCATCCGGTCATGAATTTGCGGCGGTCCATACGTTTCCTCTCCAGTCCTGTTTTTGGTTGCCGGCATTAGAACCGGAACGGCGTCCAAGACAAGGCCGCCGTCGGCCGTTTATCATCTCGCCCGCCTTGCGCCGGCCATCGTCCTGCTGCAAAAGCAGGCCTTACCGGCGCCGCTTCTCGTTCCGCCGTTTCCAAGACAGAGCAGATCGTCCAGGCGCACTATGGCCAGCCCCGAACTCAGTCAATTCCGCCGCATCGTCGTCAAGGTCGGCTCCGCGCTGCTGGTCGATTCCGACAGGGGCGAAGTGCGGGCGTCCTGGCTCGCCGCGCTCGCCGACGACATGGCCAAGCTACACAAGGAAGGACGCGACGTCCTCGTCGTCTCCTCCGGCTCAATCGCGCTTGGCCGCAGCCGGCTCAAGCTGCCGCGCGGTCCGCTGAAGCTGGAAGAGAGCCAGGCCGCCGCCGCGGTCGGTCAGATCGCGCTGGCGCGGATCTGGTCGGAGGTGCTCGGAGCGCACGACATCGGCGCCGGCCAGATCCTGGTGACGCTGCAGGACACCGAGGAACGCCGCCGCTATCTCAATGCGCGCTCCACCATCGGCAAGCTCTTGGAATGGCGCGCGATCCCCGTGATCAACGAGAACGACACGGTCGCCACCAACGAGATCCGCTACGGCGACAATGATCGCCTCGCCGCGCGCGTCGCCACCATGGCGAGCGCCGACCTGCTCGTGCTGCTGTCCGACATCGACGGCCTCTACGACGCGCCGCCGAAGAACAACCCGAACGCCAAGCTCATTCCGGTGGTCGAGAGCATCTCCTCGGAGATCGAGGCGGTGGCTGGCGATGCCGAGTCCGAGCTATCGCGTGGCGGCATGCGCACCAAGGTCGAGGCGGCCAAGATCGCCACCACCGGCGGCACCCACATGCTGATCGCCTCCGGCAAGATCGAGCATCCCTTGCAGGCGATCGCCGACGGCGGCCGCTGCACCTGGTTCCTGACGCCCGCCAATCCCATCACCTCGCGCAAGCGCTGGATCGCGGGGACGCTGGAGCCGAAGGGCACGCTGACCATCGATGCCGGCGCGGTGACGGCGCTGCGCGCCGGCGCCAGCCTGCTGCCGGCCGGCGTGATCAAGGTCGAGGGCCAGTTCGCCCGCGGCGACGCCGTGATCGTGCGCGGCCCCGATAGCAGCGAGGTCGGCCGCGGCCTGATCGCCTATGACGCCGAGGTCGCCGAACGGATCAAGGGCCGCTCCTCCCCGGACGTGATGGCCATCCTCGGCATCAGCGGGAGGTCGGAGATGATCCACCGCGACGATCTGGTGGTGGGCGGGTAGTACGAGCCGACGCTCAGCTATTGCATGTCGTCGGCATTGATATCCTGACGGCCGTGCATGACGCGGACGACCTCGACGCCGTCTGGTGTTGGGACGTAGAAGATCAGGTAGTTGCCAACCGGAAAGCTGCGCAACCCTGTACGCAATTCGCTTCGTTCGCGACCGGCAAACGGTGTCTCGGCAAGCATGTCGAATGTTGCTTCGATACGGACGAGCAGCGTATCGGCCGCTCTCGGATTATCTGCGGCGATGTAGTCCCAGACGCCGTAAGGTCGATTTCTGTCTGCGGACTCTTAAGGGGTCTTTTTGGCATTTTTGGTCGCCAGACGTTTCCGACCTTCCGACTTGATCCGCTCGAACATGTCGCCGACCTCTTCCATCGGCCCGCTGTCAAAGCCTTTCTGGATTGCCTCCCGCAGCGCCTCCAGCTTGACCTTGCGCCGCTCCTCGCGCTCCTCGACCAGGCGAAGGCCTTCGCGCATGACCTCGCTGGCGCTAGCGTAGCGCCCGCTCTCGACGAGACCGTCGATCAGGTCCTCAAAGTGCTTGCCAATGCTGTAGCTGCTCGCCATGGGACCGCTCCGTTATCAAATATTGATACTTATTGATATTCCAGTGGCCCGCAAGGCTTCGTGTGATCCTCAACCCAACCCGGCCATTGGCCGAGCCGCCGGCGTCCGCCGGGCCCCAGCCATACCCTCCCGACCCTTCGCAAAAGCGGGATTTCCGTGCTAGGACACCGCCTTAGCAGAAGGTTGAACCCCCATGGCCGCCCCCCTCAAAGCCGTTGACGGCAATGCCGATCTCCAGGCGCTGATGTCCGATCTCGCTAGCCGTGCCCGCGCCGCCGCGCGCGTGCTGGCGCTGGCGCCGCCGGAGCAGAAGAACCGGGCGCTGGAAGCCATGGAGCGGGCGATCCGCCAGAACGCCGCGGCGATCCTCGCCGCCAATGCCGAGGACGTCGCGGAAGCCCGCGCCTCCGGCAATGCGACCTCCGCCTTCATCGACCGCCTGACGCTGACGCCGGCACGGGTCGAAGGGATGGCCGAGGGCATCGGCATCGTGCGCGGCATTGCCGATCCGATCGGCGTCGTCACCGAGAGCTGGCAGCGGCCGAACGGCATGACCATCGAGCGCGTGCGCGTGCCGCTCGGCGTCGTCGGCGTGATCTTCGAGAGCCGTCCGAACGTTGCGGCCGATGCCGGCGTGCTGTGCCTGAAGTCGGGCAATGCCGTGATCCTGCGCGGCGGCTCGGACAGTTTTCGATCCTGCCGCGCCATCCACGACTGCCTGGTGCAGGGCTTGCGCGAAGCCGGCCTTCCCGAAGCTGCGATCACGCTGGTGCCGACGCGCGACCGCGCCGCGGTCGGCATGATGCTGTCGGGACTGAACGGGGCCGTCGACGTCATCGTGCCGCGCGGGGGAAAAAGCCTCGTCGCGCGCGTCGAGCAGGAAGCGCGCGTGCCTGTCTTCGCGCATCTCGAAGGCGTCAATCACGTCTATGTCGATGCCAGCGCCGACCTCGCCATGGCGAAGTCGATCGTGCTCAACGCCAAGATGCGCCGCACCGGCGTCTGCGGCGCGGCCGAGACGCTGCTGGTCGATCGTGCCGCTGTTGCGAAGAACCTGAAGCCGCTGGTCGAGATGCTGCTCGATGCCGGCTGCGAAGTGCGCGGCGACGACGCCGTGCAGAAGACCGATGCACGCGTCAAGCCTGCCAGCGAGGACGATTGGGACACCGAATATCTCGACGCGATCATCGCGGCGAAGGTGGTGGACGGCGTCGACGGCGCGATCGCACACATCCAGAACCACGGCTCGCATCATACCGACGCAATCGTGAGCGCTGACGAGCGTGCGGCGACCAAATTCCTGAGCGAGGTCGATTCCGCGATCGTGCTGCACAACGCCTCGACGCAGTTCGCCGATGGCGGCGAGTTCGGTTTCGGCGCCGAGATCGGCATCGCCACCGGCCGCTTCCACGCCCGCGGCCCTGTTGGCGCCGAGCAGTTGACGAGCTTCAAATATCGCGTCCACGGCACCGGACAGACCCGGCCGTAGACGTCGCGAGGCGCGGGCATTGAGCAACAATTTCGTCGTGCCGCGTTTCGTGGCCCAAGCGGTCCCTCCCCACACGGAGGGTATGCGCATCGGCCTGCTCGGCGGCTCGTTCAACCCGCCGCATCAGGCCCATCGCGCGATCAGCCGGTTCGCGCTCAAGCGATTGCAGCTCGACCGAATCTGGTGGCTGGTCACACCGGGCAATCCGCTCAAGGAGAACGGCAATCTGCACGAGCTCGGCGCGCGCATGCAGGCCGCGCGCAACGTCGCCAACGATCCGCGCATCGAGGTGAGCTGTCTCGAATCCGTCATTCGCACCCGCTATACTATCGACACGATCAACACCTTGCGCCGCCGCTTCCCTGGCTTGCGCTTTGTCTGGATCATGGGCGCCGACAATCTCGCTCAATTCCATCGTTGGCAGGACTGGCGGCGCATCGCCGCCCAGGTGCCGATGGCAGTGATCGATCGCCCGCCGCAGAGCTTTCGCGCCCTCAGCTCGCCCGCCGCCCAGGCGCTATCGCGCTACCGTCTGCCCGAGGATAAGGCCGCCCTGCTTGCAGATCGGCCGGCGCCGGCCTGGGTGTTCCTGACCGGATTGAAGCTGAATCTCTCCTCAACGCGCCTGCGGAACCCGGACGGAAGCTGGAAAGGTACGAACTGAGACGAATGTGCGGACATGGTGTGGACTACGGGCTCTCTGGCATATTGAAACCCTTAACCCCACATGATGTAGTGTAACCAGTGAGCGTCGGATTCGGCGTTCGCGATACAGTGAAAGGAATGGTCCCTGACCGCATCTGTATTGTCCAAGCCTGTTTTACCCAAGGTTACCAAACCTACGCGTAAAACATCGACCAAAGCTGCGGCCTTGAAGGCGCAACCCGACGCCGACAAGACGCTGAGCCTGATCCTCTCCCGCCTCGAGGACATGAAGGCGGAAGAGACGGTCACCATCGACCTTCGCGGCAAATCGGCATACTCCGACTACATGATCGTCACCACCGGCCGGGTGAACCGGCACGTCGGTGCGATCGCGGAGAATGTCACGAAGGGCCTCAAGGAAAACGGCATCAAGAACATCCATGTCGAGGGCTTGCCCAATTGCGACTGGGTGCTGATCGATTCCGGCGACGTGATCGTGCACGTGTTCAGACCCGAGGTGCGCGAGTTCTACAATCTCGAGAGATTGTACACGCAGGGCCCAGGGGCGGCGAAGGCGATCTAGGCTCATCGAGCCGACTTCGAATCGGCTGACGCGCGTGCTAGCGTCGTGCGCGCGCGTGTTGCGCGCGGTCTTTGAAAACGCGACCCCGAAGCCACGACCCTAAAAGCCACGATCCCGAAGACGTGGTCCTAGAGACGCCATGCGTGTTGCTGTCATTGCGGTGGGCCGGCTGAAGCAGGGCCCCGAACGCGAGCTTGCCGACCGCTATTTCGAGCGGTTCGACGAGGCCGGCCGCAAGCTTGGATTCCGCGAGCTCAGCATCCACGAAATTCCCGAGAGCCGCGCGCGCGACACCGCGACGCGGATGGCCGAGGAGGCCGCGGCGATCTCGGCGCATATTCCGGACAAGGCGATCCTGGTTGCGCTGGACGAGCGCGGCCAGAATCTCGACTCCACCGTATTCGCACGGCATCTGGCGCGCTGGCGCGACGAGGGCGCCGGACATACTATCTTCGTGATCGGAGGGGCGGACGGACTTTCGCCCGAATTGCGCCGTAAGGCCAAGCTCGCGATCGCGTTCGGCTCTGCGACCTGGCCGCACCAAATGGTCCGCGTCATGCTTCTGGAACAGCTTTATCGGGCCGCCACCATTCTGGCCGGCCACCCCTATCACCGCGCGTGATGCGCGCCACAACGAGCACCTTTGCCGACACGATGCGAGCGCCGCTCCTCAACCTGTTGCTGATCACCAGCGTCGCCGGCGCAAGCCTTGCGCAAGCTCAGACGGCGACACCGCAGACCGCCGCGGTCTCGCCCGAGGCGATCAAACAGCGCGAGCAGGAGCTCGAGGCCGCCCGCGCCAGGCAGAAGAGCGCGGAAGAAGCGCAGGCCAAGCTCAAGGTCGAGATCACCGCGCTCGGCCAGGACCGCACCCAGCTCAATCAGCAGCTGATCGAGACCGCCGCCAACGTGCGCGCCGTGGAGACCAAGATCGACGAGGCGGAAGCGCGACTGCGCGCGCTGAACGGCCGCGAGCAGCAGATGCGCGCTTCGCTCGATTCGCGCCGTGCCGACATCGTCGAGGTGCTGGCGGCCTTGCAGCGCGCCGGCCGGCGCACGCCGCCGGCGCTGCTGGTGCGGCCCGAAGATGCGCTGCAGTCATTACGCACGGCGATGCTGCTCGGCGCCGTCGTGCCGGAATTGCGCGGCCGCGCCGAGAAGATCGCGGGCGAGCTCGGCGAGCTCGTGGCCTTGCGCAAGACCATCGCCATCGAGCGCGACCAGCTCGCCTCCGACCGCGACAAGGTCCGCAACGACCAGACCCGGCTCACCGCTTTGGTCGACGAGCGGCAGCGCCAGCAGGCGGCACGCGAAAAGGACTTGGACGCCGAGAATTCGCGCGCCATCGCGCTATCAAAGCAGGTCGGCGATCTCCAGGGGCTGATCGCCAAGATGGAGCAGGACCTGCAAAGCGCCGCCAGGGCGGCCGAGAAGGCGGCTGAGGCTGCAAAGCAGGCCGAGGCCAAGGCGGCCGCCGGCGCCAACTCCAGCGCCAACTCCAGCGCCAAGTCGGGCCCGGGCGCTTTCAAGGACAAGTCCCGCACCACCCCGGCGATCGCCTTCGCCTCGGCCAAGGGCCTTCTGCCTCTTCCGGTTAACGGTAACAAGATCAGGGATTTTGGCGGTTCCGACGGGGTCGGCGGGGTGCAGAAGGGTATTTCGCTGGCCACCAAGCCCGGCTCCCAAGTCACGACGCCGTGTGACGGCTGGGTGGTCTATGCGGGCCCATTCCGCAGCTATGGACAACTCTTGATCCTCAATGCCGGGGGCGGGTATCATGTCCTGATCGCCGGGATGGAGCGCATTTCGGTCAACATCGGACAGTTTGTGCTCACGGGGGAGCCGGTCGCGACCATGGGGTCGACATCTCAAGTCGCCTCCATTCTCGCCACGAACGCGAGTCAACCTGTGCTGTATGTCGAGTTCCGCAAAGACGGCACTCCAATCGATCCAGGCCCATGGTGGGCCGCAAATGAAGGCGAGAAGGTTCGCGGATGATGCGCAAGACTTCAGTAATCCTCCTCAGCGCGGCCACCGGTGCGGCGCTGACGCTGTTCGTGACCCAGCCGCGCGCGGTGTTCATGGGCTCCAGCGCGCGAGCCGCGACCGCGGATACCTATCGCCAGCTCAACCTGTTCGGCGACGTGTTCGAGCGCGTGCGCTCCGACTATGTCGAGAAGCCCGACGACACCAAGCTGATCGAATCCGCCATCAGCGGCATGCTCACCGGCCTCGATCCGCATTCGAGCTACATGGACGCCAAGAGCTTCCGCGACATGCAGGTGCAGACCCGCGGTGAGTTCGGCGGCCTCGGCATCGAGGTCACGATGGAAGACGGCCTGATCAAGGTGGTCTCGCCGATCGACGACACGCCGGCCTCGCGCGCCGGCGTCATGGCCAACGACATCATCACCAATCTCGACGACGAGGCCGTGCAGGGCCTGACCCTGAACCAGGCGGTCGAGAAGATGCGCGGCCCGGTCAACACCAAGATCAAGCTCAAGATCATCCGCAAGGGCCAGGACAATCCGATCGAGGTCACCCTGGTGCGCGACAACATTCGCGTCCGCTCGGTGCGTGCGCGCGTCGAGCAGGATGACATCGCCTATATCCGCATCACCACCTTCAACGAGCAGACCACCGAAGGCCTGAAGCGCGAGATCTCCAACCTCTCGAACCAGATCGGCGACAAGCTCAAGGGCTACATCATCGATCTGCGCAACAACCCGGGCGGCCTGCTCGAGGAAGCCGTCACCGTCTCCGACTCGTTCCTGGAGAAGGGCGAGATCGTCTCGACCCGCGGCCGCAATGCCGAGGAGACCCAGCGCCGCACCGCGCATGCGGGCGACCTGACCAAGGGCAGGCCGGTCATCGTGCTGGTCAATGGCGGCTCGGCGTCGGCCTCCGAAATCGTCGCCGGCGCGCTGCAGGATCATAAGCGCGCGACGATCGTCGGCACGCGCTCGTTCGGCAAGGGCTCGGTGCAGACCATCATTCCGCTCGGAAGCGGCAACGGCGCGCTGCGGCTGACCACGGCCCGCTACTACACGCCGTCGGGCAAGTCGATCCAGGCCAAGGGCATCGTGCCCGACATCGAGGTGCTGCAGGACGTGCCGGACGAGTTGAAGTCGCGCACCGACACCAAGGGCGAGGCTTCGCTGCGCGGCCATCTGAAGAACGATGGCGACGAGAAGACCGGCTCGCAGTCCTACGTCCCGCCGGATGCCAAGGACGACAAGGCGCTGAAGCTTGCCGGCGACCTGCTCCACGGCATCAAGAACAGCGCCTCCGCCGCACCCACGCCGGGTGGCGACAGCAAGGCGACGACCGACAAGCCCAAAGCGGCGAACTAAGTCGGCGCATCACGGATTTTCTCGAAAAGGGCGGCTTCCTGAAGCCGCCCTTTTTATTTGGAACTCGCGCTCGCAGTTCGGAGGAGCGGGTGCTTCTTAACCTCTCCCGCATGCGAGAGCTTTGCGCAATGTCTTGTGCGGGAGTGAGGTTCGATTTCGGGCTTTTTTTGAACGACCTCGGGCGTCGGGCGCGAAGTGGACAGGTCCGTTTTCGCGGCCGATCGGTGGTGGCGGTCGATGGCAGTCATGCTGCGGCCCCTACGGGCTGCAGTACCGCCC
>NZ_PGVG01000056.1 GCF_002795245.1 Bradyrhizobium forestalis | reverse complement strand
TGGTGGGTAAAGCGGGGGCGGATACGTTCACGTTTGCGTCGAACTTCGGCCAGGACGTGATCAAGGACTTCGCTGCCCGCGGACCTGCTCACGACACGATCGAGTTCAGCAAGAGCGTGTTCGACAGCTTTGCGAGCGTGCTCTCCCACGCGGCCCAGTCAGGCCACGACGTCGTCATCGCGGCGGGGAGCGACACCCTCACGCTGAAGAACACGCAGCTCGACAAGCTGAACAGCCACGACTTCCACTTCGCGTAAGGAGCGGGTCGGCCACACAAGCTGGTACTCAACAACTGCCTCGGGGGATCTCTTGGGGGATCCCCCGACAAAGGCCACGACTGAAATTGGACGGCGGGGTGATCCCCGCCTGCGAATCTTTGTCGAATCGGCGCGAAAATTGCTAGAAGCGAGCGGCTTCCTTCCTCGCTGGCCCGGCTGACATGCCCGCCACATCTCTGCCCATCCGGAGACGACAATGCCTATCGACTTGATCCTGCGCGGCGGGCGGGTGATCGACCCGTCCCAGAAGCTCGACGCCGTGACCGACGTCGCCTTTGCCGGCGGCAAGGTCGCGGCGATCGGCAGCGGGCTCAAGGCCGATCCGGGCACCGATGTGCGCGATGTCTCACGGTACATCGTCACGCCGGGGCTGATCGATCTCCATACCCATGTCTATTGGGGCGGCACCTCGCTCGGCATCGATGCCGAGGAATTCTGCCGCACCTCCGGCGTCACCACCTCCGTCGACACCGGCAGCGCGGGTCCCGGCAACTTCGCCGGCTTCCGCAAGCATGTGATCGAGCCGAGCCAGGTCCGCATCCTTGCCTATCTGCACGTCTCGCATGCCGGCATCTTCGGCTTCTCGCACCGGATCATGGTGGGCGAGAGCGAGGAGTTGCGGCTGATGAATCCGATCGAGGCGGCCAAGGTGGCCGATGCCAACCGCGACCTCATCGTCGGCATCAAGGTGCGCGTCGGCCTGCATTCGTCGGGCACCTCGGGGGCCGTCCCGCTCGACATCGCGCTCGAGGTTGCGAACGAGGTCGGCATGCCGCTGATGGCGCATATCGATCATCCGCCGCCGAGCTATGAGGACGTGCTCGCCCGCCTGCGACCCGGCGACGTGCTGACCCATGCGTTCCGCCCCTTCCCCAACACGCCGGCGACCGCGCAGGGCACGGTGAAGAAGGCGGTGCTGGACGCGCGCGAGCGCGGCGTGCTGTTCGACATCGGCCACGGCAAGGGCTCGTTCGCCTTCAAGACCGCGCGCGCCATGCTCGCCAACGGCTTCTATCCCGACACCATCTCCTCCGATATCCATCAGCTCTGCATCGACGGCCCGGCCTATGATCAGGTCACGACCATGTCGAAGTTCTTGTGCATGGGCATGGAGCTCTCGGACGTCATCGCGGCATCGACGGTGAACGCGGCGATGGCGCTGCGGCGCCCCGAGCTCGGCAGCCTCAAGCCCGGCAGCGTCGGCGATGCTACGCTGATCAGCATCAGGCAAGGCCAGTTCGACTACGAGGACGTGGTCGGCGAGCACCTGATAGGCGATCGCAAGATCGCGTCCGAAGGCGTCGTCATTGGCGGCCGCTGGTGGCATCCGAATTGACTTAGCGCTAAGCCTGCTCGCGGTAGAACTGCAGCAGGCGCGTGCCAGCCGGTGAGAGCCAATCGGGCGCGCCCATGATGTAGCCCTCGACGCGACCGCTTGTGCCGACGAGATAGGTGATGGGCATGCCGAGGATGGAGAGGATCTCGGTGGATGCCTGGGCTGCCGCGCCATAGGCATCGGCATAGCAGGCGAGGTCTTTCACGGCGAGGCCGCCGAGAAAGCTGCGGATCTTGCGCAGGTCTCTTGTGTCCGTGCAGATCGCGGCGATGTCGAGCCGGTCGGGCCGTGATGCCGCAAGACTTGCAAGCATCGGCAGATCGAGCTTGCAGGCCGCGCACCAGGTCGCCCAGAAGTTCACCAATGTGATGCGGCCCGGCTTCGCCGCCACGACGGCATCGCGGCCGTGGACGTCCTGGAGCCTGAGCTGCGGCATCATCGCGTGCGGCCGCACCACCGTGAACTGGCTGCGGCCGGCCTCGAACACCGGCGGCCAGCTGTCCTGCGCGCCGCTTGCGCGCAGAGAAGAGACAAACACCGGCGCAGCCATCAGAATCGATCGCCGCGACAGCGCCACAACGCTTTCGCGCCGCTCGTCACGCATGGATATAGGCCCAGCCCTTCAGTTGCAGGTCGACGACGCGTCCGATGCCGAACGGCACGAGGCTTGCGCCAGGGATCAGCGGAATTGAGATCTGCTCCTTGGCTTCCGCGATCGCCTTGGACGAGGCGCACATGCTGTAAGTGAGGTTCGGCAGCGACTGGCGCAGCGTCGCGAGCGGCTCGATCAGCGGCGTCTTGTCCGCCCGGAAGACGTCGATGCCCTTGCCGTTGGCGACGACCTCGATCAGCAATCTCGCACCCCTCTCGGCAAAATGCTTGGAGAGATTAGCCGAATAGCTGATCGCGTGACCCATGACGTAGGGCTCGTTGCTGTCGATCAGGATCACGACGCCGTCGGCGGCGCGATCCTCCTTGGCCGCGGCGGTGCCGCCGGCCGTGAGGATCGCGGTGCCGGCGAGCAGGCCCCTGCGGGACCATCCATTGGCAGAGATCATGGCGACGGCGCTCCTGCGGTCAGAACTGCCGCGGCGCGATCGGTGCCTTGCTGTTGCGTCCCCACAGCACGAACAGGGCGAGCGCCAGCAGGACGAGGTTGAGTGGTGTCGTCGCGGCTTCGCCGCGCGAGATATGGAAGACGAACGCGAACACCTGCAGCACGCTACAGCCCAGCGCGGCCAGCACTGTCAGTCGCGGCAGGATCCGGGTCAGGGCCGGCAGGAGAATGCCGATGCCACCGGCGAGATCGACCAGGGCGACGGAACGGACGAAGGTTTCGGAATACTCGCCGGCAAATGGCATCATCGCAGCCAGCTGAAGAATCGGCGTGGTCAGCTTGACGAACCCGGCCGAGATGAAGACGAAGGCGAGGACGATTTGGGCAGTCCAGAGGCCGATGCGAAGGGCCCGGCCGGGCGTAGCCGTCTCGAGGGTGGTGGTGGACATGGTGGTTCTCCGGAATGTGAGGGCTGCCACCATTTGATAGTTTCACCGTTTTTGATCATTGTGCGTTACGGGAATTGTTCCTTTCCTGGATGTTGATGATCTCATGGATACTTTGATCAGCATGAGGGTGTTTTGCCTAGTCGCGGAGCTGAAGAGCTTTGCGACCGCGGCGCAGCGCCTGCGCATCTCGCCCGCCATGGCGAGCAAGCACGTGATGCAGCTCGAGAAGCGGCTGGGCACAAGGCTGCTCAACCGGACCAGCCGGCGGGTCAGCCTGAGCGAGAGCGGCGCGCTCTATTTCGAGCAGGCGCGGCAAATGCTCGATTCGCTCGACGAGGTCGAGGCCGCCGTCAGCAAGGCGACGGTGGTGCCGCGCGGCACGCTGCGGCTGACCGCGCCGGTGTGGATGGCGAACACGATCTTCGCCGGCGTGCTGGCAGACTATCAGGCCCGCTATCCGGAGGTGCTCCTCGACGTCGATCTCAGCGGGCGCCTCGTCAACCTGGTCGAGGAGGGATTCGATCTCGCACTTCGTGCGACCGCCGCGCTCGACGAGGCGCTGATCGCGCGACCCATCACGGGCGTCCCGTTCTACCTGGTTGCCGCTCCCGCCTTCCTCAAACGCGCGGGCCGCCCGAAGACCTTCGCCGATCTTTCCGGCCAGGCGTTGCTGCACTATGCGCTTTATCCCGGCGAGAGCTTCTCCTTCCAGGGCGAGCACGGACCTGAGACCGTCAAGCTCAATCCGGTGCTGCGCAGCGGCAACGAAACGCTGCTGCACATGGCTGCACTGGAAGGCATGGGTCTCGCCTTCCTGCCGAAATGGCTGGTCGCCGAGGACATCGCGCGCGGACGCCTCGAGCACCTCATGCCCGAGCAGGTCGTCTTCGTCGGGAAGCTGTTCGCGGTCTATCCGAGCCGGAAATATCTCTCCGCGAAGGTGCGCACCTTCATCGACTTCATCGCCGCCGACAAGCGGATGAAGTAGCTAATGCAAGATGAAATGAGGCTCGATCGCTGCAACGAGGGAGATGCGCTCCCTCTCCCGCTTGCGGGAGAGGGTTGGGGAGAGGGTGCTTCAGCAATCGAGAACAGCCGTGTGGAAAGAGCCCTCACCCGGCGCTTCGCGCCGACCTCTCCCGCAAGCGGGAGAGGTGAACGAGCCGCGGCAATCGGTTCAACCTGAAACCATTCCGCTCTACAGCGACCTCGCGATCAACAGCTTCATGATCTCGTTGGTGCCGCCATAGATCTTCTGGATGCGGGAATCGATGAAGATGCGCGAGATCGGGTATTCCTGCATGTAGCCGTAGCCGCCGAACAGCTGCAGGCATTCGTCGGCGGTCTCGACCTGTTTCTCCGAGCACCAGTATTTCGCCATCGAGGCCGTCACCGTGTCGAGGTCTTTTGCGATCAGGCGTTCTATGCACCAGTCGACGAAGACGCGCGCGATCATCGCCTCGGTCTTGCGCTCGGCCAGCGTGAAAGCGGTGTTCTGGAAATCCATCAGCGGCTTGCCGAACGCCTTCCGCTCCTTGGTGTACTCGGTGGTGAGTTTTACGGCGCGCTCCATCGAGGCGACGGCGCCGACCGCGAGTGCGAGGCGCTCCTGCGGCAATTGCTGCATCAGCTGGGCAAAACCCTGGCCTTCTTCCTTGCCGAGCAGGTTTTCCGGCGGCACCGTCACGTTGTCGAAGAACAGCTCCGAGGTGTCGGAGGCGTGCAGGCCGATCTTGTCGAGGTTGCGTCCGCGCTTGTAGCCATCCGCGCCCGCGGTCTCGACCACGATCAGCGAAATGCCTTTCGCGCCGGCCTCGCCGGTGCGGGCGACCACGATGACGAGATCGGCGGCCTGGCCGTTGGTGATGAACGTCTTCTGGCCGTTGATGACGTAGGAATTGCCCTGCTTCTTGGCGGTGGTCTTCACGGCCTGGAGATCCGAGCCGGTGCCGGGCTCGGTCATGGCGATGGCGCCGACCATCTCGCCCGATGCCATCTTCGGCAGCCAGCGCTTCTTCTGCTCCTCCGAGCCGTAATTGAGGATGTAATGCGCGACGATGGCGCTGTGCACGGAGACGCCGGTGGTCAGCTCCGGCACGGTGCTCTCGAGATCGTCGAGCACGGCAGCATCATAGGCGAAGGTGGCGCCCAGGCCGCCATATTCCTCCGGCACGCTCGCCAAGAGCGCGCCCATCTCCCCGAGCCCGCGCCAGGCGAAGCGGTCGACCATCTTCTGCTCGCGCCATTTCTCGGCATGCGGCGCCAGATCCTTGGCGAGATATTTCCGGAACTGGTCGCGGAAGACGTCGAGCTCTTCGGTCATCCAGGAGGAGCGGTAGGACATGATTACCTCGGTTGGTGCGGCGTTCGGGCTTGGTAGGCCAGCTAGCGGCGGCAATTATTGTGTTTTCAGGCTGCGCCGGGGACGCTACCAAGGCGACCGTAACAGCGTCTGTCGGGATGGCTAATTGTGGCGACCAAACCTCAAGAGCTCAAGATCGACATCGAGCGCATCGGCACGGTCTCGGCGATGCTGACGCGGCCGGATCATGCGCGCGCCTGCTACGTCCTCGCGCACGGCGCCGGTGCGGACATGCGGCATTCCTTCATGGAGAGGGTCGCAGCTGGCCTCGCCGAGCGCGGCATCGCAACGTTCCGCTTCAATTTCCCATACATGGAAGAGAAAAAGGGGCGTCCTGACCAGCCCGCAGTCGCACACGCCGCCATCCGTGCGGCGGTCGCGGAGGCGGCGCGGCTCTGCCCCGGCGTGAAGCTCGTCGCCGGCGGAAAATCGTTCGGTGGGCGCATGACCTCGCAGGCGCAATCGAAGGCACCCCTGCAAGGCGTCAAAGGGCTCGCCTTCCTCGGCTTTCCCCTGCACGCCGACAAGAAGCCGTCGAGCGAGCGCGCCGAGCACCTAGCCGCGATCGCAATTCCCATGCTGTTCCTGCAAGGCACGCGCGACGGGCTTGCCGACCTCGGCTACCTCAAGCCTGTCGTCGAGAAGCTCGGGGCGAAGGCAACGCTGCATGAAATCGAAGCAGGGGATCACTCCTTCGCGGTGCTGAAGAAGTCCGGCCGTACCAATGACGAGGCGCTCGCCGAGGTGCTGGACGCGCTCGCCGCCTGGATCGATGCGCTCGCCTGACGTTCAGGCCGAATAAAGCCCCTTGTCGCGCGCCTTCTGGATCGCGAGCGCGGCGATCAGGTCGAGCGTCGGCGTCGACAGGCCGGCGGTGCGCGCGAAGGCCTGGGGCGCCTTCACCAGCACGTCGATCTCCATGGCGCGGCCGAGCTCGTAATCCTGCAGCAGCGACGGCTTGTGGTTGGGGGCAGGGCCGCTGCGGGTGACGCGCTTGACCTCGGGAATGAAGTGCTGGGCGATCTCGTTGGCCTCGTTCAGCATGCGCGGAATCACCTCCGCGAAGGCGGGGTCGTCGCGCACCCCGCGCGCGGTCTGGCCGGTGAGCAGGCACAGCACCGAGAGCGACATGTTGGTCAGCAGCTTTGACCAGATTGCCTCGCGGATCTCGGCGACCGGCGGCGACTCCAGCCGGGCATCGTTGAAGACATTGCGAAGCCTGGTGATGCGGTCGCAATTGCGGTCGTCGCATTCGCCGATCAAGAGCCGGTTGCGGTCCGGCGTCAGGTTCTGCACCACGCCGGGCGCGGTCACCTCGTTGGAGGAGAAGATGACGCCGCCGATGATCCGTTCCTTCGCGATGCAGGCGCGCAGGCGTCCGCCGGGATCGAGGAAGGAAATGTCCGGCGGCGTCGGGTGCCGCGGCGGCAGGCCGATGCCGTACCACCAGGGAATGCCGTTCTGCGCGAACAGGATCGCGGTGTCATCCTGGAGCAGCGGCTTGATGCTGGAGACCAGCCCGGTCAGCGCGGTCGCCTTCAGCGTCGAGATCACGACGTCCTGCGGGCCGAGCTGGGCCGGATCGCCTGACGCGTTCACCTTGGCGCCGACCTCGGAATCGCCGACGCGCAGCTTCAGACCATTGGCGCGAGCCGCCTCCAGATGCGCTCCCCGCATCACGCAACTGACCTCATGGCCGGCGCGCGCCAGCCGTACCGCAATGTGGCTGCCGACGGCGCCCGCGCCGAAAATGCAGATGCGCATGATGGTACCCCGTATTGTCCCTTGGTGCCGTCCGGCGGCAGCATGACACATGCCGCCATGCGATGGACGCGGCCGCCCTACGCCGGAAAGATATGGATCGGGGCACGCGGCCTCGGCCATAGTGCAAGGCAAACGAACGACCGGAGGATCGCCGATGACTGCCAACCCCGTCCTGTGGACCCTCGATGAGCGTGGGGTTGCGACCGTCACGTTGAACCGGCCGGACGTGAACAACGCCTATGACGGCGCGCTGATCGCGGGTGTGCTCGCGGCCATGGACGAGCTGGCGAAGAAGCCGAACCTGCGCGTCGTCGTGCTAAGAGGTAACGGCAAGCATTTCCAGGCCGGCGCCGATCTCAAATGGATCAACAGCGTGCGGCCGCAATCGACTGAAGCTAACGAGGCGGCGTCGCGGGCGACCTTCGAAGCCGTGCAGCGGCTCAACACCGTGGCCGTCCCGACCGTGGCGCTGGTGCAGGGCGGCTGCTTCGGCGGCGGCACCGGCGTGATCGCGGCCTGTGACGTTGTCATCGCCGCGGACAACGCCCTGTTCTCGATCACCGAGGTGCTTTGGGGCCTGACCGCCGCGATCATCATCCCGCAGCTCTGCGATGCCATTGGTGTACGCCAGGTCCGCCGCTACGCGCTCACCGGCGAACGCTTCGGCGCCGAGGACGCCCGCCGCATCGGTCTGGTCCACGAGGTGGTGCCGCTCGCCGAGCTGGAGGCCGCCGGAGCCAAGGTGGTCGAGCAACTGCTCGCCAACGGACCGGAGGCCATGGCCGAGACCAAGCGCCTGGCGCTGGAGAGCTCGTTCGGTGGCATGGCCGTGGACGATGCCGCCTACAAGCGGCTGGTGCAGCTGCATTCGCTCAAGCGCCAGAGCGCGGAAGCCGCGGAAGGGCTGGCCTCGTTCGCCGAGAAGCGGGCAGCGCGTTGGGGCGGCGGAAAAGCGTGAACGTCAGCAGCCGCGACAGATGTTGTTGATGCTGCGATAGACGGCGTCGTCATCCTGCCGCAGCTGGCGCAGCGTTTCGAATGTGTTGCTCTCGGCGGTTGCTGGAGCCGGCTTGCGCTTCGCCGCCAGCTCGTCCTCCTACCGCTTGTAGCAGGCCTCGCGATCAGGCTTGGCCTGGATGAAACGACAGTTTTGCTCCACGGCTGCGGCAGGGGTGGCGGAGATCGCGAGGGCGACGACGGCAGGCAGGGCGAATTTCAAAAGCATCGAATCCATTCGTTGAACCAAGTTGCTTGTCGTCGCCCGGCTTGACCGGGCGACCCAGTACGCCGCGGCCTCTCCGTATACGTTTGACGTCTCTGGAATACTGGATCGCCCGCTTTCGCGGGCGATGACAGCGGTGTTTGGTGGCCCTTCTTTCAGTTCCATGGTCAGAGAGCAACCGCGATCTTGCGACAATGACGCAACCAGGTCTACAGCGGCGGCGCCAATGACGTTTTCAGCAAGGTGAGCAGCGCCTGCACCGCGGCGGCATTGCGCCGCCGCTCGGGGATTGCGGCCTTCACCCACAATTCCGGAATCGGAAAGTCGCGCAGCACCGGCTTCAGCGTGCCGTCACGCAGGGCATCAGCCACGAGATAATGCGAGATCAGCGCGATGCCGTTGCCGGCGATGGCGCTGCGTGCCAGCACATGTCCCTCGTTGGACGACAGCAGCGGGCTGACCTGGATGCTGATGCGGCCGCGCGGTCCGTCGAAGATCCATTCGGGGCCGGTCGGCATGAAGCTGAGGCAGCGATGCTCGACGAGGTCGCGCGGATGTTTTGGCGTGCCATGTTTCTTCAAGTAAGCCGGCGAGGCGCAGAGCAGCCGCTTCAGCGGGCAGAGCGGCTCGTCGATGACGCCGCCGAAGGAATGCGGGAAGGCGCCGATGGCGATGTCAAATCCCTCGGCGACGGGATCGACCGGGCGGTCGATCAGCACGATCTCGAGCTTCAGCCGCGGGTTCTGCGTCTGGAACGCGCTGAAGGCATCTGCAAGGCGCGCCACGGTCAGCGAGGTCGGCGCCTTGATGCGGAGGTGATCGACGAGATCGTGGCCCTTCTCGCCCATGCGCGAGAGCAGGTCGGTGGCGTCAGCCACCACGCCGCGCGCGCGATGCACGTAGCGCTGGCCGGCTTCGGTGAGCCGCAATTGCCGCGTCGAGCGGTGAAATAGCGGCGTGCCGATCCGTGCCTCCAACTGCGTGACGCGCTTGGCGACGACCGAGGTCGAGACGTTGAGCTTTCGCGCGGCGGCCGAAAAGCCGGCCGCGTCCGCAGTGGCAAGGAAGGCCTGCAGGTTCACCAGGATGTCCATGGCCGCCTTTCTCGATTCGCGAAAGCTGATCGCGCATTTTGGTGAATTGTAGCCTGCTGCGCGTTAATTCATAGTCGGTCCCAAGCAAGAGAATTTGGGAGTGGACGCGCCATGCGGCCCATGACGATCGAAGAACCGGCACGGAAAGTGCCGCTCTATGGCGAGTATGAAGTCGTCGTGCTCGGCGGCGGTCCGGCCGGCATTGTCGCTGCGGCCTCAGCCGCGCGCGCGGGGCGGAAGACGCTCTTGATCGAGCGCTATGGCTTCCTCGGCGGCATGGGAACGGCGGCCGGTGTCACCAATTTCTGCGGCCTGCACGGCAACGTCCATGGCGAGCACCGGCGGCTGGTGCAGGGCATGGCGTCGGAGCTGCTGGCGCGGATCGATCATCTGAACGGCCTCAACGCGCCGCATCTGATCCTCGGCAAGGTCTTTGCCCAGGCTTATGACACCGCGGCCTATAAGATCGCGGCCGACGAGCTGCTCGCCAGCCACAAGGTGCACATCCTCTTCCACGCGCTCGGCGCCGGCGTGCTGATGAGCGATAACAGGCGCATTGACGCGCTGATGGTCGAGACCAAGGCCGGCCGGCAGGCGGTGCGATCGGAGATCTTCATCGATTGCTCCGGCGACGGCGATCTCGCCGTGTGGGCCGGTGCGCCGTTCGACATCGGCGACGAACACGGTCACCCGCTCTATCCGTCGATGATGCTGCGTCTCAACGGCATCGATCCGGAGAAGGCCGGCGATGCCTGGCGCACCATCCCGCAATTGATGGAGAAGGCCGCGGCCGCCGGCACCCACACATTCCCGCGCAAGAGCGCGATCGTGCGGCCGCAGAAATCCGGCATCGAATGGCGGGTGAATTTCACGCAAGTCGCGCGCGAGGACGGCCATGCCATCAACGGCGTCGAGCCTGACGATCTCACCCGCGGCGAGATCGAGGGCCGCAAGCAGGCGCTCGCCGCGTTCGAATTCCTGCGCACCGTGCCGGGCTTTGAAAGATCCTACATCGTCGATCTGCCGCCGCAGCTCGGCATCCGCGAGACCCGCCGCATCAGGGGCGGCTACCAGCTCAGCGGCGCGGACGTGCTCGGCTGCGCCTCGTTCGCGGATTCCATCGGCGTCAACGGCTGGCCGATCGAGGCCCATGTGCCCGGGGACGTCGTCTTCACCTTCCCGCCGATCCCGGAATCGCGCGGCTATAACGAGCTGCCTTACCGGATGCTGGTGCCTGAAGGCGTCGACAATCTTCTGGTCGCCGGCCGCTGTGCCTCGATGACCCATGAGGGCCAGTCGGCGGCGCGGGTCTCCGGTGCCTGTTTCGTGATGGGCGAGGCCGCCGGTTCCGCCGCCGCATTGGCGCTCTCCGGAAACCGGATCCCGCGTGACATCCCCATTGAAAAATTGCAGGAAACGTTGAAACAACAGGGCGCCTTCATCGGGCGGGACCAAGCGGTGCCTGAAGGCCTGTAGCAGACTGCAAGACAACCACGAGAGGAAACGGGATGATCGGAATTGCACGGCTCGCAGCCGCCGGCCTGTTGGCGATCATGGCGATGGGCACGGCGCGCGCCGAGGACGCGCTGAAGGCCAAGATCGGCGTGCTCCGCCTGTCCTCCTCTGCACCGGTCTTCATCGCGCAGGACAAGGGCTATTTCCGCGAGGCCGGCTTAGAGGTCGAGCTGAAATTCTTCGATGCGGCGCAGCCGATCGCGGTCGCCACCACCTCGGGCGATGTCGATTTCGGCGTCACCGCCTTCACCGCCGGCCTCTACAATCTCGCCGGCAAGGGCGTGCTGAAGGTGATCGGCGGCATGAGCCGCGAAAAGCCCGGCTATCCCCTGATCGGCTATTTCGCCAGCAACAACGCCTATGCCGCCGGGCTAAAGACGCCGAAGGACCTCGCGGGCAAGCGCGTGGCGATGACGCAGGTCGGATCGAGCTTTCACTATTCACTCGGCCTGCTCGCCGACAAATACGGCTTCAAGCTCGCGGATGTGAAGATCGTGCCGCTGCAATCGCTGTCGAATGCAGCCGCCGCGCTCAAAGGCGAAACCGTCGATGCGGCGCTTCTCCCGATCTCGACCGCAAGAAAATTGATGGACGAGGGTGGCGCGAAGTTTCTGGGCTGGGTCGGCGACGAGACGCCGTGGCAGCTGGGTGCGGTGTTCGCTTCGCCGAAGACGCTGACCAACAAGGCGCTGGTGACCAAATTCCTCGGCGTGCTCGCGAAAGCCGACCGCGAATATCACGACGTCGTCCTCGCCGCGATGAAGGACGGTGTCGCGCCGATCAACGACAAGACCAAGCCGCTCTTGGAGATCATCGCCAAGTACACCAATCTGCCGGTCGAGCAGGTGGTCGGCAACTGCGCGTACATCGATCCCGACGGCAAGCTGGATGTGAAGAACGTCGACAACCAGATCAAATGGCTGCAGGAGCAGGGTTTTGCGGACAAGGGTTTTGACGTGAATGCGATCATCGCCAAGGATTATGTGAAGGCGGATTGATGCAGCGCGCTCCCCTCTATCCCCGTCATCCGAGGTGCGAGCTCGTGCGTGCGAAAGCACGGCGGGGCGAGCCTCGAAGGATGTACGGCCGAGCTGCATCCGGGCCGTGCATCCTTCGAGGCTCGACTTGCGGCACGCCGCAAGTCGAGCACCTCAGGATGACGGATTGAGAGTGGAGCGCTCCGCATGGACCTGATCGCCAACCACATCACCCACCGCTTCGGCGATCTCGCCGTGCTCGACGACGTCTCCTTCACCGTCGGGGCGGGCGAGGGGGTGGCGATCGTGGGGCCCTCCGGCTGCGGCAAGAGCACGCTGCTGTCGATCCTGGGCGGGCTGTTGCAGCCGAGCTCGGGTGCGCCCGAGCTGCGCGGGGCGCCGCCGGCGGACAGTCTCAATCCGCTGACGTTCGTGTTCCAGGATTTTGCGCTGCTGCCCTGGGCCACGGTGGAGGAGAACGTCGAATTCCCGCTGCTGCACACCCAGCTCACAGCCGCGCAGCGCCGCGCGCTGGTCGAGGACGCGCTGCGCCGCACGGGGTTGACCGATTTTCGCCAGACCTATCCAAAGCAGCTTTCCGGCGGCATGCGCCAGCGCGTCGGCATCTCGCGCGCGCTTGCGGTGAAGCCTGCGATCCTGCTGATGGACGAGCCGCTCTCGGCGCTGGATTCGCAGACCCGCGAATTGTTGATGGAGGACTTCGTCCGCCTGCTCGCCGATGGCGGCATGGGCGCGGTCTATGTCACCCACAATCTCGAAGAGGCCGCGCGGCTCGCTGATCGCATCGTGGTGCTGTCGCGGCGGCCAGGCCGCATCCGCGAGGTCGTGACCGTGCCGATGACGCGCGCCGCGCGGGCCGAGGCGGCAGCGCGCGAAAAGCTGCTCGCGCTGCAGAACCAGATCTGGTCGCTGATCCGCAACGAGGCGATCGACGCCGAGCGTGAGGTCCAGCATGCTTGATCGCGCGCCGGCGGAAATTGCGAAGGACACTGCGACGCGCCGCGTTCGCTTCCGTGGCGCAGGCTTCGTGCCCGCGTCGAGCCGCTTCGGCGGCTGGATCGCGCTGGCCCTCGTCATCGCGATCTGGCAGGCCGCCGGCAGCACCGGCCTCGTCAATCCGCTGTTCCTGCCGGCGCCGTCGGCGATCGCGCATGCGCTCTACGAGCTCGCGATCTCAGGCGCGCTCTGGCAGCATCTGTCCGCTTCGCTCTTGCGCATCGGTGTCGGCTGGCTGCTGGGAACGGCAGCGGGCGTTGCCGTCGGCTTCGCCATCGGCCTGTCGCGGCTCGCGCGCAGCGTCGGCATCACCTTCATCTCGGCGCTGTTCCCGATCCCGAAGATCGCGCTGCTGCCGCTGTTGATCCTCTGGCTCGGCATCGGCGAGGAACCGAAGATCGCGACCATTGCGCTCGGCGTGTTCTTCTCGACCGCGATCTCGGTCTATAGCGGCGTCGATGCGGTGCCGCGCAACCTGATCCGCATGGCGCAGAGCTTCAACGTTCCCTTCGCCACCATCGTGCGCAAGGTGATCTGGCCCGGCGCGCTGCCGGCGATCCTCGCCGGCTTCCGCATCACCGCTTCCGTCGCGCTGCTGCTCGTCGTCAGCGCCGAGATGATCGGCGCGCAATACGGCATCGGGGCCTTCGTGCTGCAGGCCGGCAATCTGATGCAGACCGATCAGCTGCTCGCGGGCGTGGTGATCCTGTCGGTGTTCGGGCTCGCGGTGGGGAAGGTGATCGGCTGGCTGGAGATAAGGCTGTTGCACTGGCGGTAGCCTCCGCTGTCGTCCCGGGCAAGCGTAAGCGCAGACCCGGGACCCATAACCACAGGCAGGCGTGATTAAGGGGACTCGGAGTTATTCGCTTCGCGCTCTCACGACAGCCCGTAGCTATGGGTCCCGGATCGGCACGCGCTTAAGGCGCGCTTGTCCAGGACGACACCGGCTATGGGGCCAATGCCTCACCCTCACGCGTTCCCGCGATCCTCACGGAACAGATCCAGCTTCTGCTGCACCGGCCGGTCCGAGAAGCTGAACAGCACGGCGTCCTCATCCGCCTCGTGCGTCACCCAGTGCCAGCTCGGCACCACGAACAGATCGCGCGGGCCCCATTCGAAAACGGCATCGCCGATGCGGCTGCGCCCCTTGCCTTCGATCGGACAGAACACGGTCGCATCGGTCGAACGATAGCGCGCGGTGTTAAAACCCTTCGGCAACAGCTGGATGAAGGTGCCGATCGTCGGCATCGCGAAATCGCCGGTCTCGGGATTGCTGAACTTCAGCTTGAGCCCGTGGCAGGCGTCCCACTCCTGGCTGGCGCGGGCCTTCTCCAGCGCCTCGCGGGTATAGGCATAGGGATAGCTGAAGATCGGCGAGGTCTTCGAGCTCCGCTTGACCTCGACCGGCAAGAGGTTGTGGCCGTAGCGCGCAAAGCTGTCGCCTGCGGGTTTGGTAATTTTCTGCTGGTCCTCTTTCGCTCCTTCCGCGAAGGAGCAGTCGAAGAACTGCACCAGCGGAATATCGAGGCCATCGAGCCAGAACATCGGCTGATCGGTCTCGTTGGAATGATCGTGCCAGGTCATCGACGGTGTGATGATGAAGTCCCCGGGCTCCATCGCGGTGCGCTCGCCGTCTACCGCCGTGTGGGCGCCCTTGCCTTCCAGCACGAAGCGCAGCGCCGACTGGCTGTGGCGGTGCGCGGGCGCGACGTCGCCGGGCACCACCATCTGCACGCCGGCATAGAGCGAGGTCGTGATCTTGGATTGTCCGCGCAGCCCCGGGTTCTCCAGCACCAGCACGCGCCGCTCGGCTTCCTTGGCCGTGATCAGCTTGCCGGCTTCAAGCATGTAGTCGCGGATGATGTCGAACTTCCAGAGGTGAGGGCGGCAGGCGCTCCTCGGCTCCGGCGTGATCAGGTCGCTCATCACCGTCCACAGCGCGGTGAGATTCTCGCCGTCGATCTTCCTGTAGAACGCCTCGCGTTCGGGCGTCTTGGTCACGGCTTCCATGGCGCGGCTCCCGTTGGTTCTTGTCGATTGACAGTATACTGACGATCTGGGTAGCGTCAATGTGACGGGCAAGATACAAGCAACGGAGATCACGGGAGGGTTCCGATGAAGCTGCACGGCTATTTCCGCTCAAGCGCCGCCTATCGGGTGCGGATCGCGCTGAACCTCAAGGGCATCAGTTCCGAGCATCTGCCGCATCATTTGCGCAAGGGCGAGCAATGTGCGCCCGCCTATCTCGCCATCAACCCGCAAGGCCTGGTGCCGGCGCTGGAGGACGATGCGGGTGCGGTGCTGACGCAATCGGTCGCCATCATCGAATGGCTCGACGAGACGCACCCCAATCCGCCGCTATTGCCGAAGGATCCGCTACGCCGCGCCAAGGTGAGGGCGTTCGCGCTGGCGATCGCCTGCGACACGCATCCGGTGCAGAACCTGAAAGTGCTGGCGCGGCTGCGCGAGCTCGGCCTGCCCGAGGAGAAGGTCCAGGACTGGGCGGCCTGGGTCAATCGCGAGGGCCTGTCGGCTTGCGAGACGCTGATCAAGGACGAACCGGGCCCGTTCTGCTTCGGCGCTGCGCCGACGCTCGCCGACCTCTGCCTCGTGCCGCAGCTCGCCAATGCGCGCCGCTTCGGCGTCGACGTCTCGGCCTATCCGCGCCTGCTCATGGCCGAGACCGCCGCGAAGGCGCTGCCGGCGTTTGCCGATGCCGCACCGGAGAAGCAGCCCGATGCCGAGTAAGCCTGCCGCTCCGATCACGATTGACGCGGTCTATGCCGCGCCGGGCTATCTATTCCGCCGCATGCAGCAGATCGCGGTCTCGATCTTCATGGAGGAGTGCAAGGCGTTCGATCTCACGCCGGTGCAATATGCCGCGCTGGTCGCAATCCATACCCATCCCGGCATCGACGCGACACGGCTGTCGGCGGTGATCGCCTTCGACCGCTCCACGCTCGGCAGCGTGATCGAACGGCTGCAAGCCAAGGACTATATCGAGCGCAAGCCGGCGCCCGAGGACAAGCGGATCAAGCTGCTCTATCTGACGAAGTCGGGCGCCGCGATCCTGCGCGAGATCATCCCCGCCGTCGAACGTGCCCAGGCGCGCATGCTGGAGCCGCTCAAACCTGCCGACCGCAAGGCGCTGATGGGGCTTCTGGTGCAACTGGTCGATCTCAACAACGAGGCATCACGCGTGCCGCTGCGGGCGGAAGATGCGCTGGAGCATCTGGGCAAGGGCGGGTGAGGGGATGTGAGGCGCGCCGATTGCTTGATGGGGGCGTGCTGTAGCCCTTATCTCCGCTGTCATTCCCCGCGAAAGCGGGGAATGCAGTACGCCGCGGCCTCTCGGCTCAATCACAACTGCCTCTGGAATACTGGATCGCCCGCCTTCGCGGGCGATGACAGCGAGCGTGTGGCCGCGCGAGTGCGCCCCTCACGCCCTCGCCTTACATCCTCAGCAACGCCTGCCGATCGATCTTCCCCGTGCCCGTCTTTGGCAGCTCGTCGATGAAGATCACCTCGCGCGGATATTTGTACGGCAGCAGCTTGCCCTTCACGTAATCCTGCAGCTTGCGCGTCGCTTCGCCCTGATCGGCCGCGCGGTCGTTCATCACCACCACCGCCTTCAGCGTCATGCGACGGTCCGGCAGCTCGGCGGCGAACACCGCGCATTCGCGGATGTCAGGGTGGTCGGCGAGACACAGCTCGACCTCGAGCGGATAGACCCACTGGCCGGAGATCTTGATGAGGTCGTCGGCGCGGCCGCGGAAGAAGTGGAAGCCGTCGGCATCACGGACGAAACGGTCGCCGGTGTAGATCCACCCCCCCTCGCGGATGGTTTCGGCGGATTTGTCCGGCCGGTTCCAGTATAGCGGCGTGTTGGAATCGCCGCGGACCCAGAGGATGCCTTCCTCGCTGTCGCCGACCTCACGTCCATCCTTGTCGCGCAGCGCGACCTCGTAGCCGGGCACGCGCAGGCCGGCGGCACCTAGCTTCTTCTGCTCGGGGCGGTTGGAGAGATAGATGTGCAGCACCTCGGTCGAGCCGAGGCCTTCGACGATCTCGAGGCCGGTGAGTGTCTTCCAGCCGTTGAAGACCTCGGCCGAGAGCACCTCGGCGGCGGAGAGCGCCATGCGCAGCGAGGAGAAATTCGTCTTGTCCGCGCCTTCGGCCTTGGTCAGCGATGTATAGAGCGTCGGCAGGCCGAAGAACACCGTCGGCTTGTATTGCTCGATCGCCGCGAAGATCGATGCAGGCTTCGGCTGGCCCGGCAACAGCAGCGTCGCGGCGCCTGCCGAGAACGGGAAGGTGACGGAGTTGCCGAAGCCGTAGGCGAAGAAGATCTTCGGCACTGAGAAGCAGATGTCATCGGGCGTCAGGGTCAGCACGTTCCGCGCAAAGGCGGCATCGGTGTAGGCCATGTCGTGCTGGAGATGCACGATGCCCTTGGGCCGTCCGGTCGAGCCGGAGGAGTACATCCAGAACGCCATTTCGTCGCGATGCGTCGGCGCTTCCGCCAGCTCTGTCGGAAATTGCGCGAGCCAGCTTGCAGCCGCGACCGCCCGCGGCGCCGCGTGATCGCCCGCCTCGCCATTGACGACGATCAGCATCCGCAGGTTCGTGTCCCTGCAAGCCTCCGCATTGAAGCGCGCCGCGAACTCGGCATCCGCGACCGCGACAGTCGCGCCGGAATCGGCGAGATAGAATTGCAGGAGGTCCGGCGGCGTCAGCGTGTTGATCAGGAGCGGCACGAAGCCGGCGCGGACCGCGCCGAAGAACGCGGCCGGGTAGGCCGGCGTGTCGTCGAGGAACAACAGCACGCGCTCGCCGCGCGTGAGGCCAAGCGAGGTGAAACCGTTGCCCCAGCGGCAGGCGTCGCCGCAGAGCTCGGCATAGGTCCGCGTGCCTGCCGGGCCCATCAGCGCGAGCTTGTCACCGCGGCCTTTGCCGAGATTGTCGAACAGCACGCGGCTGGCATTGTAAATTTCAGGAATGGCAAAGCCGATCTCGCGCGCGCCCGGGCTGTCCGCGGGCACCTGGTCGCTTATCTCTCTGCTCATGCTGCATCTCCGCCGTTCTTGGCGGCCTCGTAGCGGGCCATGAAGGCCGGCGACATCGCGCGCAGCCGGGAATCGTCGATGCGGCCGGAGCGGGTGATATAGCTGTAGGCGAAGTCCATCAGGGGAAGCTTCATGTGCTCGGCGAAGTGTTCGTACCAGAACGCACTCGTGCGCGCGGCATCGACGAGCTTCTGCACGATGGGCTTGCGCGCGGCCTGATAGCGGTGCAGCGCGGTCGCAAGATGCGCATCCGACTCCAGCGCCTTGACCAGTGCGATGGCGTCCTCGATCGCGAGTCGCGTGCCCGAGCCGATCGAGAAATGTGCGGAATGCAGCGCATCGCCGATCAACACCATGTTCTTGAACGACCAGTGCTCGTTCCAGACCCAGGGGAAATTGCGCCACACCGATTTGTTGGAGACGAGGCAATGGCCACCGAGCGTGTCGGCGAATACCTCCTCGCAGATACCCTTGGACTGCTCGACGTCCTTGTAGGCGAAACCATAGGCCTGCCATGTCGCGTGATCGCATTCGACCAGGAAGGTGCTCATGGTCGGCGAATAGCGGTAGTGATGGGCGTTGAAGGTGCCGCGGTCGGTCTTCACGAAGGTCTGCGACAATGTGTCGAAGCGTTTCGAGGTGCCGTACCAGACGAACTTGTTGGAGGAGTAGGACAGCGAGGTGCCGAAGTCGCCTTCATGGGCTCGGCGCACCAGCGAGTTGAGCCCGTCGGCGGCGACGATCAAATCGTGGCCATTGAGCTGGTCGATCGCCTGGATCTGCGTATCGAAGCGCGGCGTGACGCCGGCATCGAGCGCGCGCTGCTGCAGGAACTTGAGCAGCTCGAGGCGCCCGATCGAGGAGAAGCCGACGCCGTCGATGGCGACGCTGTCGCCGTGCAGGTTCAGCGTGATGTTCTCCCAGCTCTCCATGTGCGGGGCGATCGCATCGACCGTCCCGGGGTCATCGGCGCGCAGGAACTCGAGGGCCTGCTCGGAGAACACGACGCCAAAGCCCCAGGTCGCGTCGGCCGGGTTCTGTTCGAACAGGTCGACCTGATCCTCGGGGTGACGCTTCTTCCAGAGATAGGCGAAGTAGAGCCCACCGGGCCCCCCGCCGATCACGGCGATCCGCAACGTCTGCCTCCCTAATTGACAGTATACTTACTATCTAGGGGTAGACTAATGTGCTCCAGCGCCCGGCGCCAGCGGAATTATCGGCATGGCCCGGCACGCCATAGCTCGCCTCCGGACACGTTTTCCGGGTGTCCGAAACCGTCAGGTGCGAACCATAGCGAAACCGGGCCGGATTGGCCACCCGGGCGCGTCAAACGCAGCGCTTCACATAGACCCCGTTCACCAGCACCCTGGTGCAACGGACCACGGGCACGGGCTTGCGGACCACGACGGCCGCGTTCGGACCGGCGCAGCCGGCGCGATACACGCCGCGGGCGCATACCACCGCATTGGCATCGGTGGTCTCGAACGTCATGGTCGCGGCGAAGGCAAAGAGAGCAGAAGCAACGAGCAGCAGTGAACGCATGTTGTCCTCCCGGTCCTATCGTGATCGAAATCGGCTACCTGCGAAAAAGCTCATCGTGCGCCGCTTTATCGCGCGACGAAGGGCGCCAGCACGTCCTTGCAGGCCGGCGACAGCGACGCGGCATTGCTGGCGAGGCATTGTATGATGCGGCCGCCGCCAGCCTCGACGCCGGCGCAGATCGTACGGATGTCGGCGCCGCAGGCCGATTGGGCGACAAACAGTTGCTCGCGCGGCCGTAGCGGGCGCAAGACCAGCATGGTCGGTGCCGCGGCGGGCGCCGTCGCGGGAGCCGCACCCGCAGGCGCCGTAGTTGCTGTGCCGGATGCCGCGCTCAGCGCACTTTGGCAGGACGGTGAGACCCTTGCCTTGTTCTTCTCCAGGCATTCGAGCGCGGGAGCGCCGCCCGGCGGCACGCTGGCGCAGACTTTTGGATAGTCGGACCGGCAGGCGCTCTTGATGGCGGCGACCTGCGCGCTGCTCGGCTGCTTGGCGGGAGCAGCTTTTGACGCCGTCGCTGGCGCGGCCGGCTTGGCAGGTTCGGCGGGCGGCGCGCTAGGCGCCGCCTGGGCCTTCGGTGCGGCGGGTGCCGCCGGTGCAGCTTCAGTCTTCGGCGCGGCGGGAGCGGCTTCAGCCTTCGGTGCCGTCGGCGGCTCGAGCGCGCGAACGGCGGTCTGGCATCCCGACGACAGGCTGGACATGTTCTTCTGCAGGCACTGAAACGCCTCCGCGCCGCCCGGCGTCACGCTTGAACAACGTGCCATGAAGTCCGACCGGCATGCGGAGCGGATCGCGCTCTTCTGGGCCTCGGTCGGTGCTTGCGCGACGGCGACTGTTGCGGTTGCGAACAGCGCTGCCGCCAGCAACGCGCCGCGCGTGGAGCCACGCTTCAATGTCTCGAACATCTGTACGAGTTCCTGCCCTATGGAGCGCTCGAACGACCGTTCGGCGCTCTAAAAAAATGATGTGATTGCAATCGTCGCGAGCCATGCGGTGCATGGCATCATTGGCCGCTTTGTCCGCTATCGCAAGCAGATTGTGGCCAAGGACGACGCAATGAGGGCGGCGCTAGAGCTTCACCATACGCTTGCCGCGGTTCTCGCCCGCGAGCAATCCAATCAGCGCTTTCGGCGTATTCTCGAGGCCGTCGATGATGTCCTCCTGCACCTTCAGCCTGCCGGACTTGACCCAGGCCTGCAGCTCGGTGAGCGCGCGCTGGCTCTCCTTCATGTAGTCCATCACGATGAAGCCTTGCATGGTCAGCCGCTTCACCACGATCAGCCCGGGCACGCCGCGCGGGCCGTGCGCGGCAGGAGCGCCGTCGTATTGCGAGATCGCGCCGCAGCAGGCGATGCGGCCATAATTGTTCATCTGTGGCAGGCAGGCCTCGAGAATGTCGCCGCCGACATTATCGAAATAGACGTCGATGCCGTCAGGCGCCGCTGCGCGCAGCGCCTTGAACACCGCGCCGTCCTTGTAGTCCACCGCGGCATCGAAGCCGAGCTCGGACGTCAGCCATCTGCACTTGTCTGCGCCGCCGGCGATGCCGATGACGCGGCATCCCTTGATCTTCGCAATCTGGCCGACGATCGAGCCGACCGAGCCTGCGGCCGCCGAGACCACGACCGTCTCGCCCTCCCTGGGCTTGCCGACCTCCAGCAGGCCGAAATAGGCGGTGAGGCCGGCGATGCCGAACACGCTGAGCAGGTGCGTCATCGGCTCGAGCTTCGGCATCTTGGTGAGATGCTTCGCCGGCACCGCGGCAAATTCCTGCCAGCCGGTGTCACCGAACACGATGTCACCGGGCGCGAGCTCAGGCGCCTTCGAGCTGACGACCTCGGAAATAGTGCCGCCGGCCATCACGCTGTTGGCTTCGACGGCGGAACGATAGGTCGCGCCGTGCATCCAGGCGCGGTTGGCCGCATCGAGCGAGATGTAACGCACGCGCAGCAGGGCCTCGCCGTCCTTCGGCTCCGGCACTGTGCTCTCCACCATCTTGAAATGCTCGGGACCGAGCTTGCCGCTAGGCTTCTCCACCAGAAGAATTTGGCGATTGATGTTGCCGCTCATGGCGTTCCCTCCCTGATTGTCTTGACGATTATTGATGCAGCCGCCGCAAACAGAACGTGCAGGCCGCATCTGTTGTGCGCTGCATGAAGGCTAGATCGCTGCGTTCGATTTCACAACGGGAACATCCTGAAAACACGACCACACGCAAAGCGTGTTGCGTCGCTGTGATATCTGCGACATCATGAAGCGCCGGTGTACGTGGGGGTAAGCGATGTCCAACAGGTTCACGCAATACATTCTGGCGGCGATGGTGCTCGGCATCGTCATGGGGTCGGCGATCTACAATTTCCTGCCCGACACGCGCGCCGACTGGGCGTCCTCCATCAACCTGATCGCCATGATGTTCCTGCGCCTGATCAAGATGATCATCGCGCCTTTGGTGTTCGCGACCCTGGTCGGCGGCATCGCCCATATGGGCTCGGGCTCCAAGCTCGGCCGTATCTTCGCCAAGACCATGGGCTGGTTCGTCAGCGCGTCTTTCGTCTCGCTGCTGCTCGGCCTGATCATGGTCAATCTGCTGCAGCCCGGCGCGAACTTCCCCGGCACGCTGCCCGCGGCGGGCCAATCGACCGGCCTGCCGGTCTCGGCCTTCTCGATCGAGAAATTCCTGACCCATCTGATCCCGACCTCGATCGCGGACGCGATGGCGCAGAACGAGATCCTCCAGATCGTGATCTTCGCCGTGTTCTTCTCGGTGGCGATGGGTGCAATGCCGGAGCGCTCCAAGTCGATCCTGGCGCTGATCGACGACGTCGGCCACATCATGCTGAAGGTGACGGGCTACGTGATGCTGTTCGCGCCGCTCGCGGTGTGGGCCGCGATCACCGCGACGGTCGCCAAGAACGGTCTCGCCGTGCTGTGGAAGCTCGTCGTGTTCATGGGCGGCTTCTATCTCTCGCTGGCGATCCTGTGGACCATCCTCGTGATCGTCGGCTTCATCGTGATCGGGCCGCGCTACAGCCATCTTCTGAAGCTGATCCGCGAGCCCCTGATGATCGCGTTCTCGACCGCGAGCTCGGAGGCGGCCTATCCGAAGACGCTGGAGGGCCTCAACCGCTTCGGTGCCTCGTCGCGGATCTCGAGCTTCGTGCTGCCGCTCGGCTATTCCTTCAACCTCGACGGCACGATGATGTACTGCACCTTCGCCAGCATTTTCATCGCGCAGAGCTATCACATCGACATGCCGCTCGGCACCCAGCTCGCGATGCTGGCGACGCTGATGATCACCTCCAAGGGCGTCGCCGGCGTGCCGCGCGCCTCGCTGGTGGTGATCGCCTCGACGCTGGCGCAGTTCAACATCCCCGAGGCGGGCCTGCTCATGATCATGGGCATCGACACCTTCCTCGACATGGGTCGCAGCGCCACCAACGTGATCGGCAATACGCTTGCGACCTCGGTCGTGGCCAAATGGGAAGGTGAGCTCGGGCCCGAGCATGCGCTCGGACCCGGCGACGTCGTGCCTGAGGACATGGTCCCGGGCGAAGTGCCCGCGATGGCCGGCCATGGGTAGGAGCGAACCATGGGCCAGACACTGGCGAGGTCAGTGATCGGCGGGTTCCTGTGGCTCGCGGCAGCATCGTTGCTCGCGACCACAGCGTTCGCCCAGACTGTCGGCAGCGAAGGGCTCAGCCCGACGCTGTCGGCGATCAAGACAGCGCACACCGTGCGGCTCGGCTATCGCGAGAGCTCGCCGCCGTTCTCCTTCCTCGACCAGTCGGGCCGCCCGATCGGCTATAGCCTCGAGCTCTGCGAGGCCATCGTCGAGGAGATCGGCGTCGAGGTCGACGATCCCAACCTCAAGATCGATTACGTCAAGGTCACCTCGGACGACCGCATCGACGCCGTGCTCCAGAACAAGATCGATCTGGAGTGCGGCTCGACCACGGCCAATGCCGAGCGCGGCAAGCGCGTCGCATTCTCGCCGCTGATGTTCGTCGCCGGCACCAAGCTGATGGTGCCGAAGGGAGCGGCTGTTTTCGGTGTCGCAGATTTGAAGGGCAGGACCGTGGTGGTGACCAAGGGCACGACCAACGAGCAGGCGATGCATGCGGCCGACAAGAAATATGCGCTTGGCCTCAACATCGTCACCTCGCCGGACCACGAGCAATCGTACCAGATGCTCGCCGACGGCAAGGCCGATGCGTTCGCGACCGACGACATCCTGCTCTCCGGCCTGATCGCGCGCCACAAGGCGCAGGACAAGTTCCGCGTCACCGGCGACTATCTGTCCTACGATCCCTACGGCATCATGTTCAGGAAAGGCGAGCCGCAGCTCGCCGCGGTGGTCGAGCGCGCCTTCCGCAAGCTCGGCTCCAACCGCGACCTCGTCCCGCTCTACAACAAATGGTTCACCGCGAGGCTGCCCACAGGCGAGCGCCTGAACGTGCCGATCTCGCTGCAACTGGAGGAGGCGTTCAAGGCCATGGACGATTCCGCGAGTGCGAATAATTAAGGGGGGCGTCTTCGTCGAAGCGTTAGCGGTGTAAATTCCGTCATCCTGAGGTGCGAGGCCCGCGATGCGAACGCATCGCGGGGCGAGCCTCGAAGGATGAACGGCCGCGCTGCTACAGCCGGGCCGTCGCCCTTCGAGGCTCGCCGAAGAGGCGAGCGCCTCAGGGTGACGGTGACAGATCAGGGCTCGCGGCGCTCTTCCCCAAACACCCGATCCAGCGCCGCGTCGTACGTCGCCTGCACCAGCTCCGGATGCAGCTTCGCCAGGGCTTCCATCATCACGCCGGAGTTGATCTCGAGCACGCGCCAGGCGCCATCGACACGGACAACGTCGATGGAGGCGAAGACGATGCCGATGGCATTGGCGGCATCGATCGCGAGCTTCGCGCATGCCGTTCGAGCCTCGCTGTTCTTCAGCAGCACCGGCTTTGCACCGGCGTCGAGATTGTGCCGCCAATCCGATCCACGCTGCTTGCTGTAGACGACGAGTGGCTCATCATCGAGCAGCACCACGCGGACCTCCTCCTCGATCGCGACATAGGGCGAGATCACGAGCCCTGCGCTCATCGAAAAAACCGCGCTGGCCGCGTGGTCGAGTTCCGCCTCCGTCGTCACCTTGAACACCGAGCGCCCCGATGTCCCCTCGTTCGGCTTCACCACCACGCCCTGCGGATGGTCGTGGAGCAGCACGAGCATTGCCTCTCGCCAGTCGGCGCCAACAACATTCTGGCCCAGCCTGGGGTTGAGGAAGAGCTGATGGGGAACGCAGGGCACGCCCGCCAGCGCCAGCGCCTCGGCGGTGGCTGATTTGTCGTTGGCGAGGCGGTGGGCGATGGCGCTGTTGAGGCCGATGTCGTAGCCGAAGGCGAAGTGGCGCCTCGGTCCCCGGCGCATTGCGATCAGCCAGCCACCGGCGCGGACATCGACCGCGATGCCGTGGTCCGCACAATAGCGCCTGATCGCCTGAACGAAGATTCGCTCTCCGCTTGCCATGTCCTCGTCGCTCCTGTCGCCAAAAGCCGCAAAAACGCGGGAATCGGCGCCAATCGGGATGAAAATCAGAGCTATTCTTAATGAAATTCTCGCGAGCGCGCCGGAAATTAAGTGCTCCAACCGGGCATCAGGGAGGAAAGAAATTGCCCTGCGCGCCTGCCCGGCAGCAGATTCATTAATGATGTGACCAGTTCTGCCGCAAATGCCGGTTTGACCGGCATCAATTGCATCCGAAACGAGGTTGATTATTGGTCTCAATGGCGTAGATCACACACGCGAAATCCTCCGCCATGGCAAATGGTGACCGCCCCGATTTCAGGGCCGGGCAACGCGTTTGCCCTAAAACCGCAGTTATTCGGAACATCGAAAATTATGAGCGCGTTTTACCGAGAGAAGGTTCTTTCCGTCCACCACTGGACCGACACGCTGTTCAGCTTCCGCGCCACGCGCGACACCGGCTTCCGGTTCCAGAACGGCCAGTTCGCCATGATCGGCCTCGAGGTCGACGGCCGTCCGCTGCTGCGCGCCTACAGCATGGCGAGCGCCAACCACGAGGAAGAGCTCGAGTTCTTCTCGATCAAGGTGCAGGACGGCCCACTGACCTCGCGCCTGCAGAAGATCAAGGAAGGCGACACCATCCTGGTCGGCCGCAAGGCGACCGGCACGCTGATCACCGACAACCTGCTTCCCGGCAAGCGGCTGATGCTGCTCTCGACCGGCACCGGCCTTGCGCCCTTCGCCAGCCTGATCAAGGACCCCGAGGTCTATGACCAGTTCGAGTCGATCGTGCTGGTGCATGGCTGCCGCCAGGTCTCCGAGCTCGCCTATGGCGAGAAGCTCGTCGCGACCCTGCGCGAGGATGAGCTGTTCGGCGAGCTGCTCACGGACAAGCTCGTCTATTATCCGACCGTGACCCGCGAGCCGTTCAGGAATCGCGGCCGCATCACCGATCTCATCAGCTCCGAGCAGATCTTCAACGACATCGGGCAGTCGCCCCTCGACATCGCAACCGACCGCATCATGATGTGCGGCAGCCCGGCAATGCTCGAAGAGCTGAAGGTGATGTTCGAGAGCCGTGACTTCATCGAAGGCAGCGGCAACAAGCCCGGCCATTTCGTGATCGAAAAGGCCTTCGTCGAGCGCTAGGCGCCGTTCGCCGTCGTGCCGGACGGCTAGCCATCCACTCAGCCGTCGTCCCGGACAAGCGTAAGCAATCCGGGACGAGCAGTTTGGCGAACGCTGGTAACCACCAGCTTCGCGCAACATCCCTTCCTGTGGTTATGGATCCCGGGTCTGCGCTTGCGCTTGCCCGGGACGACAGCTGAGCTTGTGGAATCCAGTATGGGCCGCTCGCAGCCCATTACGGGCCCCGCGGCCGCCGTCCCTTCTTTCCCATTCGCTTCTGCTGCACTGCAAAAGCCTGTCCTCTCGGCTGATTGATTTGTCTCGGCCGAATTCGCTAGCCTGAAACAAGGGCCGCGTCATATCCGTATGACAGGCAAAGGCGTATCGTACCGCCTCATGCTGGCGAGAGGATGGGAATCGTGGCCGACGACAACAAGACGCAGGAAGCTCCCAAACGCCTGCCGCTGGCGGAAGAGGGGATCATGGAAACCCTGCTGCTGCCCTTCTCGCCGCGCTTCATCGTGCTGACGATCTGCGCGGTGGTCACCGCGCTCCTGATCGGCATCGGTATCGTCGACCGCAAGATCTTCGACATCCTGCTGGTCCCGATCCTGATCTTCGCCGCGCTGACGCTGCTCGGCATCCGCGATCTCCTGCAGAAGAGCCACGCGGTGCTGCGCAACTACCCGATCTCCGCGCATATCCGCTTCCTGCTCGAAGAAATCCGGCCCGAGATGCGGCAGTATTTCTTCGAGAGCGAGAAGGACGGCATGCCGTTCTCTCGCGACACCCGCGCGGTGGTCTATCAGCGCGCCAAGATGGAGCTCGACAAGCGGCCGTTCGGCACCCAGGAGGACGTCTATCGCGAGGGTTACGAGTGGATGCATCACTCGGTCTCGCCGAAGGCGCATGCCAAGGAAAAATTCCGTGTCGTGATCGGTGGGCCGGATTGCGCAAAACCCTATTCGGCCTCGGTGTTCAACATCTCGGCGATGAGTTTTGGCGCGCTCAGCCCGAATGCGGTGCGGGCGCTGAATGCCGGCGCGAAGAAGGGCGGCTTCGCGCACGACACCGGCGAGGGCGGCGTCAGCCCCTATCACCGCGAGATGGGCGGCGACATCATCTGGGAGATCGGCTCCGGCTATTTCGGCTGCCGTCATCTCGACGGCTCCTTCGATCCCGAGGCATTCGCGCGCGTCGCCGGCGAGGACCAGATCAAGATGGTCGAGCTCAAGGTCAGCCAGGGCGCCAAGCCGGGCCATGGCGGCGTGCTGCCGGCGGCCAAAGTCTCGGAGGAGATTTCGAAAATCCGCGGCGTGGCGATGGGCGAGGACTGCATTTCGCCGGCCTCGCACCGCGCCTTCTCCACGCCGGTCGGCATGATGCAGTTCATCGCGGAGATGCGGCGCCTGTCCGGCGGCAAGCCGGCCGGCTTCAAGCTGTGCATCGGTCATCCCTGGGAATTCCTGGCGATCTGCAAGGCGATGCTGGAGACCGGCATCTATCCCGATTTCATCGTCGTCGACGGCAATGAGGGCGGCACTGGCGCGGCGCCGCTGGAGTTCATGGATCATTTGGGCGTGCCGATGCGCGAGGGCGTCAATTTCGTCCACAACGCGCTGGTCGGCATCAATGCGCGCGACCGCATCAAGATCGGCGCGTCCGGCAAGATCGCCACCGCCTTCGACATGGCGCGCGCCATGGCGATCGGTGCCGACTGGTGCAATTCGGCGCGCGGCTTCATGTTCTCGCTCGGCTGCATCCAGTCGCTGAGCTGCCACACCGACCGCTGCCCGACCGGCGTCGCAACGCAGGACCCGACGCGCGCGCGCGCTCTCTACGTGCCGCTCAAGATCGACCGCGTGCACAATTACCACCATGCGACGCTGCACTCGCTGACCGAGCTGATCGCCGCCGCCGGCCTCGAACATCCGCAGCAGCTGCGCCCGATCCATTTCAGCCAACGGACCTCGACGACCCAGGTGAAGTCCTTCGCGCAGCTCTATCCGGCGCTGCGCCCGGGCGAGCTGCTCGAAGGCACGGAAGATCCGCGCTTCCGCGACGCCTGGAAGATGGCGCGCTCCGAGACGTTCCAGCCGTCGCCGTGAGATGCCGGCCGCGGCGGGCAGCCCTGCGCCAGGCCGTAAATCTCCGCTGTCGTCCCGGACAAGCGTCAGCGCCGATCCGGGACGATGCGTGGAGCCGGCGCAGCAGCATGCGCCACTTCACACGAGCGCTGCCTCACGCCGCCGCCTGCTCGCCGCGCCGAGTCGCCAGGATCTTGTCGATCCTCCGTCCGTCGAGATCGATCACCCCGATGTGCCAGCCGCCGCAATCGAAGGCGTCGCCGACACTGGGCAGCATGTTGAACTGGTGCAGCACGAGGCCCGCCACCGTGTTGTAACGGTGCGGCGGCAATTCGATGCCGAGCAGCTCGCCGAACTCGTCGACCGGCATCCAGCCGGAGATCAGCAGCGAGTCGTCGTCGCGCCTGATGAAGGCCGGCTCGGGCGGTCCTTCCTCGGAATGGAAGGCGCCGACGATCGATTCGAGGATGTCGGCGGCCGTCACCATTCCTTCGAAGGCGCCGTATTCGTCATAGACGAGACCGACGTGAACCGGCGCCGCTTTCAGGATGGTCAGCACGTCGCGCGCATCTGCCGACACCGGGATGCCGGGCGCCTCGCGCACGAGCGCGCGCAGGTCCGGGTTGCGTTCGTTCATATAGGCAACCAGCAGGTCCTTGGCCTGGAGCACGCCGATCGGCTTGTCGCGGTCACCGTCGGAGACGGGAAATCGCGAATGCGGGCTCTTGGCGATGATCTCCTGGATGGCGGCCGGCTCGTCGTTCAAATCGATCTCGTCGACATCCGTGCGCGGCGTCATGACGGCGCCGACCGGCCGGTCGCCGAGCCGCATCACGCCGGCGATCATCTCCTTCTCGCCGGGCTCGAGCACGCCGGCGCTCTCGGCCTCGCTGACGAGGTGATGGATCTCGTCCTCCGAGACCTTCTCCTCGGCCTTGCCGCCGCGGCCGAGCAGCGTGAGGATCAGCTTGCCGGAGAGGTCGAGCAGAAAGACGAGCGGCAGCGATATCTTCGCAAGCAGGTGCATCGCGGGCGCGACCCGGACTGCGATGCTTTCGGGATCGCGCAGCGCGACCTGCTTCGGCACCAGCTCGCCGACGATCAAGGTGGCGTAGGTGATCAGCGTGACGACGATGCCGACCCCGACGATGTCGGCAAGCCCTGAGGAGAGGCCGAGCTCGAGCAGCCATTGCGTCAGCCGCTGCCCGAGTGTCGCGCCCGAGAACGCGCCGGAGAGCACGCCGACCAGCGTGATGCCGATCTGCACCGTCGACAGGAACTTGCCGGGATCGGCCGCAAGCGTCAGCGCCCGCTCGGCGCCGCGCACGCCCCTGGCCGCCAGCAGCGACAGCCGCGCCGGACGCGACGAGACCACGGCCAGCTCGGACATGGAGAGCAGGCCGTTGATGACGATCAGGACGACGACGATAACGAGTTCCAGCGAGAGCATTGACGTTCCAGAGGTAAGCAAGTGTGGCCGGATGGCGGCGCAAGCCATTGATATAGGTATTCGGCGAGGAAGTGCTGGCAATTCTGCGCGCCGTCACCCAGGGAACCCGCGCGGGACAGCGCTCTCAAAGGCCCTCCGCGACGACCTGACACTCCGCCGAACTACGGAGCGTGGCTTAACGAGCCCTTAGTGGCCGCCGGCTAGGTTTTCGACATTGCAGAAATGTATTCGGGGGACCTGAGGAATGCGGATCGGGAAGCTTTTCGCGCTGTCGATGCTGACGGTGACGGTATTTGCAGTCATCCTTGGCGCCGAGGTTCTGATACCCCAGACGCGCATCTTCACGAACCGCTCCGACGCGATCAAGACCGTCGATGCCTTTGGCGCGACGCTGATGGCCAGCCAGCATGTCGCCAGCCTTCGCGCTCCCTATATCGGACCGATCTTCCAGGAAGGCGCCGCAACGCAGGCACAGCTCGAAGCTGCCACGAAGGCCGCGAAAACTGCCGAGGCGGGCTTCGAGGCGGCAAGGCGCGCCGTCATGGTGCTGGATGACGGCGGCGCGATTGCCGAGAATCTCGACCGTGCCGCACGGCGGCTGAAGGAGATCACCACCGCGGCCGATCGTGCGATGGGCGTTCCCCTCGCGGCGCGCGACAGTGCCGCGACAAAGGGCTTCCTGCCCGGTGTTGCCGAGGTCATCGGCCACATCGAACCGGTCATGAACCGGCTCGAGGCGAAGGTCATCAATGCCGATTCCTCGCTTGCGGCGCTGTTGAGCCTGGCGCGGACGGCGCAGGATCTGCGTGTTTCGGCCGGCAGCCGCGCGGCCACGCTGTCCCCGGCGCTCTCCGTACGCCGCCCGCTCAGCGCGGCTGAATTGTCGCTGATGGACCGCATGCAGGGACGCGTGGAGGCCGACCGCGAGCGCATCGAGGCCGGTATCGACCAGCTCGGAAATCCCTCCCGCATCGCTGCCGCGCTCAAGGCGGCAACGGCGTCCTATTTCGGACAAGCAGCGGTTGCCGTGGACAAGGAGATGCCTGCAGCCCGGAGTGACGGCAAGTACGGCGCCACTGCCGACGAGCTGGCGAAGGTGATCGTGCCGGCCATCCAGATGTTCTACGGCGTGCGCGACGCTGCGCTGGCGGAAGCAGCCGAGCGCGCTTCGGCTGCACGCGATGGCGCGCTGGCAATGCTCGCGCTTGCGGCCGTTGCGGTGCTGGCGCTGCTCGGAACGCTCGGTGGCGTGACCATGATGCTGCGCAGCCGCGTCGTGACGCCGCTTGCGAAGCTCGCAGACGTGATCGCAACGCTCGCCGCCGGACAGCATGAGGTCGAGATCCCGGCGACGGGCCGCAACGACGAGATCGGCCAGGTTGCGGGCTCGCTTCAGCACTTCAAGGATTCGCTACGCGCCAAGAAGGCCGCCGACGAGGCCGCCGCAGTCGAAGCCGACGCGAAGCTCCGGCGCAGCCAGCGCATGGACCAGATCACGCGCGAGTTCGAAGCCATGATCGGCGACGTCATCAACACCGTCTCGTCGGCCTCCTCCGAGCTGGAAGCGTCTGCGGGAACGCTGACGAGCACGGCCGACCAATCGGAAAAGGTCACCGCGACCGTCGCGGCCGCCTCCGAACAGGCCTCCACCAACGTGCAGACCGTCGCCGCGGCGGCCGAGGAGATGGCTTCGTCGGTCGACGAGATCAGCCGTCAGGTCCAGGATTCCGCGCGCATCGCCGGCGAGGCGGTGCAGCAGGCGGGGCGGACCAACGATCATGTCGGCGAGCTCGCCAGGGCCGCGGGCCGGATCGGGGACGTCGTCGAGCTCATCAGCCAGATCGCAGGCCAGACCAATCTTCTGGCCCTCAATGCCACCATCGAGGCGGCGCGCGCCGGCGAGGCCGGACGCGGCTTTGCCGTCGTCGCCTCCGAGGTCAAGGCGCTGGCCGAGCAGACCGCCAAGGCCACCGGCGAGATCAGCCAGCAGATATCGGGGATTCAGACGGCGACCGAGGACTCCGTCGGCGCCATCAAGGCGATCGGCGACACCATCACGCGCATGTCCGAGATCGCGTCGGCAATCGCCTCCGCGGTCGAGGAGCAGGGCGCGGCGACACGCGAGATCTCACGCAACGTGCAGCAGGCCGCGCGCGGCACCCAGCAGGTCTCCGCCAGCATCGTCGACGTGCAGCGCGGCGCGAGCCAGACCGGATCGGCCTCCTCCAACGTGCTCGCGTCGGCCAAATCGCTGTCTGGTGAGAGCAGCCGTCTCAAGACCGAGGTCGGAAAATTCCTGGACGCGATCCGCGCGGCGTAGCGATCCGCCATCGGCACAATCGATACGAGCCGAGGATTCGAACACCTCTCCCGTAGGGAGAGGTCGGATCGCATCAAAGATGCGATCCGGGTGAGGGCTTACGCTCTCACCGAATGCTGCGGCCCCTCACCCGGATTGCTCAGGCGCGCAATTGCGCGCCATAGCAATCCGACCTCTCCCCGTCGGGGAGAGGTGAAGCACGCCGGCGAAACCCGATCTCATTGCGTCCGAGCCGCCGCTCAGAACTCCCCGTGCAGCCGCCCCGAAAACACCGACACCGGTCCGCGGTCGGCGTTGTAGGCAGGGTTGACGATGAGCTGGTAGTCGGCGGTGAGGGTGATGTTCTTGTTCACCGCGTAGGCGTAGTAGGTCTCGAGGATGCGCTCCTTGCGGTAGTTGAGCGCTCCGTCACCGATCAGCACGCCGAGTCCGCCGGCGGCCAGGAAGTCGCGATAGTCCTGCGAAATCGCATTGATCGCGCCGCCGATCCCGATCACGTCGTCGGGCCGGCCCCATGTCGTGCCCTTGATCGACAATCCCGCGGACAGGCTGCGATGAATGTCGGTGAAGGCCAGCGTTTCGAACCGGCCATCGTTCCAGCTCCAGCGGCCGAACAGCCCGACATCGTCCGTGATCGCCTGCTCGAGGTTGAGCACATAGCCGTACTTCACACGGCCGCGCCGGGTCTGCGCGATGTCGAGATTGAGCGCGGGATTGTCCAGCGTCTCGCGGAAGCTGCCCATGTTGGCGCTGTCGAGCCAGCCCATGGTCCTGAGCTTGCCGGGCTGGCCGAGCAGCGAGAAGCGCGTCTCGAGCTCGAGCACGTACTGGCCGCGCTCCCCGACCCTGGTGTCGAAATGATTCGAGTTGGACTCGGAGACCATTAGGAAATAGCCGCCGCGCAGCGCCCAGTGCTTCTGGTTGAGCTCGGCGGTGACGCCGTAGGTGAGGCCGACCTTGTCGGCGGAATAGTCGAAGGCGCCGGGCGCCCATAGCGACCAGTTCATGAAGTCCTTGCGGGTGTCCTTGGCGTAGGCATTGCCGTCGAACACGTCGACCACCGCGAACTTGCCGGCCTGCAAGGTGAGGCGCGACACGTCGACCTTCTGTCCCAGCTGCAACTGACTGCTCGCGAGCTCTTCCTGCTCGCCGCCGAATCCGAAGGTCTGACGCACGAACAGGCGCGAGGTGTTGTAGTGCGGGTAGGGGAAGTTCGACTTCTGCGCTTCGCCGTTCGGGAAGCCGGCGGCACCGACGGTGTCGTTCAGTCCAAATCCCTGGAGCAATTCGGGATTGTAATAGACCTCGCCGCCGTCCCACAGCCGCGCGTTCAGGAATAGGCTGTTGCTCCACGTCGCCTTGGCCTGCCGCGACGGCGACAGCGAGTTTGGCCCGGTGTAGAGGGCGGGGAACGACGGATAGCCTTGCGGCAGATAGGTGCTCTGGCCGTGGATCTCCCAGCGATCCGATTCCGTGTCGATCAGCGAGCTCTTCGGGTCATAGCTCGGCATGCCCGGCCAATCGACCTTGCGGTTGAGGCCGAGCCTGACCTGCTGGAAGTCGAGTGACGAGGAGCTGTATTGGGCTCCAGTCGAGAACGCGACATTGGCGCCGTCAAAGCGGCTGTAGAGATATTCGAGCCGCGCGCTCCAATGCGGTGCGAAACCGTATTCGATGCCGGCACCCGCGACCCAGCCGGGCCGCGTGTTCAGGATTTTCGGGACTGCTTCGCCGGAAGCCGGCGTGTCGAAATAGCGCTCGCCCATCCAGGCGAAGCCGCCGGTGGCATAGACGAGCCACGGGCCGCTGGTGTAGCCGACGCGGCCGCGCAGGCTGGCGGTGTAGTCCCATTGCTGCGTGACGGTGTTGGCAGGTGTCGCCAGAAAGGAGACGATCGAGTTCGAGGTGATGTAGTTGGGAAACGAGAAATCGCCTTCGACGCCGACCAGCCAGCCGGAGTTGAGCCGGTAATTGTAGCCGGCCTGCACGCCGCCGATCATGCCGCTGAACACGCCGCTGTCGTTGATTGCCGTGCCATCGTTCAGCGCAAAGTGCGACGAGCCGCGGCCATAGCCGGCATGCGCGCCGATATAGAGGCCGGTCCAGTCATAGACCGCTTTCAAGGCCGGCGCCTTCAGCGGCAGATCGGCCGCGCGGCTGGCGGCCGGAAAAACCAATACGCCCGTGGCAATCGCCGCGGCCGTTCGCAAGCACCGGTGTCTGTGACCTCTCAACGCCAAAACGCACGCCCCCCAAACGCGAATGTGTCCCACCCGCCGCGATATCCCTGCCGGGTCGCGGCGATTCTGTCATCAGGCCTCGGCGATCGAGGCGATCGGCCGAGATGATCTCGATTCGACCCGGCTTCGCCCCAAGTTCCTGATCCTGCGACAAACCTTATTGCGATTAATTCGCAATAGCAACTGGCGTGCGCTGCTGCAGAGGATGGTTCGCACCGCTGTGTGACGCGGCTGCAACATGATCAGGGAGCCCAAAATGGATGACCCCGCCCGGGGGGACAGCCGGGCGGGGTCATCCATTTTGGGCTCCCTGATCATGTTGCAGCCGCGTCACAC
>NZ_PGVG01000055.1 GCF_002795245.1 Bradyrhizobium forestalis | reverse complement strand
GAAAGGAACAAATCAGTTGCCGAAGGTCATCGCCGGTGTAAAGTTTACTGACGGCATCGAGGTCATTCCGACCACTGAAAGCCACGCCGCCTGATCAGGCCGCGTCACCCAGAATTAGCCATAGCTCGGAGAAAGGATTGGGAGACGCTAAATATCGTATAGTAGCGCGGCGGCCGTGTAGAGGTTCAACGGGTCAACTGTCGGTAAGCGGCAAACTGAGGCCGTCAGGAGGCCTGGTTCCATGGCATAAGCGCGTCGATTTGACTGCTCGGCCAGCCGTTGGCGACACGCTGAAGCTGAGAGCAAGCCAGGCGAGCGGATTCACGTTACTCATCTTCGCCGTCTGCAACCGTGTCGGAATGGTCGCCCAGGTTCGTCTGCCCCATCGCCGCCGGCAAAGAGGCTATTCTTTCCCGTAATCGTTGTGGCCTGATGGCCCGTTCGGCAGTGTTTGAGTCGAGCTCCATGCGGCCGCGGGTGAGGAAGGGTTCGAAGCTGCGAGGGGTGAATGCCGATCCGGTGGGCGATCGCCGAGACGCTCGCGCCGGGCTCCAACGCTTCTGTCACGACTTGCGCCTTAAACTCGTTCGACCAGCGTTGGCGAATCTGCCGCGACGTCCCTCAAGTCGGTCGGCGACCGCTTCGACCATATGGAAGGTTCTAGTTCCAGAACTAGGCGCCGCTATTCGCTCCAGCGCGCTTCGGGTAGCGTGCGCTCATCGGCACACAGTTCAACCGGCGGCAACAGGTACACAGGCTGGAACGGGTGCGCGACAAGACACACTCGGGACCTCTCTGCTTCAGCAACGTCGGCCGCAACCCCGAATTCGGAGCAGATCAACGTTCAGGCGCTGCCCCCCCCGAGTGGCGGACGCTAGCACCGCAGCTTGAGCTCCAGACGTTCCGGCGCGGGCTCCTGCACGAGGTTCCACGCCGCGCACCGCATCCGCCACCGTTCCACAACCGTCAGCCCCCTTCTGGCGGCAGCGGGACCATCGTCAATTATCGAAACGCCCGCCACCCTTTGTCTATCATCTCCTTAACTCGCTCGACCGCAGCGGACAACCGTCCATGCAGCCGCACGTCGATGCCGTTAAGAATGAAGCGAGCCGCCTAACTACCGCCGATGCCCCAGCACCCCGATTCGTGCGGCCGCTTCTCAGCAGGCTTGGAATTCTCAAGCATCAGCTTTGACCTCTTAGGCCTAAACTTTGAGTTTGAGCTTCTCGCGCATCTCATTCGGGCTCATCACCCGCACCCCGATCCGATCAAGAATCTCAGTTGCCCGCTGCACCAGCTCCGCGTTAGTTGCCAGCCTCCCGTGGGAAAGATACAGGTTATCCTCCAGCCCCACTCGCACGTTGGCCCCGATCAGCGGCGCCAAGGCTGCAAACGGAAGCTGCATCGGCCCGACCGCAAACGCCGAGTACACGGCGCCCGCCGGCAGCTGGTGTGCCATTGCCAGCAGTGTCGTCAAGTCCGGCGGTACGCCATAGCCCACGCCCATGCACATCTGGATCAGAGGCGGACCGTCAATCAGCCCTTCCTTGACCAAGTCTTGCACCATTATCAGGTGGCCAATGTCGAACGCCTCGAGCTCTGGTTTCACACCAAGCTCCTGCAGGCGCGCGGCCATGATCCTCATCGTTGCGATGGTATTGACCATGACGAACTCGCCCGCCCTGCTAACCAAGGATCCGCAATCCAACGTACAGATTTCCGGGCGCAGATCTTCGACGTGGACGAGCCGCTCAAGCGCGCCCAGCATGTCCGTCTCCACCGTGAGCGGCAGAGGAGCTTTGGGGCTGCCGAGGACAAGGTAGCAGCCCTCGCCCGTTGTGAGGTTAATCACCGGATTGACATCGGAGTCGCGAATGCGCTTCACAAGTTCCTGGTAAAGACCAAGGTCCAGCACGCCCCGTCGGGTCTTTAGATCACGCGCATGGAGATGAACTGCCGATGCGCCAGCGCGTGCTGCCTCAATTGCAGAGTCGGCGATTTCTTCCGGGGTCACTGGAACGTTCTCTTGCTTAGGCGCACGGCCTCCGCCAGTCACCGCACAGGTCATGAACACCTCTGAAATCATCGCGCCATCTCCTATTCACCTAAGCTCGATCTGTGACCACCTAGTTTCTAGGGCAAATTTCATCTCGTGATGTTTACGCCTTTGCATTTTCCGAGCGTCAACGGCGCTACCGAATTGACTAACTCAACGAGCGGACTCTCGAAAGCTCCTAGCATCAGAGCCGCTGCGAGCGTCCCAGCTGCAGCAGTCCTTCATCTTGGCAATCGACGTGCCACTCGCGGAATCTCCTGCGCATACTTGCCCGTGATAGAAAACACGCGTAGGAAGCAACCTGCTCTAGGAATGAGCTTTGCCGCTTGTCGCATTTACAACATCGCCGTGGTCAACTGGACAGGGCAGCGGGACCAAAATGTCGACCTATGTGATCCGGGTTGCCTGTCGTGCCGAGCTTGCACTACGGCTTTCTTGTCGGTCAGCCGCGCGGCGAAAAGTGAGATGTCATGGTTGACGCGGTCGAAAAATCTTTTCAGATCGAGATCCACCATGACGTTCTTAGCCCTCGGCGATGTAGCGTGCCTGGGTTACGGCCTGGTGTGCCGACCGTCCCGGCCGCAATCCGTAGCTGTGCCCCAAGAACATCCCATGGTTCTTGAAGAAACTGCAGCACGGCTTACGAATCAGGCGGTCGACGACACAGGAAACGCCGAGCCTTCTGACCCACCATCCGACTTCGGAATTTCCCCCCGCTTAACCAGCCGTGGCCTGAGAATGCCCGTTGAGCAATTGGAACCGAATTGCTGGCCTGTGCTGACGCAGGAATGCCTTGGCGACGTCGAAGGTCATCCCATTGACACCAGGACTCCCTGTTTCCTTGAACGCGTTTCCGTGACGTTAGGCCACAGCACTGATCCCGGAGCGCATCGCCTATGCGCGGGAGCCACGCATACTGCCGGTCGTGCGTGAGTGCCGATGAGGGGGTGAGCTTTCTGAAGGCGATCCCGACCTGAAGAGCAGCATAGCGTTGACAACGGTCGATTCCCGCGCATCCGGCGTATCGGAGGTGGTTTTCCTCAAGCTCGTGGATATCGACAGCCAACGGATGGTGATCCGGGTCGAACAAGGCAAAGGCGGCAGGGGCCGTTACGTCATGCTCTCGCCGCAGCTTTTGAAGATCTAAGCGCCTGTTGACGACTGACCCGACCGACACGCTGGCTGTTTCCCCGCCGCGACAGTGAGCGGCCGCTTGATGCGAACGTGCTGCACGCGGCGTGCCGCTCGGCTCACATCGCAGCCGGTCAGAACAAGCGACCCATCTTCCGGAGAACGGTGCCGACATTCGTGTCATCCAGGTGCTGCTTGGCATGCCAGCCTGCAGAGCACGGCGCGCTACGCCCAGTTTGCCACCAAAACCATGAGCCAGACCCCGAGTCCGCTTGACCCGCTGCGATTGGAGATCGTTCCGTCCGGCTGATCCGCCATCATGGATCCGGCTTTCGAGGTGGCGCACATATTCCGCCGCCACGGCTAAGCTTTTCGACATGCGTATTCCGGTCATCTGGGTCAAGTCGAGCGTCGCGTGATGGGCCATCACCGCGTGCCGGACAGCGGCGCTCGGCGGCCGTATCGAGCAATGCGACGACCGCGGTGCGACACGCATCGCCTAAAACACCTGTCGCAATCGGCATTGCCCGAAGTGCCAGGCCTCGGCACGCGCGCAGCGGCTCGCGGAGCGCGCAAGCCGAACTCCTCCCCGTGCGGCAAGCCGAACTCCTCCCCGTGCGGTATTTCCACGGTGTCTTCACCTTGCCGGCCCCCGCCGGAGAGATCGCTTTCCAGAACAAGGCCATCTTCTATGGCATCCTGTTCCGCCGCGCGGCCGAGACGCTCGCCACCATCGCAGCCGACCCCAAGCATGTCGGCGCCCAGCTCGGCGTCACCGCCACCTCCATACTTGGGGCCAGACCCTGCAACACCATCCACATGTTCACTGCGTCGTGCGTCTCACCCACCTCGGCGATCCCGTTTCGTTCACCTACGGCCTCGATCAACTCCGACGGATCGACTGGGTCGTCTATGCCAAGCCGCATTCGGCGGACCCGAACAGGTGCTGGCTTATCTCGGCCGCCACACGCACCGCGTCTCGCCATCGCGAACAGTCGGCTGATCTCGCGGGCCGATGGCAAGGTGAGCTTTTCCTGGAAGGACTATCGGCAGAATCGCAAAACCAAAGTGATGACGCTTGATGCCGATGAGTTTATTCGCCGCTTTCTCCTGCACACGCTGCCGGACGGTTTCCACCGCATCCGCCACTATGCTTTCTCCCCAATGGCGGACGGACTGATAAAATCGCTCTCTGTCCTCAACTCCTTGATGTCCGCAGTAGCGCTCCGACTGATCAAGAAGCCGACGAGGATCCCCTCGCCAAATGCGAGACCCCCGTCTGCCCACATTGCGGCGGCATCATGCGTCGCATCGATGCTGTCGCGCGAGCCCGCGCGCAACCAGCCGTCTCGTCGTGATACGTCATGACTAGCGTCTGCACCATCACCCCTTCCGTAATCACCTTCTTGGTGGAACGTCCGATGTCGCCGTGGCCGCGCTCATTACCGAACATCCCGCCAATCGTTCGGCCGCGCATCCCCGCGCAGAAAATCGCTGGCTTCATCGCGCCCTTGGCCCGATCAATGCAGCCGCTCACATCGGAGAATGTCCCGCCGCCGCGCGGCAACTACAGGCGGCCTTTCCGCAGCCGCAATGGCTGCACTATCACCATAACGCCCAAAACTCCGCGGCTTCGTTCAATCCAGCTTCTGTGAGGTTCGCCACTCCCGGCACAGCGCGCGGCTGGTTGCCCTGCGACCTCACGGAACCCTCAAGATTCCCAAATCAGAAGGCCTCCGAAGGAGGCCAGCGTGGATGGGACGACCCCATTCGGACGACCTTCGTGAGCGGGTGGTAAGAGCTGGGATCAAAGGCGGCCTGTCGCGGCATCAGGCGGGGACGCAATTGGGGTAGTCATTAGCACGGCGATCAACGGGTCCAGCGCTTTCACGAGACCAGCAGCGTCAAGCGTGACCAGATCGGCGGCTACAGCCGAAGAAGATTGCGGGGTCGCACCGTGAATGGCTGATCCAACGGTGCCGATGTGGGAGTTCGTCCACGCCGAGAAGCTCAGTTATAAAAATGGCTCTGATTGCGCCGAGCAGGAACGTCCCGATGTCGCCCGCCGGCGGGGCAATGGACCAAGTATCGGGGTGGATTAATCCTTCCCGCCTGTTGTTCATTGATGAGACCTGGACCAAACTCCAACATGGCGCCGTCGCGGGACTGGTCGCCGCATGCTCAACTCATCAAACCGAGGTGCCGCATGGCCGATGGCAGACCATGACCTTCATGGCCGGCTTGCCCACCATGGCATCACCGCCCGTGGTTCATCGAGGGGCCGATGAACGGCGAAGCCTTCTCTATCGAGAAGGTTCTGGTCCCGACCTTGTGGTCGGCGACATCGTCATCATGGACCATCAAGGCTCGCACAAGGCAAATGCCGTGGGTCGTGCCATCCGTACCGCTGGCGCTCGGCTTTTTTTACCTGCCAAAATACTCGCCTGATCTGAACCCGATCGAGCCGTTCTTTGCTAACTTCAAACACTGGCTGCGCAAAGCCGCACAGCGAACCACCGAGGCCGTTATATGATGCCATCGCTCCGTCCTCGAAACCGTCTCACCCAGTGAATGCGCCAATCCCTTCGCAAACGCCGGGGACGACCAAACCCAAACCCATGATGCTCTGCGTGCTGTGGACTCTAAGGATTCCCTTTTAGGACCAAATCGTGATGGATCGTTTGGTTTTGAACGACGCGGCGTGGGAGCGGATGGCGCCGCTGATCATAGGCCGGCCTGACCAGAAGGGTTCGACCGGCCGCGACAATCGGAGGTTCGTGGAAGGTGTGCTTTGGATTGTGAGTACGGGCTCTCTCTGGCGTGATCTTCCGGAGGCGTTCGGAGACTGCAACGCGCATTCCCGCGATTCAGTCGATGGAGCGTCAAAGGCGCCTGGTGCGCATCTTTGAGGCGATGTCCGATGATCCTAACTTCGAATATTTGATCGTCGATTCCAACATCGTCCGAGCCCATCAGCATGCTGCCGGGGCGAAAAGGGCGGCCTGAAGATCAAGCGCTTGGCCGCTCGCGCGGTCTAAGCACCAAGATCCATATGGCCGTTCGGGGATTGGGATGTCCCGTGCGGTTCACGCTGACCACAGGTCTCAGAAGGGCGATGCACCGCAAGCCGCCACATTGATCGAGTGGTTGCCTGACGAGGTCGTCATGGGCGACACCGCCTATGACGCCGATCACTTGCGCCGGGCCATCGCCGCCAAGGGCGCGCTCGACGTCATCCCCAACAACCCGTCACGCGCCCTCAAATACCCGCTCGACAAGCATCCCTATGCCTAACGCCATCTCGTCGAATGCTGCTTCTCAAAGCTCAAGCAATTCCGCCGTGTCGCAACCCGCGTCGAAAAGATCGAAATTATCGGGCGGTCATCACCCTGGCAGCCATCATTCTCTGGCTGCGGTAAGTGTCCACGCCACCTAGCATTACAGTTGCATTTTATTGAAGGTTCTGAATCCATGGGTGACCATGATTCGGGATCTGATGATTGGTGGTGCGTCGGTCGAGGATACACTGACGCTGTGGGCTTCGTCGTTGCGAGATGCCAAGCAACGGATTCGTCCGCTGTTTACGCAGGAGCGGGTCGCGGCCTCGGCGGCGCAGTTTCTCGACGGACTGTTAGGCAACGAGCCGCGCAAGACGGGTTGGATGCGGGCGGAAGCTGCCGGCGATCCAGGCCCGTGGCGCCAGCAGTCGATCCTTGGCCGGGGGCAGTGGGATGCCGACGCGCTACGCGACATTGTGCGTGAGTACGCACTAGAAACGCTTGGCGATGAGGACGCGGTCCTAGTCATCGATGAGACCGGCTTTCTGAAGCAGGGCAAGGCCTCGTGCGGTGTCGCACGCCAGTACACTGGCTCGGCGGGCAAGATCACCAATTGCCAAATCGGAGTGTTCGTCTCCTATGTGTCGCGGCACGGCCATGCCTTCATCGACCGGGCGCTCTACCTGCCAAAGGAATGGACGGATGAACCCGCTCGCCTGAAGGCAGCACATGTACCGAGCGATGTGGGCTTTGCGACGAAGCCCAAGATCGCGCGTCAAATGATCACGCGCGCGATCGCCGCCAAGGTGCCGTTCTCGTTTGTGGCTGCGGACAGCGTGTATGGCACCGGGGAGATCGAAACCCTGCTGCGCAAGGCGGGCAAAGGCTATGTTCTGGGTGTTGCTTCCAATCATGTGTTCCACTCTTGGGGTAAGCAGCAGGCTGTCGCCGGCACCGCCTCCGCGATCGCGCAGAGCCTTCCCAAGAAGGCCTGGCGCCGCCTGTCGTCCGGCGGAGGGACCAAAGGTCCGCGCTGGCACGACTGGGCCTATCTCGAATTGGCCGATCTCGACGCCAGTGAATACAACGACGAGCTTGCCGGGGAATGGACGCGAGGTCTTCTGATCCGCCGCAACATCGCCGACGGCAGCTTGGCTTTTTTCTCCACATGGTGCCCCAAGGGCACGTCCATGCAGAATCTGGTGTCGGTGGAAGGCCATCGCTGGGCCATCGAGGACAGCTTCGAAACTGCTAAGAACGAGCTCGGCCTTGATCACAACGAAACCCGTTCCTGGCATGGCTGGCACCGCCATGTCTCACTCGTCATGCTTGCCTTCGCCATGACGGCCGTCATCCGTCATCGGGCCAACACCTGGCCATCGCTCAAAAAAACGCGACTGCGGCCTCGACCGAAGCATCGTTCTTGATCCGCTGGTCGATCCAGGAAATCCGGCGCATCGCTCTGAGGCTAGCCCAGCGGCGCATCCCGCACGCCCACATCCTCGCATGGTCGTCCTGGCGCAGGGCTCATCAGGCCAACGCGCGCAAAGCCCATCTCAAGAAAAAACTGCAACTGTAATGCTAGACCGCAGGATCGATGACCCCAACCGCCTCGTCGCCGAAATCGCCGCATGGCAATGGCAGAGACCGAAAAAGCTCGCGCCAAAATGAGCCGCGCATAATCCAATGCGTCCAAGATTCATCATCACTGTGAGGAGGTACAAGCCGGTCTCTGTGATGTGGCCGTTGTTGTCAAGCCAGTCAGGCGGCATCTCTGGTTCGGTATCTGCAGAGGGCCGGAACCGTTAGGTGGCAGGGCTATGAGCCCGGTCGCCCAGCCCTGTTGCCAGCGCGCGAGCGTCCCGCCCGGGCCGCTCCTCCACGGTGTGGTCAGCGAGTTGGAGGAACGCGTTTGCGCAGCGACTGCTCCCAGCGCGCGATCGTCGCTCCGGCGCCGGAGCCCTGTGAGCGCAAGCCCTGCAGCACCCCGACGAGACCATCGTCGAGGATCTCCTGATATTGGGCGATGGTCATGTTCTCGGCCGACGCTTGCGCGTCCGCCTGCTCCGCCAGAGTGTTCAGAAAGGAGTCGGTGTACTCCGGCCCGGCTTCAAACTTGGAGTACTCCGTGCTCCCGGACCCCCGTCTCTTCATCACGTAGGTGCGCGTGTCAGTCTCGCCGCTGCCGACGAAGTAGGTCCGCATGGGCCCCAGGACCGGCCGGCGCAGCCCGAAGGAATAACGCACCGCGTCATCGATCTCCTGCACCGTGGCCAGATCATCGTGTATTAGCCACAGCGCCTCGCGCCACACCGCCGTCTGTAGCCGGTTCGCGAGGAAGCCGTAGACCTCCTTGCGCACGACGAGCGGGTGCATCCCCACCGCGCGAAAGATCTCGGCCGCCCGCGGCAGCATCTCAGGCGCCGTGCGCTCGCCGGCGCACAATTCCACCAGGGGCACAAGGTAGACGGGGTGGAACGGGTGCGCGACAAGCAGGCGCTCAGGGCGGGGCATCTGCGCCTGCAGCCGCGAGGGCTGCAGCATCGAGGTCGAGGAGCAAATCAGGGTCTCGGGTGCAGCCGCTCGGCAGGCAGTTGCGAGCAGCTGCTGCTTGAGCTCAAGGCGCTCGGGCGCGTTCTCCTGCACTATCTCCACGTCGCGCACCGCCTTCGCGACCGAATCCACCAGCTTCAGCGACCCTTCGGGCGGAAGCGGAACTTGCGTCAGCTTGCGAAATGCCCGCCGCGCATTGGCCAGCATCTTCTGCACGCGTTCGACCGCACGAGGAGACGGGCCATACAGCCGCACGTCGACTCCGTTGAGGAGAAACCGTGCGGCCCACCCGCTGCCGATCACCCCACCCCCCAACAGCCCGACCGCTCGCGGCAGCCTGTCGGGCAAGACGTTTGAATTCTGAGACATGAGCTTTAGCCTTGACTTCGTTTTTGACATAAACTTCATCTTGGGTGTTTCGCGCATCTCATCCGGGCTCATCACCCGCACGCCAATCCGGTCAACGATCTCTACCGCCCGTGACGACTTCGCTGTTGATCGCCAGCCACCCGCGGGAGAGGTACAGGTTGTCTTCCCCGTCACTGTTCGCGCCGATCAACGGCACGAATGCCGTATAAGGAAGCTGCATGTGCCCGATCGACAAGGCTGAGTAAACAGCGCGCAGCGGAAGTTGGTGCACCATCGCTATCAGCGTGTTCAAATCCTCCGGCGCGCTCTAGCCAATCCCCATGCACACCTGGAGCGGCGCATCGTCAATCAGCCCGTCATTGACAAGATCGTTCGCAGATGACCTGAATCGAACACCTCAAGCTCAAATTTCACCCCGAGCTGTTGCAAGCGTGCAGCCATCGCGCGCCGCATCCCGGTGGTATTGACCATATCCTCGTTGGTCTTGCTGTTCATCGACCGGCAATCCGCCGTGCAGATTTCGCGGTGCGGCTCTCGACGCGGATGAGCTGCTCAACAGACGCGCCATGTATGTCCCTGCCGGCAACGGCAGCGGAGAGTTCGCCTCATGCTGCAGCCCTCGCCCCTTGTCAGGTTGATCACCGGATTCACATCTGACTCCCGAATACGCTGCACCATTGCCCCACACCCCGCCGGATCCAGCGGGCCCTCCCGGCTCTTTAGGTCACGCACGTGGACGTGCACCGCCGCCGCTCGCGCGGGCGCCGCATCGATCGCCGGGTCAGCGATCTCCCCTGGTGTTACGGGCACATTCTCCTGCATCGGCGCCGCACCACCCCCTGTGACCGCACAAGTGATGAAGACGTCTGATACCATCCCAACCTTCTCCTCTCACTGAACCTTGATCTGTGCCAAGCCAGATCAGCGATAAAGTGTTATCTCATGTCGTTCACCGCTTTCAGGAATGTTCCGCTTTTGCATTTCCGAGCGTAAACAGCGTCAGCGCATTGACTAGGATCAACCGAGCGAGGCTCATTGGGAACTCCTGGCGACAGGGCAGCTGCGAATACTTTGGCTGCGGCCGTTCTCATCCCAGCAATCGGCGTGCCACTCGCGGCCCCTGCGCGGCTCGCCTGATAAGAGAAAAAACGTGTAGCTAGCGGCCTGCTCATTGCAATAACGCTGTCGGATTCCGACATCACCGTAGTTAATCGAACACGGCTGGCACGACACAATGGAGTGTTATGAGAGGCCGTTCGCCTCTCGTGCCGGCTGCTCGGCGGACCCGGAGATAGTCCTCGCCCGTCACCGCGGATGCCGGCTATGCCTACGCTAAAGTCTACGGTGCGCTCGAGCGGCGCGGCATCGACGCCCTGATCCCAGCTAAAGCCGAACGAATCAAGAGCCGCGTACCGCTCAGACGCTTCCGATACGATGCCAAGCACGACATCTTGAAGTGCCCGCAAGGACGTATCTTGCGCCCCGCGCGACCCATCAAGCACGGCCGTTTCTTCTATTCAAGGCGAAGGATTGTGCCCGGTGTCCGCTCAAGGGCGATTGCTTATCGAAAGGGCGGGTTAACAAGGCGGTCGTTATCGGTGACGATTATCCTGCACTGCTCCGCGCCCGCCGCCGTCGCGAGCGATGGAGCAGAAAGGATTGACGGCTCTATCAGCGCCATCGCTGGCGCTCAGAGGGCTTCCACGGCGAAGCCAAGACCTGGCACTGACTGGCGCGCGATACGGCGTGGTCATGCCAAACATGAAGATCCAGGCCTACCTGACAGCCGCCGCCATCAACCTCAAGCGGCTGGCAGCCGCTCTCCTTGCGCTTATTCTGCCTTGGATTGTCCCTCATAGTGCGTTTGCGGCTTCAGATCGCGCTGTAGCGCGGGTTTTGACACGAGAGCCATGACAGGGCTGGTCGCTGCATCGCGCGAAATCTATTCGCCACTTCTTCAACGACCCCACCCAGCAGCGCTGCTCGCGCGTTGTCGGCGATACCTCACCGGCAGCCTTCCAGAACCCGAGTGCGCCATCGGAGATGACGAGCCGCGGCGGCACGTCGAGATCTCGCGGCTTGCGATCGAGCAGCAGATCGCGCCGGTCCTGTGTACGTTCTCGCGGGCAGCATCGGTGAAGTCAACCAGTTCCTTGCGACCTTCCGGCGTCGCGGCGATCAGCACGAGGATGCACTTCGTCTTCAAGCCGGACTTCGAGATGGATGCGAACAACCCAGATGTAGACGTAAAACGTGGCCGGCAGATCGCACTTTCTGCTAGGCGGCGTGCTCGTCGAGTCTTCGGTCGGCCGATGGCTGATGCAGACATCCGGGCTGCATTCTTGACAGGCAGCGCCGCCCAGCGCCTCGGAGAAGTCGCCAGGTCGAAATTCCCTTCAGAAAGGATCGGCAGCAGCTTCTCGATTGCGACAGGATCGACGGCGCGTTCTGGCCCACGACAAGGACCAGAGCATGAAGCGCAGCCGCTTTTCGGAAGAGATGGGGTATTCGGTCCCGATCGCCTGACCGATTTGCCGCGCGGCACGTTTTGGCTGACGATCATGGACCAACTCCATCCGGAAAGGAGAGAAGCCATGATCTACGTCGGCCTCGATGTTTCGCTGAATTCCGTTGCGGTATGTGCGGTGGACGAGACCGGAAAGCTTATCCGGGAGGGAACCACGTTGGCGGACGCGCCATCGATTGTGCAGTACCTCGAACCATGGGCTGGTCAAGTTGAACGGGTGGGCCTTGAGGCAGGACCGATGTCAGAATGGCTGACCGCAAATCTAATCGAACTGGGGCTGCCGGCCGTCAGTTTGGAAGCCCCCAGGTTAAGGCGGCACTTTCGGCCATGCCGGTGAAGACCGATCGGAATGACGCCCGTGGGATCGCGCAGGTGGTGGGAACGGGATGGTTCAAGCCTGTTCACGTCAAGAGCATCGGCAGCCAAAGGGCGCGGACGCTGGCCGCGGCTCGCAAGCATATCATCCGCTCCATCGCTGCCGCAGAGCAAGTCATCCGCGGACTTCTGCGTCCGCTCGGTCTCAAAGTCGGAATCGTCTCGTGGACTCTGTTCGCGACGCGAGTTCGTGAGTTGGTCAGCGATGACGCCTTACTGGAGGCGATGCCCGGTCTCTGCGTTGACCTTCCACTCCACTGCGGACGATCCCAGGCGATTCCTGCATTCCCAATCCGTCGGCTCGGGTTAACGCCCCGGCGATACCAATCTGGCGAGGTTGATCGGGTAGGACGGATCACAAAAGTCGGAGATGGAGAGACGCGCACAGCCTTGTTCGAAGCTGCCAACGTCGTTCTCAGGCCATCAACCCGATGGTCTCCGATGAAGGCCTGGGCGGTGCGTGTTGCCCACCGGCAAGGAAGCAAGCGTGCGAAGGTCGCGCTGGCCAGAAAGATGGCTGTCGTCCTTCACCGAATGTGGGTTGATGGAACCGAATTCCGATGGACGGCGGTGGCGTAAGGACGCCATCGCCATCAAGAGACGCCCGTCGCGGGGCGTGGGGATGGCCGAGTTCGTATGATCTGTCGTGGCGTCCGCCCTCCAGGTCGGATGACTACGCCGAAGAGCTTGAACCGACCATTCAACCGAAGCCCATAGTGTGGCGGTTTTGCCGACCACGAACAGAAGCAAGGTACCCGCGGCAGCGCTCTTAAGGGATTGACAGAAGCAGACCGAATACAGAAGCAGATCATCGGGATTTTGAAGGAGCACGAGGCCGGCGTTTCGGTTGCCGACCTGTGCCGCAAGCATGGCGTCAGTGACGCCAGCAGCTACAAATGGAGCAAAATTCGGCGGGCTGGAGGTCTCGGAGGCCAAGCGGCTGAAGACCTGGAGGACGAGAACACGCGGCTGAAACGGCTGCTGGCGGACGCTATGCTGGACAACGCGGCCTTGAAGGCCCTCTTGGGAAAGAATGTATGGTCCGCACCGTCCGTGCAAGGGATCGTAACAGCGAAAATGACGCTTCCAGTTGCATAAATGTATCCGGCCTCTCGCGAGTGGACTGCTGTTGCAGCCAGGCCATGATGAGATCCGCGCACGCCGTTCCCAATCATCACTGTTCCCGAGCCTTGCAATCTCGTCAGAAGTCGTCAGCTGAAAGCAGGATCTCTGCGTTCGTAGAGTGCTCCTGGCTTGTTCAAGACCACCCAGACAATGCGAGCCATCTTGGCGGCTAGTGCGACAACGGCCTTATTCGGATGCATCCGAGCTTGGAGCCCATCGAGCCAGCTTCCCAAGCGATCGCGCGTTCGGTCCAGATGCCGGAAGCAGGATCGCGCGCCATGCACTAGAAGTTTTCTCAAATAACGATTGCCGCGTTTGCTGATCCAAGCAACGTCTGTTTTCCGCCGGTCGAGTATTGTCTGGGCACCAACCCCAGCCAAGCAGCAAGGTCGCGAGCCTTGCGAAACTGCAGCCCATCACCGATCGCGGCAAGCACAGCGGTCGCACCTAATGCGCCGATACCAGGGATTGTCATCAGCCGGCATGTAACGTCCTCTCGGTTAGCGACCGCTTCGATCTCCCTTGTCACTTGGCGGATCCGTTCTTCGAGGCGGCAGAGATCGGCGTAGAGATCGCCGACCAGACGCCGCATCATCGGTGATATACCGTTTCCTTCGTCTTTCAAAGCGAGCGGTAGCTCGAGCTTGAATATTCCAGCACCGTGACGCAAAGGTACGCCATACTCGAGGCAGAAAGCCCGCATCTGATTGATCAGGCGTGTCCTCGCGCCGACCATCTGGTCACGGATTCGATGCAGCGCTTGAAGATCGACCTGGTCCTCCTCCTTCACGGCGACGAAGCGCATTGTCGGTCGCGTCGCGGCCTCAGCGATCGCCTCGGCGTCGATGATGTCGTTCTTGTTTGACTTCACGTAGGGCTTCACGAATTGCGCGGGGATCAGGCGCACCTTGTGACCAAGTGCCTGTATCTTCCGGGCGAGCCACTGAACCGGCGCAGGATTCCATGCCAACTATGCTTGGTTGTGCGCGAGCAAAGCACTGAAGAAGAGTGTCCCGTCGAAAGCGAACTTTCTGAACAGGTGTGCCGTCGCGGCTCAGGCCAACGACGTGGAACAGGTTCTTGCCAATGTCGATCCCATAGACAGCCGCAGGTCGCGGCAAATTGCAATGGGCCATGATACTCTCCTCTATTGATCTGACCTCCCCCATGATGAGGGAGGAGGACGGTGCGGACCATCCCATTAATGATGACGCCCGCGGCCAAGCTGTCGCCCATCTGCAAGGCGCGTTCCGGATGAGCGAACGGCGGGCGTGTAAAGCCATCGGCTGCTGTCGCATGACCATGAGATACCAGACGACCCGGCCGGACGAAGCCGGCCCTCGCCAGCGCATGAGGGCGATCGCCCAGGAGCGCCGTCGCTTCGGCTATCGGCGCCTCCACGTTTCTGCTCAAAGCGGGTGGGCTACGTGATCAACCACCAGAAGCTGATCCGGCTCTACCGGGAAGAGAGGCTAGCGTTGCGCTGCCGTGGCGGCCGCAAGCGGGCGATCGGGACCCGGACGCCGATGACGGTGGCGATGGCGCCGAACGACCGCTGGTCGCTCAACTTCGTGTCGGATCAGCTCAGCGATGGTCGCCGCTTCCGTATCCTCACCGTCGCCGATGATTGCACCCGCGAGTGCCTGGCGCTGGCAGCAGACACCTCGCTCTTCGGTACCCGCGTGGCGCGGGAGCTGGGCCGGCTGGTGGCGGAGCGCGGCAAGCCAAAGATAGTGGTCAGCGACAATGGCAGCGAGTTCACCAGCAACGCTATCCTGACATGGGTCGACAAGAGCCGTGTCGCATGGCACTACATCGCGCCGTGTAAGCCCATGCAGAACGCCTTCATCGAGAGCTTCAACGGCCGGCTGCGGGACGAATTGTTGAACGACGCTGTTCACGTGGTTGGCCCAGGCCCGCGTCGCGCTCGGATGCTGGCGGGCCGATTACAACGACGCACGCCCACACTCGCGGCTCGGGTGGAAGACGCCGTCCGAGTTCGCCTTCACCTGCCATCCACGCCGGGATCTGGCGCTGCATCATGCCAAGGGCTCCGCGCCAGCTCCCGTAACCGGGCCAATCCAACAGCCGGGCGAACTCAGGGTGGATAAAACTTGATGTGGTGGAAAGGCCCGCTCCAACAGCATCAACGCAAAGTCCTACAACGTGGTCGTTGTTCGAACGCCACAAGGGAGGGACGATTCGGTGAAACAGGTTATCACCATCGGATTAGATTTGGCCAAGCACGTTTTCCAGGTTCACGGGCGGATGCCGGCTCACCCGTGTTCAACCGGAACCTACGGCGCCGCGAAGTTCTGCCTTCTTTGAGAAGCTGCCAGCATACCTGGTGCGGATGGAAGCATGCGGTAGCGCGCACTGGGCGCGCGAGATCGCAGCTCTCGGTCATGAGGTCCGGCTCATTCCGCCGGCTTATGTCAAACCCTTCGTCAAGCGTGGCAAGACGGATGCGGCCGACGCTGAGGCCATCAGCGAAGCGGTGACCAGAAAGACCATGCGCTTCGTGCCGATTAAGACGGCTGAGCAACAGGCTGCCGCGATGGTGCTGAAGACCCGCGCTCTTCTAGTGCGGCAGCCAACGCAGGCGGTCAACGCGTTGCGCGCGCATCTGGCAGAATTGGGGATCATCGCCACCGCTGGCCTGGCAAAGGTTGAGGCGCTGGTCGCCATCATACGGATGAGACAGATGCTCGGCTGCCCGCACCAGCGCGCTTCGCGCTGATGGCTATTGCCGACGAGATTGAAGCTTCAGCCGACCAGATCGAGAGGTTCGAGCGCGCAATCGTCGTGGAAGCCAAGCACGACGAGGACTTGCGTCGGTTGACCACGATCCCTGGCGCCGGCGCCATTACGGCGGCGACCATCAAGACGCTTATGCCGGATCTCGGCGGGTTCAAGTCGGCTCGCCACTTTGCCGGCCGGCTGGGGTTGACGCCGCGGCCTCATCCAACTGAGGCAGGGAGCGGTCGGGACGAATATCGAAGATGGGAAATCCGGAACTCCGCTCGCTCCTTGTTGTCGAGGCAACGGCCGTCTTGTGGGGTGTCCGGAACTACGCTCGGCGCGGCCGCGGCTGAAGGCCCTTCTGGCCAGACGGCCCTTCAAGGTTGCCACCGTCGCGCAGGCCAATAAGACGGCGCGGATCATCTGGGCGCTCCTGAACAAGGGCGGAATTTATCGGCGCCCCGACCCATTGGCGATTACCGTGGTGACGCAGTGACCACCAAAACCGGCCTAACCGGCGCAGGCGGGCAGAGGGCAAGGTGCAACAACAGGCGATGAACTTATGGGACGAAATCCCGAAACGAGTGAAGCTGCCGCCGCCATTGCACTCAAGAGCGTAAATTTGATTTAGCTCCTCGTTCCGCGGATCTCATCTCGCCAGCGGCCATATTGTGCCTCGCGCAAAGGCCGGACATATGACCGCACTGTCCGATGCGGGAGATCGACTGAAAAAGCTCTTGCCTCGCGGGCCGTTCCAGATATGGGGGCAAGCTCATGCGCGCCGCACCGATTCGATGGCCGGCTCATACTATCTATGTCAGGTTGATGACGCCGGGGACGCGAACCCGACAAAGCATCGCCGTCATTCCAGCTGACATGCTGACTTTGTTTTTCACGCTCGACAAGCAAGGGCGCAGCATATTCCGCGAGTGGCACGCCTATTGCTGGAATGAGGAGTAAAAGAACGGCCGTGTCGAGGCACCGGCGCATGCGTTCCAGATGGGACTTCCCGGTTGACCCGACATTAAATTCAATTCTGATGCTGGTGCATAGCAAATGAGAGAGCGCTGAACATCAATGTGGCGGGTCGCCTCGAACTTCACTAGCCGGCCAGGAGGCTAGCAATTTCGTGAAACAGCAGCAGACGCAGCACGGAGATAACTTATGAAACTCGCTTTAGGATACCAGGCTTTTTGGGAAGCCGCTCACAAGAACTACCCTGATCAATTGAGGCCTGACGGACTTCTTGATCAAGGGGGGATGTTTCGCGTAATTAACAACGTCCTGAATGCAGATCATTCTGATCGCTTTGCAAAGCCATCCGAACGATTATGGAGGTGGTCTATCAACCCCTGGATTGCTGACACGCGTTTCACAAAAGTTGGAGCCTTGGGGAAGACTTACAGAGGGCTAATACTTCTCAAGACTCCTTTTGATCTGGCTCTTTATCCAAGGCTCATTTGGGAACTTCAGCCGAGGACGATTCTAGAGCTCGGTTCATATCAGGGTGGCAGCGGACTGTGGTTTGCTGACAATATGTCCGTGCTTTGTGAGAATCCTGGCGAAGTTCACTCCTTTGATTTGCATACCAAATGTGTCCATGAGACTGCAAGAAAGCATCCACTGCTTACCTTTCATCAAGTTGACCTTTCGAACGTCGCCAACTTCGATGTAGATCTACTGATGAGCCTACCTCATCCTTGGCTTGTGATCGACGACGCGCACGTGCAAATATTTCCGGTGTTTTCTTACCTGAACAAGCTTCTAGTTTCAGGAGACTACTATGTAATTGAAGACGATCCCGCGAGAGTAAACAGAGAGATTATCGATGGTTTCCAGTTGGTCGAGGAATCGGGATTCTTAATCGATACTTATTACACCGACGCGTTTGGGAATAATGTTACTTGTGCTCCAAATGCATGGCTTCGAAAGTCGTAAGCCTGGATCAGCCGGAGTGTGCGTTGGATGGTGCGGGCCCATCATCGTCTTCACTGGGACTTCGTAGACCGGGCGAAGCCGGTTCGGCACAACCAGCGGGTCGGCACGCATTAGATGGATCTGTTCGCGGGTGGTGTCGCACAGTACAAAATCCTGAAAATGAAATTGCAAGCTTTTAGGCCCTCAGACCCAAAACGCTTGCAATCTCAAACTTCGCTCCGCTCCAAAAAAATCGGCTCCCTTGAGTGACCGAGAGCCTGCTCGACGAGATCAAAGGTGTCGATGAGCGCGCGCATATTGATGAGCCGTGCGGCCCTCGAATTGGGCGAATTGGGCAAGGCGCAGCGCAATTGGCTTTCTGGAATCGCGCGCTACCAGCGAGCAGCGTAAGATGGAAGCTGCGGAATTCAAGCCGAGTATGGTCATCTCGCGGCCGAAACGCCGCACCTGAACAATGCCGGCGATGTTACCGATGACTTCCAGCACAGCATGCTTGCCCTGCCGGCTGCCGAGAAACGCCCCGACGGTCGGTCAAATTCCCCCGGGTGTGGTCACCTCAAACTCCTCCACCTAATTCCGCCTGGCTGGGCGGCTGATCGGCCGCAAAGCGCGTAGCAGGACGTTTATTTTCGCCCCCTTTAGGGAAGAGGGGACGGGGAGTTGAACGTCTTGAAGCCGCATCTGCAAAGCACTGTATTTACGTTACTTGAGCGCCAGAAGAGCCAACGAGAGATCGAGCGGCTGACGGGGGTCGACCGCAAGACGATCCGGCGCTACCAGGCGATTTTCGCGGCCCAGCGAGCGGCAGAAGCAAATTCCCCCGGGGTGACCGCCGGCTCCGAGGCCGCTGATGGGCAAACTCCCCCACCTCCGCGACCGCCGGCTATCGACGCGGGGGTGCCCCCCAAGACGTTTGATTTCGCCCGCTCAGCCTGTGAGCCGCATCGGGAATGGATCGAACAGCAGGCCCGTCTGAAGCGCAATGCGCAGGCGATCTATCAGGATCTGGTTGACCAGTTCGCCTTCACTGCCAGCTACGAGAGCGTCAAGCGTTTCGTGCGCGCCTTGCGCCACATCGATCCCAAACAGTTTGACCGTCTCGAGTTTGGCCCCGGCGAGGAAGCCCAGGTCGATTATGGCGAAGGCGCGCTGACCCGCGATCCGAAGAGCGGTCGCTACCGCCGGCCGCGCCTGTTTGTGATGACACTGCGCTACTCGCGGCGCAGCTTCCGGCGGGTGGTCTGGAAGTCGAGCCAGCAGGTCTGGGCACAGCTCCACGAAGAGGCCTTTCGGTATTTCGGCGGTGTCGTCAGCTATGTCGTGCTCGATAATCTCAAGGAAGGCGTCATCACGCCCGACCTGTACGAGCCCGAGCTCAACCGGCTTTTCGGCGCGGTGCTCGCGCATTATGGCGCCGTCGCCGATCCGGCACGGGTGCGGGACCCGAATCGCAAGGGGACGGTGGAGAACGCGATTCAGCACACCCAGGGCACCGCGCTCGCCGGGCGACGCTTCGAGTCACTGGAGGCTCAGAACAGGTTTCTGGAGCACTGGGAGGCCAACTGGGCTTCCAAACGCATCCATGGCAGCACAAGGCGTCAGGTCGAGGCCATGTTCCAGGAAGAGAAGCCGCATCTGCGGCCATTGCCCGCGACCGGCTTCCGTTACTTCTCCGAGCTCGTGCGCACCGTCTACGACGACACCACCGTGCGCGTGGATCACAGCGACTATGCCGCGCGCCCCGCGCCGATCGGCAGCCAGGTCATAGTACGCCTCTACGAGACCACGATCGAGATACGCGACCGCAGCACCCAGGCGCTGCTGCGCGTTCATGCCCGCGCCGCACGGCCGGGTTCGCTCGCACTGCCGGTCAACGAGCGCCCGTTCAATCCATCCCGTCAGACCGCCTTCCTGCTGGCAAGCGCCGGCGACATCGGAGCGCAAACCAAGGCGCTCTGTCAGCACCTGTTCGACACCGAAGGCCGCGTCGGGCAGCGCGCGATGTGGGGCATTGTCGGGCTCGCGAAGAAGTATCCCGCCCGGCTCGTCGAGCAGGCCTGCGACCACGCAGTACGCAACCACATCCACCGCTACAAACAGGTGCGCGCGATCGTTGAGCGGCTGTTCGAGCAGGCGCTCGATCGCCTCGATCAAGCTCCCCAATTGACGCTGCCGCTGACGCAGGACCATCCCCTGATCCGTCCCGCAGCCGAATACGGCGAACTCTTTCGCCTCGGCGCCGAGAACCGTGCCGGCAACAACAGCCGCCCCTTCAACAACGGCGACGATGATCCGCGCCAAACCGCGCTCGCGTCGTCTCCGCAATCCCGGCCAGCTCCGACGACGCGAGCGCTACCACCGAGACGCCAACCTTGAATGCCGATCAACACTGCCTCTCAACCTCCACAGGAGATCGCCCAGGATGACCATGACCTTGCCGGAAATCGATCGCTGCCTGCGACAACTGCGTCTGTCGGGCGTACGCGACACGCTCGAGACCCGTGTCCTGCAGGCCCAGGGCGCCAACCAGCCGTTCCTCGAGACCTTCTGCCTGCTCCTGCAGGACGAACTCGATCGTCGTCAGTCCCGTCTCATCGCTCGCCGCTATCAGCAATCCGGGCTTGAAGAGAAGCTCACGCTCGCAGAGTTCGACTGGTCCTTCAATCCCAAACTGCCGCGTCAGGCCTGCTTCCAGCTGTACACGCTGAAGTTTGTCGCAGCCGGCGAAAACGCACTGCTCATCGGCAAACCTGGCACCGGGAAATCGCACGTGGCCAAGGCGGTCGCCTACCAGGCCATCCTGCAAGGCCACAAGGTCCAGTATCTCGAGGCCGACGACTTCTTCAATCGATACGCCCTCAGCCCCGCCGCTCAGCGCGAAGCTCGACTGCGGAGCATCTTTGACTGCGATCTGCTCGTGCTTGACGACCTGTTCCTCGCCCGCACCATCCCCGACGAAGCTGGCGCTTTGCTGCAGACGCTGATCCATCAACGCTACAAATTGCACCGCAGCGTCATCGTCACGTCCAATCGCGTCGTGCAGGACTGGGGCGCTTATCTCCGAGACAACACCATGAGCACGACGATCCTCGACCGTCTGATGCATCATTGCCATCTGCTCGAGTTCGACGGTCGCAGCTACCGCCTCAAGGAAGCCGCCGAAGCGCTTGCACGCAAAACCGAGTCAACCTAATACCCTCTTGTCCTGCTCCACAGGTGGGGGAGTTTGCGCGACCACAAGTGGGGGAATTTGAAGTGACCGTCCGGGAAACGGAAACATGTCAATGGGCCGTAGAGCGCCCACTCGACATTTTCGTCAAGCAGACCCTCGATATCCGAAAAACATTGATCGTTGATCGCGCGACGTAAGGCGCGCGAGAAGCGCCGATAGCAATGCTCTGTCATGCGGGTACTTTCTGCAGGTCCTTCTTAGGAGAAGCGGCTGCGTTGGCGTCTGTGCGGACGAGCTCAAACGTCGTCCGATTTCAGTCTATTCGCCGAGTGTGAATGCACGTGTAAGAACGAGAACTGCACCTACCTCCGGTGCGACACGGTCGCCAAGTTCAGAGTTAGCCGGCAGGCTTGAGCATCAATCCTTTAAGCTGACGTCAAACGTTCACCAGCGAATCCTCACACCGCGATAATCCTGAAAAACGCCACTCGTGGCCGGCGTGAGCTCCGCGATCCCAGCGATAAGGCACGCTCGCGCACTCGTCAGCCGATATGAAACCAACCTGTCCCTTGACCATCTCTGTTTGCACATAACCAGGATTTAGTAGCGCCACCAGGATCCCATCTCGAGCCCAGGCGCGCGACAAGCCACGCATGCCATTGTTGAGTGCCGCCTTTGAGGCTCGACAAGCATACTTGCTGCCCGCAGCGTTGCTCGTTGAGCCCATGATGCCGGTGATTGCCACCAGCTTCTTCGGCGTGCTCTGTCTCAAGTTGTCGTAGAGGGTCTGCGCGATCAGCATGGGAGCCAGGGCGTTGACCCGCATCGTTGTCATGTAACCTTCGGCCTCGATCCGGTCGGCCGATAGGCCGCTGATTCCGGCATTGTTGATGAGAATGTCGAGGCTGATCGCCCAGGGTACTTAAGAGAGGCGATCAAGGACTCTTCAGCGACCTCCAGTGGAATGATCCGAACGCGACCGCCGGATGACGCGGCGAGCGCTTTGAGGTCATCGGCTTTTGCTGGAGCACGGCAGCATGCAAAGACCTCGGCAAACTCAGTCGCGTATTGCTGCGCGATGGCAAGGCCGATGCCCCGATTTGCGCCGGCAATCAGAACTGTGCTCATCTAAGGCCCCGAACTGCCGCAAGTCTTATGAACTTGTGTAATGATCTCAACTACAAGAGCGCGCCTCGGCGCTCAGTCGTCGTACACGAAGAAGTGCGCCTCGACACTCCTGCGGGATTTCGCATTTGGGTAAGCCCGACGCTTGTCGAAAGCCGCATGAGCGAAACCTCGGATTGTGATCGTCTTCGGAATCGAACCCCTTAAACAGAGCGAACTCCGCCGAGCTCATCTCCGGGAAGTAATACCAGCGGTGAACTGGACTGTAGTGAACGAGCCAAGTCTTGTGCTTGACGTCGTAGTTCTCGTAAACGGTTTCGATCAGGTCCGTATCCACAACCGAGTTGCCATCGCAAAACGCCAGGGGAAAATCGTGCGGAGGCTCCGAGAGAGCATGCCAAGCTTGAATGATCATCAATCGAGAATAAGCCCGGATCGGAATGCCCTGGAGTTGGTCTTCCCGTGCCGCCATGACCGGGCCGGCGATCGGCGCATAGTCAATATGAGCAAAGCTGGCCACATACGGCCTGACCAGACCGGCTCCCTTCTCGGCCGGCGGAACAGAGCCTGCGCCAAGAGAGCGAATGATAACGGCGTCTCGCTTGGGTACGACCCACGAGGCCTTGAAGTAGTCCTTGATGAACGGGACCATTTCCTCAAGATACCTGTCGCGCATGACCTGCGGAACACGCTCCTTCGCACAGGATATCTTGTGCTGAATGAGGGTAAAACCTTCTCTGTCGAGAGAAAGTTCGTCCACGATCGGACGCGCGTCCCGTATGTTGACGTCATAGCTTACCAGGACCCATCGGATCCCGGGCACAACGATTGCTGGAGCCTTCTCACTTGGCGAGCGTCGAGCAAAGGCGATCTGACCTTCCACCGATTTTTAGCTGATCACGGTTGATTTGCGCCGTCGCCGAAACCCGCATTGCCGCTCCCATCTAGTTTTTCTACGCTTCAGAGAAGGAATCTAAATGAGGATTATAGCGGATAGCTGCGAAGATTGGCGCGAAGGCGCCCTTCTTCAGGAAGGACGCGAACGCGGGATCATTGCCCTCTGTTCGCTTAACTTGGTGCGACCAGCCGCGGTAGGCTGGACTAGGACGGATGAGCAGCCGAGCCGACCTACTCGGTGCATCCAGATTGGTGCGATCAGCGCGTCCTCAGCGCGAAAACCACATGCCGGCGCAGGCCGCAACCATCCGGACGAGGTGATAGACAGAAGATGAAAATGGATCGAGCCGGGCTCGCATCCCCCATAACCAGAGGCGGATCAGAATGAAATGTCAGCGGATCTCGCGGTCGCGTCAAGCAGAAGGAGAGCGGCCATCACATCAACCATGGGATGCAAGCATCCAGCGAATATAACGGCAACCTCCCGAGGCGATTGACCATTTCCGATTTTCCTGCGGCAAGCCTTCGCAAGTACTCCGTGCGCGGGAACACCTGCGGCCCTTTGCTGACGGTCATTGTCTTAGCTCCTTCATTCTTGGCTTCTGAACTCTTCTGAGGTGAGCCCGCTCTCGGCAAGCCTTGAATGGTCGCAGCGCCATTTCATCTGGGAAGCAGGTTTCTCGACTTCGCTCGTTAGTGACGCCCATATCCCTCCAAGGGGTCAAAGAACTCAATCGCGAGTACTATAGAGAATCTGGAAAGGCGAACTCCTCTAAATAACGAGATATCCACCTAAATTCTGCGTGCATGAGGGGTTGGGCGAGGCCCTCATTCAAGCGACAGCGAGTTTGATTGGTTTAAGCACGTATGGATGCATCTAGATGGTACTTTTTGTTTAGAAAGCTATCTTGGTCCCTGCGCTTCGGAACACCGATTTTCTTCATGCTGCAACGTGCGCATGCTTCCGCGATACAGCCTCGCGTTGTGCGTGGGCATGGCCCCGGACATCCGCATTGTCGTGTGTTTAGAGATCTTGCTCGAAACGAATATGCTCATTCTTTACAGCGCGCGACCGGGATATCTGGTCAGAGGCGAGAGCAACGACGTTTCGAGCTTATCGAACAAGTCAAACGCGCCGAGTTCAGCTTCCGACGAGAAAGGCCTCCGGCGGGCATGCCGAAGGCCTTCTTGGAGGTTAGCTAAGAGCCTGTTGGATGCTCCTTTCTATGCAGAGACGATCTAGAAATTGCGCTGAGCGCGGAGCAGCAGCACCAGACTGTTCTGGTCCTTCAGCTCATACACCGCAGCTGGCTTTGCGACGCCCGACTGGAGCGGAAGAGTCACCGTGCTTCCGCTCGCATACTTCTGGTCGAGCATCATATAGGCAAGCTCGCCGGTGAAGGTCAGGCCCCTGACGGGAGTCCAAGAAGTCTTCGTGCCGACCACAGCGTAGTTGAAGTCTGGATTACACCCACCCAGACCACTCGAAAGCGCGAGATTTGCAACGAAAGCTCCGCAGATATACCCCTTGGCCGTGTTGTTATACCGAACAGCAGCCCAAGCGCCAAAGATAGAAGTGTTCCAATACGGATCCCAGTTGTGGGTGTAGCCGCCATTGAATCCGTAGGTCTTGGTCAATTCCTGGCCAGCCCCAGTGACGAACACTGAGTCAGATACGCCAGCGATCCCAAAGCTCTGGTACGCGCCAGCCACGCTCGTACCACCGTACATCGCATAGGCGGTCGACATGTAATCCTGGAAGTTGTAGCGGCTCGCACCGTTCGTGTACACGCCCGTCAAGTTAATCGTGTCTCCCGGCCCCGTCGGCAGATTCTTGATCGACAATGCCAGCTGTCCAGCCCAGCCCCATTTATCGTCAGGATGACCGGTGAGTTCGGATGCACCATAGTAAGCAGCATGATTATCGTGCACAGCGAGTGATGCCTGGAACAGACCCCAAGCCTGGTCGACACGAACCCTAGCAACTAGGTCCGGAGCTCGCGTACCACCGATGTCGTTGGCGCCGTACGTTCCGGTCGCAAGACCTGCTGCGGTCGCACCGCTCACGTTCCAGACGGTGGTAGTGTAGTTTTGGACCTGATCCTGAGCCGAGAAAGAGGCCGTGATGCCCTGACCGAAGTCGGCGGTATACGTAACCTGGTTCACGGGGTCCCATCCACCGCTGCCTGGCAGTTCCATGTTGTTCGCCGGATATTGAGCCCAAGGCGTTCTGAACTGCGACTCGGCCCTACCGAACGTGAACCCAGCAAATTGGATGAAGGCGTAGTCGATGCCTAGCGCACCACCAGCGACCTGAGAACCGGCCGATGAAGTATAGGCCGTGGCGCCATTCACGCCCGTCGAGCCAGCCCCGGAGTAAGTCCCGGAAGTCCAAGTAAATTTCAACTCGGCGAAGGTGCGGACAACCCCGTACTCGGTCGCAGTACGCGTATCAATTTGTAAATCTTGGCGAGAACGGGCCGTATAGTAGTTGCTGAGCCGGTTCCGTGCGCCAGCCACACCGCTGCTGGCAGCATCCAAGTCAAAGTTGGTGGCTAGCAAGGCGTCAGCGCGCAGATAGCCTCCCAGCTTGATGCACGTGTCAGTGCCGGGGATGTAGTAGAATCCGGCACCGTACAACGAGCAGATCTTCACATATTCAATTGCCTTGGCCTTGACCGGGAGGTCGGCAGCCTGTGCGCCAGCCCCCACGAATATGGCCGCAGATCCAAGAATAATACCCTTCTTCACTTTCATCGATGAACCTCCAAGTTGAAAACCGCGTTTCCGTCCTTCAAAGATCCGGTTCCAGCTCCACCCCAGGCGGACCGCTGACGGAACGACTCCGAGGACCCCCTCGCTGTCTGCCAACACATACTTTCGATCATCAATTGATGCAATTAATTATTGACATGTATTACCTGTTTGGGCTGAACCGTTGCATTCCCGCAACACTCCGCATGAGATTGCCTATCGGAGGCAACGAAAAGCCCTCGGGGGGGCATCCCGAGGGCTTTATTTGGAGATTCTTCGACAGATCGCCGTACGTAAGAGCCTAAACGATCGCCATATTAATATCGATCATCAATTGTATTTGTCAATTGCTAAGTTGTATGGTGGGCATGTTCTGGGCAGGCTATTTCAGTCTTCCCGATATTGGATAGGATGCCGCGACTACCGCTCACGCTCCGTCGCCGCGAACAATCAGAACTGGCAAAAAGAATGAAGATGGCCACACAAGAGCAATACGACAGGGCTGTTAGGGACCTGATCTGGAACATCGTTGAGATTCGCACTCAACTGGAAGAGATTCATAAGAGCTGGGCGGAGTTACTTGGGATAACAGAGCCTCAATGGCTGATCCTGATGGCGATCGATGAACTCGACGAAGGCCGCGGTGTTTCGGGAATTTCAGTCGCTAATAAATTGCGATTTCACCCCGCCTTCATCACGAATCAGACGAAGAAACTTGAACAACTGGAATTTCTAACCCGCGCAACATCGCCTGATGATGCAAGATTCTTGCAGATATCGTTGACCCAAAAGGCACGGGCGGAACTGGCGAAGCTGTCGGAAAAGAGACAAGCCCTTAATTCGACGATGCTAAGTGGCCTGGACGAGGAGTCGCTGGCGTACCTCAACAAGCGGCTAACCGCGATTGCCAAGAACAGCAGATTGGCATCTCAGAAACTGAGTCTGGGCCTACTGTGAAGCTGTAGCGTGCTCGAACTTGCGCTCGAGCCACTTGAAGACGCCCTCGTCGCATGCCACGAAGTTTTCCAGTCCCCCTTCTGGGGTTGGCGGCAACAACAATTCCAGATCAATACTTGTCGCGGTGCATTCAGCTTCTAATTTGATAGCCTCCGATACGCCAAAAAGACTGCGTTCTCCAGCGACTACAAGAACCGGACATCTCAACCTCCGCGCCAATCTGGATCGTTGCGCTGAGGACAGCCCCTCGTCCGGCAGGTCAGCAGTCCTGGTCATCCACTCAATAGACGCCCGAAGCCGGGTCCAGCTCCAAAGTCCGCCGTCGCAAATCGCAGCAGCGATGCGGCGATCAGCCACAGCACAAGCAGTAGCTAGCGCGGCCGACAGGCCTTCGCCGAAGATTGCAATTCGAGTCGCATCAATCTCGGGGCGTGCAGACAAATAGTCCAAACAACAAGAGAGCAACATCTCTGACGGTCCAAGCCAATGATTTGAGACATCGTCGTAAGAAACGACAAGAACCGCCATGCTTCGACTGATCATAAGGGGCAAGAGTCGCGCGAGCAGGATCGCTGCCGTTTCTTCTTCTCGACTGATGCAAAGAATTGCTGGGACGCGCGAACTGGAAGCACCAGCGGGGACGTAATAGGCGGACAACTTGTCCTCATCACAGAGCGCGATGTCGACACGCTCCACTTTTTGATCTAGAGACGCGAACCTCTCGACGCTGGCCTCCAGCTTGGCCCAGACTTCTCTCCTTTGGGAATCGTCTTCATCGGACAGTCGCTTGGCAACTTCAAATGCAGTGAGCGCGCAAAGGCAGGCTTGCACCGCCTCATCAAAGGTTCCTCTTTCGACATTCAGATTTCCGAAAAGGCAGTGAGCGTCCCCAATATTTATCCATTTCGCGGCGCAGTCGCGCCGGCTGGCCGCCTCGCTTCCTTCATCAAAAGCATCTAAGAACACGGCAGCACTTTGCCGGGTGGACGCAAGATTGCCGGTCAATTCAGGCCAAGCAGCGTGCAACATTCGTTCATCCCTCGGCGAGAGTCCTCGAAACCGGTCAGATTGCTCTGGACAACCCAGACGGGAGCTTCGTATAAGATCGACGGTGACGACCGACGGTCGAATGTTTGATGATATCCTTCCGCAGAGCTGAGGCTCTTCGATGTGCGGCCATTTGGCGCCGAAATTCTGCTTCATTTCCGCGAAATGCGCATTTTTTGAGTTCGACTCGGTCGACTCGGTGGGTGCCCCGCGTTTCCCAGAGCATGCCGTTCGTGTCTGCGCCGTTTTTGTGGACTTTGAACCTCAGTGAATGGAGCCGCTGAGCGCGCGAGAGCCCGTACGACCGTATTGTATCTGCACTGCCAAATCGTTGTAGCCCTTGTGTCGAAAGACATGAGGGAGTGGGGACCTTGGCGCGCCGACTTTTGCGGCCCGATCGGACGTGCACTTCCACCAAAACAGGCCAGATCCTCAAAACTCCAGTTCTTCCTAAGGGTATGCAGAATTTCGGCTACACGAGCTTGAAATTTCAGAAAATTCCGCCCGAAGCCGCTCTATACTTGCTATATGACAGCGCATGCTCGCGCGACGCGGCCTGCGCGGCGTCAAGCTGGTCGTCTCCGACGCCCACGAGAGCATCAAGGCGACTAGCCAAAGTGCTCAACGCTAGCTGGACGCGCTGCCGCGTCCACTTCATGCGCAACGCGCTGGCGCATGCCGGCAAACGCGAGGGCTACAACAGGAATCCGCGTCCTTGGGCCGCTCTCAATACGCCACTCGACGAGGTTTATCGATACGCAGGTTCTGAGCCAGCAACCGCGTGGCGATGCACGGTCTGCCACTCGCGGCCTCGTCCGACTGATAGCGGCGTAGAGCGAACTCGGCGACCGCGCCTCGAATTGCTGCGGGAAGCGAGCGCGTCATGGCCTCCGCTCGTGCGCTGAGGAACAGCTCAGGAGCAGCGGTGGCAGGGAGCATTCTGAGCTACGGCCTTCACCGCGGCCGCCGTTTCTTTTCAGAGCGGCAGGACTCGCTCGCGACTTCCCTTTCCCATGAGGTGTACGCTGGATAGAGTCTGGCGGTCGATCTGATCGCCCCGAACAGCTCCGACACGCGCTATCCTGCGGCAAAGGCCAGATGCAGCATGGCCCGGTCCCGAATGCCGGACATAGTACTCGCATCTGGCGCATTGAACAGCGCCTGCAGCTCTTCGCGCGTGACCTACCCGATAAGGGGCTGATCGGTCTTTTTCATTGCTGGACCCGCCGCGACTGGTTGCGGATTCCGACGAAGTCGCCCGTGTGTGCACCGATGTGAAGTCGCCCGGGGATTCCGAGACGATGTCGCCCACCTTTCCGATTTGATCTCGGCCGGGGGCGAGTCAAGGCGTTTGATGGCGGCCTCGAGGTTAAGCTCGCGGCGAGCCAGCTGGAGCTTTTGCACGAGATCGGTGGTCCTGGTGAAGAGGACGCGCCATCCGTTCTCGATGATGGCCAGGCCGATAGCTGCCGCCAAGTGGCTCTTGCCGCCGCCGGGCGGCCCCGAACAGGAGCAAATTGGCGCCCTTGCCCAGCCAGCTGTCACCGGCGGCGAGCGCCATCACCTGCGCCTTCGAGATCATCGGCACGGCCTCGAAGTCGAAGCTGTCGAAGGTCTTCCCGGCTGGCAGCCTGGCCTCGACGAGATGGCGTTCGGTGCGCCGGCGGCCGCGTTCGACGAACACGTCGAGGTGATCGTCGTAGAGCCGTGCCCGCAGCCGGTGACCGATCAGGCGCGATGGGACCGTGTAGAACACCTTGCGCAGGGTGAATCCGCCCGAAGACGTCACGCGGACGATCACCTCTTCGTAGTCGGAGGTGCGGCGATCGGGCAGCTCTTGCAATACAACGCGCTCGCTATCGATCCGCTTGGCGTTGCGGGCATTGCGGCGGCTGACGATCTCGTCGATGAAGCCGCGATAGGTGGCAAGATCGTCGAAGTCGACAGTTCCGCGCAGCAGCAAGGCGTCGCGATTGCCCGTTTAAGATGACCGTGGGCCCTTCGATCGAGCCATTCTCGTGGGCGACGCCTCGATTGTTGCGGGAAGGCCGCATGCCGTAATGGGCACAAAGGGCCTCGTATCGCTGCGTCAGATCATCCCGTGCATCGCGATCGAGATTGCAGAATGCGGCCGACAAGCTGTCGGTCCGATGCTCCCGCGGCGCCCCACCGAGCGACCAGAGGGCATTCTGCAGGCCTTCGGCCAGGGCAACGAAGCTCTCGCCGCCAAGCACGACGTGGGCGTGCTCGAAGCCGCAATAGGCCAAACGGAAGTGATAGAGACGATGATCCAGCGGTGCGCCCGCGATCGTCACACCCAACTCGCCCATGTCTGTGAAGTCGGAGAGGCCGAGCTGGCCAGGCTCATGGATCTGGCGGAAGATGACTTCCTGCCCCTCGCCGTGGATCGCCCGCCAGGCACGGATACGACGTTCCAGGGTACGACGGATACCGGTGCCGAGATCAGGATGACGTCGGAGCATCTCCTCGAACACCGCCACCGGGCGTAGGCCAGGTGCCGACTTCAGGATCGGGACGATCTCGGTCTCGAACACCTCGCTCAACGGGTCCGGTCGTCGCCGGCCGCGAGGAGCCTTCTTTTGCGACGGAAGTCGGAGATCTATCTCGATCCGATAAGCGGTTGACGTGCTGAATGATGCCTTGGCCGCCGCCACTGGCGGGCTATCGGTCTGACGGAACTTCATGTAGAGCCTCATTTGGTGATCTGTGATGTGTCGGCCGGGCAAGCGAGTGATTCCTCTTGGCGGAAGAACCACTTGCATAACCTGCCGGCCGCGATCACCAGACGGCGCGGTCCGCTCGGATCACGCCGTCGCCGGGCTCGCAACTCCGGTCGGGCTACGCCCTCCCTTCGTCACGAGCCCGGCGAAACTCTCTCACCTTGATTGATGCGCTCTTCCATCCTGATCGGCGCGCGACAGAGCCGCGCGGTCAACTGGAATCGGCTTGGACTTGTTGTGTTTCTGTTGCGGTTGCTGTGGGCATGTGGGCAACGCCTTGGCGTTTCCAGGCGGAGCGGGATGTCCACTGCGTCACGGATTCAGGCCTTTCGGGCGGATTGCCGGGTTCGGCGCAGGCTCTCGCCGGTGAGGTTCGGCATAGGTTGGATCTCCAATGAGCATGCCACTGGTCCACGGGGAGCTGGGGCTGGTGACGATCATGGAACGATGACCGTAGCGATCTCCGAGGATTTCCAGGAGGTCGTGACGGCCACCGGCGTCGAGCGGCTCAAGCCCGCAGTCATCGAGGATCAGCAGATCGACACGGCCGCGCCCGCAAAATAAGTGCGGATGGCAGCCGTCGCCACGCGCGCGAGCGAGGTCATCGAACAGCCGCGGAACACGCTGATAGAGCACGGAGCGATTGTCATGGCAGGCCTTGTGGCCGAGCGCCGACGCGAGCCAGGTCTTGCCGACGCCGGCCGGGCCGCAGATCAGCAGATTGGCATGGTCGTCGATCCAGCGGCCCTCGACAAGCTTGGCGAACAGCGGGCGGTCGGGGCGGCGGGGGTGCGGTAGTCGATGTCCTCGACGCACGCTTGCTGGCGCAGCTTCGCGTAGCGCAGACAGGTGGCGAGCCGCTTGTCGTGGCGCAGCGAGGCCCCACGTTCGAGCAGCAGCGCGAGCCATTCGGCATGACCGAGGCTTTGCGGCCTCGCCGGCTGCTTTGATGTCGACGAAGGCTTTGGCCATGCGGTGGATGCCGAGCGCGTTGAGCCGGTCGAAGGTCGCATTGGTGAGCAAGGGATCATCTCCTAATTGTAGTAACGCGGTCCGCGGATGTTGGCATGTAAGATCGGCGCATTGTCGGCACAGCGCTGACGAACGGGACGCCGATCGAGATTGTTGGCGAGGATTGACTTGACCGAACCGTAGGTGCGCGGGCAGATTCGATCGCCCGCGCAGCCGCAGCGTCCAGCCGTTCGCGCCCATAGGAGGCGGCAAGCCTGAGGATGCCGAGGCAGGCGCGGAAGCCTTGCCCGGGGTGTGAGCGCTCGTTGAGAGTGAGGTCGCACAACGCGCTGGTCGCCGGCCCCATCGCAGCGGCGTCCTGGCGGATACGCGCGATGGTCCAGCCGGCGTAGCGCCGATGGCTGGAGGCCATGTGCTCCGGCACGGTGGTGTGTTTGTGATTGCCGCTCATGCGCTGATGCGCGGCAATCCGCTCGCCCTTGTGGAAGATCTCGACGGTGCGGGCGGTGAACCGCACCTCGACCTCGGCACGCGCAAGCGATGCGTAGCGCTGGCGGTCGCCGACTTTGACATAGGCTTCGCCTTCGCGGGCGGGCACCGGATGCCACCAATTGTCTCGATGGAGCGGCTCGAGCATGCCTCCTTTTTTAGCAATGCTCGCAAGGAGCTCAACAGAAAATCGGAGCATATTCATGACGCCTCCTTTGATCTCGGAAACATGGGTGTGGAGAGACGCCGAGGTGATGGGTTCGGACATGCCCCTCCCTTTCCACATGCTGGCGCTGCGAGACATGGGCATGCCGCTGGGCGAGATGTTCAACCTTGAGGCGCTGGCCGCCGACTGCGCCGTAGACGGGAGCTATAGCTTCCTGCTCGCAGCCCCACCTCTGGAGGTCACCGGCGGCTTTGGGTCGCCAGTCAACCCGCAAGCGCTGAAATAGGCTGCACAAGTGGGCGGGGCTCAGACTCTCGAATGCTGCGCTCGCCCAGGTTGTAAGTCGTCGTCCGTTAACAAGGCGAATTGAGCGGGACGGGACGGCCGAACGTGCGCCATAGCTGGAGCAGGATGAGGCACAAGAGTTCTCTGAGCCAGGCGAGGATGCGGCGGAAGTTGTGGCCGACGGCTGAGAGGATGACGTTAGCCGCATCGCCGGCGCGGCCTTTGAGGTAGCAGCGGCCGAGGTGACCATCGGCCTTCAGGTGTCCGATGATGGGTTCGCCGCGCTTCTGGCCGGAGATGAAGTTCCGTCGGGGATTTTGTGCGTCGTGGCCGCGGTATCCCTTGTCGACATAGGCCCGCTCGATCGCGCAGCCGGTGAGTGTCTCGGTGCGGTCGATGACGTCCCGCAAGGTGTGACCGTCGTACGGGTTATCGGGTAGCGCCCTTGCGTGGAGCACGAACAGGCCCCCGGGAGAACGGCGGTTGTTGGTGACGATGGAGGCTTTGACGCCGATCTATGGACCACGCCCGCGTTGCAAGAGGAATCGACAAAGGGATGAAGCGGTTTGCGCCAATCTATCCGGCTTCACTTTGGGGCTGTTGCCCCGAGCCATCATGGATATCCGCCCACTTCTGTCCTCAATAACTCGCCGGCCTCAAGAAGGGCCATAGAGTCGAACCAGGCTTCAGAAGTGTCGGTCGAACCGTTTCTCCATTCGTCCTTTCCGTCTCGCAAACCTCGGCGGGTTATTGTGCCTTCCGACCGGACCTTGGATCTTCCTTTCCGGCCCTGTTTCTCATGCGCTGCGGCCCAAGAGGCTGGCGTCGTAGTCACGGCCCTTTGTGAGCATGCTCCAGGCCATGCGCGCGAGTTTTGCGGCCAGGGCAACAACCAAGACATTAGAGTGGAGCCGCTTGGACGCTGCCTCCAACCAGGCTGCGAAGCCATGCCGCGGCCAACTCTGACGCTGCAGAAGTACGGCTCTGGCACCTTGAATGAACAGCGTCCGCAGGTACCGATTACCGCGCCTGGATACGCGCCCGAGGATGGTTCGATCACCGGTCGAGATTTGCTTCGGTACCAGGCCAAGCCATGCGGCAAAGTCCCGGCCCTTATGGAAGGCATCGCCGGTCCGATGGCGGCGACCATCGCGCTTGAGATGATCGGCCCGACGCCGGCGCACTCATTAAGCGGCGACAGTGTGGATCTCGATCAGCGAGTTCGTCGATTTCTTTCGTCATTGACGCGACCCGTCGGTCGAGATAGCGCCAGTCCTCGGCCAAGTCTTGAATGAGCTGGATCACTCGAGGTGATAAGTTATCCTTTGGCGCTGAGAGAATCTGAGGAAGTGCCAATCGGAGCGCTGCCGCTCCTTGCCGGACCGGCAGCCCTCGCTCAAGCAAAAAGCCTCGGATTTGATTGATGACCGCGGTTCTTTGCGTCACCAATCGACTGCGAACTCTGTGCAGCGCCTGCAAATCCAGTTGTTCGGCCGATTTCAACGGGACAAAGCGCATGGTCGGGCGCTGAACGGCCTCGGCGATGGCTTCGGCATCACGGAAGTCATTTTTGTGGCCCTTGAGGTATGGCTTCACATACTGTGCTGGCAAGAGCCGTACTTGAAGGCCTAATTTCTCGAGCTTGCGACCCAGGTGGTGTGCTCCTGCACAAGCCTCCATTCCGATCAGGCAGGGCGGAACATTAGCCAGCGACTGCTCAAGCTGATTTCTCGATCGCTTCTTGCGTAGGATGATTGTACCCGTGGCATCGAACCCCACCACATGGAATGTGTTCTTGCCCAGGTCGATACCGATCGTGACAATGTTCGTATGGGACATGGCTCGCGCTCCTCTCTTGGCGGGGCTGTACGTTGTCCCTGTGAGCGGGCGCGGTCCATGCCATTAACTCGTAAGGCGCGTCTGCTTTGCCCTTGCGTATGCACTCCACCTCCGGGGCGTGGAAGGAATAAAGCTTCCAGCCATGCTGACGCTGCTGTTGGGAGCGGAGCTGCGACGCCCGGCTGAGCGGGAGGACGAAGGCGTTCTCGAGCACAGCTCGACCTTCGATCTTGCGGCCGATATCGCGGATGATCCGGCCCAGTCGGCTGCGCAGGATGCGCAACTGCCGCTGATGCCGCCTGA
>NZ_PGVG01000054.1 GCF_002795245.1 Bradyrhizobium forestalis | reverse complement strand
AGCATCCCTGGACCAATGGCCAGGTCGAACGCATGAACCGCACGATCAAGGAAGCGACCGTCCAACGCTATTACTACGATCGACACGATCAGCTCGAAGCTCACCTTGCCGACTTGATCAACGCCTACAACTATGCTCGGCGGCTGAAGACCCTGAAGGGCCTCACACCCTACGAATACATTTGCAAATGCTGGACTTCCCAGCCCGAACGATTCAAACTCAACCCGCTCCAGCAAATGCCGGGACTAAACTCCTAGCTCGCCCTTGATGTCAGGAAGGCAAATCGAAATGCTTTTGCGAAGCGAACAACCTTCGTGCAAAAATGTAAGTTCTTTGCCGGAGCCATTCCTGAACGTGCCTTGCTGGGCCATGCCCATGTAGCAGAGCCTTTCTACGCAGTATCTAGCACCGGCGACTCGCCGTCCCATGCTAAGATAACCTGTTTCTTGCCTGGAGTTCGGCTAGCCACAGCCTTCCAGAACCTGGATTCGACGATTGGATTCCCTGTACCAATCTCACACTCGACTTGCAATTGCGGCCACGGATGCGGGCCAAGACTTTCACTTGAAGGCCAGTCGGACGTAACGGTTCGAACAATTGCGACAGACTCGGTCTGGATTCCAAGACTCATTGGCTTTTGTTGCCTTGATCAAATTCGAACATTGCTCCACAAGGCTGTCGGCAGATTGAGCAGGCGAAACTATGCCAAACGACAGCCACGCGATCGGAACGCCTGTCCGTTTCACCACCATCGCAAGGATACGCCGCTTCACCGTCGATCTCCGCTTTCTCCCGCAGCTCCGAGTTGGCCCACCGGTTCGCACTTCGTCTTCTTCACTGCTCGGCAAGAACCAGACAAGGATTGTGCGATGAATCCGGTTGAACTCTTGCCGGTACGTTGACACTGCTCTCGACTAACCCGCATTGTGCTCAAGCGTGCCCCTACGACTTTCCCTTCCTTGCAAGCACCGAAGGCTTTCCTTGCTCCGGCCCGCTTATTTCGAAATCTATTTCGACACCGCCCGCTTTCACATCCAACTTGATCTTGGTTATTCCGTAGGGGAAGAATTTCTCGATTCCTTGCCCGCCCGAGATGAAACTCGACAATTCACCAATCTGATCCTTGAACGATTCGTTTACTATTCGCGCCGCGAGATACAGCTTTAGCGAAGCTCCCGCAGCACTTACGAACAAGTCGTGGATAGCTTCATTGCGTTCTTCTTGCACATCAGGCCGATTGCTTTCGGCGGCAGCTGTCGTCCAATCCTTTGCCTCTACGGCAGCAAAGAGTTTCGGCCATTTCGCCCTCGAGAATTTCGTCAAGCCAAGATTGAACATCATGTCGAGCAGCGCGTCCTGAGCATCGTTTGGATAATCATCGAGCTCCGGAAAGCGTGTCTTGAGGTCTGCGGCAGATCCCTCGAGATTTTCGCGTAGCATTGCCTTTGCGTCTGATTCCTGCAGCGTCAATTTCGTGAATTGCCTGTAGTAGGATGCTGGCTTCCCAGCAGGCTTCGACTTGATGAGCGCCCACTCGTCTCGTTTGGCGTCATCGTCTGCGTCGCTTCCATTCTTTTTGAGCGGAAGGTCCACCGCCGCATCGGCGTTCGGAACCATACGCCCATAGCCGATTGTCACCTTTCCGACGGTATCGAGGTAGAAATGCTCGACAAATGCTTCGAATCCGGCAGTGCGGGTGACAGCTGATTCGCGGACGTCCATTTCCTCGTACTCCTTTTCGTTTCCTATTCCCGGGATCGCTCAATTCAGAACTCGCCTGGCCCTCTGATAGCCGCCTTATGGCTCACTGAACTCTCAGGTTATTCAGCGATAGCCGCGCAGCGAAGCGCGGGCCAGTGTCGACGAAATTCGTATCCTCGCTCGTTTCGTAGCGCGGCTCGTCGGCATAAGTGGCCGGCCTCAACCGATCCACTTCCTCTGCAAAGACTGACCAGTCGTAGCCACGGTACTCATCGTCGCTCATCCGAAAAACGGCAGTCCAGCTTGCGCAGCCGCAACCCGGTGCTGGAATCTGCGGTCCCGCAAACACAAGTTCTGAGTCGGGGACTGCATCGTCTGCCTTGATACGGCGTTGCAGCAGAGTGAAGTACACCCGCGGCGCCTGCGCGGTAGACGTCTCCGGATGACCGTTGTTCGCATCGGGTCCCGACGCAACTCCCTCAAGCATAGCCGTAACCTCAACCTGCTTGCGGTCTTTGTCGATATGCTTGGCAATGGCGCTCAGCCTGCGTTCCGGCATGACCTGCGCCCACTCGACAATCGGCTCCGACACCTGCAGTGCACGCGGTGCGTTCGGTTGGTATCGCACCAGCCCTAAACGGACGAATGGATACGCCGCGCCGCAAGGATTCAGGTCAACGTCCACGTACCAGGTTTCCTGATCCGGATCGAAGCGCGGCGCGTAGGTGATGAGCGACACCGCCATAAAGCCCCCGGGCGGTTGCGCGGCCCGCAGTTCCGCGGCGTCGGCATCGGCGGGCACCGGCATCAGCACGTTTTTTACGAGCACAGCGTCCTTCGGATGCTCTCCGGGAGGCTTGCTGAACGCCGCCTGTTCGGTCACCCCGCGGAAATTGTCCTTCGAGAGCAGCCAGCCTTGCACACCGCCGTTGGTCCGTATGGGATCGGCCCCCCAGCGCGTAACCCAGGCTCCGCCTGTTCCGAGATCGGCGTCCTGCAACTCCTGAATGACGCTGCCGTCGGATGGCAAGGCGCGCAGATTGATCTCCTTGCGATCTGCCGGCGACGGCCTCACCACGTCATGGGAGACGTTACCCACGTCCTTGTCGAACAGATTCGGCGGCCAGATCACGATGCCGAGCCGCTCGCCTTCGCCGGACGAGAACCACGGCCGCTGTGCGCGGATCCGCACCCGCACCGTTCGGCTGACAAAGACCGATGGGATCTTAGCGCTGGGAGGCGTCGGCACATTGTCGCTCCAGGCGAAAGCCGGGATCGGGCTGAGCGAGACCACCCGCGCCGGACGCACCGTGGCCGGCAGCCATCGGCGGTCCATGATGACTTTGCTGATCGCATCCTCTGCCTTGTCCTCCTCATCCTTGGTGGCGCCAGGGCCGAGTGCATTTGGTTTGCTGAGTGCCTCTGGCAGTTCGTCATACCGCGTGCGTAGCGCGGCCGTATGGCGCGAGATCGCGACAGCGAAAATCTCGATCCAGCGCGCGCGCGCATCTGGAAACGCCGCCGGGCGGGAAGCACGCAATGGCGAAGCCTGTGCCTGGATCGGTTCATTCGGCTTCGGCTCGATCGCCTTCGCCTCACGCTGGAAATTGAGGAGATCGATGCGAACCTCGCCGCTCGTGCCGGGCAGAAATCCTTCGAGCCGCAGCAACGTCACAGTTTCAGGCTCGAAGCTGACCGACCCATCCTCGGCCGGATCGAACCCGAACAGGCGTTTTGCCTTGATTGGCTCCTGGGCGTCCGGCTTGGGCCAGAGGCCGCGCGCACGGTCGTCGCGCGAACGGCCGCGCTCGACGTCGTCGAAGCGTCCGCGCGCGGCAGCCGTACCGCGTGCGCGAATCTCCACCGCCTCAGTGCTGGCGCCATGAACCCTCAGAGATCCATCGATCAGGACGTCGACGGCATCCGACATCTGGTTTTCCGGTGTCCAGTTGGCCGACATGCACAAGTTGCCGCGCAGCGCCTTGCAGGTCTGTTCCGGTAGTAAGAGGTCGTTGATCAACTCTGTTTTCGCCCGCAGCAGCTGCCATTTCTGGCCGGCAACGGCCCGCGGCGCTTGCTGCGGCAGATCAACCGCATGCACCGCCTCAATCTCGACGACGGCCGCGATCTCTGGCAGCGGCTCTTGCAGCATTCGCTCGCGCACGGCCGCCGCGAACTCGCGAATTATCTCGCTTGGCGGCAATGGTAACCCTGCGAAATCCGCTGTGGAGGCAGCCTCTCCAGAGCTCTTGTCGCTGATTGAAAGTGAGGTCAGTGGCTTCACCCCGGCTTTGAAGGCTTGCGTGACGTCTTTAACGGACAACACCTTTTTGTCGTCTGTTGGTTTGCTTCCGTTGACGACCGACATGGCCGCCAATGTCGCAGTACCGGCCCAGATGTGCGTGAGGAAGGTGACCGTGGGGACGCACCAGCAGCGGATCGAGGCTTGCTCGCCCGGCGCGAGCGTCACCGTCACGTGCGCGGCAGAGATCGTTCGCCCCGGCGACGGTGTGTGCGGGATGTTCCCGTAGTCGACCCTGGGATTGACTTTGACGAGGTTTTCCGTGCCGTTGCCACGCACAACGTCGAGCACGACAGGAACAGCATCGGGGTAGTCGTGAGGAGCCGCGCCTTTGAACGTCTCCTCCTTGTAGAGTGCGATCGATTTTGTATCGACGCGGCGTGCTCGCTTTGTCTCAAATCCGTCGCCACGGACCACAACCTGGATGACGAGGGTAACAGCGGCCGGATCGGGGTAGTACGGCTGCCGCTCGACATCCTTATCACGATTGCTCGGCAACGGCCTAAATACAGCCGTTCCCGAGCGATCGACGAGTCCGTCAGTATTCTGCAGCACGCCAACCGCACTCCAGAGAATGGAACGCTTCTTATCGTTATCATTCTTGAATATCTCGGGGCCCGCCGTCTTGATTCGATGGCGGATCTCACCCTCATCCGTCATCGGCGCGGGCGTGGCCGCTATGGAGTGACCCAAGACGGGCTCTGCAGCACCGCGTGACGCACGTGCGCGATACACGGGGAAACCTCCCCATGCTGCTCGATGATCGACACCCTGCAATCCTCCGCGTGGGCGGGAGGCGATGGTGTAAGGTCGCCAAGCGACGCGCACCTTCGCCCATACCTGCTGCAATCCCTCCTTCGTATTCGCACGATCCATTGGTTTCGGTACGGGCGTGAACTCTTCGACGACTTCTTCTTCCTTATCGATTGGCATCGTTTCCGAGTCGTTGGGATTCTCCGGATCGAGCAGTACCCGGGGATCGCACATCTTTATCCCCTTCCCGTTTGGACCTCGCTCTATGTCCTTACCCTTCTTGCCGCGAAATGCATCATGGAGCGCCGCGAAATCAAGGGTCACGGCTGGCGCCAGAATCACGCGACGATCAAATCCTACGCCGGGCAAACGGCCCTGCTTGCCCGGATCATCCGGTACATCCGCGATGCTACGATTGACAGGATCGTCGAAGCTTCGCACCAACATCCGACCGGCTTGTGGGGCTGCAAATCGTCCCCTCAGGGTCACCTTCGTGTAGGTCGCCTCACTCTTGAGCTCGCCAAAGAGCCAGTCGGGTATTGCAATTGCAGGAGACTCTAGTCTCTCGTAACGAAGCAGAGGCGTTCCATGATTGTCGGCTTTCGGTAGAGCGAGCTCCCCATTGCGGCTCTTCTCGTAATGGCCTACAGCGCGGTTGAGAGGAAGGGACACGCCCCCAGCGAAGAAGGCACGCAATCCGAAATGATAGTGCCAGCCAAAACGAAGGGGCGGCGGCGTCAGGGCCGGATCCGTCGGCAGATCGTAGCTGATGTCGATGCGCAGATCCTGCGGGTTGAGCTTGTGGCTCTGGACGCCACACGCAAGGCCCAACGGGTCTCCACGCCAGGCGCCGATGACTTCCTCCATGAAAACTGTGGTGTGCGTGAGCGTTTCGCTCTCTCCGAGCCAGTCCCGCAGGGCGGACGGGGTCTGCAACTGCGCGTCGTCAGCGTCACGGCGGGCGCTCGAATCCGGATAGTGCTTGGTAATATCACCGTCGAAATCGGCAGCGGGCACATGCGCCGAAACCTTCTGGGTCGGGGAGTACCGGACCGTCCGGTGCATCAATGTGTGCCAATAGTTTCGATCTTTCTTGATATTGTCGTTCGGGCGAACCCCGACATCGAGCTTGTATCCGACGGTCAGGTCGGAGGCGTCAAGAACTATGTTAACGGCCCCGTCCTGCACTTTCGGATCGAACTGGTCGCGCTGAGCTGTCGAGTCGAGAAAGCGTGCAATGCCGTGCATCTGACGCCATCGATCGGTCAAGGCGAGGCCGCCGCCGCGTTGGGTAGCGAGTCGCTTGTCTGCCAACTCGTCACGGACTTGCGGTAGCATGAGCTTGGAATCGGGGTCGTTGAGTGTTTTTTTGTTCTCCGCGCGGCGCTTCTCCTTGGCGTCATCGCCTCCGATGGCCAGCACGGGGTCGAGCGAGATCATCTGATACCGCTTCTCCGCATGCCAGTGTTGGCCTAGATCGACCATACCATCGATCTGTTCAAAGACGGCTAGTTCACGCCCGTCAGATGCGTTGTCCCTGACACGGGCGTCGATTTCTTCGCGTGTACACGGAAGGAAGTGGCCGGCCGTGTTCTTCGCCTTGCTGTCGGCGGGCGCGCGCAGTTTTGCCGAACTCCACACCCGCGAGCCTCCGTCTGCCGCCGCAAGCCGGAGAAGCAGAAAGCGGGACTCCTGCTGCGCCGGGGCAGGAAGTTCCGACGGGTCGGCGGGATCGCGATCGAGCGCCGTATCAATGTATGGGAACGCGCCGCCGGCCACGTCCTTGTCTACAAGCGCACTGACGTCACAGTCAAAATCGATAACAAAACGAAACAATCGGCCGAGAGAAGGGTTGCTTTGCAAGGCAAACAGGCGCCGGCGTGCGAACTCGACCGCTTCGGAGTCTGCGGCAAAGAATGAGTCGCCGCCATCGAATGGCTGCGTTCGCGAGGCCAGGCGGTACGCGGCTTTGGCCTCCTTGGAAAGCGCAGGCTCGAGGGTCAATCTCTTGCTCGGGTCGGTGAAGGTGAGTGAATTACCGAAATGCATGGCCGCCGCGAGGGGTGTCCGGGCGAGCAGCAAGGGATGCTTTCCAACCAAGGCCTCAATCGCCTCCTTGGAAGACTTGCTCTTGTCCTGAAACGTTTTTCGTGCCGCTGCAAATTCGTCCGCCCGAATACGGCTGTCCTTCAAGTCTCCATAAGCCTGTACGTCTTCAGCCATGGCCGCCAGACGCGCGTCGGTTAGGGGCACCGTCTTCGGCCATGGGCCGATGCGGTTCTTTAGATTCCTAATCTGAATACTCAATGCGTCGGCAGATTTGGCCTCGGGTCTTGTGTCGAGTGTCTCTCGCCTCAGCGTCGCCGCGATATGCGCGGCACGCTCGAACGAAAGCTCCTTCACGCTCTTGTCGCGCCACGTGCCGTGAATATCGGGAACCTTCGGCGGAAACGCTCCGGGTTTCTCGGGGTCACGAAGCGCTGCCTCGAGCGGATCCCTCTGTGCTGGTTTGATAGCGGGATCAAGCGCGATCTTGAGAGCTTCAAAACCCGCGTCGTCGCCCATCACTTTCCGCCAGTAGTCCGTCAGCTTCTGCAAGTCCACGGCAGGGCTAAAACGCCGGAGCTTGTCCTTCGCGAGCTTCATTATCTTCGTTGGGTTTGAGTTGAATATGGCGTCGGTTCGCCAGCTTTCATTCTGCCCAAGTGGGATAATTTCGAGACCTTTGCCGTCGCTCAATAGCTTTTCGACGGACCTTGGCCAGTCTACGAGGTCGTATTTTTGCGCGTCCTTGTCATAGACGGGTGCAAACACCACCGTGAAACGTGCTTTCTTGGCGTAGATTCCAGCGGCAACAACTTGCGCAGCAATGTTGACGGGGATTTTTACAGTCATGCGGGGAATCCATCGAGGTCGTCGGAAAAATAGGATTGGTAGGACAGCCAATCCTCCTGCTGCGCTTTGGCCGCGCAGCTCACGACGGCAGCAGGGAGCGCTTTTTCATCACTGATGAGCCGAAGATCCTTGCTGACGAGAGCGGCTACGCTGCGACTGCCGGACATTCCCGGCCCCATGTTCTTCTGCACGCCGACCTGGTAGCGCAGCTTGGCGAAACCAATGGAAAACGAGAAAGTGAAGACTGCGGAGCCCTGCATGCTGCCGCCCTGCCGATGCGATATGCGAACCACCAGAGTCGCACTGATCGCGAAGCAGGCGATGTGGGCCTCACCGCCCGCGTAGAAGAAGCCTTCGATGACGCAGTCGTCATCGCCGTTAGACTTCGACATCTTGCGCAAATAGATCCCGGTCGTGAGGCGGCCTTGTCCGGTCAATGGACCGAATTTGAATCCGCCGCCCCCGCCAAATTCGAACGAGGCCGCAAATCCGATTAGCCTTTGCGCATCCGCATAGAGGGCAAGGAACCCGCCTCCGGTGTATGGCGCGATCGACAAAAGTACTGGCCGGTCCTCGCGTCCGATCGAGGCAACAAAGGTCGCGCGCGCCCCGTTGAATGGCAGGACACAAGCTGCGTTGATCGAAACGTTGATGAACGAAACCGTGCCAATCGAAATGATGCCGAGATCGAGGCTATAGCCTGCCTCGATACCCGGGACTTCGCTACTGGGCCGCACATACGGTCCGCTGCCGCCGGGATTCATCAGGGTCTGCAGCGGTTTCAGGAATGCCGCGTTCGGACCGAGCTCAAAGTCCTTGTAGACGATGTCGAAATCGGAGCCCTTGCCGCTTTCGTTGACGAACTGCGCGCTGCTGAACATCAACGTCACGACATCGAACAGGTTGATATCGAATGGATCGATCTTGCATGTCGCCCGGAAACGCGGCGGTACGTTTGGCTCAAGCAGATTGTAGACTGCGCCGGCAGACAGCGTGATCTGGCTTCCGGGTCGCGGCAGGAAAATTGGCTTGCTGGACGGGAAGTCCTTGAGCTGCGCCTGCATGTCGTAGTTGAGCAGGATCCTCGCCGGCACCAACTCCTTGAGCTTCTCCTCGATACGGCGCCGAACTCCTTCGAGATCGACGATGCGCTTGAGATCGCCGCTCAGGACGGCGGCAGCCGCATCTGCAAGTTGCTTTACGAGTCGTTGCGTTGAACCGTCGTTGGTACTCCATAACTTGAACAGGTCGGAAAGTGCCTTGAAGACGGCAGCATCGAACTGGCCCGGATCGTTCGCAGCGAATACGGCCGCCAGTGCATCCAGTTCGGTTTTCTCGGCCGTGAGGAAGTCTTCGTCAGGAACCTTCGGAGTCGCCGAACACGAGAGACCAAGCGGCCAGCTCGGGGTTGAGCTGCAGGAAACCAGTAGCAGCGCGCGGACCTTCTCGAACGTGAGCTGGCTGATTTCATCGCCTATCGGCGTTGTGCCGCCCGAGTCCTTGTTGCTCCCCCCCAGGGCTTCCCAAATCCTTTTGCGCGCGTCAACGAGGGCTGTCTGGGCACCGCTCAAAAACTTGAATACCGGGCTCAGGCCCTGGAACGCTATGAGCGTCATCTGCTGGAGGTAGGGCTCGCCAGCAACCAGGAATTTGCCAAGGCCTTTCAGAACGGCCCGCTCTAGCCCCTCGACGATCCTCGACTGGATCGCGTCAATGACGTCAGGAACCTTAAAAACCTCCGCGAGCAGCTCGTCCAGGTACTTTTGCGCGTTGGCGGGCGTTACCGCCTGGGCGACCTTGTTTTCCAGCGTCTTGATGATCCCGATGTTCGCGCCGCCGTCACCATCGAGAATCGCCTTAAGCGCAATGGCATCGCTCTTTGCGCCGTCGATAATTGAGATGATCCCATTGAGTTTCGGGTTTCCTAGTCCGGCCAGGTCATCTCTGACCTTCTTCATCGCGCCGTCTGCGTTGGTGGTCTCGCGCAAAGCGGTTGCGTCGCGAGCCAGTCTGCAGAGGGTGATGACCACCGTGCTCGCTTTCTTGGCCGCGTCGATCACGGCGCTACGCGCGGCGTCAGCGTCGGCGCTGGTGCCAGTAATCTTCGAAAGCAGCGCCTTCAGATCGGTCGCGCGGAAGTGCGGGCTGCTAACTTTCGTAACAAAACCATGAAGGGCGTCGAGAAGCGTGTTACGCATTCGGCCCAAGGCAGCGAAGGCATCCAATCGCAGGCGGTCTGGACTTGCGCTGCAAACATCCGCCTGTAGCTGAAGGAGTTGATCAAGGGCACGCTGCAGCGCGTCGCGCACGTTAACCAGAGTGCCGACATCGTCATCGAGTGCCTTGCCGATCGCCTTTACCTCTTCGGGATCGATGCCGACCTTTGCAACCGCGGCAGCCGCCGCGTCGAAGGCCTTGCCCATTTCGGTTCGCGCGGTATTGACGTCATTCGGCGAGGGCAGCTTGACCGCGTCGATCGTAGATTTGACGATCAACGCAAGCTTTCCGCACAGCTGGACCACCGCGGCCAGACTGTCGTCCACAATCGGCCGGATCAGATCGAGGGCCGCTGCCGCCGCATCCTTCAAATCGCCGATGAGGTTGCGAATACTCGGCTCGGCGTGGCCGGCAAGTTTTTGTGCAGCCGCGAGCAGTGGCCGCAACTGCTCGGTGGCGGCGTCGTATATCAGGCCCTTGATGCGGTCGGCTTCCCGATCGGCCCCATTGCCAACCGCCACCTCCCAATCCTGGTATGCAGCAGTGAGCGCCGCCTGGATTGGGCTGGCTTTTTTGATCTCTTCGATCAGCGCATCGTGGAATGCCTTGCCAAGAACCTTGGCGGCATCCTCAGGACCTTTAGCCAGCAACACACCGAAGAAGTCGGTGTCTGCCGCGGCCTTAACAAGGAGATCCTGGATTTTCTTGTCGACGGCGTCCTGCTGGCCCGGGAAGCTCGCGACGATGGCATGTGTGCCGGGCAGCGCAAACACGAGGTGACGCCACGCCCGGAATGCGGAATCAGCGAAAAGCGCCGCGAGCTTGTTGCGCAATCCGGTCGCGAACTGCTTCATCTCTTCCAGATCGGACGTGACACCCTCAAGCAGCGAGGCGGCCCGCGCGATAACGTCACTGATGAATCTGTTGAACGCCTCCCGCAATGCTTCGTGCACGGGCGCGAGCGGATCGCTTGCAACGCGCTCGATTGCGGCAACAAAACGCCGGCCTGCGCCATAGATGACGGCAAAGGACGCAAGCAGCGTTTCAATGTCGCGCGTTGTTTCGCTCGACGAGATCGCGTCGTCGAGCGCGTTCTTGAGCTCACGATACGATCGACCTACATCTGGATAGAGCCGTTCGATACGCGTGATCGCGTCATTCTCCTCGAAGACGGCGCCGGTATCCTGCTTGATCGCGTCGAAGAATTGTCGGGCGAGGGTCAGAAGCGCTTCTCGCATCGGGACCAACAGCCGGTCGCGCACCTTCGCGACGGCCGCGCCCGCATCGCCCGCCTGCGTCAGATCGGTGAGGAGTGCCGACGTATATTGCGCCACCTCGCGGAATTCGGGCGCGCTGGACAGGCCACCGCCGAGGAACGAGATCGCCTGCTTCAGGTCGAGGATGCCGAGAATGGTGGCGTCCCCGAAAAACGTTTCAGGTTTTGGCTTGTCCAGTCCGGTGGACGCCGGCGGCGGATCGGACGCCAGCGTCTTCAAGGCAGCGTGGTAGTTGCTGTTGCCAACCGGCCCGCGCGAGCGCGACATGGCGACGAGCGCTGTGTTGGGGCGCACCGCGCCGCCGGTGCGATCGCCAGCGTCCTTGGGATCGAGCGTGACCGGCTTGCGAAAATCGAGGTATACGTCGGTCTTCGCGACGGGATCCATCGGCCCACCCTTTGGATCCTTGAGCGTCGTCGCGTCGGGAAAGCCGAAGGCGAGGTATTCGGCATCGAAAAACACCGCAATTTCATCTGATGGACGGCCGACGAGTCGATCGACCTGCGCAATGCGCACGAGTCCCTCGGCCATGACAGGATAGAAGGGCGGCTGGTCCACACCTTGCAATAGCGGCCCGAAGTCAAACAAGGTGTTTTGGAACTGAACTCGCCGCTCAGCGTCCGTGATTCTCGGTGGTTTCTCTTCCCTTCCCTCGGCCGCGATCAGCCATTGCCGGGTATCGAAACTCGTGCCGTCCGGCTCGCTCTCGGGAGCATAGCGGTGCTTGCTGCCCCCAAGTGGCAGGACGCGGCGCGGATCAGCCTCCTTCCCATGCGAAAGAAGATTGTACTCTTCCGTCAGCACCTTCATGGTGCCGACGTCATTGGCCGCTGTATTGTCCACGAAGATCAGCGGCAGGCGCGTCCGCGCACCCCGGGCATCGATCTGCAGTTCGAAATTGACCTCACCGCCTTCCCGCGCGCGCACCCGCGGCCAGAAGACAAGGCCCGGAAGTAGCGGAGCGCCTCCGCTCTGGCGCAGGAAGATGCGGCCGCTTGCTGCCTCCTCCCACCGCTTCGATGTATCGGAGGGCGCGGCATCGGCGGGATCGAGAACATCAGGCGTGACCCGCGTGAGGATTTCCAGCCGCTCGACCGGCCAGCGCCGCCCCTCGTTCGGTTGGGCCAGCGCCGGGAACGTCTTAATCGGCGCACCGATGCGCAGGAAGAACCGCTGCACCAGGAAGGCGACCGGCCCGGCGGCCAGGCCACCTGGTCCCATCATGAAGCGGCGCTCGGTCAGCTTCACCAGCGACGCGCGGTGCCCGACCGGGAAGAGAAAACCCTTGTAAACGACCTCGACGCGGATGTCGCGACCGAGCCGCGTGCTCTGCTGCCAACGCTCGACCGAGAACGCGTCGAACAGCGGCTTTCCAGGCCCATGCGCCGTCGGCCACTCACTGACCGGTACGATCTTGGCGGATGCCGGGGGCACGAAATTCGTATCAGCGTCGAAGCTGCCACCAAGAGCGGTCAGCGTGAGTTCGCCTACACCGAGCGGTTTCGGGCGATAGATCGCGGAATAATCGTCCGGCGGTTCGGTTTTGAGCGATTCAGTTGCCGCGTAGCGCAGCTTGAAGCCCGGTGGCGGATTGATCTGGCTGCCGTCCGCCAGGGTCCCGTCCTCCTTGCGCCGCCCGCGCACCGGCAGCCCATGCAGGGAGGTCAATGCGACCAATTCGTGCCGGTCTGCAACATCCAGCCCCGTGCGGAAACGCTCAGGATCTTTCGGATCGGGCTTCTGCCCCGGGAAAGCCGACACCGGCTCCGGTTTCGTGTACGGATTCCGCGCCGTGACTTCCCGCGCCATCGCCCACGGAGCCCACGGGCCGTGCGGCGGTCCACCGAGGTCCGGATCGAGTAATGCTTCCGGTCGAAAATCCGGCGACCAGATCGCACGCATGCTCGAGGAGCCCGGCGCTTCATCAAGTTGGGCAAACCACAGGGGGACCGGTGCGCTCTGGCTCCACCGGACATCCTTCGCCGGGGCAAGCTTGGCGATCGGCGGCAAGCCGAGCGGGGTGCGCCATGCGGCATCCTGAGCAGGTGACAGCATCAGCCGGAACGGCATTTCGATCGAGGTTTCATAGAGGCCAGGCGGCCGCACGCTGGCGGCAACCTCCGCCAAGCGCTGCGGTGCGGTCACCGAGCCAAGCCGCGCCAGCGGTGGCGGACAGCTGCTGGCGCCGGTGAGCGAGCGCTGTTCGTCACGACGCACCGCCCAGGCGTCGCCGCGCGAGATTCCCTGATGCAGAAGCCTTGCCGCCTCATCGCGGGTTTCCTGCCGCGCCCAGCGCGGCGGAAACCGACCATTGGCGATATCCTGTTCAACCGCCTCCGCCTGCTTGCCGTTTTCAGCTTTAGGCCTGGAGTTCTGCACCCCGGCGAGCGGCTCAAACACCTTCTCGGCACGCCGAACAACGGCGAGGTCGAACGCTCCCCAATTCGTCAACGCCTCGATCGTGAATGGAAACGCGCCGGCAGGCGCTCCGTCCCGCGCGTCCGGCCGTCCGGATTCGAAGTCGTCGGCTGGAATTCGGAAAACGAGCCGTGAGCCACCGGAGACGCGCGCCTCGGTCGGAATCTCGAAAGGATCAACGACTGCATTGTCCAGATCGTACGCATTCACGGTAGCTACAATCGCCCGCGCGGTACTGATTGCAAGGGACTCGTTACTTTTTGCGATCACCTCGACCCGAGCGATGGTGCTGCGTTTCCCGTAGAATGGTCCTGGAAGATTCGGAACGGCATCAATCGCGTCTTTTTCTTCTTTCGTAAGACCGATCGGCTTTTTGCGGTCAGCAGGGGAACTGGCATAGAACTTCCTGAATGCTTCGTAATCCGTGTCGCGCTGCACCCTCGATCGTTCGCGCTTCTCAAGATAATCCTTCACCTCGTCCTTTTCGGCTGGAGCGGAGCCCACGGGCTCAGGATAGGCTTCGCTGAGGTCCTTGGGGACTTTTGTGGACTCGCGCAGGTCCTGAATGACGGTGGGTGAGAGCTCAACCTCGGGCAGGCCGCGCAATAATCGCGCACGCTGGTCGGGCGTCTTGAGATTCTCATCCTTCCAGTCTTCGACAACTTGCAATCCCCGGGCTACTTTCCGCGCCACCCGTGCTGCTTCAAGATCAAGGTAGTCAGGTCCGACATAGATCCTTTGATCCTTGGGGATGTTGGATTTCCAGCCGGTGATGACATTGTCCGGCTTGTTGGCATCGTCGATTGCCTCCTTGAATGGCTTGTGAAATGCGAAAAATGGGTCGTCGGCCGGCAAACCTGCCGTTTGCCTTTTTTCTATGTCGGCACGGACCTCCTCTCTCTTGTTTTCATCGGCCGAACGCAGGATCTCTGCTTCGGCTGCGGTGACCTCAGTTTTACTTGGAGGCTTTGGAAGATCCGGCTCCGCTGCCAACTGACGCAGGTATGCCTGTTCGGCGATATGCTGCGGCGGAAACTCCACGACCAGCAGCGGACGCGGGTCCTGGCGCAGCTCATATCGGGCGGGACTGTTAGCGGGCAGCGGCTTATCGTTGCAGACGAGAGCTACGTCCGCAACCGGCTTCGGCTCGCCCCTCGGCACAAACGCGGCGATCCGCCGGTCCGGGGCCACCCACCATCCGGCCTCGCCGTATTCGAGCAGCAGATCTTGGAAGCGGTATTTCAGCGCCAGCAGGTCGGCAGGCCGACGCACCAGAAGCGATGCTGCACTGAGCGACAGCCGCGCCGGTAACGGCAGCTCGTTCGCAGCTTTCTTCGCGCCGATATGAATGACGGCTTCAGCCTGCGGCGGCTCGGTCGCCGGCGGGAGAACGCCCTTCCATACGTAGCGCCTAGCGAGCTTATCGATGTGAAACAGGCATTCCGTTTCATGAAACGTGAGCTGACTGAACAATCGCGCTGCACGTTCCGCAGGCGATCCCCCGGAGTCATCCAGGCGGGCGGCACGCCGCCGTTCGATCTCCGAGAGGCGGGCACTGCTGAGGGGAATCCCGGCCTCCTCCAGCGCAAGCGGAGCGGCAAAATGATTCAAGGTGCGGGTGTTCTTCGGGCCGGTGCCTCCGACCCGGATTGACGGCACGCGCGCGGACACACCCGATCGCGGCGCGATCGGCGGCAATGGCGCAACGGTGAACCGGCCAAAATGCGTTTCGATGCGCATTTTGCGTTTCGTGGGCGTAAGCGATGCAATCAGCCGGAGCTTGCCGTCCTCACCAGGTGCACGCCACAGCAGCCCCTTGAGATCGTCAAACTGGCTCGGCACGGCGGTTTGCTCGCGGCGCAAATCGAGCCGCATCCAGGGCATGCGCAATGCCAAAACGGGCCTGTTATCGCCTTGGTTGCGCCATCCAAGAAACGAAGATTCCTTTCCCTCACCGATTACGAGATTGCCGCGCTCTCCGCCAGAATGGCGACCGAGTGCAAGCGTCCCACTCCAGGCATCCTGAGGATTTGCCTTGGTCTGCATTGCATCGTGCCGGACGAGCGCATACAGCACCCGTGGTGCGAGGCGCTGCTCTTCGGCGAGGTCGCGTGGAGGGCCGGCACCCGGCGCCGATATCGGCGGGGGGACTGCAGCTCGGCTTGCCTCGTCATCGGACAGGCTCGAAAGGGTGCTATCCGGTGCTGGAGGGGCACCGTCGCCAGAAAACAGGGCGCGGACATCTTGCTTCTCATCGTCCTTGGCGTTCTGATTGAGAATGAAAGCCTTCGTCGCTTCGGCTCCCTTGCTGCCGGAAAAAACGGTGAATATGCATTCACGGAATTGAAGCGACACACCCTCGTCCGCCAGAGCACGGAAGCGGCTCTGCTTGGCGGCAGCTGTCTCCGCTTCGTTGGGCCCCAGCTTTTTCCCGGCCCGCAGGATCCAGTAGAATTCACGGTGGAAGGCGAGGCTGCTCTGGCTTGCCTTGCTGCTGTCGAAGGAGTCCCCGAACAGCGTCTGTATCAGGTCTGCAAGTTGCGGCGTGCTGAGATCAGTCCCGATTTCATCGACACTCTGCGGCTCGGCTTTCAGGAAGTCGATCAGGTTTTTCCCGATCTGCAGGGAAATATCTGCGCCGCGACGCAGGATTATGGTCATCGAAGGCGGCTGCGGGCCCAGGTCAGTGGTAGGTTTCCCCGGATCGAACGCCGGATCCCATTTCATTTCGATGCGCAATGCAAATTTATAGTCGCCGGGCAGCGCGCATTGCGCGATGTCGGCGCGCCAACCATCGTGCGTCCGCCTCAGGATGAAGCGGCCCCGTCCGTTTGGCAGATCCGGATCTGTGAAAATGGAAGCTCGCAACGTCCAGGCGTAGCGCTTGCCTGACTCGAACCACGCGATGACGAGGCCGCGGCGCGTGCGATCCTCATATGCGACGTCAAGAAAGTGCTTTCTGGCTTCGGCCGCCGCCAGCGGCGTGGCCACGAAGGTGGCACCCCCACCTACGAGAAAGTCACGCCTCGTGACTTTCCCAAGTCCTGCTTTCTGGTGGCTGCCTGAAACGGGCGAATCCGATTCTGATGAACTCCCGAAATCGAAACGGAAGCCGAGCTGTGTGCCGCCTTCTTCCGAATCGCGTTCGTCTACCATCCCGTGCCCCGTTTGCTAATAGCCTCTCCCGCCCCTGCCCCGTCCAAGGAAACTAATCCTGCACCTGACAATAGGATCACCTATGGCCGCCTCGATCGCACGAGTGCTGGTCGGCATGTAAACGAGATGTCGATAGCCGAAGTTGCAAACGCAACAGAGCCGACTGTGAACCGAGTTGATGATCCAAATTTCTTGTTGGCTGTTATGCCTCAAACCAGCGGTACGCTTGGTTGCTTCCCCTGTCCTTCTTTATGACAAATTGAAGCGCCTATGAGATGTAAGAGAAAATTATTCAACTGAACTTATTCTGTTCTGTCAATCATGGCCTGCAACAAATTCACGCGTCGATCCCCTCTCCAAGCTCCAGCTCTCCCGTTCAGCGCGACGGATCAATTTGACTCACACGAAGCCCGTAGCCTCTCGCTGTCCGCCCAAACGCAATAGAGTTCGCCTGCCAAGGCTGTCGCTTGCCGGTGGGTGAGATGCACCGGAGGGGCCATTGCGGAGCGCCTCCCACACGGTCGCCAGGTGCGCTGCCGCGAGCGCCTGACGCTTCTTGGCTTCGCCAGGCTCTGTGGTGCGAGGGGAGAACCGCACGGCCTGAGCGCCCTCGCTAGGCGTCACGAAAACGAAGCCGTCGCCCCATTGCGAGTTCGGCACCGACTGCTGCGCGCCGGAATCAGCCGGAATACGCTGCACGAAAAAAGGAAAGCCAGACCCGTCGCGGCGCATTGGCCGAACAACCCTGAACAGCAATGTTACACCCCATTGCTACACAGTCGGGGGCCAAAGCAACAAGGGCTTATCTATGTGGATTTGTTTGCAATCCAGAAATGTATGGTGTCCAAGAAAGGACTGCCCTTTGGTGCTTCAGATCAAAATTAAGAGCCACGTGACTATCGATAAGGTTCGACCTCGCAGAGCTTTTGAATGTCAATCGCAGCCCGCCGGCTGAGCTTTTCAGAACAATCCATTAAATCACGTCGCGTGCAGGTACTGACATTGGTACGATTCGAACGAGAGTGACGCGCGGCGATTTCAGCCGCGAAATTGAAAGCGCACTTTGTACGATACGGACAGACCTATCACTTTTATGGACTAACGTTTTGGCCAATGCTCCCGCGGGAAAATTGTGTCGGCCCAGCTTGGCAGGATGCAGGTTGGTGCAATGGATTAGTTCGCTAGGTATGTTGCATTGACGCACATGCTCGGCAAGTTTGGCCCGCGAAGAAAGACGCAGGAAATGATTTACGAGGTGGGGCTACATCTAGGTACGACGTGGCATAAGTGCGATTTCCAATGCCACACGCCACGCGACCGGGCGTGGAGCGGTTCACCCGATCTGCCTGGTGGCGAGGACGCGGCGGAGCTCGCACGACGGGCATGGGCCGAGGAATTTATACGGGCAGCTGAAGCGGCCCGGCTGCAGGCCGTGGCTATCTCTGATCATCACGATATTTGCCTGTCGGCGTATGCGTTGGAGGCAGCAGCACGACTGCAATCTAATGTTCTTGTCTTCCCGGCTGTGGAGATCACATGCTCCGACAACGCCCAATGCATCGTCATCTTCGATCCAAGCGCAACCGTAGACACACAGAAACTTGCGCTCGGCGCCGCCGGCAACATTCTCATGGCGCCAGCTTCTGATGCGAAAACATGCGACATTCTGCCCGCGCGAGAAACCGTGTCCGGCTTTGTTGAGGCAGTCCAAAGCGAGCAACATTTACGCGATACCAGCGTGATCTTGCCTCATTTCAGTATGGAAGAGGATCATAAGACTCTTAATGAGCAGGGTCACCATCCCCGCTTCGCCAACCTCCCGATTGACGGCGTCTATATCGAGCGCGCCTACAGCTCCTTGGATCTAACAACCGTTGAGAAAATACGCGGCAAAATCCACGATTGGGGGAAGCGACGGCGCGCCATGCTAGCGACGGGCGACAACCGAACGGCCGACTGGAGTCGCCTGGGAGTTAACGATTGCTGGATCAAACTGGGCGAACACTCGATTGAAGCGCTCCGACAAGCATTGCTTGCTGACGAAGCCAGAATCGCTTTTGAACCGCCGACGTGCCCCACGGAATACCTGGTCGAACTTCGAGTGAAGAGCAGTCTCACCGGTCCTGCAGCCGTGACAATCGTCTTCAACGACGGCTTCAATGCCATCATCGGCGGGCGTGGCTCCGGTAAAAGCGCCTTCCTAGAATACCTGCGCTTCGGTTTGGGTCGTACTGACAAGGATTTCAATGCAAAGCTTGATCCCGAGCAAAGCCGCGAAGCCAAGCTCATCAGCGAAACCTTGGCGGGCGACGGTTACGTCGAGGTCGTCCTCGAGCGCGAAGGCGTCAGAGAGACGTGGCGGAGAGTCCTTTCGAATAGTGAGATCATAACGGTTACTGTGGGGGAGCGGACGCTTGAACTGACAACGAGCGCCGCGCGTGAGAGGTTCCGATCAAGAGCATTCAGGCAGAAAGGTCTCTCAAGCACGATGAATGATCCGGCTACTGCGTCGGATCAGATCACAAATATCGCCGCGGCCGAAGAGATAGACCAGCGGCGGAGCATCGACCGGGACATTGAAAACACGCAACGGAGCGTCGGCGCGGCCCTTATTAATCTGGTGGCGCTTTGGAAGTCCCGGGTCGACCTCAGACAGACGACCGAGAAGGTGGAGGATCTCAGGGCACGGATTGCTGCGCTGACTAAACGGCTTGAGGAGGAAGGCCTGTCGGCAGCGGCCTTACGGACGATTGAGGAAAGTCCGAAGTACGGACGTGCAGGCGAGTACATAGCAACAGTGGGCAGCCAGGCAGAGCACGCAAGTGCACAACTCGGCGAGCTTGAGGCAATCGCTGTGACCGCCGAAGCAGCAGCATACGAGGGTGCCGCCGATTTCGAAGAAGTTAGGGAATTGCAAGAAGCCGTCGTTGAGGCGAAATCTATGCTGACGTCCTCGCTTTCGTCAGCGCGGGCAGCTCTCGAGCTACTTGCTACCAAACAAAATGATGCCAAAGGCCGCTTCGCTGCTAAGCGAGATGCTTTCATGTTGACGTACACCGCCGCGGTCGAGGAGCAGAGCAAACACAGCAATTTTGTCGATGAGGTCGCTCGCCTAAATACCGAACTCCAAACCGCGGAGGCGTCGCAGGCAAAGGCGAGGAGCGCTGGCCAGACCCATGTCCACGCCGAAAGGAACTACCGGGACGCGCTCGAGAGTTTAGACGGGTTAATCGAACGGCGGCGAGCGATCTTGAAGGCAGCAGCCGACAAGGTTGCGGGAAGATCAAGCAATATGTTGAAAGCCCGACTAAAGAAGGATCGCATGCCGGCGCAATATCGCGCTGCCCTGTACAAGCTCTTTGAGGGTTCAGGCACCCAATCAGTTGAGGAAAGCTGCACGGATTGGATTAGGGCTATCCTCGAGGCAGACGAAAGTAAAGGCTGGGCGAAACTGCGACAGCGGTTCTTGGACCTGTATGAGGCCAAAATCATGGCCGGGTCACCGCCCGAGGCAAGCGATGGATTGCTCTCCTCGCTGCAGGCAATCATTTTCAACGGCGCGCGGCAACTGACGGATCGTCAGCGTAAACGCATCTATCAAAGTCTGGCGGATCCCGTCGTTGCAGGAATAGTGGCCGCGGTGCCGAATGACGCCATCAACATGTCCTATGTTGATGACGGTAGACCGATAGATTTCAAAATGGCTTCGCCTGGTCAGCAGGCATCAGCTCTATTGGAGCTATTGCTCAAGCAGTCTGCGGGGACTCTGATTATCGATCAGCCGGAAGACGACCTTGACAACCGCGTGATCATGCGAATCGTTGAGCTGTTACGAACCTCGAAATCGACCCGTCAGCTCATATTCACCACGCACAATGCCAACATCGTCGTCAACGGGGATGCCGATAAGATCGTCGCACTAAAGTCTCCTGAACCCTCGTCAATGCCCAACAACAACGCCCCTCGCGTGCAGCTCGATTGCGACGGGGCGATCGAGACGCCTGCGGTCAGCGCGACTATAACATCGATCATGGAGGGCGGACGGGAAGCTTTTGATCTTAGGAGCCGCAAATACCGATTTGATCTGTATTCGTGAAATGTCGAACTCGCCCGTAGCTACAAGCCTACTTATTGGCAGTTCGCTCCAAGTTCCCTGAACGCGAGGCGCCACAAGGAAGTGCAAGCTGACCATGTCCCTCCTGATCAGCAGGCGCCGCTTGCCTGTTGTGACTGCTCATTGCCTGCGAACCAGTAGTCGTGCTCGGCCTCATCGGTTTGCCCCGATGCAGATATAGGTATTGCGTTCCGTTGAACGGGGCAGTCATTTGATCGGAAACGAATGCGTCACGGCTCATGGTGCTGGGCCCTTGCGGTCACGCGAGGTCGGAGCTTTTGGCGCGACGAAGCAGATTCATCCTAGATCCGCCGGCGTCTCCGGCGTGCCGATGCACACGTCCTTGGTCGCGACTGATTTGTGACCGCGCTGAACTCCCAGAATTCGGCAATACAATTCTCATTCGCGGTCGATTGGGACCTGCCAGCAGGGGCCACGACCGCGCGTTTCGGCAAGGACCTGGGACCGAGCACAAATCCCGCAATCGATGAGCAAGGAAAAAATCGGACCAAGAAGCACATAGTTATCGAAAGGGCCTGCCGATCGCAAAAAGTGGAAGCCCAACAGCTGTTCGATGCGGCTCGGCGGGCGACCGATGGACCCAATCCGCGACCGAAGTTCCCTGGTTGGGAGTGGAGCTTCCACGAAGGCGACCTGCTTCTGAACGCGCGGCGCGCTCGTCACGTCCGCCTGATGCGCCGGATGTCCCCTTCCGACCTCGATCGAACCGTCCCTCTCGTTCCTTTCGCCTTATCCCATTTCCCTATGGATTCTTGGGAAATACCCTCGAAATCGGCGAGTAGGATAGCTTATAGTCGCGTCATACGCGTACAAGGGGGCTTCTCGGTGCAGGACCGTTCGGTGGAAAGAGCCAGATGGCTCCGCGATTTGTTGCGCTTTTTGCCTCTGCGCAGCCAATTCGTGCTCTCCGGCAATACGCGGGACCTTCAGATCCACGAGGTCGGTCCGGGTGAGGTGACCGCAGCGCCGTTATCGAGGGTTCTGCCGGACGTTTTAAAGGCAGCTGGTTATGGGCGGATCGCATGGTTCGATCTTATGAACGGATTTCGGGACATTGAGCCGGCCGACGGAAGCTACCTCACTCAACTGGGTCTAGTGCCGACTGCTGGCACAGCGGCGGGCGGAATCGATCTGTTATCGACGACGCTCGAACGGCACGTCATGGCTGAAGGCCAGCCCTCCGCCCTTGTCGTCGACTTTGCCTCAAGACTGATCGCTCGAAACGAGGCCTTATCACCTGCCGAGCACCAGCTTTTCGCCCGGGCGCTGATCCTGTCTCATGCGGCGCGGCCGCGTCCGGCGGGCGATAAGCGGCTGCCCTTCTTCAATACGGTCGTCTGGATCGTCGACAAGGAGGGTGACCTGCCCGATTGGTTCCTGATCGGAAACCCGAAGATCAGACACGTGCTCATCGGGCGACCGGATCATCTTTCGAGAAGGAGCATGATCCGCTCCCTTGTCCGAAGTCTGCCTGGCGCGCAGAACGCGGACCAATCTGAGCTAGAAAAGTGTACTCAAGGATTCGTGGACGAGACTGAAGGCCTTCTGTTGCTCGACGTCAGCGCGGTCGCGCAACTCGCCCGCACCGAAGGCGTGCAGGTCGATCGGATCGGGGATGCGGTGCGGCGCTTCAAGGTAGGCGTGACTGAGGATCCCTGGCGCAAGATCAGTCGCGACAAGATCACCTCAGGTGAAGAATTCGTCAGACGCCGCGTCAAGGGACAGTCTCACGCAGTCACGCATATGCTCGATATCGTCAAGCGCGCTGTGACCGGGATCGGACAATCGCCGCGCGGCGGCCGGCCAAGAGGTGTCGTCTTTCTTGCCGGGCCGACCGGTGTCGGCAAGACGGAACTCGCCAAGACCATCACCAGTCTGCTCTTCGGCGATGAATCTGCGTATATCCGCTTCGACATGTCGGAGTTCAGTGCCGAGCACTCGGACCAGCGGCTGATCGGTGCACCGCCCGGCTATGTCGGGTATGACGTCGGAGGCGAGCTCACGAACGCGATCCGTGAAAAGCCGTTCAGCGTCGTGCTGTTCGATGAGATCGAGAAGGCGCATCCGAGGATTCTCGACAAATTCCTGCAGGTCCTCGACGACGGCGTCCTCACCTCGGGACGAGGGGATCGTGTCTATTTCTCCGAATCGTTCATTGTTTTCACCTCAAATTTGGGCATCTACGTACCCGGGCCATCTGGTGAGAGAATTGCCAACGTCACACCCGAAGAGACCTTCGAAGCCGTGCGGAGAAAGGTCCGAAGCGAGATCGAAAAGCACTTCAAACAGGTCCTCAACCGGCCCGAGATATTGAACCGGATCGGAGAGAACGTCATCGTTTTCGACTTCATCCGGACCGAGGTCGCAAACGAGATTTTCGATCAGATGGTCGACAATCTGCTCAAGGACGTCAGCTCGCGGGGTTATGACGTGACGTTGACCGGAGCTGCCCGGGAGGTCCTTCGCGGCCTGTGCCTTTCTGATCTTTCAAACGGCGGCCGCGGCATCCGCAATCAGGTTGAATTTCACCTTATCAACCCACTGTCGCGCAGTCTCTTCGATCGCGGAGCGGAAGCCGGACACAGATACAGGATTGAAGAGATTCGCCCTGGGCCATCGACCACGATCGATCTCGTGAGCGAGCATTCCCCATGAGGATGGTCAATCTGTCGCGCATCCATTTCCCGGTGACAACGTTGGGGCCGGGGCGCAGGATCGGGATCTGGCTTCAAGGCTGTTCGATCCGCTGTCCAGGATGCATCTCCATGGACACCTGGGCGCACGGACGAGGAACGACGACCGTAGAGGAAGTCGTCGAGGCAGTCTCGCCGTGGCTTTCGACCGCCGACGGGATCACGATTTCGGGTGGCGAGCCCTTCGATCAGCGCGAGGCTTTGTTCGATCTTTTGGCGCGGCTTAGAACTCGAACGAAGGCGGACATCCTGGTCTTTACCGGCTACCCGTTGACTGCGATCTCTGAAGCGCTAGCCACATCGCCATCTCTGATCGACGCGGTCGTTTCCGGACCGTTCGATATCGATGAAAAGCAAACCCTCGCGCTTCGTGGCAGCGACAATCAGGAGCTGCACCTCATGACGGCCCTGGGCCGTGCTCGGTTCGCGAGTTTCGACCGGCCGATCGACGATAAAGACCGCACCTTCGACGTCATGTTCGACGATAATGGCGACGTCTGGCTTGCGGGCATTCCGGCTCGCGGCGACTTCCGCCGCCTGCGAAATATGCTCGAAAGCGGCGGATCGACGCTGAGAATTTCGGAAGATACACGTTTCCCCTCTATTTAGAATTTTGCTGATGATCAGACTTTGTCCGAACTGCAATACCGAACGCCCTGTCAGCGAGATCTTTTGTGAAGGCACGTTGAACGGCCAAACCTGCGGCTGGGACCTGTCGGCGATCGATATAACGCCGGCTGGATCGGCGAGACCAAGGCCAAATCCAGCTGTAATTCCTGTTCCGAGCGCTCCGACCTGTCGAAACGGTCATCAGGGCTCTCCTGGCGACCTGATCTGCAGCCTATGCGGCGAGCCGACCATCGAAGGGGATGAGGCGCCCTCACCGACCGAGCCCACTCCGACACCACAGCCCGCGCCGGCCCCCGGCCACGAAACGGTCGTGGACGGTTGGCATCTGCAGGATCGGATCGCCTCATCCAGCACAGTTCGCGAGCGCTTCGTCGCCACGCGCGCCTCAGACGGACAGCGAGGAATACTCACGCTTTACGCTATAGGCTCGGAACCGGACCAAGCGATCTACGATTTGCTCTTAAAGCTTCCTCGAGATCACGTCCCGGAATTCTTCGCAACCGGTCGCTGGCAAGACCGCGCCTACGAGGTCGCGGAGGAATTCAAGGGCGGCACTCTGGCGGATTTTGCCGTCGATCCAGGTGATCCGGCGTCTCTTGCAACATTGGTCGGCGAACTCGCCAAGGCCGTTCACGCTCTCACCGAAGCCGGCTTGCGACATAGGGATCTGCGGCCGTCCGTGGTCTTCGTGCGGTCAAACGAGCCACTTGACCTCGTCGTCGGAGGCTTCGGCTCGGCACGGCTCTCCGAATTCGACCTCGATATCGTGTCTCCGCTTGAAACCACTCGCTATATGGCGCCCGAGGCGATCGCCGGCGGCGTCGCGCCGGCTTCCGACTGGTGGAGCATGGGGATGATCTTGTTGGAGAAGATCACCCAAGGCGCCTGCTTCGCAGGCATCAACGAGCAGGCCTTTCTGATCCACATTCTCACCAACGGCGTACACCTCCCCGAAAGTCTGGATGAGCGGATCAACACGTTGCTGCGTGGCCTGTTGGCGCGTGACAGGCGTCAGCGCTGGCAGTGGAAGGAAGTTCAGGCGTGGCTGCGCGGAGAAAGCGTATCAGCGCCAGGGGCCGATACAGCGGGTGACATAGAGGGCCGGAGCTCGATTTCGCTGGGCGGCAAAGAATATCGATCTGCAAACATGTTCGCATTGGCAGCGGCGGAAGCTGCGAACTGGGACCAAGCCAAGGCGCTTGTCCTCAGAGGCGCCGTTGCAAGCTGGACTTCGGAGGCCGGCTTCGAAGCGGCTGTTGCGGCAGGTCTTCGGCAAATTCTCCGGACTGAGGACCTTCAGGAGGATTTGAAGCTTTCCATCTCCCTTAAAACCCTCAATCCGTCGATGCCTCTGATCGTCAGAGGCAATATTGTCACACCCGGTTGGCTGCTCGACCACCCGAGCGACGGTTACAGTCTGATCACAGGTCCTGCACCCGACCTGCTGCGGAAGATTGATCCGGACGATTGGCTCTGGCGCCTGAAGGTCCGCTCGGACACGGTTCGTAAACGACTGGATCAACTCGAAATCGCGGTCGACGAGGATGCTCTGCGCGTTCACCTGCTGTCGACCTCTATGGCGCGCCTCGCCGCGCTCTGGGAAGAACGGCGAAAATTTTTCCCCGATACCGACCATGCCGGCGTAGCAGCGCTCTCTGAGCGCCGCATTTCGGCGGAAGAAGACCTCGTCATCCTGCTCAGCGCGACCTCGAACCAGTTCCGCTCGGTCGCCGAGGTCATCGAAGAAGCAGAAAAGGAAGCGTCGACGGCCGGGCTCGGCAACTTTTCAACAGAGGAGGCGGCAACGCTCCTCGGCCGCCCACGTCGCGAGATCTACCAGGCGATCGACGAGCGCATTCAAAACTTCGCCAGATGCGGCATCAAGGAGGTCGACGAGTGGGCGGACCAGTTTCGCCTGGACAGACGGATGCCCTTAGGGCGCGCGCTCGCCCTGCTTTGTGTGCCCGCCGAGACGTGGAGAGCGCTTCCGAAGCAAGGCTATGTGTCGACGATCTTGGACTTCTTCGCCAAGCGGATTTCAGGTGGCGTGTTGCGCGGACCGCTGACGCGCATGCTGATTGGCAAATCGGCCAGGATCGACCTCAGCGAGCTCGATACATCCAGAGTGCCGGCAGCTGAGATTCTCGAGCAACTGCTTGGTCGTACGAACCGGACCGTGAACGTCGATCCGGCGGCTTTCGCCGATGATGACGGGCTTGAGCGAAGGTTGCGCTCCTTGCACTCCCATGCATTGCTCTACAGGCGCGATACCGGCATCGATGGCCTGTTCATGGGATTTCCGTTCTTGATCATGCGCGATCATCGGCCGAACGCGAGACCGCGGATTGCGCCGGTCCTGCTGTGGCCGGTGCGCGTCAATCCGGAGGTCGGAAACCGCGGTCATGTCTCTTTAGGTTATGGGCGCGAGAGAAATCCCGATATCGAGATCGAGCATGTTCTCGTCAATCCCGCCCTCGAAGGAATGGTCGGCATTCCCGAGGCGAGACGTTGGCAGGAAGCGGCCAACGAGCTCCTGACCCATGCAAGCTTGTCCGTCCAGGCGGTGATGGACGCCTTCAGCCGATTGGCCAAGCCTATCGGCATCGAGTTGATTGCGCTTCCCGGCAAGGATGTCGAAGTCGGCGCGCAAGAGCGGCAGCTGGTGCCAGCAGCCGTGCTGTTCCATTTGGCCTTCATGGGCCAGGCGGTGATGAAGGATCTCGAGACCCTCCGGGGCTTGCCGCCGACGGCCACGGCACTCGAGGCCGCCCTGCGGCTGAACGAACAGCAGGCGGCGCCTTCGGCATCCCCTCCGGTGAAAGAGGCCGACCGGTATTTTACTGCAGATAGTGATCCCTCGCAGGAAGCCGCCGTCCTCGAAGCACGTCAGGCTCCGGGACTAGTGATAGAAGGACCTCCCGGAACCGGCAAGAGCCAGACCATCGTCAACATGGTCGCGGACGCCATCGGCACGGGAAAATCGCTCCTTGTGATCTGCCAGAAACAAGCCGCTCTCGAGGTGGTCCGCAAGCGCCTGGATAAGGAACGCCTGACGGATCGCTTCGTCATGATCACCGATGCCCATCGCGACCGTGAGCCGATCGTCGGCGCAATCCGTTCGCAGGTCCAGGCTTTGCACAACCTGTCTCCCGGGGGGTCTCCCGCCTGGAAGCGAGAGCGCGATCGCCTCGCGGCTCGCATCGAGACGCTCGAGACGGAGCTGGATCGTCGCCAGGTTGCACTTCATTCGCAGGATGATCGAACCGGATTGTCCTATCGAGCGCTGCTCGGCGAACTGCTCGAGATCGAAGAAGGCAGCCCGAAACCCATTGACGCTCCTGAAATCCGCCCGTTGCTGGCAGATCTACATCCCGCGGACGTGGCGAGGATCGAGGAGAATTGCGGCCCGCTCGCGAAATTCTGGCTTCCGTCGAAATTTGAAGACAATCCTCTGTCCGCCCTCAAGCCGTTCAATCCCGATCGAGGAACCGCGGCCGCGCTGGCCTTGCACCTGCAGGCATTTTTGCAAGCCGACGCGCGGCGGGAGCAGACCGACGATGAAACGGCGGATTGTCTAAAAATATCGGATGCGGCGGAATTTCGGGCTTGGCTCGCCGAAGCGGCTGAGCTCCGCTCGATCAGCGATTCGGTCTGCGCAAATCTCGCTCGATTGCGGCCGCTGTTTCGGAACGTCGAGGATGGGACATCGGAAGCTGCGCGCATTCTCGAGGGCCTATCAGCGATGAAAGAAATTTTCTCATCGCTCGACGGCCCTTCCTACAAAACGAACTTTTGCTCCAAGCTTATCGCCTTCAATGAGGAAGAGCTCTGCTCTGCCGGGGAACTCGCGGGCCAAGTTCGCTTGCCGGCAAGCGCCCTCCAATGGCTCAACCCGCTCCATTGGCTGCGAACGCGCCGTGTACGCCAGCTCCTTGCGTCATTGGAGCTCCCGCAAGATAACGACGCCATCAGCTCGTTGTATTATGCGGTCGAGCTCGAATTGGCCATACGCCAGCCAAGGCACGAACTCGAGCAATATTTCACGGTCCTGTTCGGCCGTGCGCCCAATCTGGATTTGTCGCCCGGTAAGCTCGCCGATTTCGCCGAGCGCCTCGGCTCGTTCCTCAATGGTCTGGGAGGCCACAATTTGCTCATCGATCGGTGCCCGGACCGGCTTGAGCTCGAGAGAGCGCTCTCGGTCGGAACGACCGAGGAGCTCGGCACGTTCTTTGAGGGGGCTGAACTCGCGCTCAGAAGGCATCACACGCGAGAGGAAAGCCGCGCCGCATTGGACCGGCTCAGGACCTATTTCGACGAACTGTGGCTCGGATCGAGACGCTCGGCGATTGAGAATGGTCGCTCTAATGCGAGCGCCATCGACCAGATCGTGCAAGCTCTGCCGATGCTGAGCAGCTACCAGGAATATCGACTTCGCTCTTCGCGCCTGGACGACAAGGAGCGCGCCATCTTCGCAACACTCAGGTCGAGGGAGTCCGAGCTTTCGGAACTGGCTTCCGAAGACCTCGACACCTGCATTCGCGCCACTATAGGCCGCGAGGCGCGTTTGGCGTGGAAGGCCGATATGGAGGGTGCAAATCCTGACGTCTTGTTCGACGCCGACCAGTTAGATGCGAAGGTAAAATCGCTCGCGGAATCCGACGCGCAGATCCGGCAGTACAACCGGGATCTTCTCGTCCAAGGTATCGATGCAGCAAAAGTGCGTCCGAGCGGCGAGTGGGACGTGATCACCAGGCTGCGTGGCCCAAGAGCGCTAAGATTGCGCGAATTCATCGATCGCGGTGCTCCGCTCGGTCTATTCGCGCTCCGGCCAGTCTGGCTCATGACGCCAGATGTCGCGAGCCGCGTGCTGCAACCTCGCGCGGGGCTCTTCGATACCGTCATCTTCGACGAGGCTTCGCAGATGCCCGTTGAGTATGCGCTGCCCTCCCTGTTCCGCAGCAGGCTCGTCGTCGTCAGCGGCGACGAAAAGCAGATGCCGCCGACCTCTTTCTTCGCCAGCAAGGTCGAGAACGACGAAGCGGCAATATTCGACGGTGAAGAACCTGAAGAAGGAGCCAGCGAGGAGGAACGCGAAGCCTTCGCGGAGACGTGGAATCGCAGAGAGATCAAGGATTGTCCCGACCTCCTCCAACTCGCCCGCTCCGTACTTCGGACCCGTACTCTGCAAGTGCACTATCGTTCGAAATATCGAGAGCTGATATCATTCTCGAACGCATCGTTCTACGCCAACGGCCTTAGCGTCCCCGTTCGCCATCCCGTAGAGACAATCCGCAGGCTCAAGCCGATCGAAGTCGTGCGCTCGGACGGCACTTACAAGGCCCAGACGAACCAAAAGGAAGCCAGCGATGTCGTACAATACTTATCGGAGCTTTGGGAGGATTCATCGCCGCCGTCGGTCGGTGTCGTCACATTCAACCGCAAGCAGGCCGACGCCATAGAAGATGCTTTGGAAGATCGCGCCGAAAACGATGCAGCGTTCCGAGAGGCATTGATGCGCGAGCGCGAACGTATCGAGCATGGCGAGGACATGGGCTTTTTCGTCAAGAACGTGGAGAACGTGCAAGGCGATGAACGTGACATCATCGTTTTTTCTACGACATTCGGCCGCAACGAACACAGCGTTTTCCGCAAGAGCTTCGGCGCGCTAGGCCACGCCGGCGGCGAGCGCCGCCTGAATGTCGCGGTAACACGTGCGAGAGAAAAGGTGGTCATCGTCACATCCATGCCGATATCAGAGATATCGGACCTGTTGACGAGGCGGAGTGGTCCCAGGGTGCCGCGCGACTATCTGCAAGGCTACCTCGAATATGCCAGGACGGTATCCGATGGTCTTGCAGACTCCGGAAAGACGCTCCTGGACCGGATGGTAACCGAACCACGTCCCCACCACGAAGCTGGACGTCATGAGGACGACGGCTTCACCAGGTCTGTCGAAGCCTTTCTCGAAGCGAATGGCTATAAGCCCAGTCGGGCCCGCGATGGCGGCGCATTCAGCCTTGATTTTGCCGTGACCGATCCCCGGACCGGCCTCTACGCCATAGGCGTGGAATGCGATGCGCCGCGACATCATTTGCTTCAAAGAGCTCGTGCTCGCGAGATCTGGCGTCCTAATGTGTTGGGAAGAGCCGTTCCTTATGTCCATAGAGTTTCCTCGTATGCTTGGACTCATGCTGGAGAAGCCGAACGCCTCCGGCTCAAGAACGCTGTCGAGCACGCGCTCCGTGGGGGAGGATTGCAATGAGCGGACCCAAAGCCTTCAGGATCGTTACCCGAGCCGAGATCATCGCCATCTGCCATCGCAACCTGGCGCGGCTTGACGCGGCGATCGAAAGCTGGACCTCCGCCGGCAAACGCAACGGGACCATTGAGCAGAAGGACGTCGACAAAGTCATAGTCCGGCGAGATGACCTTCGTCGCCTGCTCGAGGCCGATCGTTTCATCGAACTCCAGAAACAGGTTGCCGCCGAGATCGCCTTCCTTCAGGCGGATTCCGAGCGCCGGGTTGAAAGAGCTGCCGAAATGGCGGCCCGTTCGAACCGCGAATTCAGGCGCTCGAAAGCGGCAGCCGAGGCGCTGCTGCAGAGACTGCAAGCTCTGAAAGTCGAAATTCCCGCCGACATTCGAAGCGAGCTCAGTGGCTCGACCGGATCTACCGAGCGCTTGGAAACGGCCATGGCAAAAGCGCTGCTGCTGCTTCCTTTTCAGGCGGCACAGGATAGCGCGACAGACCGCCAACGCGAGCTTGCTACTCGCTTGGGCGCGGGCGAGCGCCCTGACACCCTGCGGGACTGGATTGCCGGGCAAGCTCAGGAGGTGGAGGATCCCGCCTTGGGCCGCGTCGATGCTCTTCTCGGCGAGTTGCGTGGGCTTGGCATCGATCCCTCCACATTCTCGGACCGTGTCGCGCACTTGGAAGCAGAGCCTCCGGCTCGAAGATCGCTTATCGCAGATAGCCTTCTGTTGGACCTGGCCGCGGCCGTGAAGGATGGCCGCGCCAACGCCCGACTAGCGGACGAACTTCGGGCGCGACGCGCCGAGCTTTCCGTGATGAAGTCAGCGGAGGCTACCTCGCTGCTGACCGAAATCGAGGAAGCCCTCGCCTCCCCATCGCCCAGCAATGGGCAAGACCTCGTCAAACGCACCGACCTTCTCATCGAGGAAGAATTCAAGGCGATGGCCGCGGCGGAGCGCAGGCGCGCGGTGCTCGAAGGTCTTGCCGGCCTGGGATACGAGGTGTCCGAGGGAATGGCGACGGCCTGGGTCCAGAACGGCCACATCGTCCTGCGTAACGCAGCCAATCCTGGCTATGGAGTAGAGCTCTTGGGCGCATCGAGATCTGATCTCCTCCAGGTGCGGGTCGTCGGTATCGGCAGCCTGGCCGAAGCTCGCGACTCCAACCGTGATCGTGACATGGAAACGATCTGGTGCGGTGAGTTCGACCGCCTGAGAGCGTTGGTCGCTAAAGCAGGTGGGCACTTTGCAATGGAATTCGCAAGGCCGGCCGGTCAATTTCCGCTCAAGATCGTATCAGCTCCGGATGTAAGCCACGGAGCGGAAATTGTTGAAAGTTCATATCGAGCACGATCAATCAACCCGCCCAATTAGCAATTCACAAGAACCCAACTACGAATCTAACAGAGATTACCTCGCAGATGTCCGTGAAGATCACACAGCCAAAAGTATTTCTTTCGTCAGTCGAGAGCTGTTGCAGCGACTCAGACTGTCTATTTGCCCCGCGCACAAATTTCTGAGCGATGGTTTCGATTACGTCCTGTCGATATCGGGGGCATAGTGAGATCGAGTACGCTGCGACGAAGAGTTGATTTCAGGACCGAAGGACCAGCATCCGTCCGGAATAAAATGGCAGGATCGCTTCGCTAAAGCCACGATCAATGACTTGCAAAACTGGGCCTTCAGCGCGCGAATATTTCCGGACCATGAGCTCGCTCGGTTTTGAGCTTGATACAGCGCCTCCGGCAGTCCGATCACACGGTGCGCCTCAACCGTTGCGGATCTCTGCTGGCACCTCATTGGCGCTTACCTCGTGGCAGTTGCCGTAGGTGCAGTCTGATCGAAGCGAGCATTCCAGCCACGACCCATCAGCTTGCCTTAGCCACTTGAGCGGCGGCTTATTACAACGCGCAACTCGGTCAGCCAGAGCATTCGTTGCCGGATCATCCGACAGAGAGTCCAATACAACTTCCGCGCTGGCTTTTCTTGCTTTGACCGCGCGCTTTTTCGTTTTCTTGCCCATTATAATCCTCCGAGTGAAGGTCTACATCTATGGAGTCTATTGGCCCAGGGCGCTCTTGAAGCCCGTCGTAATGCCGCTGGTCAGCTGAGAAGCAATATGTGTACTTTCGCCGATTGGGATTAGGAAATTTCCGCTCTGCGTTTTATCCAGCGGCGCGAAGGTCACCACCAGGTCATGCTTGCGATTGCGCAAAGCCGACAGCAAGTTGCCGCTTTGGTTGAAAGTCGCTCTCACGAGCTTCCATGCAGGAGTAATGCTTCCGCTAGTATCAATTTCGAAAGTTACTTGATGGGAAAGAACATTTTGCTTAGCGACGCTCGCGATTTGCCCTGTCGCGACACCGTTGACCATCGCGTCGAGCCATTCTGCCAATTTCAGGTCGCTCTGGATTAGTAATGAGTCGGTTGGAGCCGTGGTGTCACGCTCACATCTTCCGTTTGGTCCCAGATAGAGTTCGCTCACTTTGTAATAGAAGTTTACTTTGTCCACACGGGTCGCATCTGCTGATCCATTAAATGCGCCGCTCAAACTGAAGATCGACGAAGTTGGTGAGGGAGGGAACCAAGCAGCTGTCGGATTAGCCGTCGACTTCTCTTCAAGCTGAATAGTGAGGGCGACCTGAGCGCCCCACTTGCGCAAGAAAAGAGCATCGGACGAACCGGCTCTTGCGTTGAGAACCCGGGTGACGGCATCCTCAAGTTCGCAATGAACGCTTCGAACGATGGCCTGCACCAAAGCATTATTGGAGGCGTATGACCCACCGTTAGGAAAATCCCGGATCTCTGGAACGCGTAACCCGCATCCGGCAAGCACACAACCACCGATAAGTGCGATCAAATTGACTCCCGGCCTCAACATTACCAAATCCCCGGGCTTAAAATTCACAGTGTGCAGGTTTCTAAAGGGGCCGAGCGAGCCACTCCGGTCAACCTAACAAAAGCTGGTTGTTATCGAATGCCTTTCCGCCTAAGCGCGCAACTAGCAAAAGTTGAGTTATGGTTTTTTTGCACCGGTTGTTGCGCCTCCGCCACAGCATTGCACGTTGCGGGCAAAGCGCGCGCTGAAATATCGACGCAGTTCGGATCGGATCATCTGTCGCGGATTCGTTGAGGGGCGCAAGGCGCCTTGGCACCAGAAACGCCATCACGGATGCTGGGCGGCGCCGCCGGCACATCGTAGTCAAGCATCTAAGATGGTCGTCGACGGGATCGTAGATGAAGCTCTCGTAGTGATAGAGCGCACGGGGGGCGCTGCGTTAGCGCTCAAATTCTTCAGCCGAACGCGATTTATTGACGGATTTCACCGGCGCTATCGAGCGAACATCTGACCTGATTGGAAATCTCTTCCGATTGGCCACTTCACGGCCGATACACCAACGCCACCGCGAGCCGCCCCATAATCGCCTGGTCAGAAACGAGACCGAGGGTGAAAGGATGATTCTCGAATCGCTCTTCGTACGAATTTCAAGGGACTAGCGTCGTCAGCGGCCGAGGTTTGATGCTTTAAGCAGCGCACCACACTTCGTCAAGATCTTCGCTACGCCATAGGAAACCATAAGCTTTGAATTGCTTGACGGCAGTCTGCCATTTCGCTCGACGAAACGCTCATGCGTTAAGTCCCATCCTGTAACGCAGGACAAAACCACTGGATCAACGTGAAGAACTGCGGCTGAGCCTCTCACCCGTTTGGACACTCCGGCCTGCATTTCGTCCGGGCCCTCACCCTAGAGAGTTCTAGCGCGTTATCCGAATATCGCCTGCGCAAAGTCATTGTGCGAGAGCAGCGCTCCCAAACCGAACAGCACCGTGCCGTCTATCCAGATAAGGATGCCGGTGACATAAACCGATGTGCCGATCCCCAACCTAGCCAGCCAGGCCGCAGAGAGTGCCCACATTGAAGAGGAGGTCGATTACGCCACATAGCAAAACAGCGCTGTTAGAAAGCCCCTCCTGGGAGCCTCACGGCTTCATAGCCGAAACGTCGGCTCCCATTGTTGCCCACGCGTAAAAAGCCCTATCGAACGGCCGCGCCTTCAGTCCTGCCTCGTCGCTCGTTATCGATGAGTGCCGTAACGGTTGCCAGTTCTCGAATTGACATAAGTCCCGCCACGGTGTGATGAGCCGGATCCACCCAAATAGCTGCCGCCATGACTGGTAGTGTGATGTCCGCCGCCATAGCTGACGCGCCCTCCATGTCCTCCGCGTGCGTTTGCTTGTCCTATCACGCCGAGCAGCAACAGACCGGCCGCTATTGCAATCAACTTCATATTTCGTCCGCCCCTTTCGAATGTGGAAGCGTATCCAAGCGCGGCCGATGCGGGATAACAACCTTTGATATCGCGCAAATATGCAGCTTTACGCCGGCAACAGCGGGGGCAGAGCCGTTTTCCGGCGCGAGTAAGGCGCGCGCCGTCGTGCGGGAAACTTCTCGGCCTCAAATGGAGCCGGTGACCTCGTTTGAACGCCCAATCCGATCGAGCAGAAATACCGCAGATGAAGGACCTACTACGCTGATTATCATCATGGCTGCGATGGTAACGTAGCTATGCTAGTTGCTCGGGGCCAACATTGTCATCGCAGGAATTTTCTACCCATTCGACTGCTGCAGCCGATCGGGATCTAATCTTCGTCGTGATCGAGCGTCATCGCGAGCTGTCGGCGCACTACGACGCGGCCTTGTCCGTATCGGCGAAGCTCGATGGGGGAGCCGGGTTTGATGCCGCCGACGAAATCAGCAGTCAAAGGAACGATGCTCTCGCGGAGCATGCGAATGTGCTCATCCGTTCAGCGCCAACTACAATCGCGGGCGTTATTGCTCTGACCCGTTACGTCGGCAGTCTACGAGAGTGGGAGCTTCCCGACGATGATGCGTGGTATGGGGTTTTTTTAGAAATGGTGGCAGACGCGATCGATGGAATCGCCAGGGCGCAGCGTCTTGGGCGAGACGGCGGTTAACATGACGTTCGCTTTCATCTTCCGCGGCATACTTTTCTGGGGAGCCATGGCTGTGCTACTCTATTTCCTATGGAAGGTGCCCTTCTGAAGCCCGACGATGAGGGGCTCGCCCGAGCCACTGTCGAGGCAATGAGGAGCGGCGGCTTTTCAACCACGGTAATCGCCCGCTCCTAAAATATGACTGCGATATTAGTTTCGGTTGCCCTGCCCGAAGCTGATCTGTCCTGAGATCGTCGACCACTAACGCCTTGCGAGCGGCGCGGCAGGCGCGGCTCGATGGACTTCTGCAGGGGGGCATCGCTTGAGCTAGATCTCGATCGACCCGCCGCTGCTTGCCGGCGCGACTGGACAAGCGTCGGCCCTGGGTCGGCGGCCACCATCGCCGGTACGAAGCTAGGTTGATGTTCGGCATCCTTCGGCTCCGGCCGAATCGACCGTCGCCATCGCAGCAGCAATGAGCGCGAAAACGCCATATCGCCGTGCCGTCGCCGCAACCTGGATCGTGTCCCCGGAGGTGGTGTAGCTCGGTAGAGCAAAGCCGCCCGGACGCGCGCCCCCAATAGCGCCGTAGCGGGCGGGCGGCTTTGCGGTGGTCACCGGCAGTTCGCCGGTAGGGTCGGGTTGC
>NZ_PGVG01000053.1 GCF_002795245.1 Bradyrhizobium forestalis | reverse complement strand
CGGCGAGCTGAACCAGCTCGTGCTTCATATTGATGATTTGGTCCAGCCTGGCCCGAAACAGATCGCCCGATCCCGTCGTCCTGTGCTTCTTCGGTCGCATCGCCACCTCCGATGCGATCACGGAATCATGGTTGGCGATTCGACGGAATCTGGAAAATGAAATTGCAAGGTTCCGACGCCCGAAGCATCAAACCCCTGCAAACGCAAAACAGTCCCCAACGACAAATCCGATTCTAGCTCAATCGCTTAGCCACTCTTCACGGACGACTAAGTCGTCCAAAATTTGCAAGTACCGATGCCGTGGCGGTCCTGCGGAAATCGAAGGTTCGATCGCCTACCTGGAAACGGTCGCACCAAAATCCGACGAGGCGCGGCAGGCGCCTATCAGAGCTGCACTGGAACTGGCGCACCACAAGCTGCATCACCGGTTACAGTAACACGGTGCGAGTCATACGCATACGCCAGTTCACTCTGTTCACACTGAGCGCGATCACTGACCCAACTCGGGTCGCCTGCTCTCTTCGAAGACGGGGGCCTCACGAGGCTGATTCGCCGCTGCCGTAGCATGACGTGGAGGTCAGCGCCGGATTTCAGCTCGGCAAATACTCTCGGCTCCAGCTCTCGCTAATTTCACCCGCTGCAACAAGCTCGTCGATGTCGGTCTCGGTGTACCCCAGTGACCGGAGAACCTTGCGAGTCGACGCGCCATATTTTTCGGCCGGAGAAAGTGCATAAATTTTTGCGACTGCCGGTCGAACGGCGTACGGATCAAGTTGCACGACCGTATATCCGCTGGGATGGTCAGTATATCTGGAGAAAGAGAAGCTCCCTCGATCGATTCCCGGCTTCGCATCCGCTGGTCGGATGTTTTCCGCACGGATATCACTGATGTTCTTGCAGATTGCCACGCCAATATCGGCCGCCTTCAATTTCGACACCCAGTCCTCTGCGGAGAGCTTTCCGATGGCGGCGGCAAGGAACATGGCGCGGTCCCGCGCCGGTATTTCACAAAGCCCCTGCAAACCATCGACACGAGCGAGGCTGGGCAAGTCACTCTCGAGACCATTCAACATGATGCTGTGGCCACAGCCGGCTACGTACAGCTGCGCCAGAGCGTTGAAGCCCCTGGCATCGGGACCGGCGGGTTCATCAAAGGGCCCGCGCCCGGAATAGTCATAGCAGTAGGGAATCTGCAGCAGGCCCGAGAGTGCAGCCAGAGATGTCCTCGGTCGGCCCGCACGGCCACCTTTTGACTTTTGGTACAGCGCGGCAGCCACGCCCAGAGCGAGGCTGTATGCGCCCAAGGCGTCGATCGTCCCCGTATGAGCGTGCTCTTCGGGGGTCTCCGGGGAGCCGCCAAATCTCACCATGATTCCGCTCACCGCTTGCGCGACGTCGTCATAGCCGATGTCGTCGCTGCGCGGACCGCGACGCGCGCCGCCAAAGCAATCCACCTGACAGTAGATTGCATTCGGATTGAGCGCCCCCACGCTCTCCCGGTCGAGCCCCCTGCGCTTGGCATCCCTTTCGGTCGCGTTCCAGACAATGACATCGGCCGATTTGACCAATTTCTCGAACACCTCACGGCCGCCCGCAGAAGTGATGTCCACCAGAGTCGACTGCTTTCCCGCCATGTTAACGGTCGCCATGAACAGGTTGAATCCCGGGTGATACGCCGGAAACACCGGGTCGAGCTTGATCACCTCCGCGCCGAAGCGCGCGAGATAGAACGCTGTGTGCGGCCCCGCTATGACGTTCGCCATGTCGAGAACACGGACACCGTCGAGCCATCCTGACAGCTTTCGTGCCGTGCCGCGTGCCGGCCGCTGTGAAGGGATCGATGAAAGCGTAGCGAGTGCCTCGCCGAACGCGACCGATCGGCGGGGCGCGGGGTTCAACATCGCTTCCCCGCTCTCCTGCAGCCAGGTCATGGGTCCGGGCTGCGTCATAGGCCCATATTCCGAGTCATCGACCGTGACCATCAGGCCCGCAGACAAGGCGTGCTCATGCTGCATCCACTCTTGCAGGGAGTTCTGTCGCGTGCCCGCGATGCGGTGTTCCTGGAATATGCGTTCCCACTCCGCCGAGGTGCGAGTCAGGAATGCAGCCTTCATCCGCGCGAGGATCTTGTCGTGCCAGTGGCGCGGCAACGGGTACACGCTCAAAAGGTGATCCGACTTCCACTCCCGGATCGAGAGGTAGGGATCTCCTTCTTCAACCAACCCCTCGGCAATGAGACTGTCGTAGATGCCGAGGGCCTGCAGGCAACGCCTGGTGTGAACCTTGTGTCCGGCGCAAACGATCGCGAACATGCGTCCATCCTTGCACCTGTAGCCACCGGTGCGATAGAAAGGATCTTGCAAGTCCTGCACCGAGTGATAGGGCATATCCATCGGCAAGCTAGCTGCGAGTCGGCGCTTGATCTCGTCGCTGCGATAGTTTGTGTAGCGCCTGGGGAGGTTTTCGATCAGCTGCGAGTTATATGTAAGTCCCTCCATCAGGGCGCAGATGAGCGGTACCTCGATCTGGTCACCGATTCCCGTGCGCTCGCGGGCCTGGAGCGCCAGTACCGTGGCCGATGCAGCAATCATGGTCCCGTAGGCGGAAGCCAAGGGCAGCGCTGAAAAATAGGGAATCTTTCCCATCAACACGCGTGTCCGTCCCATATCGGTGAACACGCCCGCGGAAGCCGCGACGACCGACTCGAAGGCGCGCCACTCGCGGCGAAGCGCATCGTCCGAAGCAAAGCCCGGAATCGACACAGTCACCAGCTCGGGCTGCATCCTGCGCAAGGCAGAGAAGTCGATACCCAGGCGCGCCAACACACCGGGACGAAAATTTTCGATAACGATGTCGGCCTCGGCGATGAGCGCCTGTGCCTGTGCAAGCCCTTCTGCTGTCTTCAGGTTGATGCGGACGATCAGCTTGTTGCGATGGAGCGCTGCGTTGGCCGGGCTGGCCCACAGTGGACCGGAGGGAGGGTCGATGTGAACAACGGTGGCGCCCAGGTCGCCCAAAACCATCGCCGCGGCTGGGCCCGCGATGTACTGACCGAAGTCGATGACCTTAACGCCGTGAAGGGGCAGATTCGAGCTTTGCATAGTAAATCCCCAGAGGCCCGCCTATCCAACATACGAAGAAATGAATTGGTCGCAGCGTCCGCTCATGGCGGCAGATACTCCGTGGCCCAAGACTCGCTGACTTCTTGGCTGTCAAACATATCGCGCACTGTCTGTTCCGAGTATCCGAGTTCAGCCAGGACGGACCGGGTGTCCGCTGCCGGGTTGGGCGGTGCCGTTGACGACGTGATCCCCGCGCGCGCACACCGAACGGCGCACCGGCCGATCAATTCCACTGGGTGCCCGCTCGGATGGTGCTCGTCTCGCTCGAATACGAGGGTCATCGTCTCCTGCGTACCGTCTCCCATCGCCGTGGAGCGCGCGCACACCCGTTCAACGCTCTCCAGTCGCTGCGCCGCGACGCCGCGCGTGCGTAGTCGTGCCACGAGAGCGTCAACTCTCTCACCTGCAATCGCCCGCTCTATCGTTTGCTCGAGATGAGAATCCTCGAGAGTGACGTCTACACCTAGCGCGCTGGTCACTGCGCGCAGCTCATCAGCCTTGCAAGCCAGGAAAAGCCAACCGTCTGCTGCCTCATAACAGCGGTAAGCGGCCCCGTGCCGCGCGCGCCAGGGCCGCTAGGTTCGTTGAACGGTGCTCGCTCGGGGCCGTCGCACATGAATGGCAGCTGGATCAGCTGGGAAAAGTTCAGCACCTCCTCCTCGAAGATGTAGTGCTGCACGGGCGTCCACCCCGCGCCGCCGTACTCCTTGCGCCACGTGGGGATGCCCAGCTTGTTGAGAACGCGTGCGCCGATGCGCTTTTCCTCTTTGATCAGCTGCCTGTCTCCGGCCAGCTTGCGTGGAAGCTCCGTCGGCATGTTGTCGCGCAGGAATCTGCGCACTTTCTCGCGGAAGGCGCGCTCTTCTTTGGTAAACGAGAGGTCCATTCCAATATCCTCGGTACGGGCTTACTTGGCGGCCTGCGCGCGCAGCGCCTCTTCCCAGAGCGTGTAAGACCGCCCGGCGCCGAAGTCCGCGGCGCGCAGCGTCTGCAGGATCCCGACGAGGCATTCGTCGCGCTTGGCAAGAAGTTCGACGGAGGTTGACTTGTCCGTCCGCGCATCTTGCAGCGCGGCAAGCTTGTCGACGAACGCCTGGTCATGCTCGGGTGCGGGGAAATTCGTCCAGAGTCCACGGAGTTCGGGCGGCCAACTCTCCAGCCCCTTTCGCAACGCCTCCCCGCCGCCGCCGGAGTGGAAGGGTCCCTTGATCGCCAGCCGCAGCCCGAAGGAGTAGCTGATCGCGTCATCGCACTCCTCCGGCGTGGCGATGTCGTCTTTCACCAGCCAGAGGCACTCGCGCCAAATCGCTTCCTGGATGCGGTTGGCGATGAAGCCGCCGATTTCCTTGCGCATGATGAGCGTGTGCATGCCGATCGCGCGGAAAAACTCGGCCGCGCGCTGCAGCGCGCTGACGGGCGCGCGCGGCCCGCCGCAAAGTTCGACGAGCGGCAGCAGGTACACCGGGTTGAACGGATGCGCCACGATGACGCGCTCGGGATGCGCCACTCCGTCCTGCAGCTCCGAAGGCATGAAGCCCGAAGTCGAGGAGCAGATCAGGAGATCGGGCACGGCCGCGCGCGTAGCCTTCTGCAGCAGCTTGTGCTTCAGGTCGAGACGCTCCGGGATCGATTCTTGCACGAGGTCCACATCACGAACGGCTTCTTCGACCGTGTCGACAAGTGTCATAGTGCCTTCCCTGGCCGGCAGCGACATGCCCAGCTTCTTGTAGGCCCGCCTCGCGTCATTGACCATCTTGAGCACGGCATCGGCCGCGCCCGGTGCTGGGTCGTATAGCTTCACATTCACGCCGCTCAGGAGGAATCGTGCGGCCCAGGCGCCGCCTATCACGCCGCCGCCGAGCAGCCCGACGGCTTTCGGCAATTTCATGGAAGGCGGCATTGCATTCTTGGTCATTTTTTCTACTCCGTTGTCCTGATCAATTCCCGTGGCCCATCTCGCGCAGGTCACCATCCGATCGAGCCGCCCCGACCCAAGGCATTTTGATGCTTGCACCCGACTTCTCGGGTCGCGGAAGCTGCGCATGTAGACGTGCGAGCTCCATCAAGCGCTCGCGTATTGGGCTCTGCACCGGCGCGCTGCGCCTGGTTTTGGGATCGACGTGAATCAGCATCTGCTCTCCGGTCGCAGCCGGCTTGTCATCACCCTCGCGTTTGATGACATGGAAGAGATGTAGCCGCTTGTCGTCCGCGCCGAGCACCTGCGTGAGCACCTCGATACGTTCGCCGACCCGCAGTTCACCGAGGTGGCGCAGGTGCGTTTCGACCGTATAGTAGGTCGCGCTGTTCGCTATGTCCTCGCCGTTGCCGCGGATGTAACCCACCACCGTGCCGGTGCCGTCGCCGCAGAGCAGAAGATAGCTGCTTTCAGAGGCGTGTCCGTTGCCATCGATCCAGTTGTGCTGAACCTCTCGCAATGTACGTAGCGGGCGGGAATCCGGGGCGACCCGTTGTGGAGCCCGACTTCGGAGCCCTTGTTCCCAGCGAGCAAGGGTCTCGCCTGGTCCGTAACGCTGTGACCGCAGCGCCTGCAGAAGCGCCACGAGCAGGTCGTCGCGTTTCTCTGCGGGAGAAATGTCCAGCGGGTCGAGCTTGACCAGCGCATCCGCCTGCTCCGCCACCTTGTCCAGGAATGCCGGTCCCATGTCGGGCTTTTCGGTGAGCCTGGACCAAGGCCACTTGAATGACCATCGCAAGACGCTCTCTCGCATTCCGGCTCGGCCATTGGCCATTCGATAGGAGCCAATGGCCGCGCGGCGTAGTGCCCACGAGTAGCGCACCGCGTCATCGATCTCCTGCAGGCTCGCCACATCGTCGCGCGCCAGCCAAAGTGCCTCGCGGGCGACTGCTTCATGAAGGCGATTGGCGACAAATCCATCCACCTCCTTGCGAACGACGAGCGGGTGCATCCCGACGGCGCGGTAGATCGCGGCCGCACGCTCGAGCGCCTCCGGTGCCGTACGAGTCCCTGCGCAAAGTTCGACCAATGGCAGTAGGTACACGGGCTGAAACGGGTGCGCCACCAGCATGCACGCGGGGTCGTCCATTTCCGCCTGCATCAACGACGGCAGCAATCCCGAGGTCGAAGAACAGATCAGCGTGCAGGGCGCGGCCGCGCGACCAGCAGCCGCGAGCAGCTGTTGCTTGATCTCCAGATGCTCGGGCGCCGATTCCTGCACGAGGTCCACGTCGCGCACCGCATCCGCCAACGACTCGACCAGGTTCAACGAGCCTTCCGGCGGAAGCGTTACGAGCGTCAGCTGGCGATATGCCCGGCGCGCGTTCTTCAACGCCACCTCGACCTGCTCGAGCGCGTTCGGCGCGGGGTCGTACAGGCGCACGTTCACGCCATTGAGGATGAACCGCGCGGCCCAACCTCCTCCAATGACGCCTCCACCGACCAGGCCGACCGCTCGCGGGAGGTTCTCGGCGGGAGGCGATTTCTGCAGCATGAGGGTTGATGTGTCAGACATGAACTTTGAGCTTCAGCTTCTCGCGCATTTCATCCGGACTGAGCACGCGCACTCCGATGCGCTCGAGGATTTCGATTGCACGCTGGACAAGTTCGGCGTTCGTCGCCAAGCGGCTGCGGGAAAGGTACAGGTTGTCCTCAAGCCCGACGCGCACGTTCGCGCCGACCGAGGGGGCCAAAGCCGCGTACGGGAGCTGCTTCGAGCCGAGGGAGAAAGCGGAATAGATGGAGCCGGTGGGAAGCTGGTTCACCAACGCCATGAGCGTCGTCAGGTCGTCGGGCGCGCCATAGCTGAGGTTCATGCAAAGTTGGATCAGCGGCGCGTTGTCAATAAGTCCCTCCTTTACGAGATCGCGCACCATCATCAGGTGGCCCATGTCGAAAACCTCAAGCTCGGGCTTCACCCCGATCTCCTGCAGGCGCTTCGCCATCGCGCGCACGGCCCCATGGGTATTAGCCATGAGCCACTCGCCCCTGAAGCCCATCGATCCGCAATCCAGCGTGCAGATTTCGGGGCGCAGCTCCTCGATGTGCGCAAGACGATCGAGCGCGCCGAGCATATACGTCTCGGGGGAGAGCGGAAGCGGCTCGTTCGGGGACCCGAGGACGATGTAGCAGCCCTCTCCGCTGGTGAGGTTGATCACGGGATTGACATCGGAATCGCGGACGCGGTGCATAAGTTCCCGGTAAAGATCAAGATCGAGAACGCCTCTGCGGGTCTTGAGATCACGAACGTGGAGGTGAACTGCTGATGCACCGGCGCGCGCTGCCTCGATTGCGGAGTCAGCGATTTCCCGCGGGGTGATCGGAACGTTCTTATGCTTCGGCGCGCCGCCTCCGCCAGTCACTGCGCAGGTAATGAAGACCTCGGAAATCATTGCTGTTTGCCCTCTTTATGAAAGTCGATAGGAGTGATCGTCATGCTGTCGCGCCCAAGTCGATGGGGAGGCATACGCCGTTGATAGCGTAAGCGGCAGGGCTTGAAAGAAAGCCGATCGTTGCGGCGAATTCGCTTACGTCGACAAAGCGATCCCACGGCTGGTATGCGCGAACTGGGCAATGACCTCTTCGGTGCTGATCTCTTTTTTCGCCGCAACTTCGTCGAGCTGGCCGCGCATCAGGCCTGTGTCCATCCAGCCCGGCGGAACGGCATTGGCGGCGAGGCCATGCTGGACTCCTTCTTTCGCTGCGACGCGCACCAGGCCCATGACGCCGTGCTTTGCAGATGTATAGGCGACCTTCCCGACAGCCCCAGACACTGACGCTGTGACCGCGACGCGCCCGCCGGGTTGTTTCGTCAGCGACTCCCATGCTGCCTTCAAGGTATAGAAAGGACCGTCCAGCATGACCGACCGAAGCCGAACCCGGGCCTCGTCGGGAAATTGCGTGCAGGGGAGCGACAAATTGGCATCCTGCGTTTAACATCACGATGTCGAGTCGCCCGCTTGCCTCCAGGACGCGCGGAACCATTCGACGGCTTCCTTCCGAAGTGGAGGGTTCGACATGGAAAACGCCTCCTTTGCCCGCGATGTCCGCGCCATGGACGTCCGCATCGCCTGCACGCAGTTCGGTTGCGATCGCCGCACCTAGTCCGCCTGCCGCTCCCGTGACGAGTGCTACCCTACCATGCAGGGGCTCGTCAGCGGCAACGCTCATTGTGTCAACCACGCCAGCCACCGCTCTTCAATGTGTTCCGAGTTCATCTTGCCATCGGGGCGCCTTGCATTCATCCAGTCGTCATCCACGTAGACGACCTTCGATGCAGCCTCGGCACTTTGAAGCCCCCGCAACATCTCAGCAGCATCTGCTGTCAAGTACTTCAACTGATTTCGATTTTGTCCGACGTAGCCTAGAGCCGATGTGTATCTCGCAGTAACTTCGGCGCGGTTCTGGTACGCGATCAGCTTCTGCGCGTTGAGCGTGTTGGGCCCGCCTTTCAGAATTGCGTTGTAATTGGCATTGGAAGCCGCGACATCCCAAACAAATTTGAGCGGCGCGCCCTTTCGGATGGCCCTGATGGTGGCGCCGTCAAATGTGCTCGACACCGCGTATTCGCCTTGGATAAGGAGGTTATCCGGATTGGCAGACCACCACTTTGGAATGTGCGGTTTGAGTTCGTTCAGTTTCTTGAACGCGCGGTCGACTTTTTCGTCCGTCAGAGGAAACATATCCGCATGAGCGACGCCATCTGCGAGCAATGCGCTATAGAGGGATGTATAGGTCTGCCTGAGACCGCGTGGCCCAGGAAACTTCTTGATGTCCCAGAAATCCACCCAACTTGTCGGACCACCGTTCGGGAAGCTGCGTTCACCGTAAGTGAGCACAATGGAGGAACGGTACAAGACGACCCGGTCCTTGCCACGAGCCCGCGCCGGCACTCCTTCCAGCGATTCTTGATCCCAAAGAGTGTAATCGATCGGCAGAAGCATACCGTCGCCGCCCAACTCACTGTGTTCTGTGCCGTACAAGATAACAAGATCCCAATCGACGCGACCGGCTTTGAACATTGCTTTGGACTGAGGTCCAGCAACGTCCGCAGTCACTTCAACCACTTTGATTCCAGTCGCGTTCGTGAACGGATCGAAAATGTGTTCGCGTACTGCGGCGGCGTAGGAACCGCCGTAGCTAAAGACGACCACCTCGCCACTGCCGGCAAGCTTGTCCTGTCCAGCAGACTTGGCGCTTGTCGCGATCATCGGGAAGGTGAGTACAGCGGCTGCTGATTGCAGCAAGGAGCGGCGCGTCGGCCCGTCCGGCGCGGCAGTATTGAACTTCTGATCGGTCATACGGGTCTCCTCTCGCGAAAGGTGTTCGCTATGGGAGGATCAACATCGGTAATGCAGATCCCGTTATCGCTAATTCACTGGATGAATTTCTTTATTCATGCTGGCTGATATTATTTGACGCACTGCGCAGTTCCTCAGCTTTTATGAGGGTCTGGCGCAGACTATCTGCAGTGACGGCGATGAAGTGAGCGCATTTCGGCGCGCTCAGCCGGCAAGACGCTCGACCGCAGGTCGATCATCTTTCTTCGAACAGGAACCGGGTCCGGAATGCGACTGCAATCCTGTCCTGGAGCGGATTCGACAACGCAGACCCGAGTACCCTCGCGAGATCAATTAGGTTGGGTGCGATTTGGTTTTCGAATCGCACTGCGGAAAGCATTCCTCTACATTCCTCTAGGGCAGCTGCAACCGATGACAAGCACTTGGGCATGAGTGTCAGACACGATCGGCACAGCAAGTTGGGTGACGTCCCGGGTCATTCCGTATCCCATTACGAATCCCTTGCGCTCGTACTCCCGAATTGCCTCGCCGAGGCGGCGCTGGACTGCAGGCCATGTTCCGGGTTCCGCGCGCCTCAACGCCTTGAGTACGGCTTCTCTCGCAAGCGCGTAAAGTGCCGCGACATAGGCCCAGCCAAGCGCCGTCTGTACAATCGGCGGGAAGGATTCATGGAACTGAGAGAACCTGCCGTCCATCGCTCGAGGCAGACCATGTCAAGAGCGTCTCGACCGGCGATGGCGATTTCTGCGCCGTAGGTTCTCGCGATCTGCTTCATCCGTGGCTGCACTTCTTCAAGAATGTCGACCGTCGAAGGCACGATGAAACCCAGTTCGAGCACTGCCGCTCCGAGCCGAAACCGGAGCCCATCGGAAGCAGCTGAAAGAAAACCGGACTGCACCAGTGTCTGGCAAAGCCGCCAAACCGTCGGCTGCGGAAGGCACGTCAGCCGCGCAATCTCGGTGCTCCCCAGCTCGGGCCGGGTCCTGGTGAAGCAGCGAAGGATCGCAAGACCGCGCGCGAGCGCTGTGACTTGATTGCGCTCTGCGTTTGCTTCACGTGGCTGTTTCGCGACGCGCGTTGCAGGTATTTTCCGTTTTGCCATCTGAGCAGGACCATGCAACGCCCTGAGCGTACACCAGCATTACTGCCCCGGTCATCTCCGTGGGCAGGACGGCGCGTCACTCGGTGGTCGACTGCTGGTTTGGCCTTCTTCGGGCGGACGAAGCGGGTGCGTGCACCAGCCCGGCAGATACCGCAGACTCGAGCGTCAGCCTTCCGCAGGTCGTGATATCGTAGATCGGCAGCCCAAAGCGCGCGCGAATCGCTGGCGTTATCACCGGAAAGTTCGTGCACGTGAACAGCAGTGCGCGGATCTGCGGTTTTGCGGCAAGCATTCGCGCGATGAGGGCCGCCACGTCTTCTTCCAGCTGTTCGGGCGGTGTTGCCTTGCCCAGTGCGGCATTGCGCAAATTGTGGCCGCCCTCGATGCCACCCACAACCACCCGCTGGCGGTCTGCAGGATCGACGCCAACAAGCAGGTCTTCGGCGAAAGATGTCGAGTCGAACGTGCCGATGCCGATCATCGCGCTCTCCGGATACTGTCGCAGCATCGAAGGCAGCAATACCAGCGTCGAGAGGATCACGGGGACATTCACGGCCTCGGCCACCGGGGCCTGGAAGCGGACGGCAAAACCGCAGTTCGAAGTAATGGCGACCGCACCACGCTCGACGAGTTTGCGGGCCGACGCGACATAGGCCGGGAGCAGCGCGCGGTCGCCGCGCATGACGCGATCGACGGTCGCACCCGGAACCTCTTCGATGATGACCGGGAGGTTGTAGGTCTCCGAGCTCATCAGGGAACCGGGGCGCGGCGTAGACCGAACCCAGCTGGGCTCCTGCTGGAAATCGAGAATGCCTAAACAGGGGTTCAGAGCTGACATGGATGTGTCCTTCGGTTGGGAAGAATATGCGCCTAGTCGCGCATGCAGAGCGGCCGCGATGGCAGACCCAGCGGGTATTCTCAGAAATCATAAAGCGAGAGGTGATTCGAAGCCCCCGCAAAGTGGCCCCGAGTCGCCGAATTTATTCAATGAATGGCGAATTGTGGCGGTTTTCGGCTTTGCGCTCAATCTGCGACGCGACGTTGGTTTGCGCCCTTCGCTCGAGGTTCACTCGATCATCGCGCATGCTGTTGCTGTTCGAAAGTCTGGTCACCAGCGAGCTCGAACGGCAACATCGATTCGCCCAGCGTCGGCGTCGCGCCGCGCCCGAACTCCTGCAGCAGCACTGCATGCATTCTACGATCGAGTTTCCGGGTGCTGCTCAGACGGAACGCTCCAGACTCCGGAAGACCGCGAGGCAGAATTCTTCAGTGAGCAGCCTCCGTTCACGATTGCAAACGGGGCTTACCTTTTTTCCCGATCGTGATCTTCCCTATGTGCAACGTGTGGGCAGAGCTGGCGAGCACCGTCTAACTTATCACAATCCCGCGGAGTTGCAGGCCGTATTTTCCGTACTGCAATGCTGAAAGCCGCCACCAAAAAAACGGACGAACCGGTGACGAGGGCTGTTCTCTCTTCCTACAACGAGCAGGTCGAAGGCCTGGGGCGCGCGATCGAAGAGGCTCTGCGGGCCAAATTGAAGCTCATCATCGTTGGCAGCGTGGGATTCTTGCGCGTCCAGGGACGGCGATATCGGCGCCACAAGACAGACAACCGCAGCGTACCGGCATTCCTCGCGAAAATCTCGGAGGTGTTCGACCAGTCGGCGGAAGAAACGCTCCACGATGGGGCGACGCTGACGAGCTGGTACCGGTGGCCTGGCTCCTGACGGACACAAGATAATGAGCGGTCACAACGTGGTGCGTATTGCCGTGCCGGTCAAGCTTGCCCGCCTCAGGGTTTGCGTCGACAAAAGACGTCATTGGAGCGGGGTTGATCTCCTAATCCTGTGGGCATTGCCGGTCGACCCACCAACACCGGTGAACTGGCGAAGGTTGCGCGGATCCCGGCCCGCCTGATCAGTGAGACCAGCTGCGCATGATGCGGTTTGGGTGGGTCGAACTTACGGCCGCGCCAAAGGGCGCTTCATTCCGTACAACTGAGGCCGGCCGCGAGGTCGTCGAAACATTCGAAACGTTACCGCCCGTGACCCGGCGAGTGTCGCGCAGGGTATCGTTTTCGATGAAGCCTTTCGCGTGGCGCGCTTACGGTCTGCGCGATCTAAAGCCATATCGCCTCTCGGAGATCGAGGCGATCGAGCGCGAACATGACGTCCGCCGCCTCGTAGCGGCCGCAGATCAGATCCTGGCGGACGACGAGGAGCTTTCCCGCGTCGACTACAGCGCTTTCCGACACGGTGGATCAATTCGCCTATTCACAGAAAGCGGCAACAGCATCAAAGGATTACAGCCCGACCCTGCCGAGCAGCTTGTTGCCGCGATACGTCACGCGGCCAAACAGAGATCCGACGCCTCCCGTACAGGAGTGACCGCTGATCCAGGCTCATCGGCCAGAGTTCAGAAGGAGGTTGGCTAGGCCGAAACCGTCCCGCAGTCAAGGCCTTCAAAGTCTCATGACATCGCCCAGGCGACTGGAATCCCCAGGATGAGGGGCATGCGAGGGTTGGATGCTCGACCCGTATTTTCATTCTTCACCGGCGAAGAGTTCTGCCAGCATGCCCTCCCGCACGAAGCGACCCAAGCCATTGACGCAATCGACTCGGCGACAAGCGCTGGAGCTGTCTCCGGCCTAGAGCCCAAGGGTGTTACACGGGGCGCGCGGTTAGGACCTCATGAACACCAGTGTGCAGCCGAAGGCCGCCAACTTTCTGTTCGATACCAAGCTGTTGCATGCGGCCATCAAGGGCCTCGACAGAGCCCATCATCGTACATTTGAAGAGAAGGTCACCTCGGCAGCTGGCATCGGGATTGGTGGTCGAAGCATGGGTATCGTTCGAGCGTTTCTGGCCATGAAAGTCCGCTGGCATTGCGCCCGCCGCGTTGGGCCGGCGGCTCGCCACAGCCGTTCTTCGGTTTGACGTTCTTCATCGAGGCCCAAGCCTCGATCAGCTTGCCATCGACCGAAAAGTGATCGCTTGACAGCAGTTTCTTCACCTCGGGCCGCGCCAGTACCGCCGCCAGGAACTTGGCCGCGATGTCCCCTTCCAGTAGCCGGTCGGGGATTTTCGAGAACACCGAATGGTCTCAGACGGCCTCGTCGACGCCAATTCTGACGAACCAGCGGAACAGCATATCGTATACCAGCCGCTGCATCAGAAGTCGCTCCGAATCGATCGAATATAACGTGCATCGCCCGCAGCAGCTTCTCCGGCGGGATCTACGGCTGTCCCATCGGCGAATGGACCGCGGCAAACTCGCGCTCCAGCACCGACAGCACTTCCTTCACAATCGTCCGGATCGCTCGCAGCGGATGATCGCGGCGCATCCGCCCCTCCAGGTCTCGACGTAGCCGAAGAGCTCGCCTGTTCGATTGTCGCCGCGGCGCACGCCCCATGGCCGAATCTTGTCAGAGCCAATGAATCATCGTCGCTGGTCGGCGGCGCGCCCTTTTCAACAGCCTGCTACAGGTGCCGGCCGCCGACGGACGACACAGCTTTCTGCTTGCAGCCCCGTCTCCGGAGGTTACTGGCGGCCTTGGCTCGCCCGCCGCGCTTAGAGGTGGCGGGCTGGGCGGCCTTTTTAAAGATGCAGCGCTCAAGATTCGTTGGGCCCCAGCCCTCTGGCAACTTTTGCAAGGTCTCAATGTAGAAATGCCAACCGGAGCTCTTAGCGAAGTTTAGCAGCGACAATTTCGGGCTCACCACCGGTGGGGGATAATCCATCGGAAATGACATCTTCAACGGGAAGAGTCCTCCAAGACTCGCCAATCGCATTTCGGTGATGAGAGAGATCGTTATCATTCCGAAGATTTTAATGGCCGCGCTCATGAGTCATAGACATGGCCGTGAGCTTGTGTCGTAGAGCGATCTGAGCCGGCGATCCGCGGCCGAGTTCGGATTCAGATCCCGCAGACTTTCAGCTGATTTTCGGCGAGGACGCCGAACTTCTGCAAGAAAGGCCGATCCTAACTACAATTCGGCTGCAGAGCCCATGTAAGCTGCGCTTTCGTTGTCTTGCCTTCGTTGCTCGCCGGCCTTGGGCAGATGAATACTTTCGCAGGCGAACGAGCGCTTAAGTTCCAGCCAATTAAAGAAACGCCCTATGTCCGGTGTGCCCAGGCTTTCGCGCCGCCCCTTTCTTATCATCTTCTGTCTCTCCATGGCTACCGCGATGGGTAACAATGGTTTGCAGTCAGTACTTCCGTCGATCGGCCGCTCGATCGGCATCGCAGACTCGATGGTGGCGGCCATTTTCTCTTTATCCTCCCTGTTATGGGCTGTAACCTCGCCGTTCTGGGCTCGTCAATCGGATGTGCGGGGTCGTAAGCCGCTCATGATCGTCGGCCTGGCTGGATTCGCGGTTTCTATGATGCTCTGTGGCCTTGTGGTAAGCGCCGGCCTGGCCGATTTGGCAACTCCCACGATCGTCTTCGGATTATTTCTGGTCTGTCGCGCGCTCTATGGGCTCTTCGGCTCGGCCACCAGCCCTGCGAGTCAAACCTATATCGCGGAGCGCACCTGCCCCGCCGAGCGCACGCGTTGGATGTCGAGCATCGCTGGGGCAACCAGCTTTGGCACCGTGGTTGGCCCAGTGCTGGCGCCACTCTTCATCATTGGCTTTTTTGGATTGGCAGGACCGCTGTACGCCTTTGCTCTGATCGCCACGACAATACTGATCGTCGTCGCGCGCTATCTAGATGAGGAGCCGATCTTGCTGACGAAGCAGCCGCTCCTCAGTGACAAGGAGCCGCGTAAACAGCTGTGGCTCCATTCCAACTTTGCCTCCTTCATCGTTTACGGCTTCCTGCTCTTCGTTTGCCAGAATGCGCTGGCACAGACATTGGGTTTTCTGATTATCGACAAAACCAGCAAAGCGCTACCTGAGCTCCCCTCCCCCGCCTTGCTGCGCATAGCTCAAGGTCATATCGAGATTGCGATGGTCGCCGGCGCCGTCGCCAGTTTACTTGCGTTATGGGGCCTCATCCCAGTGTTCCGCATGACCCCGAAGGTCCTCCTGCGATGGGGTGCCGGATTGGCGTCGCTCGGCAGCGTCTTGATCGCTTTCTCGCCAAACTATGCCACCGCTATCATCGGCTATGCCCTTGCTAGCCTCGGCTTCGCCTTGGCCCGACCAGGCTTTATCGTCGGTGCGTCCCTTTCCGTTCCGATGAAGGACCAGGGGCGCGTAGCTGGAGCTATCGGGGCGGTCAATGGCGTGAATGTGCTTTTCGCGCCTTTCGCGGTGAGCCTCTACGAGGTTTTCGCTCCGGGTCCATTTCTCCTGGAGTCCGCTGTGCTCGCCGCCCTACTCGCCTATGCTTGTCTCAGTCCAACGCTACGCAATGTCGGCAGTATCAGGACCGAAGAGATCAATAAGGACTCTTCGCTCTAGCATCGTACCTGACTGAGCATGCGTGCTGAGATGACCTAAGAAGTCGCAACCAATGAAGGCAAGGTGGCCACGCCCAAATTGAGCCCATCGAAATGAACTGGGGACCGACGTACGTTTTCTAGTGGGACAGCGACGAGGCGTGCGTGCTTCAGCCGATTCTATGGTCACACGGAGCCGACGCCGCATATGATCGGTGCTGACCATTCGTGAACCTGCACTACCTGCAGGCCGGTCCAGGCGGCAGGCAAGGACGAGGTTAGTCCGTTATGAGCCTAATGCGTGAGATGCCGACCGACGACTTTTTCGCTGAGAGCGACCGAAACCGCGAGGACCGGTTCAAGAGTGTACGTGTGTCAAAGCAATTCCATGAGAATGGGGAATGGGATTGCTATAAGCCACCCGAAGTGACCCCGGCGATCAGGCATTCGTCCGCTCGAAGCGACAGCGCCTGCGCGTTGGTCGTGCAGGCCTAAGCAAGCAGTTTGCGCGGGCCCCGATGCCATCGCATCGCGGGCTCGCTTCATTGGAGATATTTCCTATGGACCAGAAAGTCGTCGCAGCCCGTTCGAGCACTCCGCCGGAGAATCCAATCCGATCCGGCGCGGAATACATCGAGAGCTTGAGGGCACGGAAGCTGACAGTTTATCTCATGGGCGAGGTGGTCGAAGAACCGGTCGACCACCCGATCATCCGCCCCTCGATAAACGCGGTCGCCCAGACCTACGATCTTGCCATTGACGACCCTGAATTGGCATTGGCCATCTCGCCTTTCACCGGTGATCGCGTAAATCGCTTCCTGCACATCTCGTCGCGAACCTCCGACCTTGTCATGCAGAACAAGATGCAGCGCCGTCTCGGCCAACTGACGGGCACCTGTTTCCAACGCTGCGTCGGCATGGATGCACTCAATTCGCTGCACTCGGTTACATACGATTTGGATGAAAAGTACGGCACCGACTATCACGCCCGCTTCACGAAATTTCTCGCGAGCATCCAGAGCGCGAACCTCGTCGTCGGTGGTGCCATGACCGACGTGAAAGGTGACCGCGCTAAATCCCCATCGGAGCAGGCGGATCCAGATCTGTTCGTTCACATCACGCGGCGGACCGCGGAAGGTGTTTATGTCAGCGGAGCGAAGGCGCACCAGACCGGCTGCCTCAACTCGCACTGGCTGATCGTGATGCCAACAATGCGACTAGACGCGGCGGACAGGGATTACGCCGTCGTTGGCGCGATACCTGTTGACGCCAAGGGAATCACCTATATCTACGGCCGGCAATCATGCGACACGCGCAGCGCCGAAGACGGCGATATTGACGCTGGCAACGCACGTTTTTCCGGTCAAGAAGCGATGATCGTATTCGAGGACGTCTTCATTCCGCGGGAACTCCTCTTCCTCGACGGAGAGTTTGAGTTTGCCTCTACACTGGTCGAACGTTTCACCTGCTATCATCGCCGCAGTTACGTCTGTAAGACGGGCGTGGGCGACGTGCTCATAGGCGCGGCGGCGACGATCGCAGATTACAACGGTGTCGAGCGCGCCTCCCATGTCCGCGACAAGTTGGTTGAGATGACCCACCTTAACGAGACGATCTACGGCGCCGGCATAGCGGCGAGCCATCAGGGCATTGCGATGAAGTCAGGAGCGTGTCTGCCGGACGAAATGCTCGCGAATGTCTGCAAACATCATGTGACGAAATTGCCGTACGAAATCGGGCGGCTGGCACAGGATCTCGCCGGGGGGCTGATGGTGACGCTGCCCTCAGAGCGGGAGCTGCGGCACGAGACCATCGGTCCGATCATCGAGAAGTATCTGAAGGGACGACCCGAAGTCGCGACCGAATCCCGGGTCCGCATCCTTCGGCTGCTGGAGAACATGACGCTCGGCAGGAACGCCGTTGGCTATCTGACCGAGTCCATGCATGGCGCCGGATCACCGCAGGCGCAGCGGATCCAGATCGCGCGGTCGATGCAGCTCGACTTCAAGAAGGAGCTTGCGAAGTCGTTGGCGGGGGTGACGTCCGCTTCGCGCGCGGAGATCGTGGACGATCTTTCAACCTATATGGCCAGAGTGTTTGCGCCGGTTCCGGGATGATCCGGCTCGGGCATTTCAAGCGTCCGAACAGGATTTCTTCGCCCTGATCTCTCCTCTGAAGTAGAGGCCCAGGTCCCGCCCCCAAGCCTCAGACGTCATTGCTCAACCTTTCTTTCACGAACTCGGACGCTTCGACGGCGATGACGAGCGAAATTCAGCTTGCCGCTCCACGCGAGATGGCCTCGGCGAAGCTCAACGAACCCGCCGTGTTGAAATCCTGCATTGCGGAATACGCGGAATTAGAACATACCGAACAGCAGAGCCGACGAGTTCCTCGCGAATTTGGCGCGAGCGCTCCAACTGCAGCCTAATTAGCGAAAGCTGGACTGCGCTAATTGGAGCTGAATACCGGCGTGCTGAATGGATTGACAAGGGACGGATCCAGAAAGGGGATGGGGCACCATGCAACACGACGGCGGTTGCAAGGGCTCAAAATCCATTAACAGCAATCCCAGCCTGCAATTCCATGATCACTCGGTGTGCGCGTGACAGGTCGCCGGTGAACACGCCAGCAGCCAGTCCGAATTGTGTTCGTTGGCGCGCCGGATGCCATCGTCTTCGTGCCGGAAAGAAAGTACCGTCATCACCAGCCCAAAACTCTCCTCTCGCGTTATTGTCATGCTGTCCATTGCATCGACGAACACAGTTGGTTCGACGAAAAGGGGATAATCGAACCCTTTGTGGCCGGGGATCCCGCCGCAGGGTATTGCCGATTCGAATTTTTTTGGTGCGCTCAGTCAGCCGTTTGAGCAACCGGTCCCGAATTCCCTCGTGTAGGCCCTGGTATTTCCGCGAAGTCGTTCCCAAAATCGTACGTAGTCGGCTTCCTGACAATCCGCGTAATCCTTAGCTTGGCTAAGTCTCCAGTCGCGTTCAGAACGCCCCCTGTCTTGACATCGTTTTGTCTAAAGATATCCCAGAGAGCCAAAAGAAGATCTTCCGCCCACTCAATCCGAGCGTAAATGACCTCCTCGAACTTGGCAGAGAGCTTTGGTACAACTGCAAACGCAAGCTCGGGCCATTAGCAGTGGTGCCGATTCAGCGGGTCATTACAGTCATAGGCGTGAACACCCGCAACCTACCGGCGAAAGACGTTACCCCTTAGGAAGAAGGTCAGACGCCGCGGTTGCGGATGCGGTCATTTCGAACTTGCACGGCAAACGCCAACTGCCGAGCCGGCGCTCTGGCGGCTAGCCCGCACGGACTACCAGGTTATTCTTCGCGAAGGTTGCGCCGCGCATTCCTCAAGCGATCGACTATGCGGCTACGACGTCGTGATAATAGCCCGACTTATCAAAGACCGCTTTCAGAACCACACCGGAAACTTTTGCGATCGCGACCGTGAAATGCTCGGGCACGTTACCCCGCCCGGTGATCTTGTCGACCTTGTCGGGAGCCGGCTTAGGGTGCAGATGTGAACCTTCCAAGAGGTGCCCACAAACTGTCTCCGAGTTATTCGAGACAACGATATGGACGTGGCAATAGGGAGTCTCGTGTCCTTCCCAGCCGCCGAAGCCGAAGCCTGTCCAGCCTTCACGCTTGAGCAGCGGCGGCACTGTTACCGACTTGTCCGGAACCCAGCCCGTCCCGATAACACCAGTAGCGGTCACCTCCAGCGGTCCCCGGATATTGACGACATCGATCCCAAGTCCTCCGTGGTCTTCGTGACCAAACCGCTGCATAACGCAGTTCGCCATCGAACCGGTACAGTCCATAAGAACGCCTGTCTTAATATCGTGTTCCTTGCAGATTTCCCAAAGGGCTCGAAGAAGGTCGTCGCCTGGCTCGAGTCGAGCGTAAACGACTTCCTCGATTTTTCCAGCAAATGATTTCCTCTTTGTCATGCCGTACCTCCGAAGATATAAAATGGGATTGTCGAAATCCTCGGTGCCAGCGGCTGAGGATTCGATAAGATAGTTACGGGATTTCCTCAGCCGGATTTCTGCAATAAGACCGTTCGCGGGGACGCAATTCTTCATCTAAGCTGGGGAACGCGGCGCTTTTCGTTCCTTAGGAGCCACGAGCGCAGCACTAAGTCGTATGGCCTCTGACCACTGACTCTATCGTCGGGATGAAAAAAACCGTCGCTGATGTGGCACAGGATGACGCTGGCGCAATGAAAACGCCCCCGCGTCCTTTGCGGGTTTTCGATCGCTCGATCGCTTCCTGGTATTGGCTCTGGCCGCCGCGACGAGGTAGTTCTCGTTCCCCGTTTCGGAGTGATGCGCAAGGCGATCGAGCAGCGATCACCGCAGCAGCTCGCGCAGCCAAGCCGTGCATTGACTGGTGGGCACCATCGGCCAACTCAGGCTCTCCACGAGTTCGCCGCGTTCGACATCCGCAGGATCGCATGTTGCCGCTGCGCCATTGCGCGCGCCGTAGTGGGCGTTGGCGCCTTCACTTGCTCGGGGTCGCCCTCGTTGCACACGAGGCGTGCGCGCCCTGTCGTCGCAATCGGCAAGGAACGGCCCTTTGGCGACTTGGACTTCTCGGAGCTGGCCCCCAGATCGCCACGGCCGTGCCCGAGGCGAGCGCGCTCGTCATGCGCGGTCGACGCCGCCATTGCCGGTTCCGATGGTCACGCGGCTGGCGAGGTCGAGGATTGGCAAACGCGGTGTTCCCTCGTCGATCTCGAGCACGCATCTTCGCGCATCCCTGGCTCTGCCTGTGAGGGACGCTAGTGTCCACTGCGGCGCATCGAGCGCGTCGCGGGCCTTCTGCGGAAGTTCATGACATGTTGCTGGGATCGACCGCGATCCGTCTTCGTCGCAGTGGGCCGGTTTGGTCAGACCCGTCGGGCGATGCCGAATCACCTCGCGAATGACACCATCAAAGTCGAGGCGGGCATCGATGCGTGCAACAGATCGGCATCAGGATTTTTCTGCGAGCGCCGCAGGTTTAAAAGCGCTTGAACGCCCACAAGGCAACCGACGATGCCGACGGTGGCGCGAGCTACTCAGCAGCTCAGAAATACAATCCTGGGTCTTCAGTTGGAGATGGCGGAAGAGCGAGCACATCACGTCCAACTCACCGACGCACAGAAATCCTCGCTCAAGTCGGCTTTTGATCGGCTCTGTGCAATGAAAGAAGAATCATTATTTTAGCGAGCAGATTGCGCAGTGGCCTCAAGCCAATAGGCGACGAAATGCAACAAGTGTTCGCGCGCATCCTTGCTCATCAACTGCTCAGCTATTCTGCGGCTCCCCGACGCTTTCGAGCGACCTGATAGCCGGGCGCGAGACCAAACACATATTGGCTATTCACGGTCGCGGCGCTTCAGCAGTTCGATCGATCTTGAAAGCCGGGCGCCGGCGTGGTCCCGCACATTAGTACGGATTCGCGATATCACCCGTCTCCACGTAGATACTCTTCAATTGCGAGTAATGCGAGAGCGCAGCAAGCGCGTTTTCGCGGCCGATGCCGGAGTGTTTATATCCCCCGAAGGGCAATTCGATCGGCGTTCGATTATAAGTATTGATCCAGCACGTCCCAGCCTGCAGTTCCGTGATCACTCGGTGTGCGCGCGACAGGTCGCGGGTGAACACGCCAGCAGCCAGTCCGAATTGTGTGTCGTTGGCGCGCCGGATGACATCGTCTTCATGCCGGAAAGAAAGTACGGTCATCACCGGCCCAAAAATCTCCTCTCGTGCTATCGTCATACTGTCCGTTGCATCGACGAACACAGTTGGTTCGACGAAAAGGCCACTATCGAACCCTTGTAGTCGTGGGACCCCGCCGCCGCAAAGGAGCGTTGCACCTTCGGTCTTGCCGATTGCGATATAGTCGAGCACCTTCTGATGCTGCGTCTTGTTGATTAGCGGTCCCATGTGCGTTTCCGGATCAAGGGGATCGCCGATTCGAATATTCTTTGTGCGCTCAGTCAGCCGTTTGAGAAACCGGTCTCGAATTCCCTCGTGCAGGAAGATGCGCGTTCCGTTCGTGCACACCTCGCCATTGGCGTAGAAGTTGGCCGCCAACGCACCGCTGACCGCATTTTCCACCTCGGCATCATCGAACACGATGACCGGCGACTTACCGCCGAGTTCCAGGGTAATATGTTTCAACTTTGAAGCAGCCACACCCGAGACCTTGCGCGCGGTCGGCACCGAGCCGGTAAGGGATACCTTTGCTACCGTTTCGTGAATTGCAAGAGCTTCGCCCACATCTCCGTAGCCTTGCACCACATTGAAAACACCATCAGGCAGACCGGCCTCCGTAAAGATCTCCGCCAGCGCGAGAGCCGATAGCGGCGTGTTTTCCGAGGGCTTAAACACCATCGCATTGCCCATCGCGAGCGCCGGAGCCGCTTTCATGGCAGCGATTTGGATTGGAAAGTTCCAGGCGCCGATACCGACGCACACGCCGAGCGGCTCGCGACGCGAATAGCCGAACGATTGGCCAAGGTCGATATAATCGCCATAAAAGGAAGCGATCGCACCGCCAAAGAATTCCATTGCGTTTGCGGCGACGCCAGGGTCGCCAAGCGTTTCCTGTATTACTCTGCCTGTATCGAGCGTTTCCAAACGGCCGAGTTGGGCGTGACGTTCTCGCAGGATATCGGCAGCTCGGCGCAGGATGCGACCGCGCGCGACAGGCTTCAACTTCGCCCACTTACCTTGAGCCGCGCGGGCGGCCCCGACCGCGCGTTCGACAATGTCCGATGTAGCAGAATAGAGGCGCGCGATGATCTCACCGGTCGCGGGGTAGATCACCTCGATGGATCGGCCATGATCATCCTCCACATAGGCCCCGTTGATGTAGTGCGATGCTAAGGGTTGTGCCTTCATGATGCCTCACTTCGTGTGATTGCCGCCATTTGCAAAAGGAGCGCCTCGCAATGAGGCGGTGACAGACCGATTACGATCCGGCTTTGACGCTTCGGTGGCCGTCGACTCTCGCCGAGAGCGTTACCGCACCTTCGCTTACTCTATGCGCGCCGATGGTTTCCTAGCACCGCTGTCGAAGGCCGGTATCGCTGGGGGCCAACACTTCTATGTCTCGCCCGCCAGCGGCATTGTGAAAAAATTCGCTCAATACACTTGTCGGCCAACGTTCGACCAATCCGACTCGGATTCTGAGCCAGACGATCGTTCAGGCGGCACGATTAGACAGATTGTGGTTCGGCTTCACGCGATTTTTGGATTCATCTAGTGAATCTCCGCCGAACGTTTCAGCGCTGCCTTCAGCTTCTCCAGCGAGAAGTCGGTCGAGCGCGCGACCTCCAACAGAGGCTGCTCCTGCCGGCCGCAGAGCTCGGCAGCAGCGGGCAATTTCTCGGCAACATCCATTGGGATCACGATTGCGCCATGGCGGTCGGCGTGGATTAGATCATCGGAACGCACAGTCATGCCGGCCACACGCACTTGCCCACCAAAGTTGTCGGCATGCACCCAGGCACGAGAGGGACCGATGGAGCCGGCCAGCGCCTGGAAACCGTGCGCCCATTGTGGCACATCGCGGATGGAGCCGTCCGTGACAACTCCGACACAGCCGAGCGCCTTGTGCAGGTTGCTGTGCACCTCGCCCCACCACGCGCCATAGCCGATGTCAGGCCCGTCAAGGTCTTGCATAACCACGATGCGAGGGCCGAAGCCCGTGCCGACGTACTTGTAGTATTCGACCAGGTTCTTGGACTTTTCGGCTGGCGGCAAGCTCGTTTGCACGACCGAGCGGATAGTGGCGGTACGCGCGTAGCCCACAATCGGCGGCAGATCGGGAAATGGACAGACCAACTGCTTGGTCGTGTAGCCGATCAGCCGTCGCTCCGGCGCGACCATCTCCATTGCGTTGCAAATTGTCGGGGTGTCGTAATGCGCAAGCGCTTCGAGGAGCGATGCAGGTAGGGGGGCGGTCAAAGGCTTATTCACAAGCGTCTCCTCGTGTGTAGGTAGTATGGCTGCTTCCGCCCCGGTATTGTTCTTCCGGGAGCTTGTTGAGGCTCGTAATGATGGTGTCATCCGTCGGCACGACTTCCAGACCGAGCAACAGCCCTCGGGTATGCCAGAGCGAATGACCTGGCTGCCGCCAGCATTCATGGAGTGATTGCCATCGATTGCATACCCACCAAGTTCCAAAGGGAAGAGCAAGCCGTTATCATCGGCCGCCTTCTGAATCGCCTCTAGCAGAGTGCCGGTTTTCGCTCTCATTATCGCGGAGGTGCGATCAACCTCCCCGCTACCAACCATCCGCTCGATCAAAATGGCGACCCAGCCCGGCTCAGGCGTAGCGCCGCGGCGCTGACCCGTCATCCCGCCCGGACGAACAAATGGCAACCGCTCCTTACGGAGGGCGCCAACCTTTTCCGCGACGCTGGCAGAATGCGAACCGATCTGGCGACGCAGCGCACCACATCCTTGTTTGGTTTCTTCGGGGTGCGCCGTCGTATCCACAAGCAGTCTCAGTTAGGGCCGAGCGCCTCGGGGGGCGCATTTGATCTGGAAAGAGCTCATCTGTCGCGCGAAGATTAGCAATCTGCAGAGCCAAAATTTTCTAATTTGCGGCTGATAATTGCGCAATTCTGCGCTTGCTCACGAAAGCATGCAGTTTTTCGTCGTCGTGAAGGACTCCGGCCCGAAACACTTAAACGTGGACGATGAGGGCAGCATCGGTCTGGCCAGGCGCCGGCAAGAATGGCTTGGTAGCATCGCTTTGGCGGAACAAAGATAACTGCGGCTCATACGGTGCTCGGCCTTGAGATGGCCGATGATCGGCTCGACGGCAGCCGGCGGCGCAGTTCACGATTGATCGTGGGCGCCCCCTCGCTTCTGGCCGGAGACGAACTGTGCTTGCGTGATCCCTTCTTCGGCGAAGAGACGCGCGAAGGTGTTGCCGACCAGCACGCCTTCCGTGTGCGGAATCACCGTGGCCAGCGTGTGACCGTCATACGGAAGCCGGGTAGTGCCTTCACGGGCAACGAACTGGCCGCGGGCTCCGGCCGATCGTGGCGACAACAGAGACTTTGACGCTGTTCGTAAGGCCGAAGCGCCTTGCCTTTGCCGATGCATCCGGCTTCAGCACGTGCGGGGAATAGAGCTTCTCGCGCCAATGGTGTTCTGCTTGCGCGCTCGCCGCGCCAGTGACAGCAGCATTGCGAACGCCCGCATCAACGGCGATCGATCTCAATCTTCGGAAGATACTTGCAAGCAGTGGCCAAGCCCATAGTTGGCTTGGCCGACGATAAAGCTAACGAAGACGTCGAACCACCGTCAGTAGCGGTGTTATTATTGTGCCCGCCATGCTAGCCAGCGCTCCTGTATGTGATCCGCGTTGGTCTTGCCATCCGGACGTTTTGCCAGAACCCAGGTAGCATCAAGCCGGACAGCCTTCGCGGCGTTGTCGGGGTTTATGCTGATCAGTGGCACCAGATCGGCTGGCAAATACTTTAGCTGATTTAGATTCGGCCCGGGATACCCGGCCGCTTGCGTAAAGGCGGCTGCCGTTTCGGCCCGATTCACAAATGCGATGAATTTCTGTGCATTCGCGCTGTTCGGCCCGCCCTTAAGAACTGTCCAGTCGGTTGCGCCTATAGTAGCGCCGTCCCATACCATGCGAATGGGTAACCCCCGCTTGATGGCCGCCAGGGCACGGCCATCAAACACACTCGACAGCGCATATTCACGGTTGATGAGAAGCTGTATGGGCTCGCCCCCCGCCGCCCACCACTTGGTGATGTGCGGTTTAATCTGATCGAGCTTCTTCAGCGCCCGGTCAATCTTATCATCGCTCAACGGCCAGAGATCCTTGTGCGCGACACCATCGGCCATCAAGGCAAACAGTATGGGAGCTGGACCACCGACACCATTGTACCCCCTCGGTCCCGGAAATTCCTTGACATTCCAGAATTCCGACCAGTTCTTCGGGCCGCCCTTCGGGAAAGCGCGTTCATCATAAACCAGCAGAGTCGCGTTTTGGAATGCGACGACAGCATCAGTACGGCGAGCAGATTCCGGCACACCCTTTAGGGCTTCGTCGTCCCAGAGGCTGTAGTCGATGGGCATAAACATGCCGGCCTCGCGCAGCAAGGCGTAGCCTGGCTCCACATCTGAGAGAAAAGCAACATCCCAATCGACGCGCCCAGCTTCGTGCATCGCCTTGAGCTGAGGCCCGGCCAAGTCAGCTATCACATCGACAACCCTGATGCCCGTCGCCTTCGTAAAGGGATCAAAGACATACTTACGCAAGTTTTGCGTAAATGAGCCGCCATAACCGTAAACGACCACTTCGCCAGTGCCAGCGAGTTTTTCCTGCCCGAAGGCTGCAGTGGCCTTTGCAACAAGCGGTGCACTCAGCATCGCCGCAGACGATTGGAGGACCGAGCGTCGGCTCACGCGACGGCACGGAAATTTACGAGACACCGGCATGATTCCCCCCTTTTTGTAAGCGCGCGCTTGGTCGTAACGACTCGGGGCGCACATCGAACTCAAACCTAAGCTGGAACCGTAGCTTCTCGACCGCGTCGAATTTCACCAATTGTCAGCGCCACCTCGATGAAATCCCGCATATGCGCGCTACGACTAGACGGCTTTGATATGGGACCGGCACACATTGGGAGCAGTAGAGAGCTCGCGAATAGAGGCAGCAACTCTTGGTCGAGCTAGTGAATTAGCGCAATCCTCGCCCGAAGAATAGCTGCCCGAACTGCCAACTTGTTGGGCCCGCGTAAAGTCGTGAGCGGAGGTAAGGGCGCGATCGACTGTGACGACACTTCAGCAGGAGACCGCCTATGGCAGGATCACAGCGTGGTCGCCTCCGGAATTCAAATCCAGGGCCTTATTAGCGACAGCGTCCTGATGTCTGTCGACGACTTAACAGCCGAGTGCAAAATCCTGGCTCGGCTCGTACTGAACGTGAGCCGCTGATGGCTGGATTGAACGCCAACACCCATTACATGGCAGCAATGCAGAATCCTGTCACGGTCCGTCGATTTTGTTGCGGTCAGGCGTTCCCTTGCTTTCACCCCATTAGAGTATCGAGCATACACCTCGGCTGGTGGACGACGTAGTGGATCAGGTCCAATCCACAGTCTACAAGATGCTCGCGATCTCAGAGGAAATCGCACAAAGGCTTTGGATTCTCCATTGCAGGCGAAGCATTTCGTCGCGGCGAAGCACCATATTGCGGCAATCCGGCAAATAAATCCCGGTATTTGTTTCTGCAGAACCCTCGGCGACCGTCCTGAGGTTGGACCGAGGGGTCAGGGTTTTACCTTCATCATTTGGAGATCTATGACATGCAAAGGCATATGCTCAAGGGGAAATTCGAAGAGGTCATCTACGCTCGAATTGAGGCGGGTGAAGATCTTCTTCCAGCGCTTTATGACATCTGCAGGCAGAACGATGTCAAGACAGGAGTCCTTCTGAACGCGACCGGCAACTTGGCTAAGCTCAGGTTGACGCGGATTTCCGCCGAGCCCACTACGTACAATTTCGGGGTTGATTTCATAGAGATTCCGGGGCCGCTTCAGATGACCATGACTGGCGTCATCGGGATGGGCTGGCTCCCGGACGAGTCGATGAGAACACCGCCGCCGGGGTTCTTGCGTCACCACGCCGACACAGGCTTTGGTTGTGGCGGCTTTGACGGACACGAGGACCCCTATTTCAAGGTTAATATTACGGCGATGAACGCTTCCGGGATGGCGGTCTGTGGGCACCTATTGCAAGGTTCACCGACCGGCAGCGTCAATTGGGATGGGGGAACGAGGGTGCCCTCGCACTTCACCGTCGCTATCGCCAAAGTGTCGGGAGTCGTTTTGAGGGCGGTCTGGGATAAGACCGGCTACTATCACGAACTCGTGCCGGCCTAGGCGCGTCGCTGGAAAAGAACACGGCGTAGTTTCCCGCGGTGAACCACACCGTACGGGGAACTTATGCCGTGACCAGCAGCATCGGCCGACGTGCGATCTTGACGCGATCGAGGCTTTTCCTCGGGCGAAGTTCAGTGATCGGCCTCGCAAAATTGGTAGAACCTGGTGACAGATCGTCTGGCGGAGATTTTCAGCCAAGAACGAAGAATATCCTCGTACCCGTGCTCCATGTGCGTGTACTTGAAATGTCGGCCGAGATAACTTTGGCGCAATTTCCAGCAACGAGGACGCGTGGCGAATACGCGGCCATGCGGGCAATCTACGATGACTGGCTTCCCCCATTTTATTTAACTACGAATGTGCGGACGGACGTCTCTTCTTCCTACGCGCCGGTCTTAACCGCTTGCATTTGGATCGGGCGACTCGCACCCTCGGGGTTGAGAGAATGCTCAATGATCTTTTTCGGCGCGACAATCTATACTCCTACCTTGGGCCCGAAGCTTGGACTAGCCTGCATAGCGTGTCGCACTGGAGCAAGGAAGATAAGATCTTCGTTCGGGATTACCACTTTCGCCGAACATTCGCCAAGCGGCCGGCCCAAGCTTGGGAGAAAGAATTGCGACGCAGGCGTGCCCTGCAAAGTCATAAGAAGTAATGAGGACTATGTCAGAGAGAATTTTGTCTGCGAGTCAGACGTGATGTGCGAGGTGACCACGTCGGAGCATGGAGATATGCGGCAGCCGAACCGCCGAGTCCCCGACGATGTGGACGCCGCACGCGATATCTCCCTTCCCTGAAGAGGCTAGACGAAGATCCCCGCGTATTCGGGGTGCGCTGGACTATGCCACGATCAGCAAAAAATACGCGCCCGAATCTCGGGTCAATGCCCCAGAATTACTGTTCTGGATCTCACGAACATGCTTTCGGGTTGACCTGTGGGCGGACGCTCGCATGCTAGCTAATCCTACTCTCATGGGCCGTCGGTATTAGATAACTTCCGGCACAGCAAGCTTGTGCCATCGCTATTGTCCTCTCTCGTTGGACGCCGCGCGCCAACCTCCCGACGGCGCGTTGGTCGTGCCGACTCCGCGATGTCCCTCCCCTATCTATCGATCAATACGGGATTTCACAGCATGCCGTCGACGTGATCGCTTTCATCGGAAGCTTCGAACGCTGCTCCATCGGTCTCGTGGGTCATTTCACGTGGGATCCGCATATGCTTTCGGAGTGGCTCACCCGCGCATGCTACAGGCGGCTGAAGTCCACCTCTTCGCAGATGACCTTAGCTGGCAGCGACAGAACGGCCATTCGACAATGTCGAAACGGCCGTTCACCGAAGGTTTAAACACCGCCGGCATCAATTGGCCCTTCAATCATCTACAAAGCGAAAGCGGACTTGGCCTCCTTCACTGACCACCCAGCCGGCGGTCGGTGCGGGAAAATGGGCCGACATCAGCCTTGTAGGCGTGTCTATACAGCGAGCAATGAGGTCCCTTAGAACTTTAGTCGCCATTGCATTGTCATAGCCAGCATTGAGCCAATCCGGCCGTGCAAGCTGAATCGGATGGTGGATGGCGTCACCGGTGAAGATCGCATCCTGAGAGTGCGAGCAAAGGTAGAGGCCGCAGTGGTGCTTCGTGTGGCCGTATAGGGGCATGAAGCGCACTTCGTCCGGCATCTCATTCTCGATGGCGTGATCATCCTCAACGAATGCAGCCAAACCACGATCCACAACGGGCAGGACGCTATCGTCCCACGCGAGTTTCCGGTACGGCTTAACACTCCCCGCCGAGATGGCGTCGCGCCACCAATCAAATTCGCCTTTGCTGATGAGGTACCGGGCGTTTGGAAAAGTAGGAACCCACTCGCCGTTCTCCAAGCGCGTATTCCAGCCGACATGGTCGGCGTGGAGATGCGAGCACATCACAAAGTCGACCTGTTCCGGACGCACGCCGACGCGCGCAAGCCGCTCAAGGAAGGGCGTTCGCAAGCGATGCCAATCCGGCATGTATTCACGTTCTTTGTCATTACCGCAGCAAGTGTCAAACAGAATTGTATGGTGGCGAGTGCGTATCAGATAGGCGTGCATGCTAAGCTTCAGATTGCGAGTCCCCGCCTCCACGTTACGAGGGCCCAACCAGTGCTCATGTTCCGCGACGTCCTCCTTCGTCACTCCCACTAATAAGTAGTCTGGCGCCATGACGAAATCGAACTCGGGGATCAAGTCAACGCGAATGTCGCCAAAGATTTGCGACTTCATGCTGCAGCCCCTTTCGCCCGAATCTCGGCAATTTCTTCGCTTCGAAATCCGAAGCTGGCTAGTACCTCATTTGTATGCTCTCCCATCAGCGGAGCGCGCCTCGTCGGCGAGTCGCCCACACCCATCTTAACGGCTCTGTCCATGGTCTTGTACTTACCGACCTTTGGGTGTTCGTGCTCGACAACGATGCCTTCTGCCAGGACTTGTGGGTGCTCAAACATCGCATCAACCGATCGGACTGCAATGCACGGAACCTTGCCGAGCATCAGCTCTTCCCATTCAAGGGCGGTGCGTTGCTTCAGAGCCTCCCTTATGCGCGGCTTAATCTCTTCTCGGAGCTCGGCACGCTTCTTGAGCGTGTCGTAACGAGGATCGTCCACCAACTCCGGGAAGCCGAGCGCTTCGCAAAGGTGCTTCCAGAAAGCTGGAGTCGTGGCTTGGAGGTAGACGTGTCCCTCCTTGGCAGGATAGATACCTGAGTAGCTCGCTCCCCACCACCTTTGGACATCCCGAGGCTCGCTTTCCGCCCAGATGAATTGGCCGGCTTGCAAAGCAATCGCGGAGCGCAAAAGCGAGGGTTTCACGTGTTGGCCTTGACCCGTCCGCAGCCTGTGTACGAGGGCTGACAAAATCCCGATTGTAACCATTGATGATGAATAGTAGTCGACAATCGAACCGTTTAGGATTTGCGGTTGTCCGGTATCAGACCCTTGCATTGAAGCTATGCCGGTGAACGCCTGCAGAACAGTGTCAAAGCCAGGGTGATCCCGAAGAGGACCATTTTGGTTTTCGCCGTAGGCCGTTAGCGAGCAGTAGATGAGATCGGGACGACGACTCCTTAGCGTCTCGTAGTCGATGCCAAGCCGGGCGGGCACCGAGGGGCGGAAGTTGTGAACCACGACATCAGCCTTCTCGACCAACCGGTAGAATGCCTGCAAGCCCTCAGCCTTCTTAAGATCAAGCACTATCGAGCGCTTATTCCTGTTGACCCCCATGAAGGTCCTATTGTCTTCGGCGAGCGTCGACGGATAATTTCGCAAAGCATCGCCAATTGGAGGCTCGATCTTGATAACGTCGGCGCCGGCATCGCCGAGCAGGGAGCACGCGTATGGCCCCGCCAGATACGCAGTGAGATCCAGTACTACAATCCCTTCCAAAGCTGCCGTCATGTCTACCTCTTAATTGGAGTAATCGCGAGTTGCGCCGTTCATCGGAACGACGGCGTTGAATACATCGTTGGCTATGCGGGCAACTCGAGCGCCGGCACGTCGCCAACATTCATTCCGGCCGCTCGAGCTCTCTTGAGCAGATCCATAGCCGCGCGAGCGCCGGCATAGTCCACCATGGAAGATTTGTAACGGACCGCGGCCTGGCCGGCCGCTAGGCCTGCAGCCATCGCTGCTACGAGTTCGCATGCCTCATCAACCTCATCCTGCGACGGCGAGTAGATCTCATTGATGATGGGGATGTGACTCGGGTGGATCGCTGACGCGAAGGACGCACCCATACGCTTTGATTTTTCACCGTTGCGGCGCACCAGATCAGGGTCATTCAATCGCGCGGTCATTGCGCCTTCAACATGCACGATCCCCGCGGCGCGCACCTGGAGCACCGAGTAGGCGGCGAACGCAGCTGCTTCAGGGGACTCGTCGCCCAACTGTATGCCAAGAGAACGGGCAGAATCACCACCCGGCTGCGGACCCGTCGCGGCCCCCGCTCTCTTCACGCGCTGGGAAGCCATGCAGATTTCGTAGAGTCGGTACATCGCAACGGCGGTTTCTGGATAAGGACAGATCTCAATTTCACCGTTCGGTAGCCCGCGAGACCGCTCCAACTCTCCAAGGACAAGATCCAGCGCCGCAACGTCCGCCGGATCCTCGGTTTTAGAGAGCATCACTCCATTTAGTCCATCCAGGACCACCGCATTTAAGTCATCAATTAGACATCCGGTTCGCCATCCGTTGATCCTGACGAACAGCCCAATACGCTTTGCGCGCAGCTCCTTGATCGCTTCGGCGACCGCGGCGCGCGCCGCCGGCTTCTCAGCCATACCGACCGAGTCTTCGAGATCGAGGATCAAGGCATCAGATCCATATTTCGGCGCCTTCAACATCCAGTCGAGCTTATGTCCAGGGACGAAGAGCATCGAGCGGTAAGACTTGGCATCTCGAAACGTCTGAGGCATGCGGGTCCTTTGGGATATCAACTTTGCTGCTACGCTTGTTTAGACGAACCCACCATATGATTTGATGAAATTGGTCCCGCCTCGAAGCCGAATTTCGGCGGCGACAAGGTAATTGTGAAGGATTTGCGCGTGCGGACCCCGACGATAAAGTCGCGCAGCAATTTGCCATCCCCCCCGCCCAGCCTCACCTAAGGTGAGCAGTGCAACCAGATGCATTCGGATGTCATGCAAGATACGTTTAGGTGAAGCGCCGCCATAGTCAGACCTTTGGAGCTGATGGGCACCGACCACTTCCTGGTTAGTCCCAAGTTGCGGCGTGCAGCATCAATCGCCGCAACAGTTCGGGAGACAGCAATGGTTAAGCTTCGGCAATCCGGTTGGAAGACCGCGGCGGCAATGGCGAGCGGCGACGATGATGTCGAACATTTTCGAGCGCCATCGGCGAAAGGACGAATGCGAGACCCGCTCGTTCGCGACAGGCCCATGTCTCTCATGAGGCGCAGTTGCCACGCGTTTTCCTAGGAACGCTCCAACGGCGACGGATGTACGAGGCCGAGTGAAGGCTTCGATCGTCGCAGTCCGTTCGGTTCCTAGCAGCCAGCTAGTGATTGGCACGCGCTCTTTTCTCGATGACGGATGAATGATCGCGTGCTTGAGAGATGCATCTATCGCATCGCTCATCAAGCACAAATCGAGTTGTCCTATGCTCGAAGTCGCCGTCGCGACTTGACACGAATGAAAGCATCGAGTCCGTCACTGCATAGCCGCGTTAGCTCAAACGCCTCATTGTTTGCTCTACGCACCCGACCGCTAGTAAACGCTTGCATTAATTTCTGGTTGATGCCCGTTATTCTACAGAACGACTCGGATTCAGCCGCAATGCCGCGCTCAGAATAGCTGCTCGAACCTTCACTTATTCATATGAGACAGCCTATTTGTTAGGTAAGGCGGACGGCTCTGCACTGCAGCCAGGAAGGAACGTGACTTCGCCCCGCTGTGGTAAGGGATTTGTCCCGCGCCTTGGGATCTGTTGTACATGAGTTGTCGGCGAACTCGTGAGTGATATGCACCACCGCTGCGGCAGGCATGAGCCCCTTGGGAGCAGATCGGCTATGCTCCAGCCTATTTGCCGAAGAGTTTGCGCGGCGTCGACGTCAGCGGCTCGTGCCCTGCGTCAGTAACAGCGAAAGACTGCGTTATGGTGATGCCTACGTTATCGAGCCATAGGCCCGGCATCATGTGAAAGACCATGCCGGCCCGCAGGACGGTGACATCTCCCTTGCGCAGACTGGCCGTACGCTCTCCAACCGCCGGCGGAAACCCCACACCGATCGAATAGCCAAGCCTTGCCTCCTTCTCAACTCCATGCCGAGCGAGCGTCTGCCGAAAAACGGCTGCAACATCCGAGCATGTCCGGCCCGGACGCACACTCTCCAGGCTGGCATTCAAAGCTTCGACGACTATTTCCGAGAGCTTTTGATAGCCCGAAGGCGGCTTGCCTACCGAAATCGAACGGCTGAGATTGACTTGATATCGATGCCTATTTCCAAAAAGTTCAAGATTGATTGTCGTCGAGGCTGGGAGCGGCTCGTCGGTCCAGGCCGCATGTGGGGCGATGGCTCGTTCGCCGATGCAGAGATAGGGGGGCGAGCAAGTATAGGCTCCGCCAAATTCGGGCGTGCCTGACATCATCTGGTGGTAGACAGCAGCGGCGATATCGCATTCGCGCACACCGGGCTCGATCGTATCGATGGCACGCTTCATCATTGCATCGGCGATCTGGCCAGCTTGGCGCATGATAGAAATTTCAGCCGGACTCTTCACAATGCGAATCCAGTTGACCAGTACGTCGGCGTCCACAAACTGTGCAAATGGCAAGGCCCGGACTAAATCCGCGTGAGCACGCGCGGAGTAGTAATAGCCTCCCATCTCGACACCAATTCTCGCCTTCTCGCCTCCCAGTTCTTTCACAAGCTCAGCCACGAAGTCATATGGCGACAAGGTCGACTGTACGTATCGGTCGGAGTAGGCTCTGATATTGTCTTCAGCAAGATAGGTGGTCATAGAGGCGGAGACGCGGTCCATGAACCGTCCCACCCAGATGGGTTCGTCGCGATTGAGCGCAACGATCACCATCTGCGGCGTATAGAATGAGTAAGCGTTGTAGCCAGTCAGGTAGTTATGATTGGCAGGCTCTGAGAGGAGCAGGATATCAATCCCACGTCTTCCCATCTCGCTTTTGACAGCAGTAACCCGTGCCGCGAATTCAGACCGATCGAAATGCAGTTCCTTTTTCATTGAAAGTCTCTCCAATCTCTTTTCCGAGCTGCTGATTTGAGAGTTGGCGCATTGCCCAGAAAGATCTCAACGGGCAGCGCGACAAACCAGACAGTGATCGTTGCGTAGTCTGGACCGTCTCACCACTCTTTGAGCTCGCTGAACAAGGCAACTCGATCGCGAAGCATCTATATAAGGAGGCGCAGCAAGCGGCGCCTTCGAAGGAGCGCGACGAGTTCTCAGGCCATGGACGCCATCGTCAACCGGCAGACATTCGTAATGTCGTAGACGGGCAGCTTGACTGTCCGGCGGATCGCGGGCGCGACGGCTGGAAACGCAGCACATTCGAAGAGGATCGCAGCGATATTCGGATGTTGGCCACTGAGCCGGGCAATGCAAGCAGCAACATCCTTTTCGATGGCTGCGGCGTCGGTAGGCGGTGCCGGGCGCTTCAACTCATCGTGCCAGAATTTACCACCCTCGATACCGCCGATCACAATTTTCGCGCGCTCGCTTGGATCATTAATCCCGAGCAAGTCCTCACTGCAATGCGCAGAATCGTAGGTTAGGACACCGATCTTGGACTGCGATGGAAGTTGCCGAAGTAGCGCGGGCAGCAGGAGCAAACTGGACGTTACGACAGGGACATTTACCGATGCAGCGATCGCGCTCTGATGCCTGATCGAAAAACCGCATGTCGAGCTAATCGCGACGGCCCCCCTCTCTACCAGCCGCCGAGCGGCTGCGATGAACGCCGGCTCGAGCGCCGGATCTCCCCGGACGACGTTCTCCACCCAAGCGCCCACAACGGTTTCGACGATAGTCGGGAAATCGAAGGTAGCCGGATTCAACATCGAGCCGGGGACGGGGGTCGGGGGCTTAGCCCCGGGTGGCAGCCCGCGTTCGAGGTGCAGAATTCCAAGAGAATGCGACATCATGAATCAGAGCATAGCTCCTCCCAAAGGGCGAATTTCTTTTATATATCGCTTTACTGCAGAATTTCTGCACGTATTGGCAGTTTGCAAGGGGTTCTGGGCCGAAGGCATCGATTTTCTGCAGGTCGCCCTAGGCGGCTCGGACCGAGTTTCGAAGAGCTCGAAAGGGACACTAAGCCCGGCATGGAATGTCAGCCTATTGGGTTCGGAACGGCATCCGTACTGCTGAAACTCCTAGAGCTCACGCCGTGTCGTCTAGCCAGACTTCTGCCTTTCGAGCGGCCAGTTGATGCTGCAGCGAAGGTGCATCAAGCTCACCCACATGCTGTATTGAGATCGCATGTTGGGTCCGAGACGCTTCCAAGACAGACTTTTCACGGGCTAAGCTAGACGCCGAAGAAGGCCAACACTCAGCCACAGATGGAAACGCACTCATCGCGTTCCGTTACGCGTCAAAAAGTCGAAGTCGCAGCCATCTGGCGCCTGAAGCACTGTACGGCCATAGAGCGACTTGTAGCCGCGAGCAGGTACCAACGGGGGACGATGATCCGCAAGACGGCGCTTGATCTCTGCATCGTCGACGAGAAGGTCCATGCTCTTATTGGCGATCGAGAGGCGGATGCGGTCGCCATTGCGAACGGCCGCCAGCGGTCCTCCCACCGCCGCCTCAGGCGCGACGTGTAGAACGATGGACCCAAAGGCTGTGCCAGACATGCGTGCGTCCGAGATCCGCACCATATCCTTAACACCTGCCCGGGCGAGCTTCTTCGGGATTGGTAGATAGCCAGCTTCCGGCATACCGGCGGCATAGGGGCCAGCGTTCTGGAGAACTAGGATGTCATCTGGCCTCACGTCTAGGTCGGGATCATCAATCCGCCTGCTCAAGTCCTCGAGCCCGGAGAACACCACGGCCCGTCCTTCCGACTCGAATAATGACGCAGTCGCAGCCGCTCGCTTGAAGATTGCCCCCTGAGGCGCAAGGTTTCCGGTCAGTGCAACGAGTCCTCCAACTCCCGCAACGGGGTTATCGAGCGAACGAATAACCGCACGATCAATCCAAGCAAGGGGCTCGGCCAAACGTTCGTCCAGGCGCCGTCCCTCGACATCGATCGTATCCAGATGAAGGAAGGGACGCAGTTCGCGCAGCAATGCGCCCATGCCCCCGGCGGCATGGAAATCCTCCATGTAGCCTTCCCCGGCTGGCTTTAGATCGACGAGGACAGGCGTCTCGTCAGAAAGTTGGTTGAAGCGCGAGAACGGGATCCTGATTCCCAAACGACCCGCAATTGCGGCAAGGTGCATCACGGCGTTGGTGGAGCCCCCCACTGACAGCAGAACGCGCAACGCGTTCTCAATTGATTTTAACGTGATGACGTCGCTTGGAGTGATTTTGCTGTGTGCTAAGCGTACCGCAGCCTTTCCGGTTTCTTCTGCTGCCACGAGGCGATCGGCGTGAACGGCTGGAATGGCCGCGGTCCCTGGTAGGGACATTCCAAGCGTTTCAGCAATGCAAGCCATCGTTGATGCTGTCCCCATCACCGCGCACGTGCCAGCTGTGACGGAGAGCTGGCCTTCCACAGCCTTGATCTCCCGAGAATCAATACTGCCGGCGCGATATTTGGCCCAAAATCCACGGCAGTCGGTGCAAGCGCCGAGCCTCTGCCCCTTGTATCGCCCGGTCGACATAGGTCCAGTGACGAGTTGGATGGTTGGCAGGTTTGCCGAGACCGCTCCCATCAATTGCGCCGGCACGGTCTTGTCACACCCGCCGATAAGTACAACGGAGTCCATCGGTTGAGCGCCGATCATCTCTTCCGTGTCCATCGCCATAAGGTTTCGATACATCATGCTCGTCGGGTTGAGAAAAACCTCGCCGAGCGAAACGGTCGGGAATGGCCGCGGCAGCGCGCCCGCTGCTAACACCCCACGGCAGACAGCGTCGACCAAATCCGGCATGTACCGATGGCAATTGTTGAAGCCCGACGGCGTCATCGCGATGCCGACGACTGGCTTATCGAGCATCTCGCGCGAGATTCCCATCGATCGCGCAAAAGAGCGGCGCAAAAATCGCGCGAAATCGAGATCGCCATAATTCGTTAGGCCATTGTTCATTCCGAGAGGCTTGTCAGACATCACTGCACTCCAGTCAGCTCAGGGATCGCCCGTTCCGGAGCGTGCCGGGTCGCAAGGCGCTTTACGCTCCGATTCGAGCACCGCGCGATATCAACACAGCGGCCGCCGCTTTGACCGTCGAGCCAGAAGCGGATTAAGCGACGGCATCACGCCGAATAGTCTGGGCTTAATACCCGCGGGCGATATTCACTACATTCTTCAGGTTTTGACCCTTGAGGAAGCGTTCGATGTTGTCTGCCAAAAATGAGGAGAATACCCGCTCAGTGTAATTTGACGGACTTCCTGCGACGTGCGGTGTTGCAATTACGTTTGGCATATCCCAGAGCGGGCTGTCTTGCGGCAGCGGTTCTCGCTCAAACACGTCTAGCATCGCTCCGGCGATACTTCCTACCTGCAGCGCCTTGATCAATTCGCCCTCGACAATAACGTTTCCGCGGGCGATGTTAATTAGGAAGGCGTCGCGCCGCATGCATGCGATTTCACCAGCGCCGATGAGGCCGACCGTTTCCGACGTTCCCGGCACGGCTACGACCACAAAATCACAGAGCGGCAGAAGATTCCGGAGCTCGTCGGACCCAAACAGCTTGTCAACGCCATCAACGGGAGCAGAGGTATCGCGCTTGGAGCCGACGACCGTCATACCGGCACTCTTCGCGCGGCGCGCAATCGTCGCCCCAATGGACCCCAACCCGATAACCCCGAGCGTCTTTTCGGCTAACGGCGTCACATTTCGCGGATTCCACTTCCGCTCCGCCTGCTCGCGCAGAAGCCTTCGGAAATCCCAATGCAGCATTGTCGCACCAGCCATCACGTAATCCGCGATGATATCTCCATGGATGCCGCGGCCATTGGTGATCGTGATGTGCCCCACTTTATCCCGGATCGGGAAGATAGAGTCGACGCCTGCTCCGGTGCATTGGAACCAACGTAGCTTCTTCGCCTTATCGAACACCTCGACAGGAAAACGGAACGCGAGCAGCGCCTCCGCCTCTCCTATGTGCTGCTCGAGCCGGGCAGGGTCTGGCGCCACGATCGTGCGGACTTGCGGGAAACGCTCTCCTATTAGTCGGGCATAAGCTTCCGCAGCGGGATGATTGAGGAGAATCGTAAGGGCTTGGCTTTCACCGGTCATGTTGCTCTCTCTGGTTTACCCGTTGCGATTGGAGGCGCGGGCAGGTTTGTACGAAAGGTGTAGACTGTGTCAGTAGGCGATTCTGTTAGAATCGCCGCGTCGGGTTCGGACCTCGAGAGGCGCCACGACGGCTGGTAGCGATTCAGCTGAGGTGTTCAGCAGCTACGTGAGCGGCAATCCAAAATCGCTATGAAATTCCTAGATGATTGCGTTTGCAACTAATGTCCCGCCCACGAACATTGAATACAACGTGAAGCCGCAGCGGTGCACCAGCAAGGCTCATGGCGCGGTCCCCATCGCCGCGCCCGCGGTGGCTTAGGCCGGGTGTTGATTCCCATGGAGCTCATTGCGTCCGCCATGCCAGCCACCGTTCCTGCAAATGATCTGCATTGGTCTTGCCGTCCGGACGTGTGGCCGCGAGCCAGGCACTTTCCTCAAAGACGGCCTTTGAGGCGTACTCGGGATTTATATTGAGCAGCGGGATCAAGTCGGGCGGCAGATGGTCGAGCTGATTCATATTCGGACCGGGATAGCCAGTGGCCTGTGTCCAACCAGCTGCGATCTGCGCACGGTTCAGAAAGGCAATCAGTCTTTGCGCGTTCGCTATGTTAGGTCCGCCCTTAAGAATAGTCGCGTAGTTGGGCCTTATATAAACCCCGTCCCACACCATCTTGATCGGCACGCCTTGACGGATTACGGCCAGTACACGACCGTCATAAGCGTTTGTCATCGCGTACTCTCGGTTTGTCAGAAGCTGAATCGGTTCTCCACCAGCGGTCCACCATTTGGTAATGTATGGCTTGATCTCAGTGAGCTTTTTCAATGCGCGATCGATCTTATCGTTCGTAAGCGGCCAGATCTCCTTAGACGCGGCACCATCTGCGAGGAGCGCAGATACCATATTCCGCGTCGCCTCGGAGGCATAGAGTCCTCGCGGTCCCGCAAACTTTTTGACGTTCCAAAAGTCTGCCCAGTTTTGCGGCCCGGCTTGCGAAAACGAGCGCTGATCGTATGCCAGCACCATCCCCACAGAAAATATCGCGACCGCGTCTTTGAGACGGCTGCGCGGCGGCGTACCGGTCAACGACTCTTCATCCCAGAGGCTATAGTCAATCGGCTCAAACATACCCGCCTCCTGCATCGGCGGATAGTTCTGCGGCTGCACATAGGCGATATCCCAGTCAATCCGGCCCGCTTGATGCATCGCCTTGACCTGCGGCTCGGACAGATCGGCCACCACATCTACGACTTTGATACCTGTCGCCTTGGTGAACGGCTCATAGACATATCGCCTAACGCCATCGGTGAAAGAGCCACCGTAGCTGTAAACGACAACTTGGCCACTGCCCGCGAGCTTCTCCTGCGCAAGCGCGCCGGTTGTTCGCATGACCGCAGGAACGGCCATTGAGGCGGCAGCGCCCCGCAGGAGCGTGCGGCGGCTCAACACCGATTGTTGCCATCGTCCGTTCATTAACAAATCAGTCATGGCAGCGTACCTCCCGGTTTCCTCTGCGATCAGCCCCCCGAGCACTTCGCCCAGCGCCCCTAAGGAAAAAGGCGCGGCGACCCTCGTCGCTTCGACCTAGTGCCGTCAGTGAATACCAAAAATCGTCGTTCAAAGCTCACTTCCCTCATGCGCGGAACAACAGCGCGTCCCTGCGCTAGCCGCAGCGCGCAGACAACCGTCTTGGCAAGGAACATTAGCCAACGGTCAACATAGGCCATATCTATAGGACACCGTATGCGCCACCACTCCCTCTTCCTTCCGTGGCGCTGCGGGAGCTTCCTGATCCATCGGGAAGACTCAGGAGCGCTTCTAAACCGGTTCAGAATGCCGCCACCGGGCGCCCGCCCTCGGCGGTTGTGCGGTGCATCAGGCGAACGGAGTGCGGGTCAAACTGATCTCGACGATGGAGAAGGCAACGGTTGTCCCAGATCATCAGATCACCCACTCTCCACTCCTGGTGCCAAACGTGATCCGGACTGGTAGCTTGTTGCCACAGGCGATCCAGCAACTCGTTCGCCTCGTCCTGCTTCATGCCGACAATCGTTTGCCGCTCTCGGCTGGCACCAAGATAGAGGCAGAGCTTCCTAGAAGCTGGGTGCCGCGTAACAATTGGGTGATCGACGCCTGACCAACTTGCGAAGTCCTTGGAGAAAGGCAGCTCTTTACTCCGACGTGGAGAACCGGAAATGTCGAGCACGTCCTGGTGATGAATGTACAACCCTCGTAATCGCGCCTTCATAGTCTCGGAAAGAGCAGCATAAGCCGTATACATATTGGCCCAGTAGGTGTTCCCACCTGTTGGCGGCACCTCCAGCGCACGGAGCAGGGCGGCCGACGGCGGTTCTTGGATCCACCAGTGGTCGGTGTGCCATTGGACCTCACCATCGCCGAGGTCCCCTGCCGGCGTGCCGTCTGGATTCTTCTTGTTCGCGATCACAAAGATCTCGGAGAAATCTTCGCGCTTGCCGTGTTGCACATTTGTTGTCTGGAAGATGCGGCCCAGCGCTTTAGTCATTGCGATCTGCTCGACATCACCGATCGGGACACCGCGAAATCGCAGTACCGGATATCGCGTCCAAGCCTCCCTCAAATCCCCGATCACCTGCTGGTCCATAGCATGGATCGGAAAATCGGTGATTTCTCCGACGAACTCTGGAACAAGCTCCTTGACCATCAAGCGTGCCATCCCGATGTCCTCCATTTTGTGAATTGCGTCGGCGCGAAGGACCCTGCGCAATTCCGTAAACCTAGCTCGCTTCGAAAGCGATTTACTGCGATGTCAACCCTGGGTATGCCGAAATCTAACGTTCAGTGCTCATTTTTTGGCGAGTTTCGGCGTGTCGACTGCGGGAGCCGAAGGTGCGCACCTCCGGTGTGGCTAGGATGTTTAGTCCCAGACTTTGATGGTGCATCCTTGTCGCACGATTCGAAGGAAGCGCTATGGGACAGATTTTACACGGCTGCGCCACCACGACGGAGGCAGTCCGTCGAGCAATACAAAATAGTCAAGAGAGCCTGAGAGGTCTCGCCAAGCGCTACGGGATCAACCAGAAGATTGTCGCGAAGTGGAAGCAGCGCGAGACCGTCACCGATCGTTCGACTGGCCCCAAGGAAGCCAAGTCGACTGTCCTTTCCATCGAGGAGGAGGCGATCATCGTTGCTTTCCGGCAGCATACGCTGCTGCCACTCGACGA
>NZ_PGVG01000052.1 GCF_002795245.1 Bradyrhizobium forestalis | reverse complement strand
GCGCAACAAGGCCGTCGATCCCCTTGCGGAAGTCGACTGGATGGCTGGCCAGGTACACCTTCACACCAGAGGGGATCATGCCGAACGGACCGCCCGGATCACCCGCTGCAAATGCGCCTCGTCGACAGAGCAAGGAGTTTCCTAGCAGAGCCCTACTCCGTCCTTGGCGGTGATAAAGCTCCCCAGAGAGCGGCATTTACCGAGCGCAGAACCGTGTTGCCGCAGAACTCGCAACCGACCTGCGGTGGTCGGAAAATGCGCCTGCGTTCGAGTACACAGTGCCAGGGGCTAACCCTCCAGTAGTTGAAATCGACGCTGTTGCGGCCTACTCCAACTCTTCGCAGAATTTCAATGGCAAGGAGGGTGCCCGCCAGAACCGAAACAAAGGCAAAGGGCGCAACGACTCTACGTCCCTCAAGGGTCCGCAACGCCCCCTCACCGCAGAGCTGCTTGAACAACGTATCGTAGGCGATCCCCACCAGTGCCGAGGCTTCGATGCCTCGAACATGCGCAGCAATCCGGTCCGCAGCGGAGGGGTTGATCCGCTCGGACCTCACGTCCTCGACTGACACGCCGAGATGCTCCGCAATGTGGTGCTCTCTGGTGAACTCCTCTTGATCGGCTTCGTATATGCAGCTCAAGCAGGCTCCTTGCGTCGGCTGCCTATGATAGTGCACCACGATCTCACGGATGTCCGTCGTGGATGCATCGAAGACCTCTCCGGGAAATTCCATCTGGATCTTTCGTCTGGCCCGCCGGCTATCGACCGCGACCAGAAGTCGCCTCAACCAAGGACCATCCGACTTTTCCGGCAAATCTTGCAGTCGATGCGTTCTGGGCGTCAGCTTCAGGCCCGGAAACTCATTCTGTGCGAGAGACGACAGACGTTCGGCCTTTGAAAGGCCGATGTCGTCTTTGGCGAACCATATCTGACGATTGAGATTTCCGGGACTGACGACGTCGTCGTCGACGATGTGCAGAGTTCCGGTGAAGTTCAGGTGCCTCGCCGCCCAAAGGAAGCCATTCCCGATGGCGCCAGCACCGGCAAGGTAGACGTCTCCGAGAGCGACCGGACCAACGAATGCCCCCGGATCGATTCCCAACTGATCAAACGATATCCGCTGCGGAAATGCGGCTTCGAAAGGCAGCCGCGCGCCGAAAACGGCCTGCATGGTCGCCGCAGCCGCATAGCAAGCAACCAAGAGGCAGAGAACGCGGGGAATGCCTGCGCAAGGCTCCTGGGCGGGACGGCCTCCGATCACAGCTCCACCAGATCCGACGTATACCAGCAGGCTCGGCAGTCTGGTGTTCGCGTCTACTTTTCCGACCAAGACTTCGAGAACAGTATCCGCCTCTGCGATTCCAAAAGTAACGCCCCCGACGGTCCGCCCCAAAAGAGCTGCCAAATCGTCCGCTATCGCGGCAGCAGTCGTGTCCGCAGGATCGAATGTGATCGCCACGCCGAACTGCAGCGCTTCGCCGGCAGATTCGAGGTCGATCCCGAGCGCCGCTGCAAGCATTGCGGCGTTCTCGCGTCTGGCTTCCGCAGTTAGATTATCCGTAGACATTCTTGTACCCATCGCTCGCCGGGCACCTCGTCCCAGGTCGCTGCGTTGGAGAACCTATACACCTTCGTTTGCGCCAGGAAATTCTCGGGGAAAGTATCCCGGGCGAACCTCGGCACGACGAGGGACAATGCCCCTTCGTGCCGGACTATCGCCCAAGCGTCGTCAGCCTTCGAATGGAAGGCGTCCTGCGGATGCGAATGGACCTGGGCTGCGACCATGAGCCTTTCCGAACGGAGCTTCGCGCGCAGCATGTCCATTCCTTGGACCGGAATCTGGAACCGGTCGGCTCTGGCGAGCTGATGAGGACGATAGCACTCGACGACGCTTGTACCCTCACGACCGGGACGACCCAACCACAATACGACGCACTCGCTGTTCTGCTCTCCGGCGGCCCGCAGGAACGACAGCGTCGCTTGAATCACTTGGCCTGAACAATGGATCATCAACCTGCTCCCTTGAGCCAAGCGTTCCAGATCTGAGTCATGATGCCGCCGATCGTGTAGCTCGAGCTTCCGCGACAACCGTCCCAGTAATCCGTCACGTGACTGGGGTGCGTGTGGTATTCGCGGGATCCACGCATGCAGACGAAAGGCAAGTTCGTGACATGGTGCGGCCCTGCATGAAAGACCCCTGTCGGATTTGGCGGCAAAACCCGCAGCGGTTCGCCCGAAGGCGTCTCCAGACGAATGGAAGGCGGAAGTTCGTTCCAATTGTCGCACGTCAACGTCAGCCGCAGCGGTGTCCTGCCGCAGCCATTGAAGGAACAGTTGATGATCGGGAAATCAATGCGATGCATTGTCCATCCGCGCCGCGCGCACAATGCGGGGCCGAGATGTTTCGTTTCCTCCTCGAACAGCGCTTGTACGGCCGCGGGATGCATTATCCACCGCCTCCTTCGCTCGGACCCCAGTCGATCTCGGCCTTACTGCTAAGGCCGTTTTCGACGTAGCTCTTTGACGGATCGAGCGTCCGCTTCCCCGCGGGCGTGATCACGCTCGCGATCCAGCCGGTGACGTCCTTGATGTTCAGCTCCTTCTTCGCCTTGTCTAGCTCGTGCTGGACAATCTGATTTTCAGAAACCGAATTGAACCCTTCGGCGGGATGGAAGCCGGCCGTAGTCGAGATCGAGACCTCGATGTGATTCTTCTTGGCTTTCTCGATCTCTTCCTCTGCCTGCGCCAACTCGCTGCGAGCCTTGGCCATCTCTTTTTCGGCCTCAGCGTAAAGAGCCTCAGCTCGTTCAAGGTCCCCGCGGGCTTTGGCGAGATCGTGCTCAGCCTTCTCCAAATCGTCGCTCATGATCCTCCTCCATGGCCGGGAAATCATCCTAATCACCATATAATCGTTATTTTTTATGTAGTCAATGGCCATTTTTCGACGCTAATTTTGTTGACTTTATAGCCGAATAGCCCATAATTCTTCTACACAACGACACACTCGACAGGTTTGGCCATGGATCGCCGGCAAATGACGCTCATCCTGAGCGACAAAGAGATGGAGGTTCTCGACGAACTTTCGCAGCGGCGCGGCATGTCGAAGACCGCCCTGCTCCGCCAGGCGCTCCGGCTCTACCAATCTGTCACCGAGCGGATCGAGCGCGGGGAGAAGGTCTTCGTGGAGCATCCGACCACGAAAGATAAGGCCGAGCTCGTCGTGCTATGAAAAAGCTTCTCGGCGCCGCGGTTCTGTTGAATCGGCACACGGGCGAAATTGAGCCTGCGCAGATATTCTCGGGGTGCGACGACGCGAACCGTCGACATTACGAAGAGCTGTGGAAGCCGGAACTGGTGCGACGCAACGCCGATTTCGCGAACTGGGATGATTCCGCATCAGGCAACGCACAAGACTCGCACTGGGAATGGGATGAGATCATGACATCGAGCCTTTCCTATGAGAGCTTCGTCATCGAATGCGGCGGCGTGACGCAAGGCTTTATGAACGTCAACGTCGCTACCAAATTCGCGAAGCTTGCGCCCCACAATGGACGTGAGCTCGCTTACATCGACCGGATTGCGACCGCGCCCTGGAACAGGCACAAATTCACCGCTACGCCGAAATACAAGGGAGTAGGTCGCGCGCTGTTCGCCACCAGTGTCAGCTTGAGCATCGATCTCGAGTTTTACGGCAGGATCGGGCTGCACGCGCTCGAACAATCCGAAACCTGGTACCAGGAGCTCGGCCTTACCGACTGTGGCTTCGATGAAGCAGAGGGAATGCGTTACTTCGAAATGACGGAAGAACAGGCGATCGAATTCCTCAAGGGAGCGGAGGTTTGACCATGAAGCTTCTGTTTTCGACGCAATGGCTTGAGCAGAAGATCAAGTCGGATCCGGATATCGAGACGGATGCCGGAAGGTCACTCGAGCGAAACGCGGTGGCGGACGACCTGGCGAGCGGAAAATCATCGATCGTGGCACCGCGCACTGCTCTTCAGTTGAGGATTGCGCTGGGGGCGCTCGTCCGTCAGTTGCGGATGCGGGATCGTCTGACGTTGCCGGAATTGGCCGTGCGGGCGGACGTTTCGGAAGAAGAGCTCCGACAGGTCGAGACGAACCCAAGCTACACGGCTCGCCCTCGCCTTCTCAGTAATCTTTCCAAGTTTTTCGGAGTTTCGCTGAACAACCTTTCTCAGATGTCCGGCGCAACGGTCGCAATAGATCGAAGATTGTACAACACGGCAGTCCAGTTCGCGGCCCATTCGGACGATGTTTCCAATCTTTCGAGGGAGCAATTGGAGGTATTGGAGGCATTTGTTGGAGCACTGAACGAATTGGCCTGACGGGTGCATACGATGATCGAGGATGAAGTCGGAGAATACGAAAGGCGCGAGATCGATGCTCAGATCAACCGCATCCTACGTGACTTGGGAAACCCCGAACCGCCCATTCGCCTCGCGGAAGTGAGAAAATTACTCAACCTCGACCTTCGCTACTACAAGAGCACCGATCCAGGGTTTCTCGATGAAATCACGCACCGGTTCAAGCTGTTCGCCAGGAAGACCATTCCGGACGTCGGCAGAATACTTAGCGACGCACTGACCCAGTCCAAGTTGACGGCGTTCTGGGTTCCATCATCTATGCGCATTCTCTTGGACGAGACCGTACCGGAACCCAAGCACCGCTGGATCGAGAGCCACGAAATCAGCCATAGCGTCATCGGATGGCACAAGGATTTTTTGCTGGGCGACAACAGAGTCACCCTTGATCCGACTTGTCACGCCACGATTGAGGCTGAAGCCAACTACGGCGCAGGTCGCTTACTGTTCATGTCGGATCGGTTCACCGCGGAGGCTCGGGACTTGGCACCGACCTTCGACTCGGTCAAAAAGCTTGCCAAGCGGTACGACAACTCCATCGTGTCGACGTTCTGGCGCTTGATTGAGAGCCGCGACCCGGAGCATGCAGTGTTCGGTGTCGTCAGCTCGCATCCTCGGTTCCCGAAGGTCGGGGCTCACGACGGCCCGTTAGCGTGGCGCTACTTCATCAGGTCTCCGGCCTTCAAAGGCAAGTTTTCTAACTTAAGCCCCGAGATGGCGTACTCTCTCGTCAAAGCCCACGCTACCAATCGCACGAAGGGCCCCGTCTTCGAAGTCACCGACATACTTGCGGATGATACCGGCGAGAACTGGGAGTTTCGGATCGAATGCTTCTCGACGACGCGGGCCGTGTTAACGTTGGGCCTCGCATCTAAGAGGAAAGCCTCGGTATTTGGAGCGTAGTTTACCTTGCCGAAGCCGAGCATACAGATTTCCCGCTGGGTAGACGGAACGCTCTATATCCTACGTTCGGTCCTTCAGCGTCGGAGACGGAAAGCACGCCGCATCGTGATATGGCGGCAGACCGATGACGCCGACCGGCCGCGACACGGTACTTGGTGTCCGTGTCACCCGTCGACTAGGGAGCGATTTAAGGCCACGATGGCCTGCACGTCGGGACATGTTCTGACGCTCCGAAGACACCGTGTAGATCCTGAAGGAAATGTCTTTCCGAGCGTGGTATGTCCAGAACCGGGATGTCGCTTCCACGAATTCGTGCGGCTTGAGAATTGGACTTTTGGAAGCGTCGGATAAGGATGACGCCTATTTCGACGCAGTCGACGTGACGCTCCAAGCGGCCTGCGGCTTTGTTCAGTAACGCTAGGATTATCAGATTCATCCAGGAGGACTGGCTGGTACTCGCCGACCGCGGGTCGCGAACAAAATCGAATTCGAGGTAACGAGCATAAGTAAACCGAAGAAAGGCCGTAGCATCGGCCCGCCAACACTTTCTACATCCTCGAGAGCTACGCGCTCGATATCCCTAGCAAATTTCGGAGGTGCTCCAGGAGGCAATCGAAAGCTTCGGTGAAGCGGCGAACCGATGATCATCACCGTCAATAATCTCATACATCGAGCAAGGATTCTCTTTGCTGGCATCTCTCCTTGATGCCGAGGCCCAATGAAAATCGACCGCAAAACACAGATCGGAGGGCAGCCAGCCAAACTCATCCGCGACCTTCTAGCAGACGCAACGAATTCGGACGGCTTCTTTGCAAATCTGGTCGATGAACATCTCTTCAGGGCATGGTGGCGCTCGATCATCGATCACTTGATCGAAACTGGCAAGCTAGACCGATCCAACCGCGGCCATGCCCTGCGCCTTTGGATGAACGCACGCAAGCGCGACAAGATCTTCGGAGTGCGCTTACCCAAAGTACCGGATTTTGCTCCTCAGACACAAGTCTCATCAAGGCGTTGCTCGCGCACGAACTGATTTGCGAAGAGGGCCGGGAAAGCGACGGCCGCATGGTCTACCGGGTCACGGATGACGGCCACGCGACCGGAATGAAATTCCTGGTTCCACGCATGAACCGCGCGGCGGCGGAGAAATTGCTCGAAGAGGTCCTAGAGCGCATCGCCAGAATCAACAGCGATGGCGAGCTCCTCCCTATGTCACAGAAGTGCGCGTGTTCGGCTCCTATCTCACCGAAAGCGATGATCTCGGCGACCTCGACGTAGCCATCAAGATGGAGCGTAGGCGGATCGAGGGGGAATGGGTGAAGGCCGCCAACGCTCTCTCTACACCTTCACACCGCCCTCGGGACGTCAGCAGGTCTCCTGAAGCGAGTGCTAGCTTTCGCGAGTTCGGTACGTGCGTTGCGAGCAAGAAAATACTTCCGCTAGCTGGCGCCGCTAACACCGCTAAAAACCTGGCTAAGTATTTGAAAAAACTTGCTGGCGCTCCCTAGGGGAATCGAACCCCTGTTTCAGCCTTGAGAGGGGTAAAGTCGATCCGCTTGATGATCATCGTGAGGAGAGTCCTGCGATGAAGACCTTACGGATTCAAGCCCGGCTCGCCTGCATGAGCACGTGTTACTGCACCAGTTTCTCATAGAACAAAACCAGAAACAATGGTCTCTTAATCCAATAAGCCCTTGCATCGTGGAACGTGCATCTCCACGTTGTGCTTTCCGCTGGCAATGACCTGGCGACACCGGATGTTTGGATCGTAATGGTTCAGATGTTCGCGTTCGGACAACTGATGCGTGATGTAACGTTGCGTATCAGGTGCTTCTCGGTTGACGACTCCAAGTTATTGGGTCGCGGGTAGCTGGCGGGGAACTATGGAGATGCCATATGCGCAAATTTTTAGCACGTATGGCGACCCTTACCCGCAAGATCGCGGAATGGTTGGTGCCGGTTTTGACTGCCATCAAGCTTCTGATTGAAATTGTGGGTAAGGTCGCCAACTGCCATGATCGTCAATTACGAGTTCAAATATCGGTCGCGCGGTAAGTGGTTTTTCGTCCCGAACGACAAGTGCGAACGGCGTGGCCGGCGGATGCTCGGCTACTTCAAACGCCGCGTCGTGTTTCCAGACTACATGTATCACTTCAAAAAGGGCGGCCATGTTGCTGCCCTACACGCGCACCTGAACAATCACCTCTTCTTCAAAATCGACATCCAGAACTTCTATTACTCGATCGCGCGGATGCGCGTAACCCGTGCGCTACGGCAGTGGGGCTACCCCGGCGCAAACACTTTCGCTATGTGGTCGTGCGTTCGCAATCCGCTGCCGGGACCTCCGCACGCACTCCCCATTGGTTTCGTACAATCTCCACTGCTCGCGAGCCTCGCCCTAATGAAGTCCGAGGTAGCCGATGCAATCGAGCGGGCACTAGCGAAGGGGGTGTGTATCTCGGTCTACCTCGACGATTTCATTGGCTCGCACAACGACGAGGCGGTACTTACGGCCGCCTACGAGGACATCCGCGACACGTGCGTTGCTGCCGGGTTCATTCCCAACCCTGGCAAACTGGTTTCCCCACGGGCCGCTATTACGGCTTTCAACTGCGATCTCACCAGCGGTACAGCGGAAGTCACTCCGGCTCGAGTCGCCAAGTATTTCAATCGGACAGACCGCACGGCCCTTTCCGACTCGGGATTTGATGAGTACCGGGATCTTGTGCGGTCGCAGAACGTCTAAAATAGAAAAGGCCACCCCTCACGGAGCGGCCCTTTCGTTCAGAACAGCCGCACGATCACGGCTACCATCGAGGCCAGCTTCGGAGGCACAAGGCATCCGAGACCAAGACGATACGTCGTACCGTTCGGCTGACTGGCTTCGAGGACGAGGAAGATCCCCATACGGGTCTCCTGTCATCGTGCGCGGGGTCCTAACGTAGTCGACATCGCGCGTTAAGCCAGCGAGCTGGGGATTTTTGGACGTTTACGAGTCTACCGGTGTCCCCTACACGCTTCGACTATTTCGGTGTCGCGGAGGACATGGGAACTACCCGGATTGGCCGCAAGGGTGTGGACGTGAATTTCCACAGTTGACGACGGGTGAATCAGCTCGTCGCGAAACGCTAGTTATACCATCCAACTTATCCAGCGCCCTGTCCTCCTCCGCGTCTTGGGGACGCACCACGGCTCGAACGTAGAACCCGCTGATTAAGAATCCCAAATTGTCCGATTTGCACTCGGAAACCGCCAATTGCCGCACCTAGCGAGAGGCGCGCTTCTCGAAGAGCAGATTTCGCATACACCTAGGACCCGGTGGCCGAACCGAAGGGCCTCGCGCAAACACAAGCACCGCGTTCAGATATGCCAAAGCGCAAGATCGACAAGCTCGCTCGCGCGAAAGTACGGCCCGATCCTGCCCAATGGGACGAGGACGAAGTGATGACTCTCGTCGAGGCCGCTGTCGTATTCTTTCCGCACGGTCCATTGACTTTATCTTCGTTGCGCAGGGCCGCAGCCGCTGGGACTCTTGAAATCGCCAAAGTGGCAGGCAAAGATTTGACCACACCTCGCGCCATCCGCAAATTGGTCAAGCCATCATGCCGGGCCGTAAAGCCAAGCCCCCACGCCTCTGGTTCCGAGAGGATGATGAAACCTGGATCATCCTCGACCGTGGCCGGCAAATCCGCACAGGCTGCGGCCGCGACGACATTGACGGCGCTGCGAAGGCGCTCGAAAACTACATCGGCGAGCGGCATACCAGCACGATCGGCGCCACCAACCCCGGCGTCCTCGCCATAGCTGACGTCCTCACCGCTTACGAGATTTCAAAGCGTCCCAAAGACAAGAGCGACCAGCGGGCATGGGCCCAGCACGACCTGCTGCTCATTCGCTTGCTAGATCTCAATAACTTCTTTGGCGACAGGACGGTCGGCGAACTCAAGGCTCAGCTTTGTCGCGATTTCGTAGACTGGTCTACGGGCACGCCGAACGACAACAACAGGAAAGCCGGCATCAAGCCCCGCGACGGTACGGTCTCGGACCAGACCGCGCGACGTCGACTTGAGGACTTTCGGGCTGCAATTAACGCGTATCACGCGGAACACACGCTTAACGTGGTGCCAAAGATTACCCTGCCCCCAAAGGCGGAGGGGCGTCACCGATGGTTGACACGCAATGAAGCCGCCCGCTTGCTCGGCGCTGCGATTGGCTACGTGTGGGACAATGAGCGGGAGACCTGGAAACGCAGGGAAGATGGCAAGCTCATGAGACGTGAGCGATGGATTATCCGTCGCCGCTATCCGGCTGCGCGCTTCACTCTGGTTGGCATGTACAGCGCTCGCCGCGAAGAGACGATCCGCCGGACACAGTGGCTGCCGACAACGACCCATCCTTGGATGAATCTGGACGCGATGGTTTACCAAGGCAAGGGGGCTTTGGAACGGTCAACCAAAAAGCGACGCCCGCCCGCAAAGATTGCCAGCCGGCTACGCCCTCACTTGGTCCGTTGGCGGAAGATCGACCAGACGCGCTCGTCCGAGCTGCGAGCGGCGGGCCTTTTGAAGGACGGCGACCAGATTCGCTTCGTCGTCAACCGTATGCACGATGGCCAGCCGCTTGCTGGCAAGATCAGATCGGCTTGGGAGGGTATCCTGGAGGATGCGGGGCTAGGCGATGACGTGGTTCGCCACTCCTTGCGCCACACCGCGGCGACCTGGCTCATGCAGGCAGGTGTCGATATGTGGGAAGCCGCAGGCTGGCTTGGCATGACCGTGGAGCAGCTCGAGGCCAACTACGGCCATCACCATCCAGATTTCCAGGAAGAGGCCGCAGAGGCGTTTAGGGGAAGGCGCTGAGCTGAACTCTGAACTCTATTCGCCGCGGGCTATTCTTGCCCGCAGGTCAGCCAGAATTAACTCATAGGTCCGGAGGGAGGACTTCTGGTGCCTGATCATGTCTTGCGTGACGTCTCGCCAAGGCCTATTTCCTTCGCGTTCCCCGATCGTCATTTTCCCGGCTTCCAGCGGCGCAAGATCGTCCCGGATCTGCTTTATCTGCTCCTCGACGTCCTTGGCGTAAGCCTTGAGATCGATGGGCATGGCTGCCGTGCCTCAATTCGTTGCGCATTTCATTGCGCCCGAAAAACATAGAAACTATAAGTACTTGAAATAATGGTCGGAGTGGCAGGATTCGAACCTGCGACCCCTGCGTCCCGAACGCAGTGCTCTACCGGGCTGAGCCACACTCCGACAAGAAGGCGGCTTATAGCGTCGGGTTTGACGCACTGCAAGCGGCCGAGACGAGGAATTTTATCCCTGTGAAAACGGGTGTTGAAACGCTGATTTTGCCGGCCGGCGCGGCCGGCGCGGAGGCCGCCGCCCGGACCTTGGCGGCCGGCGGGCTGGTCGCGTTTCCGACCGAGACGGTCTACGGGCTCGGGGCGGATGCCGCAAATGCAGCCGCGATCGCCCATCTCTATGCCGCCAAGGGGCGGCCGGCGTTCAATCCGCTGATCGCGCATGTTGCGGACCTAAAGGCCGCACGGCGGATCGGGCGGTTCGACGCGCGCGCCCTAGAGCTCGCGGAGGCGTTCTGGCCGGGGCCGCTGACGCTGGTCGTGCCGAAGACCGACGATTGCCCGGTGGCGGATCTCGCCACCGCCGGCCTCGACACGGTCGCGATCCGCATTCCCGCCCATCCGGTGGCGCAGGCGATCCTGCGCGCCTTTGGCGGCGCCGTGGTGGCGCCGTCCGCCAACATCTCCGGCCACGTCTCGCCGACGCTGGCCGCCCATGTCGAGAGCGACCTTGCGGGGCGGATCGACCTGATCGTCGACGGCGGGCCGGTCGCGGTCGGCGTCGAATCGACCATTGTCGGCTGCCTCAACGCGCCGATGCTGCTCCGTCCCGGCGGGCTCTCACGCGAACGAATCGAGGCGGTGCTGGGCATGCCGCTGGCGCGGCCGCCGATGGAAGCTGAAAGCGACGACAGCCAGCCGCTGGCGCCGGGCATGCTGGCCTCGCATTACGCGCCGCGCGCCCATGTGCGGCTCGATGCGCGCGAGGTCATGCCGGGCGAGGCGCTGCTGGCGTTTGGGCCGTCGCGCCTGCCCGGCATTGACGGTGCCGCGGCCGTCATGAATTTGTCGCTCAGCGGTGATCTCGATGAAGCCGCTGCCAATCTGTTCGGCTATCTTCGTAGCCTGGATGCGAAGAGCCCGCGGTCGATCGCGGTGATGCCGATCCCCGAAGACGGTTTGGGCGAAGCGATCAACGACCGGCTGCGCCGGGCGGCGGTTGCGCGATAGAGTGGAAGAAGAGACGAAATAATGAACATCAACAAATCTGCCACGCCTCCGCTTGCGCCCGAGCTGATCGAGCAATTCCGCAAGATCGTCGGCGAGCGCCACGCGATCACCGATGCCGCCGACATCGAGCCTTACGTCACCGAGGAGCGCAATCTGTTCCACGGCCGCTCGCCGCTGGTGCTGCGCCCGGGCTCGACGGCGGAGGTCTCCGCGATCTGCAAGCTCGCCTCCGCGCACAACATCGCCCTGGTGCCGCAGGGCGGCAACACCGGGCTCGTCGGCGGGCAGACGCCGCACAATGGCGAAGTGGTGGTGTCGCTGCGCCGGCTCGACAAGATCCGCGAGGTCGACACCGCCTCCAACACCATGACCTGCGAGGCCGGCGTGGTGCTGCAGATCGCGCAAGCGAAGGCGGCGGAGGTGGACCGGCTGTTTCCGCTGTCGCTGGGCGCGGAAGGAAGCTGCACCATCGGCGGCAATCTCTCGACCAATGCCGGCGGCACCGCGGCACTCGCCTATGGCGTTGCCCGCGAGATGGCGCTGGGACTGGAGGTGGTGCTCGCCGACGGGCGCGTGCTGAACGCGCTGACGAAGCTGAAGAAGGACAACACCGGCTACAATCTGCACAACCTCTTCATCGGCGCCGAAGGCACGCTCGGCATCATCACGGCGGCGACGCTGAAGCTGTTTCCGAAGCCGCGGGCGATCGAGACGGCCTTCGTCGGGCTGAAGTCGCCGATGGCGGCGCTGAAACTGCTGACGATCGCGCAAGGCGAAGCCGCCAATGCGCTGACGAGTTTTGAATTGCTCTCGGAGATGGCGGTCGACTTCTCGGTCCGCCACGGCATCGACGTACGCGATCCGCTTGCAGAGAAGCATCGCTGGTACGTGCTGATGGAATTGTCCTCACCGAGCGAGGATGCCCGCACGCCGCTGGAGACGATCCTCGCCCGCGCCATGGAGGAGGAGATCGTCGACGACGCCGTGATCGCGGCGAGCCTTGCCCAGCGCGGTGCGTTCTGGAAGCTGCGCGACGAGATGTCGGCGGCGCAGAAGCCGGAGGGGGGCTCGATCAAGCACGACATCTCCGTGCCCGTCGCCGCCGTGCCTGAATTCATCGCCGAGGCCGACGCCGCCGTGGTGAAGCTGATCCCCGGCGCGCGCCCGGTGCCGTTCGGCCATCTCGGCGACGGCAATCTGCACTACAATGTCAGCCAGCCGATTGGCGCTGATAGCGCGGACTTCCTGGCGCGCTGGCACGAGATGAACGCCGTCGTGTTCGAGATCGTGCTGCGCATGGGCGGCTCGATCTCGGCCGAGCACGGCATCGGCGTGCTGAAGCGCGATGAGCTGCCCGAAGTGAAGGACAAGACCGCGATCGAGCTGATGCGCTCCATCAAGGCGATGCTCGATCCGCTCGGCATCATGAATCCGGGGAAGGTGCTGTGAGCGCATCGGTCTCGCCTGCTCCGCTCGCGATCGACCCCATCGCCGACGCCGACGTCGAGAGGGTCGTCGCGCTGTGGCGGCGCTGCGGCCTGACGCGTCCCTGGAACGACCCGCATGCCGACATCGCGCTGGCGCGGCGGCGCGACAATTCCACCGTGCTGATCGGCCGCGACGACGGCGCGATCGTCGCGACAATCATGGTCGGCCATGACGGCCATCGCGGCTGGGTCTATTACGTCGCGGTCGATCCGGATAGCCAGAAGCGCGGCCATGGCCGCGCCATCATGGCGGCGGCGGAGGATTGGCTACGCGCGGCCGGAATTCCAAAACTGCAGCTCCTTGTCCGCCGCGAGAACGCGCAGGCCAATGCGTTCTACGGATCGCTGGGTTTCGAGCTATCCACCTCCGTCATGTTCCAGAAGTGGCTCGACGGCCGCGCGACCACGCCAAGCAACTGAGATCCAGCCATGACCATTTCCGACCGCGTCCGCATCAAGGACGTCCGCGTGCTCTCGGACGGCTGGACCACGCTGAAGACCACGACCTTCGAGTATCGGCGGACCAATGGCGAGTGGCAGACCCAGCAGCGCGAGACCTATGAACGCGACAACGCCGCCGCCGTGCTGCCCTACAATCTCGCGCGGCGGACCGTGATCCTGGTGCGCCAGTTCCGCCTGCCGGCCTTTATCCGCGGCTATGACGACCTCCTGATCGAGGCGGCGGCCGGCGTGCTGGATAATGCTTCCCCGGAAGAGCGCATCCGCGCCGAGGCCGAGGAGGAAACCGGCTATCGCCTGCACCACGTCCACAAGGTGTTCGAGGCCTTCATGAGCCCCGGCGCCATCACCGAGAAGCTGCATTTCTTCGTCGCCGAATACGAGCCTTCGATGCGCGTCAGCGATGGCGGCGGCCTCGAACACGAGGGCGAGGACATCGAGGTGCTGGAGCTCGGCATTGACGAGGCGCTGGCGATGATCGCCGACGGCCGCATCATCGACGCCAAGGCGATCATGCTGCTGCAATACGCGGCGCTGCACGTGTTCAGGTAGGTGAGTCTATCCGCGCGCGAGGTGCAAACCCTTCTCCCCTTGTGGGAGAAGGTGGCGCGAAGCGCCGGATGAGGGGTATCTCTCCACGTGCGAAACCGTTCGTGAGGATAGAGACCCCTCACCCGGCTTCGCTGCCGCGAAGCCACCCTCTCCCACAAGGGGCCCACAAGGGGAGAGGGTTAGCAGCACCGCCGCCGCACCATCCTCATCTGCAATTCTGTCCTGCGTCCTCCCGCCCCCCGTTGAGCAACGCACAAACTATCTCTAGTCTGGAGCCAACCAAGAACCAGGAGACGCGCCATGTCCGCTCCGCGCGACGACGAATTCGGCTTTGCGCCCGACTACGATGCCCCCGTCCCCTACATGCAGCGCACGCGCGATTATTACGCGGCGATCGGCTACACCACGCCGTATCGCTGGGCGCATTACACCGAGGCGCCGTTCCAGCCGCTCAAGAAGCCGCTGGCCCAGTCGCGCGTCACCATCATCACGACGGCCGCGCCGTACGATCCCACCAAGGGCGATCAGGGGCCGGGCGCGGCGTATAACGGCAGCGCAAAATTCTACCAGGTCTATGACGGCGACACGTCGAAGCAGCACGATCTGCGCATCTCGCACATCGGCTACGACCGCAAGCACACCTCGGCGACCGACAGCGGCACCTGGTTTCCGCTGCCGCAGCTGTTGAAGGCCAGCGCCGCGGGGCGGATCGGCGAAGTGAGCCAGCGCTTCTTCGGCGCGCCGACCAACCGCAGCCATCGTGTCACGCTCGACACCGACGCGCCGGAGCTTCTTTCGCGCTGCCTCGCCGACAAGGTGGATGCCGCGGTGCTGGTGCCGAACTGCCCGGTCTGCCACCAGACCACGGCGCTGGTGGCGCGGCATCTCGAGCGCAACGGCATTGCGACCGTGATCATGGGCTGCGCCAAGGACATCATCGAGCACGCCGCCGTGCCGCGCTTCCTGTTCAGCGATTTCCCGCTCGGCAATTCCGCCGGCAAGCCGCACGACATCGCCTCGCAGGCCCAGACGCTCGAGCTCGCGCTCCGGCTGCTGGAGACCGCGAGCGGCCCGCAGACCACGATGCAGTCGCCGCTGCGCTGGAGCGAGGATGCCTCCTGGAAGCTCGACTACAACAATGTCGCGCAGCTCTCCCCTGAAGAGCTGGCGCGGCGCCGCGCCGAATTCGACAGGCAAAAGGAGATCGCGCGCGGCAACCGCGCCGCCTGACGCCCTCCAACAACAATAAACCAAGGGAGAGCGACGTGACGCGACCGTTCGAGGGCGTGAAGATCCTGGATTTTACGCAAGTGCTGGCCGGTCCCTACGCCAGCTACCAACTTGCGTTGCTGGGTGCGGACGTCATCAAGGTCGAGCGGCGCGAGGGCGAGGACATGCGCCGCACGCCGCTCTCCCGCGAATGGGCCGAGCGCGGGCTGGCACCGGCGTTCCAGGCCATCAACGGCAACAAGCGCAGCCTGACGCTCGATTTGCAAAAGCCCGAGGCGATCGCGATCGTGAAGAAGCTCGCAAGCCAGGTCGATGTGGTCATGGAAAACTTCCGGCCCGGCGTGATGGACAAGCTCGGCATCGGCTACGAGGCGCTGTCGGCGATCAATCCCAAGCTGATCTATTGCGCGGTCTCCGGCTTCGGCCAGACCGGACCGGACCGCCTGCGGCCGGGGTATGACGGCAAGATGCAGGCGCTGTCGGGCATCATGGCGATCACGGGCCACGCCGAGACGGGGCCGACGCGTGCCGGCTTTGCGGTCTGCGACGTGCTCTCGGGCGCCACGGCCGCGTTCGGCGTGTCGAGCGCGCTGTACCAGCGCGACCGCACCGGCAAGGGCCAGCTCATCGACGTCTCGATGCTGGAGGCGACGCTGGCGTTTCTCTCGGGCCAGATCGCGGACTGGTCGGTCGCCGGCCATCGCCAGACACTCTCGGGCAACCAGGCAGTCAGCCGCAAGACCACCGCGAACCTGTTCAAGGCTGGCGACGGCCACATCTTGCTCGCCGTCAACAACGAGAAGCAGTACCGCGCGCTGATGTCCGCGCTCGGCCGCGAGGACACGCTGAGCGATCCGCGCTTTGCGGATTGGTTTTCGCGCAACGAGAACGAGGGCGCGCTGCGCGCCATCATCGAAGAGGCGCTGGCGAAACGGCCGGCGCGCGAATGGGAGACGATTTTGGAAGACGCGGGCGCGCCCTGCGCCAGCATCTGGAAGGTCGAAGAGGTCATCGACCATCCGCAACTCAAGGCGCGCGGCGCGATCCAGGAGCTGGACACGCAATACGGCCGGCTACGGTTTGCGGGCAGCGGCTTCAAGCTCGCGCATGGGGGCGGCAAGCTGGATCGCATGGCACCGGAGCTGGGGGCAGATACGGACGCGGTGCTCGGCGAACTGGGATTCGATGCAGCGGAGATCGCGGGGTTGAGGGCAAGGGAGATTGTGTGAGGGCGGCGCTGCCACACACTCTTCTCGTCGTCCCGGGGCGCGCTTGTCCGGGACGACAGCGGAGTGAATGACGCCAGCTTGGCTCAAACCCAACTTTGCTAGAACAACGAGCCCTGCCCGTCATCTGATGACACAGCAGCAACCTTCCGCACCGCCTTCTTCGGCTTCATCGCCTCTGCCTCCATCTCCTCCGCACTGATCGGCAGGAGCAATTGCTCGTCGTCATTGGCAACGCGGTTGACGCGGGTGGAGACCGGGTGCCAGGCGAATTCGCCGATGCGCGGAGCGGTCATCAGCGGCAGGATCGCGTCGACCTCGTCGCCGCGATGATCGAGCCAACGCTCGAAATCGCGCGGGCTGATGGTGACGGGTACCCGGTCATGCAGCGCGGCGAGGTCCTCTCCCGCCGCGGCGGTGACGATCGCAACCGTGTCGAGCTCCTCGCCGTTCGGCCCGACCCAGGTTTCGAACACTGCGGCAAAGCCGAGCGGTTCGCCGTCAGCACGGTGGATGAAGAAGGGCTGCTTGCGGCCGCCCTCCGACTTCCACTCGTAATAGCCGTCGGCCGGGATCAGGCCGCGCCGGCGGCGAATCGCGTTCTTGAAGGCGGGCTTCTCCAGCACCGTCTCGGAGCGGGCGTTGATCAGGAGCGTGAATCCGCGGGGATCCTTGACCCAGCCCGGCAGCAGGCCCCACCGCATCAGGCGGAAATGCCGCGCGCCGTTCTCGACCAGCACGACCGGGATCGGTTGTGTCGGGGCGACATTGTACCGGGGCGGGAAATTCGGCTGCTCGACATAGCCGAACAGTTGCCGCAAAGCCGCGGGGGCCGAAGTTATGACGAAGCGTCCACACATCCTTGGGCGTCTATATAGGGTCCGTTCAGGTCCTTTTAACCCCGAACGTTAACACTGCGGCAGATGAGCTCAACGGCCTCCAAACCCGCGCGGACGCATGTACAGACGGGCCCCGAGGCTGCGGCCTGGGCCGAACGGCTGCGCGTGGCCAACATCAACCCCCGGACCGGGCTTGCCACCGACTATCTCAACCATTTCAATGAAGCCGTGATGCTGCTTGAAATGGTCCCGGATATGCCCGAATGCGCCGAAGACTTCCTGACCTGGTCGCCGCTGTCCTATGCCGAGCATTTCACGGCCTCGAATTTCAAGGCACGGGACCTTGCCATCGAGGCCTATGAGAAGGCCGATCCCAACGTGCGCGCCCAGTTCGACCACATCACTGATACCATGACCTCGATCCTGACCGCGGTGGGCTCGGCCATGCGCGAGGTCGAGAAGGACACGACCCGCGTCCGCCTCGCCGAGCAGGCCACCCTCTGGGTCAAGCCGCTGATCGCGGCCTGCGGCGGCATCATCAATGGCGGGGCGGAAGCCGACGTCGACACCATCATGGCGAACTCGGCCGGATAGGTGACGCGATTGGCCGCAATCGTCCAGCCCACCCACCCCCAGCTTGCGGTCAGCGCGGCCATCTTCCGCGACGGCAAGGTGCTGCTGGTCCGCCGCGCCCGCTCGCCCGCCAAGGGGTTCTATTCGCTTCCGGGCGGCCGGGTCGAATTCGGCGAATCGCTGCATCAGGCCCTGAGCCGCGAGGTCGACGAGGAAACCGGCCTTCGCATCGAGATCATTGGCCTCGCCGGCTGGCGCGAGGTGTTGCCAGCCACGGCCGGGGCCGGCCACTACCTGATCATGTCCTTTGCCGCCCGCTGGGCGGCGAACGAACCGGCTCTCAACGACGAGCTCGACGATTACCGCTGGATCGCGCCGGATGCCCTCGCGAGCCTCGGCGACCTCAAGCTGACCGGGGGGCTGGAGGAGGTCATCCTGTCCGCCCATCGGCTGCTTGGGGCCTGACGGCCCGCCTTGCGCCCGCCGTCCCGAGGGGGCATACACCGGCCGATGTCCACGCGATTTCTGGCCATTTTTGCCCTGATTCTCGCCTGCGCCGCCGTGCCCGCGAGGGCCCAGGACGTGGCGGCGCCGTTCGACGCCGATTTGCAGCGGCTGGCCGAGATCCTCGGCGGGCTGCACTATCTGCGCGGCATCTGCGGATCCAACGAAGGCAACAAATGGCGCAACGAGATGCAGGCGCTGATCGATGCCGAGACCCCCTCCGGGGAGCGCCGCACCCGCATGATCGCCGGGTTCAACCGCGGCTATAACGGTTTTCAGCAGACCTACCGCAGCTGTACGCCGGCCGCGACGGTGGCGATCCGGCGGTATATCGAAGAAGGCTCAAAGATCTCGCGGGATCTGACGGCACGCTACGCGAACTAGCTCTCTCCACGTTGTCATTCCGGGGCGCGCGCCGCGCGAACCCGGAATCCATTCATCCATCGTCTCTGCGGCCCGATGGATTCCGGGCTCGCGACTTCTTCGCGCCCCGGAATGACGGCGGTCGACGCAGGCGCGCGACGGGAACCCTGTCATCGACTTTGTTCACAGCCGTTAACCGTTCTTAAAGATGTGGCCTAGCGGTCGTTAACGCCCGTGCTACACCTCTCGCACAGCGCATCGCCGTGGATCGCGCCCCAGCCCTGATCGAGTTTCATGAGCCAGCCGATTTCCTACGCCCCCGCCCGCGCGCCGCTGCCCGATCACGAGCAGAAACAGGCTGCCCTGAGCTATCTCAACGAGGCCTGGGCAGAGGCACGCCATGACGGCGTCGACGGCGACTGCCTGGCGCAGGCGAGCCTGTTCGCGGCATTGGCCGAGCTCGTCGGCACCTATGGCGAGGACGCGGTGGCGAAGTTCGTCGAGGGCTTTCCCAGCCGCATTCGCAACGGCGAATTCTCGGTCGGTATCTCCAGGCAGTAAGCCGCCTCGAAAATGACCCCGCCATTCGGGCGGGGCCAGTTGACGGATGAATGACTTTGCGAATGTCGTCGCGAAGTCTGCCGCGATTTATCGCACGAAAGCCGTTCCCCGCGGACAAGCATTAGTCTTGCAATGAGCGGGAGATGTTCCTGAGACGATCGGGGATGCGTTCCCTCCCTCCATCATGGCGCGACCTTGAGCGTCGCCTTCATGTTGGGATGATAGCGGCAGTAGTAGTCGATCGCTCCCGCCTTCTTCAGAACGAATGTCGCCGATTTCTTCGGCGGCAAGTTCACATCGAAATCGCCATTGTCTGAGGTGGCGGTGTGGGCGAACACGTCCTTGTTGATCCATTCGATGGTGTCGCCCACCTTCGCCGACATTTCGGCTGGTGAAATCACGAGATTCTCCATCGTGATGCGAATAGTCGTCGCCCGCGCTGGGACGACCATCGACAGGAGGACGACCGCAAGTGCGATCGAAGCGAGGCGTCCCGGCATCATCTGACGCTCCTATTTCAGCTCGGCCGCGACGTGCTCGGCGTGCTGCTGATGACCCTGGAAAATCTTCAGGCCGGTCTGCAGCAGGCTCTTCAGCTCGGCATTGTTCGCCGATGGGATCAGCTGCGTCTCCAGCGCGCCATTGACCGCCTTGTGGTAGGCGACCTCGTTGGCGACATAGGCCTTGTCGAACGCTGCGCCGTCTAGCTTGTCGAGCTCGACGAGCTTGTCGCTCGCCTGCTTCGACAGCGCCTTGCTGGTGTCGTTGTCCTCCGGCGTGACGTTCAGCTTCTTGACCAGCGCGAGGGCCTGCTTGTTGACCGCCTCGTGGTCGCGCAGCATGTCTTCGGCGAACGCCTTGACGTCCTTGCTCTTCGCCTTCTTCTGCGCCTGCTTGGCGGCGTTGATATCGATCACGCCCGCGGTGTAGGCGATATGTGCGATCTGCGGATCGGTGGGCTTGTCGGCTGCGCTGGCGCTTTGCAGCAGTACGGGACTCGACAATAGAATTGCTGCGGCCGCCGCCGCGCTCCATCGGATCAACATGGCTTGACACTCCTGTGGGGCCGGAAACTTTCCGGCGTGTTGCTTGCACAGGTTGGATGCCAATTCCGCGCGAACGTTCCCGAAAAATTATGCGCCAACGCCAAGGCGCCTGAGCACGGCCTCGGTCAGGCGCTCGCAGCGCCGGCCGGCGAATGGAAACGCATCCATCACGACCGGACCGATCTTCTTCTCGACATTTTCGCGCAGCAGCGTGCGCGCACGGTGCAACCGCGTCTTCACGGTCTCGGGCTTGATGCCGAGCAGCTCGGCGGTTTCCTCCATGCTCATCCCCTCCATCACCCGCGCGATGAAGACCATGCGGAAGGCGTCGGGTAGTTCATCGACCGCGTGTTCGACGACGCGCTGGATCTCGCGTTGGGCCATGGACTTTTCCGGATCAGTTGCGGCGGACGAAAGCGGAAACTGGATGATCTGCGCTTCGAGCACTGCCTCCGGCAGCGATCCCAGTTCGACCTGCGGCCTCCGACCGCGTGCGCGTCCGAGCGCTTCGTTGATCGCAATGCGCGACAACCATGTCGACAGCGCCGAGCCGCCAAGAAAACCGTCGAGATGCGTGAATGCGCGGACATAGGTTTCCTGCACCACGTCCTCTGCTTCGCTGTCGCTGCGCAGGATGCCACGGGCAAGCCTATAGAGCCGACGGTTGTTGGCCTGCATGATCTCGCGCAAAGCCGCCTCGTCCCGGCGCCGCGCGCGGTCGACCAACGCGGCTTCCGATGTCCTGGCACCGGCGGACAGGCCGGCTGCGGTCCCTGGCATAGCGGTCACCTGCTAGTTTCGCGTCGTTCTAGACATTGGATGCAGGCTAGGAAAAAAGGTTCCCAACTTTCTTACCCTGCCCTGGAGGGCCCTCCAGATGAGGGTAAGAGCTAGTCCGTCTCGATCGGCAGCGCCGGGTCCCTCGCCCACTCACCCATTGAAGCGTCGTAGAGCGTCAGCTTGTCGAAGCCGAGCTGCGTCAGCAGCAGCAGGTCGATCGTCGCCGAGATGCCGCCGCCGCAATAGCAGATCACGGTCTTGTCGCGCGTGACGCCCTGGGCCGCGAATTTCGCTTCGGCGTCCGCAAGATTCGTCAGCGTCTTGTCGGTGTTCACGAGCGTTGCGGCTGACACGTTGACGCTGCCGGGAACGCGGCCCGGCCGGCCGTAGCGGCTCGGCTCGAGGCCGCGGTGAAACTGCGGCCCGAGCGCGTTGACGATGACAGTCGCGGGATCGCCGATCCGCGCCAGCACGGCTTCCTTGTCGACGAAGAAGCCTGGGCGCGGCGCGGCCTCGAAGGTCGTCGCTGGATAGCCCTTCGGTGCCCCCGTCTCGACCGGCCGCCCCTCCTCCCTCCATTTGTCGAAACCGCCGTCGAGCACGCGGGCATCGACGCCGAGCGAGCGCAGCATCCACCAGAACCGCGTTGCCCACATCATCGTGCCGATGCTGTAGAGCACGATGGTCTTGCTCGCATCGAGGCCGTGGCGGCCAAAGGCGGCCTCCAACTGGGCCATGCCAGGCATCATGAAAAACTGTTGCGACGAGGTGTCGGAGAACTCGCCCTGCAGGTCGAGGAAATCCGCGCCCGGGATGTGGCCGGCCGCGAACGTCTTGTCGCCGGGCACCGCGCGATAAGGCACGTCGCTGCCGGGTGGCACCGGCTCGTTGTAGGTCGTGCAATCGTAGATACGGAGATTGGGATCGCCGAGCATGGCGGCGAGCTGCTCGGTGGTGATGAGGGCGGCTGGCTGGGACATTGCTCTCTCCCAATTTGCGCTTTCGCTTCTTGGCACACTGACATTGCCCGCGAAGGCGGGCAATCCAGTATTCCAGAGGCAGCGGTCGTGTCAGCCAACTATCGCCGCGGAGTACTGGATGCCCCGGTCAAGCCGGGGCATGACAGCTGAGCGAGAAGCTGAACCTTGCGCGCCCTACTGCTTCAGCGTCTCCAGGAACCGCACCGGCTCGCCCTGCGAGGGCGTCACGAGCTCGCCCTGCCACATCACGCGGCGGCCGCGGATGAAGGTGCCGACGGGCCACCCCTGTACGCGCAACCCGTCATAAGGCGTCCAGCCGGCTTTGGACGCGACCCATTTGCTGGTGATGGTCTCGCTGCGCTTCAAATCGACGATGGTGAAGTCGGCATCGTAACCGGCGGCGATGCGGCCCTTGCAGGCCATGTTGTAGATGCGCGCAGGACCGGCGCTGGTGAGGTCGACGAATCTTGCCAGCGAGAGCCGACCGGCATTGACGTGATCGAGCATGATCGGCACCAGCGTCTGCACGCCGGTCATGCCTGACGGCGAGGCCGGATAGGTCTTCTGCTTCTCTTCCAGCGTATGCGGGGCGTGGTCGGAGCCGAGCACGTCGATGATGCCCTGCTCGATGCCGCGCCAGATGCCGGCGCGATGATCGGCGCCGCGCACCGGCGGGTTCATCTGCGCGAGCGTGCCGAGCCGTTCGTAGCATTCGGGCGCGACCAGCGTGAGATGGTGCGGCGTCGCCTCGCAGGAGGCGACGTCCTTGTGGTCGCGCAGGAACTCGATCTCTTCCTTGGTCGAGATGTGCAGCACGTGGATGCGCTTGCCCGTCTCGTGCGCGAGCTTGACCAGGCGCTGCGTCGCCATCAGCGCCGCGGTCTCGTCGCGCCAGACCGGATGCGAGCGGGCATCGCCCTCGACGCGCTGCGATTTGCGCTCGTTGAGCCGATACTCGTCCTCGGCGTGGAAGGCGGCACGGCGGCGGATCACCTGGAAGATGCGGCGCAGGCTTTCGTCGTCCTCCACCAGGAGCGCGCCGGTCGAGGAGCCGATGAAGACCTTGACGCCGGCGCAGCCGGGTGCGCGCTCGAGCACCGGCAGGTCCTGCACGTTCTCGCGGGTGCCGCCGATGAAGAAGGCGAAATCGCAATGCATGCGGTGATGGGCCCGCTTCACCTTGTCGGTGAATTCGGTCTCCGTCACCGTCAGCGGCGCCGTGTTCGGCATTTCGAAAACGGCGGTGACGCCGCCCATCACGGCGCTCCGCGAGCCGGTCTCGAGGTCTTCCTTGTGCGTCAGCCCGGGTTCGCGGAAATGCACCTGCGTGTCCATCACGCCGGGCAGGATGTGCAGGCCCTTGCAGTCGATCACCTCCGCGCCACTGTCTTGCGACAGCGGGCCCAGCTCGGCGATGCGACCGCCCGCGATGCCGATATCGCGAACACCCTCGCCGTCCTGGTTGACCACGGTGCCGCCCTTGAGGATCACATCGAAACGCTGGCTCATGGCTGAAGGCCTCTCTCATCCCCAAGCGCAGGGCTCGAGGTCTTGTCGTTTATGCGTTGCGGGCTTACGTTCCGGAGCAACATGTCGCAAGAGATTTTCGCATGAAATCGGCGTTTCTTCCCGACCGGGGCGTGGTCAAGGTCGCAGGCGAGGATGCGCGCAACTTCCTCAACGGCCTGGTCACGACCGACGTCGACCGGCTGAAACCCGGCCTTGGGCGATTCGGCGCGCTGCTGACGCCGCAGGGCAAGATCATCGTGGACTTCCTGATCACGGAAGCGCCCGCGGGTCACGGCGGCGGGTTCCTGGTCGACTGCCCGAAAGCGCTGGCGGACACCCTGGCCACCAAGCTGAAGTTCTACAAATTGCGCGCCAAGGTGACGGTGGATAACCTTTCCGGCGATCTCGGCGTGCTCGCGGCCTGGGACGGCCAGCCCGCGGTCCAGCCCGACCTTGCCTTCGCCGATCCGCGGAATGACGGGCTCGGCACCCGCATCCTGATCCCGGAAGATCTCAAGCAGAAGCTGTCCGACCTCATCGGCGCCGAGCTGGTCGATGCGGCCGAATACGAGGCGCACCGTATCGCGCTCGGCGTGCCGCGCGGCGGGCTCGATTTCATGTACAGCGATGCGTTCCCGCACGAGACCAACATGGATCGACTTGCCGGCGTCGATTTCGACAAGGGCTGCTATGTCGGCCAGGAGGTCGTCTCGCGCATGCAGCATCGCGGCACTGCACGCACCCGCAGCGTCAAGGTGCTGCTCGACGGTCCTTCACCCGAAATCGGCGCGACCATTCTTGCCGGCGACAAGCCTGTCGGCACGATCGGCTCGACCGCCGGCGGCAAGGGCATCGCGCTGGTGCGGATCGACCGCGTCGCCGATGCGCTCGACGCGGGCCAGGCGCTCACCGCCGGCGGCCTCGCGTTGAAGCTGGCAGAACCCGACGTCGTCCGTATTCCTGCGAAGCAGCCCACCGCATGAGCCGAGCCCCTCGTCTGCATCCCGACGGAAAGACCCGCTGCCCCTGGCCGGGCGAAGATCCGCTTTATGTCGCCTATCACGACACCGAATGGGGCGTGCCGGAATATGACGACCGCGCGCTGTACGAGAAGCTGATTCTGGACGGTTTCCAGGCCGGCCTGTCCTGGATCACGATCCTGCGCAAGCGCGATAATTTCCGCAAAGCCTTCGACGATTTCCAGCCGGAGAAGATCGCGCGCTATACGCCTAAGAAGGTTCATGCGCTGATGAACGATGCCGGCATCGTGCGCAACAAGGCCAAGATCGAAGGCGCGATCCTGAGCGCGAAGTCTTATCTCGATATCATGGAGAAGGGCCCGGGCTTCTCGAAGCTGCTGTGGGACTTCATGGACGGGCGGCCCAAGGTCAACCAGTTCAAGACCAGCGCGAGCGTGCCGGCCTCGACGCCGCTGTCGGTGCAGATATCCAAGGAGCTGTCCTCGCGCGGCTTCAAATTCGTCGGCCCGACCATCGTCTATGCCTTCATGCAGGCGACCGGCATGGTCAACGACCACTTGGTCGACTGCCATTGTCACGCCACCTGCGGCAAGACGCAGCGCAAGCCGCGCCTCAAGGCCAAATGACCGCGAAGAAGACCGCCCGCGATGCGCAGTCCCGCGCCTGGCAGCGCATGCTGTCGGGCCGACGGCTCGATCTGCTCGATCCCTCTCCGCTCGACATCGAGATCAGCGACATCGCCCATGGGCTGGCGCGGGTGGCGCGCTGGAACGGGCAGACCTTTGGCGCGCACATCTTTTCGGTCGCACAGCATACGTTGCTGGTGGAGACCGTGCTGCGGCACGAGATGCCACGTGTCGATCAGCGCGTGCGGCTCGCAGCCCTGCTGCACGATGCGCCGGAATACGTGATCGGCGACATGATCTCGCCGTTCAAGGCGGTGCTCGACGGCCACTACAAGGCGGTCGAGAAACGCCTGCTCGGCGCCATCCATGTCCGGTTCGGTTTGCCACCCGTGCTACCGGAGGAGATCACGCTGGCCATCAAGACTGCCGATCGCGGCGCGGCTTATCTGGAGGCGACCGTGCTGGCCGGCTTCAAGCAGCCCGAGGCAAGGCGCCTGTTCGGCAAAGATCCCGGCCTGTCCGACAGCGTCCGGCGCGATTACCTGACGCCCTGGACGGCGGCGCGGGCTGAGAGGCAGTTTCTGGAGCGGTTTGGCGCCGTGTTTGCGTAGGTCCTGTAGGTGGGCAAAGGCGCTCTTGCGCCGTGCCCACCATCTCTTCGCGTTTGCGACAAAAATGGCGGGCACGCTTCGCTTTGCCCACCCTACCGGCCGCGGCTATAATCAGCAAAAAGGTCCGCCATGATCCACGTCTGTTCCCTCGCCGCGCTTCCCGAAACCGTCCGCCTCACAGGCGCCAGCCACGTGCTGACGGTGATGGCCAATGTCGAGCAGGTGGCGCGGCCGGTATCCGTGCTGCCAGCCAACCATCTCAAGGTGTCGATGGACGACATCACGGAGGAGATGGACGGCTTCGTTGCGCCATCGGAAACGCATATCGACCAGGTGCTGAACTTCGTGCGCGGCTGGGACCGCAGCGCGCCGCTGGTGGTGCATTGCTATGCCGGCATCAGCCGCTCCACCGCGAGCGCATTCGCAGCGGTATGCGCGCTCAATCCCAATCGCGACGAAATCGAGATCGCCAGGAAGATCCGCGCGGCCTCGCCGATCGCCTCGCCCAACCGGCGCATCGTCAGCCTCGCCGATCGTGCACTCGGGCGCAACGGCCGCATGCTGCGCGCGCTCGACGAGATGGGCCCCGGCGCGATGATGGTGGAGGGGCGCCCCTTCGTGATCGAGCTCGAATGACAGCGGCGCGCCACAATGCAGGGGCGCCCCCTCTCCCGCTTGCGGGGGAGGGTTGGGGTGGGGGTATCTCCGCAAGCGAGGACCCCCGTGGGGAGAGAGCCCCCACCCGCCGCGCTCTTCGAGCGCGTCGACCTCCCCCGCAAGCAGGAGAGGTGCAACGAGCCCGCGGAGAGACCGCCTCAATTACTCAGCATGACTTTCTCGCAACAGCTGCGATCGTCACCGCATGAGCGACACGCAGCTGACGCCGATCGAGATTGGCCTCACCGCCGCAATCGTCGCGATCGAGGACCACGAGCCGCTGATCCTGACCGCACGCGGTGCTGACGGGCTTGCCGGCCTGCCGTTCGGTCCGTTCGACGCGGTGAGCCATCGCACCTTCGAGATCGGCTTGCGCGCCTGGGTCGAGCAACAGGCGGGCCTGCGTCTCGGCTATGTCGAGCAGCTCTACACCTTCGGCGATCGCGGCCGTCATGCCGAAGCCGGCGACACCGGCGCCCATATGGTGTCGATCGGCTATCTCGCGCTGACGCGCCCCGTGGACGGCGAGCTCGCAGCGAACGCGGCGAGCTTCGCGCCATGGTACCGCTTCTTCCCCTGGGAGGACTGGCGCGAGCAGCCGCCAGAGATCATCGCCCGCGACATCATCCCGGCACTGACCAAGTGGGCCGAGGAGGAGACGCCGGAGACGACGCGCGCGCTGCCGCGCAAGGACCGCGTCCGGTTCTATTTCGGCCTCGATGGCGCGCCCTGGGACGAGGAACGCGTGCTCGACCGCTATGAGCTCTTGTACGAGGCCGGGCTGATCGAGGAGGCGCGGCGCGACGGCCGTCCCGCGGCATTAGCGCGCAAGACGCTTCCCCTGCTCGGAACCTCGATGCGGTTCGACCACCGCCGGATTCTCGCCACGGGAATCGCGCGGCTGCGTGCAAAACTGAAGTATCGTCCTGTCGTCTTTGAACTTTTGCCAGCTGAATTCACACTTACCGAACTGCAGCACACGGTGGAGGCAATCTCCGGCCGGCACCTGCACAAGCAGAATTTCCGGCGCCTGGTCGAAATGGAGGCCCTGGTCGAACCGACCGGGATCATGTCGACACAGACGGGCGGACGGCCGGCAGCGCTCTACCGCTTCCGCCGCGAAGTGCTCCAGGAGCGGCCCGCGCCGGGCTTGCGCGTGCGCTCCCGGCGCTAGATCCTGATATTTGTGCTACCGGCCCCTGCCCGCCGGTTGCCTGGAGGCTTCATGTTCGACGGCCCGTTCGACGTCTTTGCGCTGATCATTGCGATCATCGCCTTCCTGATCGCGATCAAGGCGTCCAGCCAGGCGACCGAGCTGCGACGGCGGCTCAACTTGCTCGAAGAGAAGTTTTATGCGCAGCGGCCTGTGCAACCGCCGCCGCTGATGCCGGCGCAGGCCGAAGCACCCGCGACGACTGCAGCCGCCGAGCCGCCGCCGCTGGCGCCGGAAGCCGAAACGACGCCGCCTCCGCTCGTCACCGAAGAGATTTCACCGCCCCCGCTTGAGCCGAGCGCGGGCGCCGATGCGCCGCCTCCGGTGCCGGAGGCAGCACCCGGCTTCGAGGAGCGGCTCGGCACCCGCTGGGTGGTGTGGATCGGCGGGCTTGCGCTCGCGCTCGGCGGCTTCTTCATGGTGCGCTATTCGATCGAGGCCGGCCTGCTCGGCCCCGGCGTGCGCGTGTTCCTCGGCGGTCTGTTCGCACTGGCCCTGCTGGGTGCCGGCGAATGGACGCGGCGCAAGGAGAGCATCTCGAGCATCCAGGCGCTGCCGATCGCCAACATTCCAGCGATCCTCACCGCAGCCGGCACGGCGGTGGCGTTCGCGACCATCTACGCGGCCTATGCGCTCTACGGCTTCCTTGTGCCTGCGACCGCTTTCGTGCTGCTCGGCATCGTTGCGATGGGCACGCTGGCCGCAGCGCTCTTGCACGGCCCCGCGCTCGCCGGCCTCGGCGTCGTCGGCGCCTTCGTGACGCCGATCCTCGTCTCCAGCGGCAAGCCGGACTATTGGGCGCTCTACATCTATCTGGCGATCGTGACCGCTGCGAGTTTTGGTCTCGCCCGCATCAGGCTGTGGCGCTGGCTTGCGGTCACGACCATTGCCTTCGCGGTGCTTTGGATCTTCCCGGGTCTCGATACGGAAGAGTTGCAGGTCGCGCCGCACGCCTTCCATGTCATCGCCGGCTTCGTGCTGGCCGCGCTGCTCGTCGTCTGCGGCTTCATGTTCGGACCCAGCTTCGAGGACGGTGAGATCGAGCCGGTGTCATCGGGCGCGCTCGGCGCCTATCTGTTTGGCGCGATGCTGATCGTGCTGTCGAGCGGACATGCCGATCTGGCGTTGATTGCCTTCACGCTGCTGGTCGCAGGAACGCTGTTCGTCGCCTGGCGTGCGCCGGCGGCCACGGGCACCCTCGGCGCGGCTGCAGCGACCGTGTTCATCGTGTTCGCCGAATGGGCGGTGCGCGCCAATCCCGACATGCTGGTGCTGCCGGGCGGCCCGATGCCGGGCGTCGGCCCTGTCGCGACCGACAGCTCGGTGACGCTACACCTCGTGACGGCCGCGATCTTCGCCGCCGGCTTCGGCATCGCGGGCTTCCTGGCGCAGGGCCGCTCGAACTCGGCGATCATTCCGGTGGTGTGGTCCGCATCGGCAGTCGCGACGCCGATTGCGATCCTGGTCGCGCTCTACGCGCGCATCGCCCATCTCGACCGCTCGATCCCATTTGCGATCCTAGCGGTGCTGCTTGCTGCGGCTTTCGGCGCGGCGACCGAAGCGCTGATGCGTCGCGAGACGCGGCCGGGCATCGCAACCTCGATCGCCTTGTTCGCGACCGGTACGCTCGGCGCGCTGGCGCTGGCGCTGACCTTTGCACTGGAGAAGGGCTGGCTCACCATTGCGCTCGCACTGATGTCGCTCGGCACCGCCTGGATCTCGTTGCAGCGGCCGATTCCGGTGCTGCGCCGGCTCGCGGCGATCTTCGCCGCGATCGTCATCGCACGCATCATCTATGATCCGCGTATCGTCGGCGATGCCGTCGGCACGACGCCGGTCTTCAACTGGCTGCTGTGGGGCTACGGCCTGCCGGCGGCCTCGTTCTGGGGCGCGAGCATCTTCCTGCGCCGCCACGGTGACGACGTGCCGCTGCGCGTCGTCGAGGCGGCCGCGATCCTGTTCACCGCGCTGCTCGCCTTCATGGAGATCCGGCACTTTGCGACCGGCGGCCGCATGACCGCGGCCCCCTCGCTGCTCGAATTCGCGCTGCAAGCCTGTGTCACGCTGGCGATGGCGATCGGGCTGGAGCGCCTGCGGCTGCGCAGCCGCAGCATCGTGCACAATGTCGGCGCGGTCGTGCTGACGGCGATCGCCGGCCTCATCAGCGTGTTCGGCCTGCTGATCCTGGAGAACCCGCTGCTGCTCTCCAGCGTCGACGTCGGCGGCCTCGTGTTCAATCTGCTGCTGCTCGGCTATGCGTTGCCGGCCGTGCTGATGCTGCTGCTATCCTACGCGGTGGCGGGATATCGCCCTGTCGCATACGCGAACACGATTGCGGGTGGCGCCCTGGTGTTGGCGCTCACCTATGTGACGCTGGAGATCCGCCGCTTCTATCACGGCCCGGTGCTGCTCTACGACGGCACCACGAGTGCCGAGCAATATACCTATTCGATCGGCTGGCTCGCCTTCGGCGTGGTGCTGCTCGGCATCGGCATCCTGGTCAATTCGGAGCGTGCGCGGCTGGCCTCTGCCGCCGTCATCGCGCTGACGATCTTCAAGGCCTTCGCCGTCGACGTCTGGACGCTGACAGGCGTCTACCGCGCGCTCTCGTTCATGTGCCTCGGCGTCGTGCTGGTCGCGATCGGCTGGCTGTACCAACGCATCCTGTTCCGACGGCAGGTCACACCGCCGGCTCCGCAGACGGGCAGCTAAGGATCAGGCCGCGCGGACCGATTCCAGGAACTGCGCGACCTCGACCTTGAGCCGCGTGCTGTCGGTCGCCAGCGACTTCGCCGCCGACAGCACTTCGCCCGAGGCAGAGCCGGTCTCGATCGCCCCGCGCTGCACGTTGGTGATGTTGGACGACACTTCCTGCGTGCCGAGCGAGGCCTGCTGAACGTTGCGCGAAATCTCTTGTGTGGCCGCGCCCTGCTCCTCGACGGCGGCGGCGATGGCCGAGGACACCTCCGACAGCCGCTCAATGGTGCCGCCGATCTCCTGGATGGCACTGACGGATTCTTGCGTCGCGGCCTGGATGCCCGAAACCTGCGCCCCGATTTCGCCGGTCGCTTTCGCAGTCTGCTCGGCCAGTGCCTTGACCTCGGAGGCGACGACGGCAAAGCCGCGGCCGGCTTCGCCTGCGCGCGCCGCCTCGATGGTCGCGTTCAGCGCGAGGAGGTTGGTCTGGCCCGCGATGGTGTTGATGAGCTCGACGACGTCGCCGATGCGGGCGGCCGCCTGCGACAGCGCGTTGACGCGCTCGTTGGTCCGCGCCGCCTGCTCGACGGCTTCCGCAGCCATCCGTGCAGAATCCTGCACGCGGCGGCTGATCTCGGTGATGGAGGACGACAGCTCCTCGGAGGCGGACGCCACCGCCTGGACGTTGGTGGAGGCTTCCTCCGACGCAGCCGCGACGACGGTTGCAAGCTCCTGACCGCGCTGCGCTGTGCCGCTCAGCGTGGCCGCGGACGCCTCGAGCTCGGTCGAGGCCGATGACACGGTTTCGACGACCTCGCCGATCATGGTCTCGAAATTGCGGGTGATGGCATCGACGCGGCGGCCGCGTTCGATCTTGGCCTCGGCGTCGCGCGCCGCCGCCTGGTCGGCAGCCTTCTTGGCGATCAACGCCTCCTTGAAGATCTGGAGCGCATCCGCCATCGAACCGATCTCGGTCTTCTCGCCGCGATGCGGCACCTCGGCCGAGAGGTCGCCCTCGCCGAGCGACTGCATCGGGCGAATGATCGAGGCGATGCCGCGCGAGACGTCGCGCACGAGATAATAGGCGGCAGCAATCGCAATCGCGACGGCTGCAACGATGATGCCGACCAGCACGCGGAAGATCGTGGCGTAGCTGTCGGCCGCCTGCTTCGTTTCAGCTTCTGCGCCGCTGTTGTTGAGCTCGATGCTCTTCAGGAGCAGGGGATCCGCCGCCTGAGCCATCTTCGCGACCTTCGTCTGCAACAGCTCATTGGCATCGGTCGGGAAGCGGCCGGGGCTCTTGCGCGACAGCGCCATCGTCTCCTGAACGCCGTTCAGGTATTCGGCCCAGGCCTTGGTCCACTGCTCATAGATAGAGCGTTCCGCAGGCAAGGTGATCAGGCCTTCATAGACCTTGCGCGTCTTCTCGATGCGCTCGCGTAGCGGGGCCATGCGCTTCTCAGCGGCGTCCTTGCCTTCAATGCTCTCCTGCATCAGGTGGAGTCGCAGGACGACGCGCAGCTCATTGATGTCGGCACGCATCGAGCCGAGGGCACGCACGCTCGGCAGCCAGCCCTGCGCAATCTCGACGGTATGGGCGTTGATGTTCTGCATCGTGCCGATCGCCATCACGCCGACACCGGCGAGCGAGAGCACGAGGATCGACAGCACGGTCAGCAGCTTGAAGACGATCGACAACTTCGACATCACACAAATCCCGATGATACCAGCACGCGCAAATCACCTGCGCCGCAGTCGTCGCGACGGACGACAGGGCGGAGGTCAGTTCAACAATGCTGGCTGGTTCTTATCTCGTGAAGATTGCGCTCCATATTCGCAAGCAGGCGTTAACATGATCCTACGTAAAACTGCCGGCAGGCCCGGCGCCCGTCATTTTCTCCGCAACCGCCTGTTGCAACCGCACAGACATTTGCGGCTGCGACGCGAAGGGCGCGGCCCCTAACGCATTGCAGCATCCAAATCGGAATACGGTCGCCGTTACGCCGCCCGACCGACTCCAGAAAACGCGCCACCTCGCTCTTCAGGCGATTGCTCTCCCGCGACAGCGACCGCGCGGCTCTCGCACCGCTTGCGAACGACGAGCGTCAGGCCGCGCGCACGGTACCCAGGAACTTTCCGACCTCCAGCTTCAGCCGGTTGCTGTCGCCGGACAGCGATTGCGCCGCCGCCAACACCTGCGAGGACGCAGAACCGGTCTCGCTTGCGCCGTGCTGCACATCGGTGATGTTGGACGACACCTGATGGGTGCCTGCCGCCGCCTGCTGCACGTTGCGGGAAATCTCCTGCGTTGCGGCGCCCTGCTCCTCCACCGCGGCTGCGATGGTCGAGGAGATCTCCGACAGCTTCTCGATGGTGTGGCTGATGTCCTTGATCGCGCCGACCGAATGCTCGGTGGCGGTCTGGATGCTGGCGATCTGCTGGCCGATCTCGCCGGTCGCCTTCGCGGTCTGCTCGGCAAGCGCCTTGACCTCGGAGGCGACGACGGCAAAGCCGCGGCCCGCCTCGCCGGCCCGCGCGGCCTCGATGGTTGCATTGAGCGCCAGGAGATTGGTCTGGCCGGCGATGTTGTTGATCAGTTCGACCACGTCGCCGATCCGCGACGCGGCAGTGGAAAGCTCGCCGACACGATCGGTCGTGGTGCGGGCCTGGTTCACCGCATCGCTCGCGACGCGGGCTGATTCCTGCACCTGTCGGCTGATCTCGGTGATCGACGACGACAGCTCCTCGGTCGCCGACGCTACAGACTGCACATTGGTGGACGCTTCCTCGGAGGCGGCGGCAACCATGGTGGTGAGCTCCTGTCCGCGCGCCGCAGTCGACGTCAGCGTCGACGCAGAAGCTTCCAGCTCGGTCGCGGCCGAGGACACGGTATCGATGATTTCACCGATCGCGGCTTCGAAGCTGTCCGCGAGCTTGTGCATCTCGGTCTTGCGCTGCGCGGCCGCAATCTGGTCCTGCCTGATCTTGGCTTCGGCCTCCTCGCGCGCCTTCTGCTCGGACACGATCTTGAACTTCTCGACTGCGGCAGCGACCCCGCCGACCTCGTCCTTGCGGCCGAGACCGGGCAGAACCACGGAGAAATCGCCGCCGGCGAGCTTGTCCATGGTCACGGTAAGCGCGCGGATCGGCCGCGCGATGGTCAGGAACGACATCAGCCAGGAGCCGACGAGGACGAGCATGGCGAGTGCCCCGACCAGGATCGCAAGCTGCTCGCTCGATCTCATTTGTGCGGCGGCTGCGGCATTCTTCTCTTCGGATTTGTGTCCCGCGTAATCGGCGATCTGGCCGATCAGCACGTCGAGTTGACTCGCAATCGGCAGGGTCGTCTCGCGTGCGATGCGAATGACGTCTTCATTGAGCTTCGCGGCGCGCGTGGCGCCGTCTGCTCCACTCGCCGCCAGGGCTTCGCCGCGTACGCCCGCGATTTGCTGCGCAGCCCTTTCGTATTCCGCGGCCAGCGATCTCAGTTTCTCCATACGAGCGCGGTTCTCCGGCTCGTGAGAAAGCCTCAGCATCTCATCGACCAGCAAATTCGTCGATTTCTGCTGCTCGCCCAGGCTCTGGGTGGCCTTCTGAATATCGGCCGAGCTATGGGCGAGACGAAGGTCGCGGACCGCGAGCTGCATGCCGCGAACTGCGGCCTCGGCCTTCACTGCGTCGCGGGCGATCTGCTGCTGCGCAAGCGCGCTCTGGCTGGTCTCGCGGATGCTCGCATTGCCGAGCATCTGGCTTGCGATCATGGCTCCAACCAGCAGCCCTCCGAGAGCCGAAGCGATCGCCAGCTTGGTCCCGATCTGCAGATTCCGAAAGAGGCTCAACATCGGTGCGTTTCCCCTGGAAACGAGCTGCCAAGTCATTGTTGGCTGCGTGGACGTTGATCGCCCTTACCGCGAAGCTACCGATCAGAGCTCCATCTTCTGGTTAACAAGATCCCTCGCAGAAATACTGATTTTGTACGCTAATTGATTGAACGCGAAGGGAAATGATCTCGTCATAGTTGTAAATTGCAGCTTCAAGTCGGATCTAGGAAGCCTTGCATCCGATGGCCTCACCGACGAGGCTGATTCGAAACACCGGCTTCTTGTTCTCGTCGAGCAGCTCCATGCACCACTCGGCGTTCGGCTTCAGGCTGCGCGCGATGCCGCCGAGCAGATTGGCGCACACCTCGGTCATCTCGGTCCAGGCGGCCGCGCGATCCTCGAACTCGTACGGCAGGTCGGCGGCGCCGGAATAGCGGCCGGTGCTGATGCGGAAGAAATACAGCGACATCGTTGAACCCTTGCGTGGGACCGCCCCCCGGCAGCACGCAAACTGAGGCGCGAACAGCTACCAACGCATGAAGGCCGCCGTCCGTATGACTACGGCACGGCGGCTTCGTGTTCGATGGACGTCTTCGACGACAAAATGCGCGGGTTGTCCCGCGCAGGCCAGCTCACTGGGTCGACCGGCGCAGCTCCAGCGGGCCTTCGTTCTTCGCGGGCTCGGACTTCACCGGCTCGAGCCGGCTGCTCTCGACACGCGGGGTCTCGACGCGCGCGGCGACCTCTGTGTTCGAGGAGGCGACCGAGCCGGTGTGCTCTGCAGAGCGTAGCGAGCGTGGCCGCGCCGCAGCCCGCGCCATCAGCATCTGATTGCCGCCCTGGTGGTGGAAGTCGCAATAGGCGAAGCCCATGCCCGACACCGAGCCGCGGAAGCTGCGATCATCGGTCTTTTCCAGGTTGAAACAGGGCTCGAACGGAATGCCCTTGATGGAGGCGCAGACGTTCTGGCCGCGGATCTGGAGCGTATTGCCGGGCAGGCGAAGATGGCGGACCGGGCCTGCGCCCGAGAACTGCACCGCACCGGCGGCGCCGAGATCGTCGAGGATGCGGCCCGCACCGCGGGTGCCATCGAAACAGGTGAAGGCGAACACCTTGCCGGCGACGAAGCGGCGCGCCTCGTCGGCGTTCATGCTTCCAGCAATGGCCGGCGCAAACGTCGCTGCCGCCGTGACAGCCCCCAACATAATACGCGCAAGCATGCTCAACTCCGAACTCAACCCCCGCAGCGGGCGATGCCCTATCTCTGTTACCCGCTGCTTACCATACGAACCAAGGCAACATTGGAGCAGCTTGGTTGGTAAAGTCTAAACGCCATTAGACAATTTTAACCACGATACGGCCCCGGACCTGGCCGGCAAGGATTTTCGCGCCCCACTCCGAAACCTCGTCGAGCGCAATTTCCTGAGTTATTTCAGATAGTTTTGTCCGATCCAGATCGGACGCGAGGCGTTGCCAGGCCGCCTTCCTCGGTTCGATCGGGCACATCACGGAATCGATGCCGAGAAGGCACACTCCGCGCAAAATAAACGGCGCGACCGAGGACGGCAGGTCCATACCGGCGGCCAGGCCGCAAGCCGCAATCGCTCCGCCATATTTGGTCATCGAGAGCAGGTTGGCGAGCGTGGTCGAGCCGACGCTGTCGACACCGCCCGCCCAGCGCTCCTTGGCGAGGGGTTTTGCCGGCGCCGACAATTCATTGCGATCGATGACCTCGGCGGCACCGAGGTGCTTCAGGTAATCGGCTTCCGCCGCGCGGCCGGTCGAGGCGATGACGTGGTAGCCGAGCTTGGACAGCACGGCGGTTGCGACCGAGCCGACGCCGCCGGCTGCGCCCGTTACCACCACGGGACCGCTCTTCGGCGAGATGCCGTGCTTCTCCAGCGCCAGCACCGAGAGCATCGCGGTGAAGCCAGCGGTCCCGATCGCCATGGCGTCGCGCGCGGACAGGCCCTGCGGCAGGCCGACCAGCCAATCGCCCTTCACCCGCGCCTTCTCGGCATAGGCGCCGAGATGGGTCTCGCCCATGCCCCAGCCGGTGCAGACGACCTTATCGCCCGCCTTCCACTGCGGATGCGAGGAGGTCTCGACCGTGCCGGCAAAGTCGATGCCGGCGATCATCGGGAAGCGGCGCACCACCGGCGCCTTGCCTGTCAGCGCAAGGCCGTCCTTGTAGTTCAGCGTCGACCATTCGACGCGGACGGTGACGTCACCCTCCATCAGCTCGGCTTCGTCGAACTGCGCGAGCTGCGCGGTGGTGCCCTTGTCCGCCTTGTCGATCCGGATCGCCTTGAATGTCGCCACGACTGCACTCCCTGACTTGTTTGTCAGGGATGTTTAGCCGATCAGGCCGGCTGCGCAACCGCCCGCGCGACAGGTTTCTCGACGATCGGAAGATTGATCAGCGCCGAGAGCACGCCGAACAGGATCGAGAGCCACCAGATCGGCGTATAGGAACCGAACCTTTCGAACACGATGCCCCCGAGCCAGACGCCGAGGAAGCCGCCGACCTGATGGCTGACGAAGGCAAAGCCGTAGAGCGTCGCGAGCCAGCGTGTGCCGAACATCAGCGCCACCAGCGCCGAGGTCGGCGGCACCGTCGACAGCCAGGTCAGGCCTGAGATCGCGCCGAACGCGATCGCCGAGAACGGCGTGATCGGGAACGAGATGAAGGCCAGCGTTGCAAGCGCACGCGTGAAGTAGATGGTCGAGAGGATGTAGCGCTTGGGCAGATAGTTCTGGAGATAACCGACGCTGAGAGAGCCGATGATGTTGAACAGGCCGATCGCAGCGATCACCCAGCCGCCGGTTTGCGTCGAGATGCCGCGATCGACCAGGAAGGCCGGCAGATGCACGGTGATGAAGGCGAGCTGGAATCCGCAGGTGAAGAAGCCGAGCACCAAAAGCACGTAGGAGCGGTGGCCGAAGGCTTCGGCAAGCGCCCTGGTGAAGGTCTGGTCATCCGCCGGCGTTGCGCTGTTGGTCGCTGCGACCGGAGGCGTCGAGAGCGCCAGCGACAACGGGATGATCAGCAGCATCAGGAAGCCGAACACGGAGAGCGCCTGCTGCCAGCCGAAATTATCGATCAACGCGACGCCAATGGGCGCGAACAGGAACTGGCCGAACGAGCCCGCCGCGGTGCCGGCGCCGAGCGCAAGCCCGCGCTTCTCGGCCGGGAGGAGCTTGCTGAAGGCCGACAGCACCAGATTGAACGAGCAGCCGGCAAGGCCGAAGCCAACCATCACGCCTGCACCGACATTCAGCGACAGCGGCGTCGAGGAATAGCGCATCAAGAGCAGGCCGCCGGCATAGAGCAGCGCGCCGACGCACATCACCCGAAACAGACCGAAGCGATCTGCGACCGCACCGGCGAGCGGCTGGCCCAGCCCCCACAACAGATTCTGCACGGCGATGGCGAGGCCAAACACGTCGCGGCCCCAGCTGAACTCGTGGCTCATCGGCTGCACGAAGAAGCCGAGCGCCGAACGCGGGCCGAAACCGAGCATGCCGATGGCGCAACCGCAGAGGATGATGACGGCCGGGGTGCGCCAGTTGGAGGAACGCGAGGCCGGTGCGAGTTCGCCGATCTGTGTCGACATGGTGTTCCTCGTCTGTCGTTGGCGGATCCGCAAATCAGCAGCCGCGGGAGAGCCCGTTTAATGCATTTGCATGAAAAGCCCAAGTGAAAAACGGTTGCATTCCACGAGGAGCTGCCGCGGGAGCATTGCGTTTCAACACGGTCTCGCCGCCTTACGCTCCAGCCGCGAATTGACGGGAATGTGTGCGGCAGGACCTAGCGGCGCGCAGCGGAGCGTGCTATCTTCGATTTACTCAGATTGAGCATATTAGGGCAGCGACGACGTTCAACCGGCCTCTCGGCCGGATTTCTCGGGCCGCATATATCCTCAAATTGAGCATAATAACCGCGCTTGGGAGGCTTCAATGCCGATCATTGGAATTTACGGCCCCGACGACTTTGCCAACCGGCCGCAGGGCCAGCCGATCACCTCCCCGCGCGCCGCACCAGTGCCCGCGGGGCCGACATTGCCAATGCCCTCGCTGGAATGGACGCCGGCGGTCGAACGCGCCACCGCGCCGCTCTACGACCGCGTAAAGCACGTCATCCCGCCAATCGAATGGCCGCTGATGGCGCCGACGATTCACGCGATCAACGAGCTGAAGCGCGCTCGGGGCGCGGTCATCCTCGCCCACAATTACCAGGCCCCGGAGATCTTCCACTGTGTGGCCGATATCGGCGGCGACTCGCTGCAGCTCGCAGTCGAAGCCACCAAGGTGGAGGCAGACATCATCGTCCAGTGCGGCGTGCACTTCATGGCGGAAACCTCGAAGCTGCTCAATCCGGACAAGACCGTCTTGATCCCGGACTCGCGCGCGGGCTGCTCGCTTGCCGCCAGCATCACCGGCGCGGACGTGCGGCTGCTCCGTGAAAAATTTCCCGGCGTGCCCATCGTTGCCTATGTCAACACCTCGGCGGAGGTGAAGGCGGAGGTCGATATCTGCTGCACGTCTTCGAACGCGGTGCAGGTGGTCGAGAGTCTGAACGCGCCGAGCGTTATTTTCCTGCCCGACCGGTACCTCGCCACTTACGTGGCCTCGAAGACCGACGTGAAGATCATCGCCTGGAAAGGCGCCTGCGAGGTGCATGAGCGCTTCACGGGCGAGGAGCTGCGGAACTTTCGCGAGGCCGATCCGTCCGTCCAGATCATCGCGCATCCGGAGTGCCCGCCGGACGTGCTGGCGGAAGCCGATTTCACCGGTTCGACCGCGCACATGATCAACTGGGTGCGGGCGAAGCGGCCGCGGCGGCTGGTCATGATCACGGAATGCTCGATGGCCGACAATGTCCGGGCCGAGCTGCCTGATGTGGAGATGCTCCGCCCCTGCAATCTCTGCCCGCACATGAAGCGCATCACGCTCGCCAATATTCTGGACAGCCTGCTGACGCTCCGCGAGGAGGTGACGATCGATCCCGCGCTTGCGGAACGCGCGCGGCGCTCGGTCGAGCGGATGATCAATCTGAAGAATTAGGGCGGGACGCAGCCACAAGCACAGCTGTCGTCCCGGACAAGCGCGCCTCGAGCGCGCGCAGATCCGGGACCCATAACCACAGGAAGATGTTTGGCGACGAACGGCGTTGCAGAGCTTCGCAAGAACAATGTCCGCCGCGGCGTATGGGTCCCTGCTTTCGCAGGGACGACGGCGGAGTGAATGGAGAAAGCCATGACAATCACCATCCGCAACCTCACCCGCTCAACCGACGACGTCGTCATCGTCGGCGGCGGCCTTGCCGGGCTGTTCTGCGCGCTGAAGCTCGCGCCGCGGCCGGTGACCTTGATCTCGGCGGCACCGCTCGGACAGGGCGCATCGTCCGCATGGGCGCAAGGCGGCATCGCGGCAGCAGTGGCCGAAGGCGACACGCCGGAAGCACACACCGCCGATACCATCGCGGTCGGCGGCGGTCTCGTCGATGAAGCCGTCGCACTCGGGATCGCGCGCGAGGCAGCGTCGCGCATCCATGATCTTCTCGCCTATGGCGTGCCGTTCGATCGCGATCTCGACGGCAGGCTCGCCGTCGGACGGGAAGCTGCGCATTCCGCCCGTCGCATCGTGCATGTGCGCGGCGATGGCGCTGGCGCCGCGATCATCGCGGCCTTGAGCGATGCCGTACGTCGCACGCCCTCGATCCGCCTCATGGAAGGCTTCGTCGCCGAAGCACTGTTGACCGAGGACGGTGCGGTCACCGGTCTGCAATTGCGCGAGGCCGGCAATCCCGCGGCACGGCCGGTCGTGCTCGCCTCACACATTGTCGTGCTTGCGACCGGCGGACTCGGCCATCTCTACGCCGCCACCACCAATCCGCCTGAAGCGAGCGGCTCGGGCCTTGCGATCGCGGCCCGCGCCGGCGCCGTGATCGCCGACCCTGAATTCATGCAGTTCCACCCCACCGCCATCATGGTCGGCCGCGATCCGGCGCCGCTCGCCACCGAAGCCCTGCGTGGCGAAGGCGCAACGCTGATCAACGGCCATGGCGAGCGATTCATGAGAGCGCGCCACCCGCTCGCCGAGCTCGCGCCGCGCGACATCGTGGCCCGCGGCGTGTTCGCCGAGATCGCGGCCGGGCGCGGCGCCTTCCTCGATGCGCGGCAGGCGCTGGGCCCGCGCTTCGCCGAAAGATTTCCGACCGTGCATGCGAGCTGCATCGCCGCCGGCATCGATCCCGCGGCGCAGCCGATTCCGATTGCGCCCGCAGCGCACTACCACATGGGCGGCATCGCGGTGGACGCGCGCGGCCGCAGCTCGATCGACGGGCTCTGGGCCGGCGGCGAAGTGTCCTCGACCGGTGCGCATGGCGCCAACCGGCTCGCCTCGAATTCGCTGCTCGAAGCCGTCGTCTATGCCGCCCGGATTGCCGACGACATCGCCGGCCGCACGGTGCCCTCGCCCGCCGGCCTTCCCGACGCCTTGGTGACGCCGCGCGCAGGCACGCTGGATGCTGCAGCGGTGACGCGGCTGCGTGCGATGATGAGCGCGCATGTCGGCGTGATCCGCGATGATGACGGGCTTGCGCAAGCCGTGCGCCACTTCGCCACGCTCGAGCGCGAGGCTGGAAACATCGCTGTCCGCAACATGGCGACATCGGCCCTGCTCGTCGCCGCTGCGGCCTGGACGCGGCGCGAGAGCCGCGGTGCGCATTTCCGTTCCGATCATCCGGCCGACAACCCCGCGCTGGCGCAGAGAACGATGACCACGCTCGCCGCAGCGCGCGAGGTCGCGGAGAGCCTGAACGATCGTCCGCTGCCACGCATTGCGCAAGCCATGATTGCCTGAAGGAGGCCCCATGATCCCCCCGACCTCACTGCTCTACCCCGATGCCTTTCTCTCTCCGCTCGCGATCGACGCGGCTGTGCAGCGCGCGCTCGATGAGGACCTCGGCCGCGCCGGCGACATCACCTCGCTAGCGACGATCCCGGAAGCGACGAGAGCGCAAGCCATCCTCGTCGCGCGCCAGTCCGGCGTGATCGCCGGGCTGCCGCTGGCGCTCGCGACCCTGCAGAGGCTGTCGCCCGACGTCGAGGTGCGCGCACATGTCCGCGACGCCGCGCGCGTTGTCCGCGGGCGGCACGTGCTGACGATCTCGGGACCTGCGCGCGCCATTCTCACGGCGGAACGGACCGCACTGAATTTCGTCGGCCGCCTGTCGGGCATAGCCACGCTCACGGCGGACTATGTCGCGCGCACCGAAGGCACCAGGATGCGCATCTGCTGCACGCGAAAAACCACGCCGGGACTGCGCGCGCTGGAGAAATACGCGGTGCGCTGCGGCGGCGGCTTCAACCATCGCTTCGGGCTCGACGATGCCATCCTGATCAAGGACAACCACATCGCAGTCGCCGGCGGCATCCGTCCGGTGCTGGAGCGCGCCCGTGCCCATGCCGGCCATCTCGTCAAGATCGAGATCGAGGTGGATACGCTGGCGCAGCTGCGCGAGGTGCTGGACAGTGGAATGGCCGACGCCGTGCTGCTCGACAACATGGATCTCGCGACGCTGCGCGAGGCGGTGCGGATCAACGAGGGCCGCCTCAAACTGGAAGCGTCAGGCGGCGTCACGCTCGACTCGATCGCGACGATTGCGGCGACTGGCGTCGATTACGCCTCGGCGGGCGCGCTGACGCATTCGGCGCCGAATTTCGACTGCGCGCTGGATATCGAGGCGTGAGGTGTTCTCTCCGTCATGGCCGGGCTTGTCCCGGCCATCCACGCCTTGCCACGCGGTACGAAGAACGTGGATGCCCGGGACAAGCCCACGGCTGTCCGGTTCATTGGAAGTATAGTCCAAGGTTCAACTGATTTTGGTTGATTGGGACGGATTGCCGTAGTTCGAGCAAGTTGTTGATCGGCCGTCTGTGCATGAGATTTGTGCGGACG
>NZ_PGVG01000051.1 GCF_002795245.1 Bradyrhizobium forestalis | reverse complement strand
TGGAAAATATGCTTCGACGTATCCATCCCAATGCGGATAATCTGGCTCACGGACGGCTCCTGTGAATGAGTGTGTGACAACCTCATTCTGGCACAAATGATGCCGTAGGGGGCCGTCCACACCATCAACCACAGGGAGGAGTTTGGCGAAGACTCGGAGTTAGCAGCTCGCGCGACGACCTCTCCTTGTGGTTATGGGTCCCTGCGTTCGCAGGGACGGCACCGAAATTGTGGCGCGCCGCCTACCCCAACAACTCCTCGCAGCCGAGATCCTCGACCGCCATCATCACCCGCTCCAGATTGTTCCACCAGATGCCCGGCGGGAGGTTGATGCTCCATTGCCAGACCGGCTTGGTGATGTGCCAGAGAACCGACCAGCGATAGTCCTGATCGAGCGCACCGCGCGTGTAGCCTGTCACGCCGTGTGCGAGCAGCGTCTCGTGGTAGCGATTGAGCAGCGCCCGCTCGAGCGCCTGCCGACGCTCGGGATACCACTGCAGCGCCATCATGTAGGCAAGATCGCTAGTGGGCACATTGATGCTCCACAGATCGAAATCGAAGATGCGCACGGTGTCCGCTACACCGGCGCGCGGCAACAGGAAATTCCAAGTATGGGCGTCGCCATGGGCAATCGTGACATGGCGGCGCGAGTGGTAGCGCTGCGATAACCGGGCCGACTGTTCGATGAGCCGACGGTAGAGGATGCGCCGCTCCTCGCTGAGGCGGTCGCCAAGCTGATCCGCAAGGCGATCGTAATGACCGGCGAAGGTCTCCATGCGCGCAGCGCTGTCCTCGGTGCTCGCCCAGGTACCGATGGTTTCGCCGAGGCCAGCATGATCCCACCACACCGCATGCATGCGCGCCAGTGTCGTGACGATGGCTACAGCCTGATCGCGCGACGGCGGCAGCGTCGGCACGGTCGCAATTTCATGGCTGTTTGTTAGGTCTTCGAGCAAGAGATGCCAGGCCCCGCTCTCCTCGTCGAAATGCCCATCGAAGCAGCGCGGCACGAGTCCCGGCATGTTAGGCGAGAGCTGTGTGTAAAAGGTCACCTCGTGCCGGCCGCGATCAGCAAGCGTCCCCGCAAAGGCAGCATGCGCCATCTTGAGGATCAGCGATTGCGGGGCGCCGGCGGCTTCCCCGACATAGCGCAGGCCAAGCCGGACGATATGTGACACGACGGTGTCGCGCTGGTGCAGCACCTTCACCTCGCGCACGGCACCGGCGTCGAGCACGCCGCCCCTGCGCAGCGCGGCCGTCAGTCGGGCGGGCTCAACGACCGCCGGCAATTGTGGAGATGTCATAAACCACGATGCCCCTGTCCCGCGCCATACTGCACGATCACGCTCCCGGGCACCAGCGGCCGAGTTGCCGCCGGGCTCAGGCTGCCGCGGTCGAGTCGCGCACAGTCCGCACGACGACCGACCGCAGCTGTTCGAGATTGGCCGCCATCCCGGCGATCGCCTGCCTCACGTCCGCGGCGCGCTCGTTGACCGAGGCGGCATCGCGGCTGACATTGCCGATCTTGGCCGAGACCTCCTTCGCCGCAGAGGCTGATTCGGAAATCGACCGCGCGATCTCCCGCGTCGCGGCATCCTGCTCTTCCATCGCGGCGGCGACCGAGGTCGCCACGCCGTCGATCTCGACGATGTGGCCACCCATGGCCTCGACGGCGTCGACCGCGGCCTGCGTCGAGGTCTGGATCTCGGCAATGAGCCGCCCGATCTCCTCGGTGGATTTGGCGGTCTGGTCGGACAGGGATTTCACTTCGGCGGCAACCACCGCGAAGCCGCGGCCGGCTTCGCCGGCCCGCGCCGCCTCGATCGTCGCGTTGAGCGCCAAAAGGTTGGTCTGGCCCGCGATGCCGCCGATGAGGTCGGAGACCTCGGCGATCTTCTTCACCGATCCGGCCAGCGCCTGAATGGTCGAGCGCGCCTGCTCGCGGCCGGCAACTGCCGATTTGGTGACGGTGCTGGTCCGCGCGACCTGGCTTGCGATCTCGCGGATCGAGGCGCTCAGTTCTTCGGCCGCGGCCGATACGGACTGCGAGCTGCCGAGGGCCTGCATAGAGGCCGCCGCGACCGCCTGCGACTGCGCCGAGAGCGATTTCGCGATCTCCGACAGGCCGGAGGCGGCCCGTTCGACGCCTTGCGTCGCAGAGGTCGCGGTATCCACCGAGCGGCCGGTCTCGCGCTCGACGGTTTCGGCCATCTGGTGCAGGGCGGAGCGCTTGGCAAGCGACGCCTCCTGCTCCTGTCGCAACTGTTCCTCGCGCAGACGGGAATTCTCGACCGCCGCCTGCTTGAACACCAGAAGCGCCCCCGCCATCGAGCCGACCTCGTCCTGGCGGTGCGCGAAGGGAATGTCGGCGGCGAGATCGCCGGTCGCGAGCTTCTGCATCGTGTCGGTCATGCGCACGATCGGACGCACCACGCCGAGGGCAACACCGAGCAGACCAGCGGCAATGAAGGCCAGGACGGCGGCGGAGACGCCGAGGAGAATATAGAGAATGGAGCTGTCGCGGTCCGCGGCCAGCTTCTCCATGGCGGCATTCTGCTTGTTGGCGCTGTCGACGATGCTGTCGATGACCGCGCGATGCGCGGTATAGGCCTCCTTGAGCTGCGCGTAGGCGCGCTCGGAAGCCGCCGCGTCCTTGGCCTTGAGGGCCGGCAGGAGCTGTTCGGACGCCTTCCAGAATTTCTGCACCTCGGCATCGGACTTCGACACCAGCGCGGTCTTCAGATCTGGCGAGAGGCTGGAGGAGACCCAGTATGCCTTGCGCTCGTCGTAATCCTTACGGAGCTGGACCAGGCGTTCACCATGGGCCGCCAGCTGGTCCGGCTCACGCATGGCGAGGGTGGCTTCGAGATAGGCCTCGATGACGTATTCGGGCGGCGGCAGGATGTCGGCGATGAGGTCGTTGCCGAGCTTGATGTCGGAATAGAGCGGGCCGCCGACCTTGAGCTCCTTGAGGGCGTAAAGGCTGGTGGAAACGACCGCAGTAAAGCCAATGGCAAGAACGATCCCGAACGCAATGATAGCGGAGGACAACGAAAGGCGAATCTTCATGAAATAATCCAGGGCGCCGCTGAAACCGCGAGGAGCCTAGATCAATGTGGTAAATACGGGATTGCAGCCCGGGAAAGTCCCGGAAGAAAGGCTCCGCAAAACTACTGGAACTGGCCGTCTCTCAAATCGGTTTTTGGGTCAGTGGGACTGACGCACAGGCGAGCAAAGAGACGCATCGAGCCTGATGCAAGGCAGCACCCCGCGGCGATTGCGCTGGACGAGGAACGGGGCGCCGGCGAGCTGGGGTCACCGGCGCGCTTGTCTCACATCTCGAAGAACACCGTCTCGTCGTCGCCCTGGAGCCGCAGGTCGAGCCGGTAGACCGGCTTGCCGGCCTCGCGCACCGCGGTCAGCGTGGCGCGGCGGTCGCCCGGCACCAGCGCCAGCACGGGATCGGCGGCGTTGCCGGCCTCGTCGCTGAAATAGATGCGGGTGTAGAGATGCCGCAGCATGCCGCGGCCGAACACCGCAAGCAGGATATGGGGCGCCTGCGGCTTGCCGTCGGGATCCGGCACCGCGCCCGGCTTGATGGTCTCGAAGGCGTAGTTGCCGTCCTTGTCGGTGCCACAGCGGGCGAAGCCGCGGAAGCTCGCATTCGGTAGCGCGCGCTTGTCCTGCGGGTCGGCGAAACGTCCTTGCGCATCCGCCTGCCAGATCTCCAGCATGCAATCCGGCACGGCAACGCCGTCGCCGTCGAACACGCGGCCCTCGATGCGGATGCGGTCGCCCGTGACATCAGGCGTCAGCGTCGAGTTGGTGAACGCGTCGTTCCAGGCGTACTCGCCGTTCGGCGTCAGGCCGTATTTGAAGAACGGACCGACCGTCTGCGATGGGGTGATCCCGTTGGGCTTCACAGACTCTTGCACTTAATGGTTCTCCATGGGGGTGGCGTTCTTGCCGCGCAGCACGATGTCAAAGCGGTAGCACAGCGCCCATTCGGGTTTGGTGTTCTCGAGATCAAACGAGGAGACCATCCGCGCCCGCGCCTTCTCGTCCGGAACCGAATTGAAGATCGGGTCGAACGGGAACAAGGGATCGTTCGGGAAATACATCTGCGTCACGAGGCGCGTGACGAAGGAATAGCCGAACACCGACAGATGGATGTGCGCGGGCCGCCAGGCATTGTGATGATTGCCCCAGGGATAGGCGCCCGGCTTGATGGTGACGAAGCGGTAGTAGCCGGAAGCATCGCTCACGGTGCGGCCCGCACCGGTGAAATTCGGATCGAGCGGCGCCGGATGCTGATCACGGACGTGAACATAGCGGCCGCAGGAATTGGCCTGCCAGATCTCGATCAACGAGTTCGGCACGCCGCGGCCGTCCTCGTCGCGCACATGGCCGTGCACGATGATGCGCTCGCCGATCGGCTCGCCCGCGTGCTGGGTGGTGAGGTCGTTGTCACCCTCGCGCACGGTCTCGTGGCCGTAGACCGGGCCGGTCAGCTCCGACAACGTATGGCGCATCGGGATCAAGGGCTTGTTCGGCGCACGCTTGATCGAGCTCTTGTAGTCGGGCGACAGCGGCAGCGGATGCGCCTTGTTGCTGTCGACAGGATAGATGAATGTCATTGGCGAACTCCTCCCCGGCCATTGTGGTCCGGCCGGTCAACGCTTCCGCCAATCATTATAGGATATAACTAATTTGGGGAAGCGGGTTTCGGAGCTTCCGGTTCTTCACCTCGCCCCGCTTGCGGGGAGAGGTCGGATCGCCCTTGCGATCCGGGTGAGGGGGTACAGGTCCCACGACCGTCTCATGCGCGGAGAGAAGCCCCTCACCCCTGCCCTCTCCCCGCAAGCGGGGAAAGGGAGAGGAGAGACCATCAATTCAGCTTCTCGATCGCGACCGCGACGCCCTGGCCGACGCCGACGCACATGGTGGCGAGCGCGAGCTTGCCGCCGCGCTTCTCCATGCCGTGCACGGCGGTGAGCACGAGACGCGCACCGCTCATGCCGAGGGGATGGCCAAGTGCGATGGCGCCGCCATGCGGATTGACGAAGTCGGCGTCGTCGGCGACGCCGAGCTGACGCATGCAGGCGATGCCCTGCGAGGCGAAGGCTTCGTTCAGCTCGATCAGGTCGAAATCGCTGATCTTCTTGCCGAGCCGCTCCATCAGCTTGCGGGTCGCCGGCACGGGACCAATACCCATGATCCGCGGCGGCACGCCGGCCGAGGCAAGGCCGAGGATGCGGGCGCGGGGCGTCAGGCCGTGCTTCTTCACAGCTAGCTCCGAGGCCAGGATCATGGCGGCGGCGCCGTCATTGACGCCGGAGGCGTTGCCGGCGGTGACGGTGCCGGGATTGCGCACGATCGGCTTCAGTTTTGCCAAACCTTCCAGCGTGGTCTCGGGACGCGGATGCTCGTCCTTGTCGACGGTGATCGGACCGGCCTTGCCGCCGGGAATGGTGATCGGCGTGATTTCTTCGGCGAAATAACCCGCCGCGATCGCCGCACCGGCGCGCTGCTGCGAGCGGATGGCGAAGGCGTCCTGGTCGGCGCGCGAGACCTGGAATTCCTCGGCGACGTTCTCGCCGGTCTCCGGCATCGCGTCGACGCCGTACTGCGCCTTGAGCAGCGGATTGATGAAGCGCCAGCCGATGGTGGTGTCGAAGATCTCGGCGGAACGGGAGAAGGCTTCCTGCGCCTTGCCCATCACGAATGGCGCGCGAGTCATCGATTCGACACCGCCGGCGATCGCAAGCTCGATCTCGCCGGAGCGAATGGCGCGGCCCGCGGCGCCGACTGCATCGAGGCCCGAGGCGCAGAGCCGGTTCAGGGTCTGGCCGGGAACCGAGTCCGGAAGGCCCGCCAACAGCAGCGCCATGCGTGCGACGTTGCGGTTGTCCTCGCCGGCCTGGTTGGCGCAACCGAAGAACACCTCGTCGACCTGCGCCCAATCGAGATTGGGATGCTTGGCCATCAGCGCCTTGATCGGGGCTGCGGCGAGATCGTCGGCGCGCACCTTGGCGAGCGAGCCGCCGAAGCGGCCGATCGGGGTCCGCACGGCATCGCAGATAAAGACGTCACGCATCGTTGTTCTCCCTGAATGCCGCGGTCCGGCCAAATTCTTCAATGTCGGCGGAGTTTTAGGAGGGCGCCCGCGGCAGGTCAATTGACGGTTTCTTGCGTGTTCCGAAGGGCCCGCACGCCGCTAGCGCATGCCGCGGTGCGGACAACGTGGAAAACCTCCCCTCGCCGGCCAAAGCGATAGGACCATCGGGCGAAATTTTGTAGGTTGCGCTGCCCATGACAGTACAACAACCGATCCCCGTACCGCCCCCCGACGATGTGCCCGCGCCGCAGGCGGAAGTTGCCACGCGCGTCACGCCGATGATGGAACAGTACCTGGAGATCAAGGCGGCGCATCAGGGCCTGCTGCTGTTCTACCGGATGGGCGACTTTTACGAGCTGTTCTTCGAGGACGCCGAGATCGCCTCCAGGACGCTCGGCATCGTCTTGACCAAGCGCGGCAAGCATCAGGGCGCCGATATCCCGATGTGCGGCGTGCCGGTCGAGCGCTCCGAGGATTATCTGCATCGCCTGATATCCGCCGGCCACCGCGTCGCGGTCTGCGAGCAGACCGAAGATCCCGCCGCGGCCAAAGCGCGCGGCAACAAGAGCGTGGTGCGCCGCGGCGTGGTGCGGCTGGTCACGCCCGGTACGCTGACCGAGGACACGCTGCTCGATGCGCGTGCCAACAACTACCTGTTGGCGATCGCGCGCGCCCGCTCCTCAGCCGGCGGCGACCGCTTCGGCCTCGCCTGGATCGACATCTCGACCGCCGAATTCATGGTCACCGAATGCTCTAACGGCGAGCTCGCCGCGACGCTGGCGCGCATCAACCCGAACGAGGCCATCGTCACCGACGCGCTCTACAACGACAACGAGCTCGGCCAGACCTTGCGCGAGCTGCCGGCGGTGACGCCGCTGACCCGCGACGTCTTCGACGGCGCCACCGCCGAGAAGCGGCTGTGTGACTACTTTGCGGTCGCGACCATGGACGGGCTCTCCCAGCTCACCCGCTTGGAGGCCACCGCCGCGGCCGCCGCCGTCACCTATGTCGACCGCACCCAGGTCGGCAAGCACCCGCCGCTGTCGCCGCCCGCGCGCGAGGCCTCGGGCGCGACCATGGCGATCGATCCCGCCACGCGTGCCAATCTCGAGCTGACGCGAACGCTCGCCGGCGAGCGCCGCGGCTCGCTGCTCGACGCCATCGACTGCACGGTGACCTCGGCGGGCTCGCGTCTGCTCGCGCAGCGTCTGGCCGCGCCGCTGACCGATGCGCCAGCGATCGCGCGACGGCTCGATGCCGTCGGCGCCTTCGTTGCCGATTCCGCCGCGCGCGAGGACATCCGCAGCATTCTGCGCGGTGCGCCCGACATGTCGCGCGCGCTCGCCCGTCTCTCGGTTGGCCGCGGCGGACCGCGCGACCTCGCGGGCCTGCGCGACGGCATCATCGCCGCCGACCAGGTGCTGGCACGGCTCGGCGAGCTGGACCAGCCGCCGCAGGAGATTGCTGCCGTGATGGCGGCGCTGAAGCGACCGTCGCGCGCGCTCGCCGCCGAATTTGCCAGCGCGCTCGACGAGCAATTGCCGCTGATCAAGCGCGACGGCGGCTTCGTTCGTGCCGGCTACGAGCCCGCGCTGGACGAGGCCCGCACCCTGCGTGACGCCTCGCGCCTGGTGGTCGCCTCGATGCAGGCGCGCTACGCCGACGATACCGGCGTGAAGGCTCTCAAGATCCGCCACAACAACGTGCTCGGCTATTTCGTCGAGGTCACCGCGCAGCACGGCGACAAGCTGATGTCGGCGCCGTTGAACGCGACCTTCATCCACCGTCAGACGCTGGCGGGCCAGGTGCGCTTCACCACCTCCGAGCTCGGCGAGATCGAAGCCAAGATCGCCAATGCCGGTGACCGCGCACTTGGCCTCGAGCTCGAGATCTTCGAGCGGCTCTGCGCCAAGGCGCTCGAGATCAGCGACGATCTGCGTGCCGCGGCGCAAGGCTTTGCGCTGCTCGATGTCGCGACGTCGCTCGCCAAGCTTGCGATCGACGAGAACTATGTGCGGCCTGAGGTGGACTCATCGCTTGCCTTCGCGATCGAAGCCGGACGTCATCCCGTGGTCGAGCAGGCTCTCAAGCGCAATGGCGAGCCGTTCATCGCCAATGCCTGCGATCTCTCACCTAGCCCCGCACAAAAATCCGGCCAGCTCTGGCTGCTCACCGGACCCAATATGGCCGGTAAATCGACCTTCCTGCGGCAGAACGCACTGATTGCGCTGCTGGCGCAGATCGGCAGCTTCGTGCCGGCGACGCGCGCGCGGATCGGCATCATCGATCGCCTTTTCTCGCGCGTCGGTGCCGCCGACGATCTCGCCCGCGGCCGCTCCACGTTCATGGTGGAGATGGTCGAGACCGCGGCAATCCTGAACCAGGCCGGCGAGCGCGCGCTCGTCATTCTCGACGAGATCGGCCGCGGCACCGCGACCTTCGACGGCCTCTCGATCGCCTGGGCCGCGATCGAGCATCTGCACGAGAGCAACCGCTGCCGCACGCTGTTCGCGACGCACTATCACGAGCTGACCGCGCTCTCGGCAAAACTGCCGCGCATGTTCAACGCCACGGTGCGGGTGAAGGAATGGCAGGGCAACGTCGTGTTCCTGCACGAGGTGCTGCCGGGCTCGGCGGACCGCTCCTACGGCATCCAGGTGGCGAAGCTCGCCGGCCTGCCACCGGCCGTAATCACGCGTGCGAAGTCCGTGCTCTCCAAGCTGGAGGCACAGGATCGCGGCCAGACGGCGCGAGCCTTGGTGGACGATCTGCCGCTGTTCGCCATGCCCTCGCGCGCCGCCGCCGAAGCCGCGCCGCCGAGCGAAGCGGAGCTGCTGATGGAAGCGGTGAAGGCGCTGCACCCCGACGAGATGTCCCCGCGCGAGGCGCTCGATGCGCTCTATGCGCTGAAGGCCAGGCTGCCGAAGCAGTGACGGTGCGGTAGCAACCATTAGGTTGCTACGAAGCCGCCGCCGCCAGCCGCTTCCTGCGCCCGTTCCACCACAGCGTCAGATTCCAGGCGATGCAGGTGGCGAGCCCCATGCTGAGGCCGATTGCGGAGCCGAAGTTTGCGGCGCCGAGATGCAGCACCGCAATCGCCATGCCGAATCCGAGCAGGCCCCAGGCGGAGTTGGCAAGCACGGCGGCGGTCGGCGGGCCGCCGATGCGCGGGTGCAGGATCACCATCATGCTGGTGAAGACGATCGGGTAGAGCGCGATGACGCCGGAGACGCGCGGGCCGACCCAGCCCGAGGTCGAGACCACGATCGCGACGAGGGTTGCGACCAGCGAGGCGCGGAACGGAATATCGTACCAGCGGCGCGTCACCAGCGGCATTTTCACATGGCGGTATCTTGCGAGCAGCGGAATGCAGATTCCGAAGGCAACCAAATTGACAACGAGCCCGGCCGCCAGGGTCCAGTCGAACAGACGGATGATGGAGGCCAGCACGATCCACACCGCGACCGCACTGCCGGCACTCACAAGCAGATTGTTCCGCTGCGCCAGCACGACATAGGTGAGCCCGAGGACAATCGTCGCGGCGTTGACCGGAAGGCTCGACAGCGCGCCCTGCGCGATGAAGGCGGCGTCATGGTCGAGCGCCAGGAAGACATAGGAAGGCCCCGCCGAGATCGGCAGCGTCGCCACCAGCGCGCCGATCACCGGCCCCGAGCGCTCGGTGATAACAGAGGCCGTCACGACGAACGCCGCCGCAATCGCCATGCGCAGGAGAAGGAAGAGGATGAAGTGGAGGTCGAGGGACATCTTGGCTTCTTACCCTCCCCTGGAGGGGGAGGGTCGGCTCATATGGAGCGCAGCGAAATATGAGACGGGGTGGGGTGACAGTCTCTCGACGGACACGGTGCCCGAGTGGAGAGATCACCCCACCCCGCTCGCGCTACGCGCGATCGACCCTCCCCCTCCAGGGGAGGGTACACAGAGTCACATCCGCTGCATCGACACCGAGACCTTCGGGCCGTTCTTGATGGTCTGGTAGACCACGCAATAGCGCTCGGTGAGCTTGAGCAGGAGATCGAGCTTGTCCTGCGGCGCGGCCGTGTCGACCTCGAAGCGGAGGCGGATCTCGGCAAAGCCGACCGGGGTCTCCTTGTCGACGCCGAGCGTGCCGCGGAAGTCGAGATCGCCCTCGGCATAGACATTGCCGGTCTTCAAGGGCACCTCGATCGCGGTCGCGACCGACTTCAGCGTGACACCGGCGCAGGCGACCAGCGCCTCCAGCAGCATGTCGCCGGAGCAGAGCTCGAGGCCGGAGCCGCCGGTGGCGGGGTGCAGACCAGCCATCGCGATGGCGCGGCCGGTCTCGACCTTGCAGGCGATGCCTTCGCTATCGGTGGAGCCCTTGGCCTTCAGCGTGATCAGCGCGGCCTTGGGATCGGTCTTGTAGCGCTCCTTGATCGGGGCCTGCATCTGGCGCAGTGCTGCGGCGTCCATCTTGTTCTCTCCCGGATAATTCGCCTCTCGATGTACCGGCTGGGAGAGAAATTGTCACCACCACATGGCCTGACCGGGACCCTGGGTTGCGTCACGGTCGGGCACGTTGCGGTCGAGCGAACGGTCGAGTGACGTCAGCACGCTGCGCTTGAAATTCTCGAACAGGGGTGAATTGCGGTCGCGCGGCCGGCCGAGATTGATCTCGATCTGGTCGAACAGTCGCCCCGGTCGCGGCCGCATCACCAGCACGCGGTCGGCCAGCACCACGGCCTCGTCGACGTCATGGGTGACGAGGATGAGCGTCGGCCGCATGTCGGCCCAGAGGTCGAGCAGATGATCCTGGAGATCCCTGCGCGTGAAAGCATCGAGCGCGGAGAACGGCTCGTCGAGCAGCAGCACCTCCGGCTGCGGCACCAGCGCCCGCGCGATCGCGACGCGCTGCGCTTGCCCGCCGGAGAGCTCGCGCGGCCAGGCCTGCGCCTTCTCGGCGAGGCCAACGCGGTCGAGCGCACGCGCCACCTTCTCGCGCCGCTCAACCGCGGGCAGGTCGGCGAGGCCGAAGCCGATATTGTCGGCGACGCTGAGCCAAGGCAGCAGACGCGGCTCCTGGAAGATGATGCCGATCTTGGCATGGGGCGAGCTGATCGTCTCGTTGTCGAGCGTCACCGTGCCGGAGCTGGCGCGATCGAGCCCGGCGATGGCGCGGAGCAATGTTGACTTGCCGCAGCCGGAGCCGCCGATGATGGCGATGATCTCGCCTTGCCTGATCTCGGCGGAGAAGCGCGCCAGTGCCGCGACGCCGTTGGGATAGGTCTTGCTGACCCGGTCGAGCGCCAGCATCGCCTCAAGCTCCCTTTGCCTGGCCGAAGGCGTCCTGCCAGCGCAGGAAGGGCGCGGCGGCAAGCTCGATCAGCCAATCCGTGAGCTTGCCGAGGATGGCGAAGATGACGATGGCGGCCAGGATCTGCGCGGGCTTGCCGAGCTGCTGGCCGTCGAGCAGGAGATAACCGAGCCCTTCGGAGGCGCCGATCAATTCGGCTGCGACCACGAACATCCAGCCGAGGCCAAGACCGACGCGCAGCGACACGACATAGGCCGGCAGCACCGCCGGCAACAGGATGCGGCGGATCATGGCGAACCCGGAGAGGCGAAAGGTGCGCCCGACCTCGACGATCTTGCGATCGACCGAGAGGATCGCACCCATGACGCCGAGATAGACCGGGAAGAACACACCGACCGCAATCAGCGCGATCTTCGAGGTCTCGAAAATGCCGAGCCAGAGGATGAACAGCGGCACCCAGGCGAGCGAGGGAATCGCGCGCAATGCCTGCACGGTCGGATCGAGCAGCCGACGCGCCAGCGACCAATAACCGGAGATGGCGCCCAGCAGCGTGCCCGCAACCACGCCGAAGGCGAAGCCGAGCGAGACGCGCCACAGCGTCGCTGTGATGTGACGGACCAGCTCGCCGGAACGGGCGAGGTCAGTGATCGTGGTGAAGATGCGCGAGGGCGGCGGCACCAGCCGTCCGTTGGACCAGCCGAGCCACACCACGAGTTCCCAGCCGAGCGCGAGCGTCAGCGGCAGCAGCACGCCCAGCATCGGCCGCGCATAGCGCGACAGCCGCGACGGCGCGGCGGCGCTTTCGGCCGCATCAGAGGATTGTTGCAGGACTCGCGCGTCGGAGATCATGGCCGGTAGGAAGCGCGTCTAGAGAGGGAATGCAAGGGCGGGCGGCAATCTCCGCTGTCGTCCCGGACAAGCGCGCCTTAAGCGCGCGCAGATCCGGGACCCATAATCACAGGCCTGCGTTGTTGCAGGAGCCGGTAGTGCCAATCTTCGCCAAACCACTCCCTGTGGTTATGGGTCCCGGGTCTGCGCTTACGCTTGCCCGGGACGACAACGGAGTTTGTTGCGGCAACGTGCCTCCATCCGGGCTACAAACCAACCTCAATTCGTCGGCAGCGGGACCTGGTCGTCGATCAGGGCTTCCAGCGTCGCCTTGACGTCGACCTTGGCATCGACGACGCCGGCTTGCTGGAGCGCGAGGCCGGCGGCGAGAATCGACTCGCGCTGGGGCGCGCCGATGCGGCTGTGGGTGAGCTCGGTGCGCTCCTTGAGCTGCTTGTCGACGACAGCCTCGGGCAGCTTCGTCACCGCGATGAAGGTCTTCTTCAGCTCGTCGTAATTCGCCAGCGAATATTTGCGCGCTTCCTCATAAACGGCGAGGACGCGGCGAGCGATGTCGGGATGGTCCTTCAAGAACTGCTCGCGCACATTGAGAATGCCCCAGGTGTTGGCGTCGGCCTTGCGATAGAACAGCTTTGCGCCTTCCTCGACCTCAGCCTGCGCCATCATGGGATCGAGCCCGGCCCAGGCCTCGACGTCGCCACGGATCAGCGCGGTCTTGCCATCGGCATGCTGCAGCAGCACCGGCGTGATGTCCTTTTCGGTGAGGCCTGCGCCAAGCAGCGCGCGCACCAGGAAGATGTGCGGATCGGTGCCGCGCGTGACTGCGACGCGTTTGCCCTTGAGGTCGGCAACGCCGGCGATCCTGGAGTCCTTGCCAGTCACCAGCGCGGTCCACTCAGGGCGCGAATAGACATAGATCGACTTGATCGGGTTGCCGTTGATGCGGGCGACCAGCGCCGCCGAGCCCGCGGTCGAGCCGAAATCGATCGAGCCGGCGTTGAGGAATTCGAGCGCCTTGTTGGAGCCGGCCGACTGCACCCAGGTGACCGTGATACCGTCCTTGGCGAACTCCTTCTCCAGGAGCCCCTTCTGCTTCAGGACCAGCGACACCGGATTGTAGGTCGCCCAGTCGATGCGGATTTCCTTGAGCGGGTCCGCCGCCTTGGCCGCGGGCGTCAATGCGAGCGCCGCAGCTCCCGCCAGAAGAATACGTCGTGCAATCCCAGCCATGCTCGGCCTCCTGAAAAACTTCGTTGTTTTTCAATGAGTTATATCTTGAGGTCAACGAGAAAATCCGCCCCCCGAAAGCGCGCGGCCCGAGAACAGATTTGCGCAAACCCGCAGCTTTCCAGCATGGAACGCCTATTGCCAGAGAATGGCGGGTGACAGCGCCTCTCGCCTCTTATATCCGGTGAGACATGGACAGCGTCGCGATTGAGAAGAAGCCAGAGACGGATGACCGCTTCGACACCGCGCGGATCACCGCCGCGGTCGATGCGCTCGCCGAAAAGCATGAGGGCCGCGAGGACGCGTTCCGCACGGCGATGGCGCAATTGCTCAAGGCGGAACTGATCGCGGCGCGCGCCGCCGCACAGGCGATCCTCCTGAAGGACCGTCACGGCCGCCGCTGCGCCGAGCGGCTGTGCCACGTGCAGGACGAGATCATCCGCATCCTGTATTCGGCCGCGACCCGCCATCTCTACCGCTCGCCGATCCCGAGCGGCGCCGAACGCATGGCGGTCGTGGCGACCGGCGGCTACGGCCGCGGCCTGATGGCGCCGGAATCGGACATCGATCTGCTCTTCATCCTGCCCTACAAGCAGACCGCCTGGGGCGAGCAGGTCGCCGAAGCGATCCTCTATTGCCTCTGGGACATGGGGTTGAAGGTCGGTCACGCCACGCGCTCGGTCGACGAATCGATCCGGCAGGCGCGCGGCGACATGACGATCCGCACCGCGATCCTGGAGACGCGCTTCCTCACGGGCGACAAGCCGCTTTATGAGGAGCTGGTCGAGCGCTTCGACAAGGAAGTCGTGCAGGGCACCGCGTCGGAATTCGTCACCGCAAAGCTCGCCGAGCGCGAGGAGCGGCACCGCCGCGGCGGCCAATCGCGCTATCTGGTCGAGCCCAACGTCAAGGACGGCAAGGGAGCCTTGCGCGACCTGCACACACTGTTCTGGATCGCCAAATACGTCTACCGCGTGCGCGATACCCACGAGCTGGTCGGGCGCGGCGTGTTCGACGCCCAGGAATATCGCAGCTTCCGCCGCTGCGCCGATTTCCTCTGGTCGGTACGCTGCAATCTGCATTTCTATTGCAACCGTGCCGAAGAGCGCCTTTCCTTCGACCTCCAGCGCGAGATCGCGGTGCGGCTCGGCTACACCTCGCATCCCGGCATGCAGGACGTCGAGCGCTTCATGAAGCACTACTTCCTGGTCGCCAAGGAGGTCGGCAACCTCACCGCCATCCTCTGCGCCAAGCTCGAGGACCAGCAGGCCAAGCCGGCCCCGGTGCTGAGCCGGATGATGGCGCGGCTGCGACCGACCGCGGTGAAGCGGCGTGTCCCTGACAGCGACGACTTCATCGTCGACAACAACCGCATCAACGTCGCCGCGCCCGACGTCTTCAAGCACGACCCGGTCAATTTGATCCGCATCTTCCGCCTCGCGCAGAAGAACAACCTCGCCTTCCACCCGGATGCGATGCGCGACGTGACGCGCTCGCTCGGCCTGGTCAACGCGGGCTTGCGCGAAAACCCCGAGGCCAACCGGCTGTTCATGGAGATCCTGACCTCCGACAATGCGGAGATCGTGCTGCGGCGAATGAACGAGACCGGCGTGCTCGGCCACTTCATCCGCGCCTTCGGCAAGATCGTCTCGATGATGCAATTCAACATGTATCATCACTACACCGTCGACGAGCACCTGATCCGCTGCATCGGCTTCCTCCAGGACATCGAGCGCGGCGGCATCGAGGAGTTCGCGCTCGCCAGCGACCTCATGCGCAAGACCCGGCCCGAGCACCGCGCGGTGATCTACATCGCAACGCTGCTGCACGACGTCGCCAAGGGCAGGCCTGAGGATCACTCGATCGCCGGCGCGAAGGTGGCGCGACGGCTCTGCCCGCGACTCGGCTTCAGCCCGGCCGACACCGAGCTCGTGGCCTGGCTGATCGAGGAGCATCTGACGATGTCCACGGTCGCGCAGTCGCGCGACCTCTCCGACCGCAAGACCATCGAGAATTTCGCTGCCGTGGTGCAGTCGGTCGAGCAGATGAAGCTCCTGACCATTCTGACCACTGCGGACATCCGCGGCGTCGGCCCCGGCGTCTGGAACGGCTGGAAGGCGCAGCTCTTGCGCTCGCTGTACTACGAGACCGAGCCGGTGCTCACCGGCGGCTTCTCGGAAGTCGACCGCGGCAAGCGCCTCGCCGCCGCACACGCTGAATTCCGCATGGCCTTCGCCGAATGGCCGGCGGAGGAGCTCGATGCCTATATCGGGCGGCATTATCCGGCCTACTGGCTCAAGGTCGAGCTGCCGCGCAAGATCCGCCACGCCCGCTTCGTCCGCTCCAGCGAGCAGGCCGGCCACAAGCTCGCGATCAACGTCGGCTTCGACGAGGTGCGCGGCGTCACCGAGCTCACGATCTTCGCCGCCGACCATCCCTGGCTGCTGTCGATCATCGCCGGCGCCTGCGCCTCGGCCGGCGCCAACATCGTGGACGCCCAGATCTACACCACGACCGACGGCCGCGCGCTCGACACGATCTCGATCTCCAGGGAATACGACCGCGACGAGGACGAAGGAAGGCGCGCCACACGCATCGGCGAGATGATCGAGGACGTGCTGGAGGGCAAGCTGCGCCTGCCCGAAGCCGTGGCGCGGCGCACCGTACGCAGCAAGGCGAAGCCGTTCGTGATCGAGCCGGAGGTGACCATCAACAACCAATGGTCCGACCGCTACACCGTGATCGAGGTCTCCGGCCTCGACCGGCCCGGCCTGCTCTACGAGCTGACCACGGCCATCTCCAAGCTCAATCTCAACATCGCCTCAGCCCATGTCGCAACCTTCGGCGAGCGCGCGCGCGACGTGTTCTATGTCACGGACCTGCTGGGCGCGCAGATCAACGCGCCGACGCGGCAGGCCGCGATCAAGAGCGCGCTGACCCATGTGATGGCCGGCGACAAGGCGGTGCAGCCGGCGGCGTGAGGCGCGCGGCCGGCGCACCTCTCTCCACTTGTCATTCCGGGGCGCCGCGATAGCGGCGAACCCGGAATCCATTTCGCGCCAGCGATGCGGAGAGATGGATTCCGGGTTCGCGCTTCGCGCGCCCCGGAATGACGAGCGGAGAGATTGGCGAGCGCTTCCTCTTTCAAACCTCCACGCCCTCGTGCCGCAGCAGCCAGCGCTTGCGCTCGAGGCCGCCGCCGTACTTCACCAGCGAACCGTCCGCGCCGATCAGGCGGTGACACGGCAGCACCACGCTGATCGGGTTGGAGCCGTTGGCATGGCCAACGGCGCGAATCGCTTTGGGCATGCCGATCTTTGCGGCGAGTGCACCGTAGCTCAGCGTTGTGCCAGCGGGGATTTGCGCAAGCGCGACCCAGACCTTTTGCTGGAACGGCGTGCCGGCGGTGCGCCACGCGATGTCCGTGAGCTGACCGAGTTCGCCTTCGAAATATCCTGACAATGCCCTCCGCATACCCGCGGGCGCAGACTGATTACTCAGATCCACCGCGCCATAATGCAGGCGCAACAGCCCACGCATGCGGTGCTCGTAGTCCTCCCAGTCGAGCGCACGCAACGCGCCCTCGGTATCCGTGACGAGCAGCGCGATCCCGATCGGCGTAGCCAGGCGGTCGAGACCGAAGCTTGCAGATGGTTTGGTTGATCGGCCGGCCATTGCGACACCATTGCATCGAAACACTCCCATCGCACTTGCCATGTCGGCCGTGCTAACGTCCACCCGAAAGCTGACGCTTTGGGGGAGCTCACCTTGATCCTGATCGCCAATGTCCTGGTGGCGCTGGTTGCGGCGCTGCACGTCTTCTTCCTGGTCCTGGAGATGTTTCTCTGGGACAAGCCGCTGGGCCTGAAAGTATTTCGCAATACGCCTGACAAGGCCGCGATCACGAAGGTGCTGGCCGCCAATCAGGGCCTCTATAACGGCTTCCTCGCTGTCGGCCTGGTCTGGGGCCTGCTCCAGGGCAACCCGGCTTTCGCGTTCCAGATCAAGGTGTTCTTCCTGCTCTGCGTGATCGTGGCCGGCGCCTATGGCGCGGCGACCGTCAGCACGCGGATCCTGATCGTGCAGGCGCTGCCGGCGGCGATGGCGCTGATTGCACTGTTTCTCGCCTGAGCCGCTACGGCGCAGCGCCGCGATCCTTGCGCGGCGGCGAACCTTCCTCCACAATCTTCGGCAGCGATGGCGACCGTTGCAATCAACGGAGAAAGACCATCGGCCTAAAATTCCGTCAGGAGGAACGACCCAACATGAACAACCGCAGAGCCTTCATAGCTGCCACGGCGGCGCTCGCCGTCGCAGTCTCGACCAGCCAGGCCCTCGCCCAGAAGAAATACGACACCGGCGCAAGCGACACCGAGATCAAGATCGGCCAGACCGTGCCGTTTTCCGGCGCCTATTCCGTCTATGCCAATATCGGCAAGACCCAGGCCGCGTATTTCAAGATGATCAACGATCAGGGCGGCATCAACGGCCGCAAGATCAACCTGATCCAATATGACGACGCCTATTCGCCACCGAAGACGGTAGAGCAGGTGCGCAAGCTGGTCGAAGGCGACGAGGTGCTGTTCACCTTCCAGCTGATCGGCACGGCCGCGAACGCCGCCGTGCAGAAGTACCTCAACGGCAAGAAAGTCCCCCAGCTCCTCGCCTCGACCGGCGCCGCGCGCTTCAACGATCCGCAGAACTTCCCCTGGACCATCGCCTATAATCCCAATTACGTGTCCGAGGGGCGGATCTACGCAAAATACATTCTCGCCAATCATCCCAACGCCAAGATCGGCGTGCTCTACCAGAACGACGACATGGGCCGCGACTATCTGGCCGGCCTCAAGAGCGGTCTCGGCAACAAGGCCGCCAGCATGATCGTCGGCGAGGTCTCCTACGAGGTTACCGACCCGACCGTCGACTCGCAGGTGGTCAAGCTGAAGTCGATGGGGGTTGATCTGTTCTACGACGCCTCGACGCCGAAATTCGCGGCGCAGGCGATCAAGAAGCTTGCCGATCTCGGCTGGAGCCCGGTGCACATCCTCGACATCAATGCGAGCCCGGTGTCGGCGACGCTGAAGCCGGCCGGCCTCGACATCTCCAAAGGCATCATCTCGACCAATTACGGCAAGGATCCCGGCGATCCCCAGTGGAAGGACGATCCGGGCGTGAAGGCCTTCTTCGCCTTCATGGACAAGTATTTCCCGGAGGGCGACAAGCTCAACACCGTCAACACCTACGCCTATTCGGTCGCCGAGTTGCTGGTGCAGGTGCTGAAGCAATGCGGCGACGATTTGACGCGCGAGAACGTGATGAAGCAGGTCGCCAACATCAAGGGCTACACGCCGAGCCTGGCGCTGCCCGGCCTCAAGATCACCACCGGGCCGAACGACTATCGCGTCAACAAGCAGATGCAGATGATGAGGTTCAACGGCGAACGCTGGGAGCTGTTCGGACCGATCATCGAGGACACGGGCCCGTCGGGTTAGCAGTTGCTTGAATTCCGCGACACGATCGGCGGCCTGCGGGCCGCCGATTTTTTTGGCTTGGCTCGATCCATCACCGTCACCCGGAGAGCTTGTCGCTCGGGGCGGCGCCTACTCTGGTATCTCCCCAAAATTCTTCCCAACCGGCAACACCGCGTGACGGATCAGCCGCGAATCCTCCACGGCGGCCTGGCGGTGCTTCACCGCTTCTCGATAGACCGGGTCGCGGATCATCTCGACGAAGGCGGCAACGGTCGGATATTCGGCGATGAAGCAATGGTCCCAGCGCTCCTCCTGCGGGCCGATCAGCATCAGCTCGAACTTGCCCTGCCAGACGATGCGGCCGCCGAGGCGTTCGAACACCGGGCCGCTCTCACGGCCATAGGCCGCATAGGCTTCCGCGCCGCTGGCCTTGCGGCCGTCAGGATAGGCCGCCTCTTTCCGCAGGCGCACCAGATTGAGCATGTGGATCGGGCCCGGGCGATCGTTCTCCCGGAATTGCGCGAAGATCTCCTTGGTTGGATCGATGTGGCCCATGGTGCTCCCGTCCTGAGTTCCCTGCTGTTTTATGTCAGCGATCCTAGCCCTGCGGCCCCGGAAGCGGAACTGCGGCCGGCGAATGCCGCACCTCCTAATTGCGCGTTAAGGTCTGGGTAACCGGGCCTTAAACAGCGACCGCTAGCGTCTCGGCGGGGCGGGCTGACCGGGCGTTTGCGTATGGCGTGGGGAAAGAAGAAAGGTGCGCGGAAGGAGCCGCTGTTCGGCTTGCCCGCGGCGCTCGCCGATCTGCGCCTCACCCCGGCGGACCGCATTCCCGGCGGCGACGACAAGCCGAAGAAGTCTGCGAAGACATCGGCCAAGCGCAAGAGCGACGACGCCGGCGACGAGCCGCCGCGCGAACGAAAGGCGCAAGGCGGCCGCAGCGGCGCCAAGCGGCGCGCGAAGTCGCGCGGAGGCTTCAGCCTCGGCCGCCTGGTCTATTGGGGTGCGGTGCTGAGCCTGTGGGGCATCATCGCCGTGATCGGCGTCGTGATCTATGTCGGCGCTCATCTACCGCCGATCCAGTCGCTGGAAATTCCCAAGCGCCCGCCAACGATCCAGATCGTCGGCATCGACGGCAGCATGCTGGCGCAGCGCGGCGAGATGGCCGGGGCCAATGTCGCGCTGAAGGATTTGCCGCCGTACTTGCCCAAGGCCTTCATCGCCATCGAGGACCGCCGCTTCTACTCGCATTTCGGCATCGACCCGGTCGGCATCCTGCGCGCCCTGGTCACCAACGTGCTCCATCGCGGCGTCTCGCAGGGCGGCTCGACGCTGACGCAGCAGCTCGCGAAAAACCTGTTCCTGACCCAGGAGCGTACCATGCAGCGCAAGCTGCAGGAGGCCGAGCTCGCGATCTGGCTGGAGCGCAAGCACTCCAAGGACGAGATCCTGGAGCTCTACCTGAACCGCGTCTATTTCGGCTCGGGTGCCTACGGCGTCGAAGCTGCCGCGCAGAGATATTTCGGCAAGTCGGCGAGGAGCGTCACCATCGCCGAGGCGGCGATGCTCGCCGGCCTCGTCAAATCGCCCTCGCGCCTTGCGCCGAACCGCAACCCCGAAGGCGCCGAAGCGCGCGCGCAGATCGTGCTGACGGCGATGGCGGATGCAAAGTTCATCACTGACGCGCAGGCCAAGGCCTCGATCGGCCATCCCTCCTACAATGTGAAGCCCGTCGGCGCCGGCACGGTGAACTACGTCGCGGATTGGATCGGCGAGGTGCTGGACGACCTGGTCGGCCAGATCGACGAGAGCATCAAGGTCGAGACCACGATCGATCCGAAGCTGCAGAGCGTGGCGGAAGCCGCCATCATCGACGAGCTCGCGGCCAAGAGCGTGAAGTTCAATGTCAGCCAGGGCGCGCTGGTGGCGATGACGCCCGACGGCGCGGTGCGCGCCATGGTCGGCGGGCGGAACTATTCCGAGAGCCAGTACAACCGCGCGGTCACCGCCAAGCGCCAGCCGGGCTCCTCGTTCAAGCCGTTCGTGTACCTCACCGCGCTCGAACAGGGGCTGACGCCCGATACCGTCCGCCAGGATGCGCCGATCGAGGTCAAGGGCTGGAGACCTGAGAACTACACCCATGAATATTTCGGAGCCGTGACGCTGACGCAGGCGCTGGCGATGTCGCTCAACACCGTCGCCATCCGCCTCGGCCTCGAGGTCGGGCCGAAGAACGTGGCGCGCACCGCGCACCGGCTCGGCATCTCCTCCAAGCTCGAGCCCAACGCCTCGATCGCGCTCGGCACGTCGGAAGTCTCCGTGGTCGAGCTGGTGGGCGCCTATGCACCCTTCGCCAATGGCGGCTTCGCGGTGGCGCCGCATGTCGTCACGAGGATCAGGACGCTCGGCGGCAAGCTGCTCTACATGCGCCAGCCCGAAGAGCGCAATCAGGTGATCGACCCCCGCTATGTCGGCATGATGAACACGATGATGCGGGAGACGCTGATATCAGGCACCGCCAAGAAGGCGGAGATCCCAGGCTGGCCGGCGGCCGGCAAGACCGGCACCAGCCAGGATTACCGCGACGCCTGGTTCATCGGCTACACCGCCAGCCTCGTCACCGGCGTCTGGCTCGGCAACGACGACAACTCGCCGACCAAGAAGGCCACCGGCGGCGGCCTGCCGGTTGAAGTCTGGTCGCGCTTCATGCGCACCGCCCACGAAGGCGTGCCGGTCGCGAACTTGCCGAGCTCGCCCGGCGGCTGGGGCCTGTCGAATCTCGCGCAGGCGGCCTCGCAGGTGTCGCCGCCAACGCCGGCGGCACCGCCACCCGCGAACGCTGGCGGCTATCGCCCGCTGCCTCCCACGCGCGCCAATGTGCGCCCCGAAGCTGCGGCCGGGCTCGACGGCTGGCTGATGGACCGGCTGTTTGGCGGCAATCGATAGGTTTTGCCTGAGGTCCCGGTGACCTCAAAACAAAAACTGCGAAAACAACCCCATGCACAGTAGAACGCGACGTCCGGCGCGATGCTGGGTGGATGTTGCGAAGCGCTTGATACGGCGGGGCTAGTCAGGCGCCCGGCGCAATCGTAGCGGGGTAGGACAAGTCTCGCGCGAAGCGCGCAGAATGCTGCCTCGCTCTTCACTGTCATTCCCCGCGAAGGCGGGGAATCCAGTACGCCGTAGCTTCTCGGCTCAATCACTGCGGCCGCGGAGTACTGGATCGCCCGCCTGCGCGGGCGATGACAGTGTTTGCCGGGCTGGCAACCCGTACATTGCGCCACCGCTTCGGCAAGTCCTGCCTAGCGCGGCAAGATTCTCCGCGGCCGGCGACTCCCCTGCAGGCAAAAAACACCAATCTCTTCAAGCTCCCGTCAGCGGCCCGTGATTTGCTCTCATAAGTTGAGCGAGTAGCTGAGGAGCGTTCCATGATTTCAGGTGTATCCAGCGCGGCGTTGCCTCATCTGCGGCCCGCATCAACGTCCGCTCCGACATCAGGTCTCCAGCCGATGGTACCGGATACGACCCAGGCTGAGACCGACGGCTTCCGGATTGACGTCTCGCAGGTCAAGCCGCTGTCAGGCGCCAAGCTGATCTCGGCGGCGGATGATCCCGTCCTGCGCGACCTGATGGCGACAAATTGGCTGATCGCCCACGACACGAGCGCACCTCAATCGGTCGTCCCGGATAACGCACCGGAGAACCTTTATGCTCAGGTCAAAGTCGACGGCAAAGTGGTGGCCACTCTGTACAAGTCCGGGTCCTCGGCGATGACCAATCAAGCGGCCGGGAAGATCGGCAAGCTGAAGGATCCTCCCGGTTTGAGTGGACCGGATCTGGCGCAGTGGCGGGCTGACCAATACGCCGAGCGGCTTGGCGGCACCGTCGAAAAGGCACCCACCGCGATCACGCAATCGCAATGGACGCCGCGTGAGAACAGATCCACGACCTATAGCCGCGAGCAACTCGACGCGGCCTTCCAGGCGATGCTGGCCGAGGGTCAAAAAGCCACGGCGCAGCAGCAATCGGCCTATCTGGCATCGCGCGCGCAGGCGGGGACGAGTGCGGATTTCAGTGCGTGAGTGGCGCTTCATGCCCCGCGGCTCCGTCGTCATTCCCCGCGAAAGCGGGGAATCCAGTACGCCGAGACATCGAGATTCATAACGACTGCCGCGGCGTACTGGATCGCCCGCTTTCGCGGGCGATGACAGTGTTTGCTGAGTTGGCAGCGAGATACCGATCCGCAGGACCGCCCTAATCCTCGACCCCATACCGGTGCAGATCGTTGCCGTACGTATCGAGCCACTTCTTGGCGCGCTCCATCGACGGGCAGATCTTGCCGCATACGCGCCAGAACCGCGCCGAGTGGTTCATCTCGACGAGATGAGCGACCTCGTGGGCGGCGAGATAGTCGAGCACGAAGGGCGGCGCGAGGATCAGGCGCCAGGAGAACGACAGCGAGCCGGCCGAGGTGCATGAGCCCCAGCGGCTGGACTGGTCGCGGATCGAGAGTCGCTTGACCCTGACACCGAGTTCGGCGGCGTAGGCTTCCGCCGAGCGCTGGAGGTCGCGGCGCGCCTCGCGCTTGAGGAAGTCGCTGACGCGGCGATCGACATGCTCGAGGCCGCCGGCGACGCAGAGAATGCGCTCACCGCTGTCGCGCATCTCGGTCCACACCGTGCCGCGCTGGCCGGCGCGATGAACGATGCGATGGGCCGTGCCGCGCAGCGGTATCACCGTGCCTGGCTGAAAGGGTGCGGCCTTCGGCAAGCGGCCGAGACGTGCGGCGATCCACGCACCGTGACGCTGCGCGAAATCCTTGGCGTCGGCGAGCGTGCCGCGCGGGGGCATGGTGAGGATGGCTTCGCGATCACTCGGATGAATTCTGAGCGTGTAGCGGCGCGCGTGGCGGTGCCGGCGCAATCGGATGGCAAAAAATTGCGATCCGTGGGTGATGACAAGGGTCTTCGGTTCGTGGGGCCGACGATAAAGGAGTGCGCGAGTGGCCATGTCTGTCAGTCCGGGGGGCAGGAGAGCGCCCGGATTCTGCCATAACCGCCGCCAGGGAAAGCGCTCGGCGCAAAAACAAATCATTTGCCCAATATACAGCGGTCAGGCGTCCGGGAGCCCCTACAGACTGGGGTTGGAACCGGCTTTTTTCGCCCCCGCCGGATGCATGCGCCCCCCCCAAGGGGTGAGGTAAGACTCACTCCTATAAAGCTACCTAAATACCGCGAATCTGGAGGGAACTTGCCCCCACCGGAGACACCGGCAGGGGCAGAAATTTCGACGGGAAAGCCGAAATCCGCGACGAGGGCCGTTCCGATGGAAATCGGAACGGCTCTCGATTGTTATTCTGACGCGTTTTCTTGACGCGAACCGGCCACCACTTCGCTCGAAAACGCTCTATTCGGCCGCGAGGGCCTGTAACGAGCTCGGATTCGCAGCCGAAACCATGAAGTCGTGAATCCGCGGCACGATCTCCGATTTAAAACGCGATCCGTTGAACACGCCGTAATGTCCGACGCCCTTCTGGACGTAATGAACGCGGCGATGATCAGGAATCGCGCTGCACAATGTGTGCGTCGCTTCGGTCTGACCGAGACCGGAGATGTCGTCGTTCTCGCCTTCGACCGTCATCAACGCGACGCGCTTGACCTTGGAAGGATCGACGCGGGTTCCGCGATGGGTCATCTCGCCCTTGGGCAGCGAGTGCTTCACGAATACGGTGTCGACGGTCTGCAGGTAATACTCGGCGGAGAGATCCATCACCGCGAGATATTCATCATAGAAGTCGCGATGCTTGTCGACGAGGTCGCCGTCGCCCTTCACCAGATTGGCGAACAGCTGCTTGTGGGCATCCATGTGCCGGTCGAGATTCATGCTGATGAAGCCGTTGAGCTGCAGGAATCCGGGATAGACGTCGCGCATCATGCCCGGATGCGGGAACGGCACCTTGGTGATGACGTGGTTGCGGAACCAGTCGATGCCGCGCTGCTGGGCGAGGTCGTTCACCGCGGTCGGATTGCGGCGGGTGTCGATCGGACCGCCCATCAGCGTCATCGAGGTCGGCACGAACGGATCGCGCTGCGCTTCCATGATCGAGACGGCCGCGACGACGGGCACGGATGGCTGGCACACCGCCATCACATGGGTGTTGCCGCCGAGGACATGCAGCATCTCGATGACATAGTCGATGTAGTCGTCGAGATCGAAGCGGCCTTCGCTCAAGGGCACCATGCGGGCATCGGCCCAATCGGTGATGTAAACCTCATGCGCCGGCAGGAAGGCCTCGACCGTGCCGCGCAGAAGCGTCGCATAATGGCCGGACATCGGGGCCACGATCAGTACGCGCGGCTGCGGGCTGCGCAGCGGGCGGGCGAACTTGCGATCGAAGTAGAGCAGCTTGCAGAACGGCTTTTCCCAGACCGAACGGATTTCGACGGGGACGCGGATGCCGTTGACCTCGGTGTCGTTGAGACCCCATTCCGGCTTGCCGTAGCGGCGCGTGGTGCGCTCGAACAATTCGCAGGCTGCGGCGACCGACTTGCCGACCTCGGTGCGCGTCCAGGGATTGAGCGGATTCTGAAACAGCAGCTTTGTCGCGTCGGTGACCGCACGGGCCGGATTGAGAGAGGCGTGCGCCATCTCATACATCCAGTACATCGGCGTCGTCAGGACCGGACTGCCTTCTGCCGCCAGGGGCGGCGCGCCGCCGAACTCACCAATGGGCATCGTTATATTCCTCTTCGCATCGCAACATACTGCCGAATGCGCAATATTGCGTCAATGCATGGTTCCGTACATCTACGTAGCCGAAACGGCTAAATCAGCCTGAATCCACGGGAAAGTGACATTATTCGCCGCCCGAGAGCAGGGAGCCGTGCTTTCTGGCGCTGCGCAATAGGGCAAGGAATGCCCCAAAAGATGCAACCAGCAGCACCGCGTTGATGGCCAACGCCTCCAGCATCAGATCGGTCCTAAAGGTGCGCTCGATCAGGAGCGCGCGCATTCCCTCGAAGGCGTAGGTCGGCGGCAACGCCCAGGCGACGTGTTGCAGCCAGGCAGGCAGCACGCTGACGGGATAATAGACGCAGGCCAGCGGCAGGATTGCGAACATCAAGGTCCAGACGATGCTCTCGGCGCCGAGGCCGTTTCGCAGCACCAGGCCCGAGACGAAGATGCCGACCGACCAGCTCGTGAAGATCAGGTTGCAGAAGAAGGCGATCAGCGGCAGGCCGAGGGCATAGACGTTGAAGTGAAACAGGACCAGCGCCAGCAGGGTCATCGGGATGATCCCGATCGCAAGCCGGATCAGGCTCATGATCATCAGCGACAGCAGAAACTCGATCGGCTTCAGCGGACTCATCATGAGGTTGCCGATGTTGCGCGCCCACATCTCCTCCAGGAACGAGATGGAGAAGCCGAGCTGGCCGCGGAACAGGATGTCCCAGAGGATGACGGCGCCGATCAGCGTGCCGCCGGCGCGCGCGAAGAAATTGGCGTTCTCGGCGATGTAGAGCTGGAGGAAGCCCCAGGTGATGACCTGCAGTGCCGGCCAGTACAACAGCTCGAGCAGCCGCGGCCAGGACGACATCAGCAGGTACCAATAGCGCAGGATCATCGCGCCGATGCGATGGACGGAGATGCCGCGGTGGAGGGAGAGTTCGGTCATCGCGCCCTCCCGCAGCCCGGATGAGCGCAGCGACATCCGGGACTTTGCCGGCAGCGTTCCCGGGTATCGCTGCGCTCACCCGGGCTACGGCAGCTACGATTACAGCTCGCCCTCATCGCGCCGCCTCCTTCGCGCCGTTCACCCGGCCACGCGCGACGTCCAGAAACACTTCCTCCAGCGTGGTACGGTTGTAGCGGGCCATGATCGCCTCCGGCGTATCGTCGTCCTCGATGCGGCCGCGCTTCATGATGATGATGCGGTCGCAGAGCCGCTCGACCTCGAGCATGTTGTGCGAGGCCAGGAGGATGGTGGCGTTGTTGTCCCGGCGGTACCGCTCCAGATGCGCGCGCACCCAGTCGGCCGTATCAGGATCGAGCGAGGCGGTCGGCTCGTCCAAGAGCAGCAGCTCGGGCCGGTTGATCAGCGCTTTCGCCAGCGCAACGCGGGTCTTCTGCCCGGCGGAGAGCTTGCCGTTGGCGCGGTCGATGAAGTCGCCGAGGTCGAGATCCTCGGCGAGCTCGGCGATGCGGTCAGCGAGATTCTTCACCGCATAGAGCTTGCCGAACACGGTGAGGTTCTGCCGCACCGTGAGCCGCATCGGCATGTCGACATAGGGGCTCTCGAAATTCATCCGCCCCAGCACGGACGCGCTGTCCTCGGGCATCCGATGCCCCAGCACCTGGACGCGGCCGGAGGTCGGCAGCACCAGGCCCATGATCATCGCGATGGTCGTGGTCTTGCCGGCGCCGTTGCCGCCGAGCAGCCCGGTGATGCTGCCGCGCGGAAGCGAAAACGAGATATCGTCGACGGCGCGGGTCTGCTTGTAGACCTTGACGAGGTGATCGACCGCGATTGCCGCGGACGAAATTCGATCCGCGACAGTCGGCCGACTTGAAGCCTTGTCATTCTCGGTCATGCTGGCCGTTCTTCTGCTATTGCAGCCGAGAGCGCAAGGCTTGTAATTCCCGGGTGGTTCCGTGAGCCCAGCGTTTGTGATCGAAAAGGCACCGCCACATTGGCCGATATGACCGAAATTGCCGATTCCGACTTCCGCCACGCGCAGCGGCATATCCGGCTGGACACGATCCTGCGGCTGCGCTGGCTCGCGGTGCTCGGTCAGCTCGCCGCGATCTTCATCGTGGCGCAGGGGCTGGAGTTCAACGTCGAGATCGTCCCCTGCGTCAGCATCATCGCCCTGTCGGCAGCGCTCAACCTGGCGCTCCAGACCGCTGCCAATCCGATGCAGCGGCTGGAGCCGATGCAGGCGGCTGGCCTCCTCGCGCTGAACATCGTCGAGCTGGCAGGCCTGTTGTTCTTCACCGGCGGACTGCAGAACCCGTTCTCGTTCCTGTTCCTCGCGCCCGTGCTGATCTCGGCCACCGCGCTGCCGGCCCGTTTCACCTTCGGCCTCGGCCTGCTCGCGGTCGCCTGCGCGTCGGTCCTGTTCTTCTTCCATTTTCCGCTGCCGTGGGATTTCGACGATCCCTTGGTGCTGCCGCCGATCTATCTCGTCGGCGTCTGGCTCTCGATCGCGCTCGCGATCGGCGTCACCAGCCTCTACTCCTTCCAGGTGACCGAGGAGGCACGCAAGCTCGCGGACGCGCTGGCCGCGACCGAACTGGTGCTGACGCGCGAGCAGCATCTGACCCAGCTCGACGGCCTCGCTGCCGCGGCCGCGCATGAGCTCGGCACGCCGCTCGCAACGATCTTTCTGATCTCGCGCGAGCTGGAAAAGACGGTGAAGGACCCGAGCATCGCCGCCGACCTGAAGACCTTGCGCGAGCAGACCCAGCGCTGCCGCGACATCTTGAGCAAGATCACTCAGCTCTCCTCTACCGGCGCACCGTTCGACCGCATGAAGCTGTCGGAACTGATCGAGGAGGTGGTGGCGCCGCACCGCGATTTCGGCGTCGAGATCAAGGTCCGGATCGCGGTGGCCGCGGCGGCAGAGCCGGTCGGCTCCCGCAACCCGGCGATTCTTTACGGCATCGGCAACATCGTCGAGAACGCGGTCGATTTCGCCCATACCACCGTCGAGGTGAACGCCTGGTGGAACAAGGACCATATCGAACTCGTGATCTCCGACGACGGACCGGGCATTCCGCCCGATATTCTCAACCGGATCGGCGAGCCTTATCTATCGCGGCGCCGAACCCAGGACGATGGCGGCGGCGAACGGCGTGGCCTGGGCCTCGGCGTGTTTATCGCGCGCACCTTGCTGGAGCGCACCGGCGCCAAGGTCTCGTTTACCAACCGGATCTTTCCGGACCACGGTGCGGTGGTTCAGATCACATGGCCGAGACAGCGTTTTGAGGCTATCGAGACGCTCGAAGAAACAATAGGATAGCCGCGACCTTGCGTCGCACAACGGGGCGGACCGACCATTTGCCGCCTTGGCACCGCGCGACTGCGACGCCATATGTCAATGCGCTGGAGAGAGGACAACACCTTGAACGCCATCGCCGAACTGAACGAACAGACCGACCGCTCGCTTCTCATCGTGGAAGACGACAAGCCGTTTCTGGAGCGGCTGTCGCGCGCCATGGAGACGCGGGGCTTTGCCGTGACATCATGCGACACCGTCTCGGACGGACTTGCGCAGATCGGCAAGTCGGCGCCGGCCTTCGCGGTGGTGGACTTGCGGCTCGGCGACGGCAACGGCCTCGACGTGGTCTCGGCGCTGAAGAAGAAGCGCCCGGATGCGCGCGCGATCGTGCTGACCGGCTATGGCAACATCGCCACCGCCGTCACCGCGGTGAAGATGGGCGCGATCGACTATCTCTCCAAGCCCGCGGACGCCGACGACGTCGTCGCGGCACTGCTGTCGACCAGCGCGGAGAAATCCGAGCTGCCGACCAACCCGATGTCTGCCGACCGCGTCCGCTGGGAGCACATCCAGCGCATCTACGAGATGTGCAATCGCAACGTCTCGGAAACGGCGCGCCGGCTCAACATGCACCGGCGTACGCTGCAACGAATTCTGGCCAAGCGCGCGCCGCGGTAACGGTTGCGTAGGGTGGGCAAAGGCGCGCAGCGCCGTGCCCACCATTTCTGCTTCAGTCCTGATTGGCTTGAATTGTGGGCACGCTTTCGCTTTGCCGACCTACGGCGCGGCGCGTCCGGGACACAAGACCGTCCTATTCCCAAAAATCCGCATGCCCCTGCGGATCGACCAGGCGGTTGATCCGCAAGGCCGCCGCCATCGCGAAACGCACCGTCATCTGCTTGCGCGTGGCGGCAGCGAGCTTGTGCTCGGGCGCCTCGCAATGCAGGTGCGCGCCATAGGCGTCGGCGATGATCAGGCCGGTGTCTTCAGGAAAGATCTCGCACGGCAGATCCTGCGTGAAGGCGAAGAACAGCCGGTCGCAATGGGCGCGGTATTCGTGCCATTTCTGGTCGGCGCGCAGATCCTCGACCGACGACTTGATCTCGACGATCCAGATCTCGCCGCGCTCGTTCAGCGCCACGAGATCGGCACGCCGGCCCGACGGCAGCGGCAATTCGCTGATGCAGGAGAAGCCGAGCGAGCGCAGGAGCCGCGCCGTGCCGCGCGCGACCGCGAGCGCCGTCTCCGACTGGCGGCGATCCGGCGGCGGCACGAGGGTGATGCGGGCGGTGTTGTCCATGGGGGGAGGATAGCCGATTCCGCTAGGGGCGGACACCGTTCAATGGAGGCGAACTGCGGCCCATATTCCGCCGTCGTCCCCGCGAACGCGGGGGACGACAGCTAAGGCGGCATCACCAGCACCCCCTCATTGCCACGCAAATCCAGCACACCCTCCAGCCGCTCGCCCTCGCGATCCAGAAAGGTCGACAGCAATATCTCGCTGCCGAAACGGATCGCGCTGGTGGTCACCGCGATCGGGTCGGGGCCGAGGTTGAGCGCCACGATCACCGCCCTGCCCTCAGTCTCGCGGCGATAGATCAGGAGATCGCCTTGCGCTGCGATCGGATGATAATCGCCCGCGATCAACGGGGGACAGCTCTTCCGCAAGGCGATCAGGCGCCTGTAGAGATTGAGGATCGAGCGCGGATCGGCTTCGAGATTGGCGACATTCTCCCGGATATGATCCTCCGGCAGCGGCAGCCACGGCCTCACTTCCGAAAAGCCGGCGAAGTTCGACGAATCCCATTGCATCGGCGTGCGGCAGCCGTCGCGGCCGACACCGATGCCGGGCACGTTCTTCTCGAAGGGATCGCGCACGTCCTCCGGCGCGATCGCGAGTTGGTGCATGCCGATCTCGTCGCCGTAATAAAGCGTCGGCGTGCCGCGCAGCGTCAGCAGCAGCATGGCCGCGACGCGGGCCTGCTCGGGACCGACGCGGCTCGCCACGCGCGGGCGATCATGATTGCCAAGCACCCAGTTCGGCCAGGCACCGCGCGGCAGCGACTTCTCGTAATCCTCGATGATCTTCTCGATCGAGCGCGCGCTCCAGAAGGTCGAGAGCAGCGCGAAATTGAACGGCATCTGCGCGCCGGTGAGATCGTTGCCGTAATAGGCCATGAGACGGTGCAGCGGCAGATAGATCTCGCCGATCAAGACGCGAGCACCATAGGCATCGGTGACACGCCTCATCTCGGCGATCACGTCATGCACCTCGGGCTGGTCGGTCGAGTATTGCGTCAGGATCCTTTCGTTCGGCGGCCGGCCCTCGACATAATGCGGGTTCGGCGGATTGTCGCGGAACTCGGCGTCCTTGATCAGATGCCAAATCACGTCGACGCGAAAGCCGTCGACGCCCTTGTCCAGCCAGGACCGCATCACATCGTAGATCGCGGCGCGGACGTCCGGATTGCGCCAGTTGAGATCCGGCTGCTCGGCGAGGAAGGCGTGGTAGTAATATTGGCCCGTGGTCTCGTCGAACTGCCACGCGCTGCCGCCGAACTCGGACAGCCAGTTATTCGGCACGCCACCATCGCCCGCCGGATCGCGCCAGATGTACCAGTCGCGCCTGGGAGTGTCGCGCGAGGACCGACTCTCGACGAACCAGGGATGCTGGCTTGATGTGTGGTTCGGCACGAGGTCGAGAATCAGCTTCAGGCCATTGTCATGGGCGGCCGCGAGCAGCGCATCGAAATCCGCCATCGTGCCGAACAGCGGCTCGATGCCGACATAGTCCGAGATGTCGTAGCCGAAATCCGCCATCGGCGAAGGAAAGATCGGCGACAGCCAGATCGCGTCGACGCCGAGCGATTTCACATAAGGCAGCCGTCGTAAAATGCCGGCGAGGTCGCCGACGCCGTCACCATCGCTGTCCTGAAACGAGCGCGGATAGATCTGATAGAAGATGCCGTCGCGCCACCAAGTCTCGTTGCCTTGAGCCATGCCGAAAACCACCCAAAATCTGCGCCTCGCGCGGGAGAACGCGACGGCAACGCCCCGGTTCAAATTGGCAGGCCAATTGGGACGGTCGTGTGACAGTTGTTCCCGGGTTCGTTCCCGTTGGTCGACCCGAATCTTTTGCTTGGCGGCCTGGCAAAAATCGGCATTGTGAGATCATGAGCGAGCAAAACGACACCAAAGCCAAGGCGGGCGCGATCATCGTTCCCGTGACGCTGTTCGAGCAGAACTGCACCATCATCTGGGACGAGCCTTCCAAGAAGGCCGTGGTGATCGATCCCGGCGGCGACGTGCCGAAGATTCTGGATGCGATCAAGAGAACCGGCGTCACCGTGGAGAAGATCTGGCTGACCCACGGCCATATCGATCATGTCGGCGGCGCGGCCGAGCTGCGCGATGCGCTGAAGGTGCCGATCGAGGGCCCGCATGTCGCGGACAAGTTCCTGCTCGACAATGTCGTCGCCAGCGGCGCGCGCTTCGGCATGACCGGAGGACGCGATTTCACCCCTGACCGCTGGCTCGATGAAGGCGACAGCGTGTCGATCGGCGACTTGCAGTTCGATATCCTGCATTGCCCGGGTCATTCACCCGGCAGCGTTGTGTTCTTCAACAAGGACTTGCGTTTTGCCCATGTTGGCGACGTCCTGTTCGCAGGCTCGGTCGGGCGCACCGATCTCCCGGGCGGCAGTCACGCCGCGCTGATCAACTCGATCAAGACGAAGCTGTTGCCGCTCGGCGACGACGTCGGCTTCATCTGCGGCCACGGCGCCGGCTCGAGCATCGGCCAGGAGCGGATGACCAATCCGTTCATCACCGGCGAGATGTAAAGTGTAACTATTCGGCAGCGTCGGCCAAGGCCGCCGCCTCATTCAGGTTGCGCTCGCCCCATTCGCGGATGGCGGCAACCACGGGCACGAAGCTCTTTCCTTTTCGCGTCAGGCGATACTCCACCTTGGGCGGGACCTCGCCAAAATCCTTGCGGTCGATCAGGCCGCTTTCGGTCAGTGCCTTCAATTCGCGGCTGAGCACACGCGGGGTGATTTCCGCACTGCCGCCCGCGCCGCGCAGCAGTCCGCTCCTGATCTCGCCGTAGCGGCGCGGGCCGTCCTTGAGATCCCAGACGATACGCAGCTTGTACTTGCCACTGATCATCTTCTGAAACGCCGCGACCGGACAGGCGCGCGCCGGAATTGCTTTTGCCATGTCGTCTCCTCCACGAGCATCCAGCAAGCGAGGAGGATAGGAGCGGCGGTGAAAAAGTCCATACTATCAATTTTGTCCATACTTGCGGGATCGCGCGCAAGCCGCAGATGATGACGCACAAGACGAAGCAAGGAGCGTCACATGAAGCACTTCATGATCAGATACCAGTTCAAGAACGGCACGACGGAGGATTGGCACCGGGAGATCGGCCGCTTCATCAAGGCGATCGACGGCGATCCGGAGCTGAAAGGGCGGATCGGTTATCGCGTCCTGAAGGCTCGAGACGACGGCAGCTACTTCCATCTTGCCAGCGCCAGCGACGATGCCGCGCAGAAAGCTCTGCAATCGCGCGACTTCTTCAGGGCCTATCAGGAGGCGACGCGGAAGGTTGCCGGCGGCGAGGTGACGGTGACGCCGATCGAATGGATCGACCAGACGGCGTCGTGATGAAGCGACGACGTCGCCACAAACTCAACTGTCGTCCCGGACAAGCGTCAGCGCAGATCCGGGACCCACAGCCACAGGGAGATGTGGTTACGGGGACTAGGCGTTGCGCTTTCGCGCCTCGCTCAATCCTGGGAGCATGGGTCCCGGATCGGCGCGCGCTTGGGGCGCGCTTGTCCGGGACGACATCGGAGATAATTCTGCGTGCCAACTACTTCATCAACCCCGCGGCGGTCAGCGCGCGCGTGATGATCTGACCGAGATCGAAGCCGCGGGCCTTCTCGCGCTGCGGCTCGACCAGCTCTTCGGCGACTGCTGCGCGGATCGAGCGGGCGAGATGCGGCGCAGGCGAGAGCGCCGGCTTCGTTGCAGGCTTGGCCTCCGCTTTCTTCGCCGCCGCATCCGGAATCCAGCCGGTAAGGCCGAAGAACTTTGCGATGTGGTAGGACGAGGAGATGCCAGCCTCGATCAGGAACGCGCCTTCGACGCCGTAGCGCTGGTCGTTGTCGGCAAGGCCAAGCGGCGTGCCGTGCGCCATGTTGGTGATGGCGTAGGACTCGACCAGCGTCTCGCCGTCCTTGCCCCACCACGTCTGGCGCGGATAGCCGTCGACATTGGTCTCCGCCATCGGCACGTCGGGCAGATCGTGCAAATCGAGCCACTGCTTGACGATCTCGTTGGCATTGCCGGGATTGACGGTGCGGTCGGCGCTGCCGTGCCACACCGAGATCTTCGGCCACGGACCACGATGATCGGAGGCGCTGCGCACGAGATCGCCGAGCTCGCGCGCGGGACGCGCCGGGGAATGGAACATGCCATCCAGTGCCTCACGCAGATTCGAGGCGATGCCGTAGGGCAGGCCGGCGATGACCGCGCCGGCCGCGAAGACTTCCGGATAGGTCGCAAGCATCACCGAGGTCATACCGCCGCCGGCGGACAGGCCGGTGATGAAGACGCGCCTGGAATCGATGCGGTGCGCCTCGACCATATGCGCGATCATCTCGCGGATCGAACGCGGCTCGCCGCTGTCCCGCGCGGTGTCCTCCGGATTGAACCAGTTGAAGCAGGTGTTGCCGTTGTTGATGCGCTGCTGCTCGGGCATCAACAGTGCGAAGCCGTAATGCTTCGCGAGCGTCGACCAGCCCGCGCCGAGATCGTAAGCGGCTGCCGTCTGCCCGCAGCCATGCAGCACGACGACGAGCGCGCGCGGCTTCTGCAGCTGCGCCGGCACGAACGCGAACATGCGCAAGGCCCCCGGATTGTCACCGAAGCCCGTGACCTCTTGCAGCGGGCTGGATGATTCCGCGCTGCGGCCGAGCTCGGCAAAGCGTAGTCCGTCCAGCCTGGGCAGACGTCTCAACAGATCGACATTTCTGGCTAACGACACGGCAATTTCCTGGTGGGCGACTTTCAACGTTAAGCACCACCAGATAGTTGCTGCATTGCAAAATAAAAAGACCGTGCGCTGTCGATCTCGCGAAAATCACTGGAAATTCAGCAGGAATCCGCACGTATTGACCGCAATGCCTCAACTTGATGCAGATGCGCGGCGCATCCACGTCACAAATGCGATGCAGGCCATGATTAACGTCACAAACAGTGCGAGCGAGACGAAAAATCCTGCGCGCGCTGATTGCACCGCTTCGACCGCGAAGAACACCGCGCCGATTGCGGCCACTCCGGCCGCATTTCCGATCTGCGCCGTCGTGCCGTAGATACCGGAGGCCGAGCCGGCGGCAACCGGCTTCACCGTCGAGAGCACCACGCCCGACAGCGGCGCCATCACCAATCCTTGACCATAGCCGAAGATGATCATGGTCAGCGCAAGCAGGCGCGGCGACGGCGCATCGACAAAGCCCGCGACGAGCGCGAGCGCGGCGAGGCCCGCGATCTGAAGCACGCAGCCTTCGAGCAAAACCTTGGTGCCGCGATGGCGCGCCCGAACGCCGCTGTGGCGCGAGGCCACGACGAAGGCCAGCGCGAGCGGAATGAAGGCCATGCCGGCCGCGAGCGGTGGGATGTTCAGGCCGCGCTGCATGAACAGCGTCATCACCAAATAGAACGAGAGATTGGCGAAGAAGAAAAAGAATGCGGCGCCGAGGCCGCGCAGAAAGGCGGCGTCCGCCAGCAGCATGAGATCGATCAGCGGCATGCCGCCGGCGCGTGCGACCGCGTGCTCCAGCTTCAGGAACGCGGCGAGAATCACGGCGCCGCTTCCTATCACCGCCCACAGCCACGGCGCCCAGCCGACATCGTGACCGAACAGCAGCGGGCCGATCAGGCACAACAGCCCCGCGAACAGCACCACGCTGCCCTTGATGTCGAGCCTTGTACCCGATCGGCGCGGCACCGACGGCATGATGCGCCAGGCGGCTGCGGCAATGGCGAGGCCGAAAGGCACGTTGACGAAGAACACCGCGCGCCAGCCGGTGCCGGCGAGATTTAGCGTGACCAGCAGGCCGCCAAGCAGGAAGCCCGCGGCGCCCGCAAGCCCGAGCACGATGCCGTAGATGGCGAAGGCGCGATTGCGCTGGCCGTCGGTGAACAGCAGGTGCAGCGTCGCCAGCACCTGCGGCACCATCAGCGCCGCGGTCGCGCCCTGCGCCAGCCGCGCGATGATCAGCTCGGCGCCGGATTGTGCGAGACCGCACCACAGCGAGGTCAGGGTGAAGCCGAGCACGCCGGCGATGAAGATGTTCTTGGTGCCGTGGATGTCGCCGAGTCGGCCGCCGGTCACGACCAGCGTGGCATAGGCGATCAGGTAGATCGCGATGATGGATTCGATCTCGGCCGGCGAGGCTTTCAGCTCGACCGCGATGGTGGGAATCGCGACATTGACCACGAAGGCATCGACGCCGAACATGAACTGGGCGGCCACGACGATGGCGAGCACCCACCAGCGGCGCGAGGAATCGACTTGCTTTGTGACGATCTGATGCATTGGCGGCTGTTCCGGACCTGGCAGTCCAAATGGTTTCAGATCGGATGCAGCGCGGCGATTACCTCGCAGGTAGGATTCCGGCGGTTCTCCACCGAGGCGGCGCTTCGCCTCTCCTCGCTTGGGGGGGAGGGAGAAGACTCAACGCATGCCTCCATTCCGCCATGCGGGACATCGTACGATTGCCTTCGTGCCATCAGGCACGTAGCCTGATCGCCTCAACAAACAGAAAATCGAAGCCGGAGAGAACGCCATGGCGCGCCTGAAATTCGGAGCCTTCCTTGCCCCGCATCACCCGATCGGGGAGCATCCGATGCTGCAGTTCCGGCGCGATCTCGACCTGGTCGAGCAGCTGGATGCGCTCGGCTATGACGAGTTCTGGTGCGGCGAGCATCATTCATCGGGCTGGGAGATGATCGCATCGCCCGAGATGTTCCTGGCCGCCGCCGGCGAGCGCACCAAGCGGATCAAGCTCGGCACCGGCGTGGTGTCGCTGCCCTATCACCATCCCTTCAACGTCGCCCAGCGCATGGTGCAGCTCGACCACATGACCGGCGGGCGCGCCATCTTCGGCTCCGGACCGGGCGCGCTCGCCTCCGATGCGCATACGCTCGGCATCGACCCGATGACGCAGCGCGACCGCCAGGACGAGGCGATCGGCATCATCCGCCGCCTCTTCAACGGCGAGCGCGTCACCGCCAAGAGCGACTGGTTCACCATGAACGACGCCGCGCTGCAGATCCTGCCCTTGCAGGAGGAGATGCCATTCGTGGTGGCCTCGCAGATCTCGCCCTCCGGCATGACGCTCGCCGGCAAATACGGCATCGGCATCATCTCGCTGGGCTCGATGACGACGCAGGGACTGATGTCGCTGCAGCAGCAATGGCAGTTCGCCGAGGATGCCGCCAGGAAGCATGGCACCACGGTGAGCCGCGCCGACTGGCGCGTGCTCCTCACCTGGCACATCGCCGAAACGCGTGAACAAGCCCGCCGCGAGGCCGGCGCGGGCCTGATGCGCTGGCACAACGAGTATAATGTCGGCACGCTGCAGCGGCCTGGCCTCACCGCATTCTCTTCACCTGATGAAGCCGTCGACAAGACCGCCTTCGTCGAGGGCGCTGCATCCGTGATCGGCACGCCGGACGATCTCGTCAAGATGATCAAGAACGTGATGCAGGTGTCCGGTGGTGTCGGCGCCGTGATCGGCTTCGTGCATGACTGGGCCAATCCGGAAAACACCCGCCGCAGCTGGGACATGGTGGCGCGCTACGTCGTGCCGGAGATCAACGGCTATATCGACGGTCTGCGCAGGTCGCAAAAATTCGTGATCGAGAACCGCGCGATCTTCGAGCGTGCGGGTCAGGCGGTGATGGCCAAGATCATGGAGAACGAAAAGGCCGCCGAGGCGCTGAAGGTGACCGGCCCCGGCCGCGTCGCCATTCCCGCCGTCAACGCGCCGGATCTGCAGAAGGAAGCGGCGAAGCGGTAGTTGCGCATCTGCAATCCCGCAGGGCTGTCGCATATGACTTGGCGACGCCTGAGCGAGCGCCTCGTCCTTCGAGACGACCGCTTCCAGCGGTCTCCTCAGGATGAGGCTAAGCGGCATCGGCATCCGATGAAACTGCTGCCGCGCGCTCCGTCCTCATCCTGAGGGCCCGCCGAAGGCGGGCGTCTCGAAGGATCGGCCGCAGGAAAACCGCTCTCAAATACGATTGTCCCGGCTTTCGCCGAACGACAACGACGTGTGTGTGACGATTTTGTGCGCAAGATGACCGCCACGTCATCGCGCTCGGATGTGCTATGTTGGCCGGGCCAGCCAACCGGAGCAATCCTGATGTCGATGCAGAATGTGGCCGCCCCTGCGCTTCAGTTTACCCCGCCGAGACGCAATGAGCTGACCCACATCCCCGGCGACGAAGGCTGGCCGATCATCGGCAAGACCTTTCAGGTGCTCGCCGATCCCAAGGGCCATATCGAAGCGAACGGCGCCAAATACGGCCTGGTCTACCGTACGCACTTTTTCGGCGAGACCAATGTCGTGCTGCTCGGGCCCGAGGCCAACGAGCTCGTGCTGTTCGACCAGCAGAAACTGTTCTCTTCGACGCATGGCTGGAACAAGGTGCTCGGCCTGCTGTTTCCGCGTGGGCTCATGCTGCTCGATTTCGACGAGCACCGGCTGCATCGCAAGGCGCTGTCGGTCGCGTTCAAGTCCGGGCCGATGAAATCCTATCTCAGCGATCTCGACCGCGGCATTTCCGCCCGCGTCGCGCAATGGAAGGCAAAGCCGGGCGAGATGCTGCTCTATCCGGCAATGAAGCAACTCACGCTCGATCTCGCTGCAGCCTCGTTCCTCGGCGCCGATATCGGGCCGGAGGTCGACGAGATCAACCGCGCCTTCGTCGACATGGTCGCCGCCTCCGTCTCGCCGGTCCGCCGCCCCCTGCCCGGCACCCAGATGGCGCGAGGGGTGAAGGGACGCAAGCGCATCGTCGCCTATTTCCGCGAGCAGATTCCGCTTCGCCGCGGCAATCATGGCGGTGACGATCTGTTCTCGCAGCTCTGCCGCGCCACCCATGAGGACGGCGCGCTGCTCTCGGAGCAGGACATCATCGACCATATGAGCTTCCTGATGATGGCGGCGCACGACACGCTGACCTCATCGCTGACCTCCTTCATCGGCGAGCTCGCCGCCAATCCGGACTGGCAGGACAGGCTGCGCGCGGAGGTGCTCGCGCTCGGACTTGCCCCGGGGGCACCGAGCAGCTTCGACGATCTCGAGAAAATGCCGCTGACCGAGATGGCCTTCAAGGAAGCGCTGCGGATCAAACCGCCGGTGCCGTCGATGCCGCGCCGCGCGATGCGCGATTTCAGCTTCAAGGGTTTTGCGATCCCCGCCGGCACAGCCGTCGGCATCAATCCGCTCTATACGCACCACATGAAGGAGATCTGGCCGGAGCCGGGGCGCTTCGATCCGCTGCGCTTCACCGAGGACGCGCAGCGTGGCCGCCACCGCTTCGCCTTCGTGCCGTTCGGTGGCGGCGCGCATATGTGCCTCGGGCTGCACTTCGCCTATATGCAGGCGAAATGCTTCGCGCGGCATTTCCTGGAGAACATCGAGGTGTCGCTGGCGCCCGGCTACAAGCCGGACTGGCAGATGTGGCCGATCCCGAAGCCGCGGGACGGGTTGCGGGTGCGGGTGAAGGCGGTTTAGCGCTCAACTCTCGTGTCCCGGACGCGCAAAGCGCGAGCCGGGACCCAGAATCTTGAAGCACGTTACGCTCGGAGAGATGGGCCCCGGCTCTGCAGCGCACCGCTGAAGAAGCGCTGCACTGCGTCCGGGGCACGAGACCTCACAAGATCGCCGCTCTCGTAGCAACCATTAGGTTGGCGTCCGGGCCCGAGAGCGCCCGCTACGCCCCCTGATCGAACGCCTTGCGCAAGGCCACATAGCCCTGCTGCTGCTGGCTCCAGTTGCGGCCGCCGGTCATGGCGCCGTCGACGACGAGGTCGTGGCCGTTGATGAAGCTGGATTCGTCGCTGGCCAGGAACACCGCGGCATGGGCGATGTCATCGGGAAGGCCGGCGCGCGGGATCGGCTGCGCGGTCTTGTAGACCTCGCGCATCACAGCCGGCGTCTTCTCCGCTGCATCGGTCGAGAGCCCCAACGCCTTGCCGAAGATGCCGGTTGCGATCGCGCCGGGCGAGATCGCGTTGACGCGGACGTTGGATTCGCCGAGCTCCATCGCCACGCATTTGGTGAGATGAATCACCGCCGCCTTGGCCGCACTATAGACCATCGACGACGAGAAGCCGGCGAGGCGTCCGGCGATGCTGCCATTGTTGATGATGCTGCCCGCCCCTTGGCTCTTCATGTAGGGCGCGGCGTGCTTCATGCCGAGCATGACGCTGCGCACCAGCGTCGCCATGGCCGCATCGAACCGCTCGACCTCGAGGCCCTCGATGCCGCCGGTCTGCGCCGGCCCGCCGGCATTGTTGAACAGGCAATCGATCCTGCCGAATTTCTCGACCGCGAGCGCGATCAGCGCCTGCATCTGTGCTTCGACCGTGACGTCGGTCTGGCGGAAGATGCAAGCCTCTCCCAGCTGCTTCGCCAGCGCCTCGCCTTCCGCTACGCGCCGACCCGCGATCACAATTTTGGCACCTTCGGCAACGAAGACTTCCGCAGTGCGCAATCCGATCCCGCTTGTCGCCCCCGTAATCACCGCAACCTTGCCGTCCAGCCTGCCCATGGAATGTTCCTGTTTTCGAGCGATTTGATGCCAAATGGCGAATGTCGGCCGCCGCCGGCGCCGGAGCGGCCACTATCCCTGCCCGCTTCCGACAAGGCAAGCTATGCTTGTGCGGGCGGCATGCGTAACATCCTCGCGGGCCGCTCGAGTGTCGAACGCCTATCGCAACTGGGCTGCGCATGGGGAAGCTGATCGACGAGTTCCGCAAGGGCTGGCAGGGCGCGGCGCCGCCCTCGCTGGGTCTGAGCATCTCGTTTGCGGTGATCTGCCTGTTGGCCGCGACCCTGGTCCGCTGGGGTCTCGCTCAGGTTCGCCCCGACATCTACTTCACGCCATACTTCCCGGCCGTGTTCTTTGCCGCTGCCCTGGGAGGATTTCGGATCGGCATTGTGACGGCGTTGGTCGGCGGCGTGCTCGGCGTCGTCCTGAACTTCGGCGATGCCATTGCCGATCGCGCGCGATTTGCGCTGCTGGCGCTTTACTGGGCCGTCTGCGCGATCACCATCTGGGGTGTCGAGCACTATCGCACCATGCTGGCGGAGCAGCGCCGGATCTCCAAACGCCTGATCGAGGAAGAAGATTATCGCAAGCTGCTGGTCGACGAGCTCCAGCACCGGCTGAAGAACAAGCTGTCGACGGTGCATGCCGTGCTGCACCAGGTGCTCCACGAACAGCCGCAGGTTTGGGCCCGGATTGATCCCCGGCTGCGCTCGCTGGCCGCGACCGACGATCTGATCTCGCGGATCGACAAGGGGGGCTGCGATATCCGCGACCTCCTGATCTCCGAGCTCGGGCCCTATGGCCATGTCCGCTTCACTCTCAATGGTGAGCGGCTGTTCCTGCCGCCGAAGCTCGCGGTCACGCTGTCATTGATGTTTCACGAGCTCGCTACCAATGCGGGCAAGTACGGCGCATTCTCCTCACCACGCGGTCTGCTGCAGGTATCCTGGACCATCAACGACGACCGCCTGACCATCACCTGGGACGAAACCGAGGGGCCGAGCGTGGACAAGGTGTCCGAGCCCGGCTTCGGCACCAAGCTGCTGAAATCGGCGCTGTCGGCCTTCGATGGCAGGACCGAGATCTCGTATCTGAAAACCGGGCTGCATTGCATCATGCAATGCCGAATCCCGCGAAGCGGCTAGCGATTAGGTTCAAATGTCGCAGTGTGGGAGGTGTGCTCCCTCCCCCGCTTGCGGGGGGAATCGCATTTGAGAGCTTTTCTCTGCGGCCATCCTTCGAGACGCCCGCTTTAGGCGGGCTCCTCAGGATGAGGACGGAGTGCGCGGCAGCGGTTTCAACGGGCACTGACGTCGATCAGCCTCATCCTGAGGAGGCGCGTAAGCGCCGTCTCGAAGGACGAGGCGTTCGCTCAGGCGACCGCCACAAGTCAAAGCGCGAAGGTCACGCGAGCTTTCGCATGCGTCGTTGACCCTCTGTTAATCACGATCGCCAGCGCGCGCCGCATCGCCGCAGGTTTTCTCCAAAACACCCCCGTATTTCTCCGTACCCCTTAACCAAACCTAAGAGGGAACCGCGCAAGATCGCGCCCATTGCAAAGGCGCGCTGAAACAACAAGATTCATGACTTCTATGAACGACAATAAATATTTCGGCGCGACTGAAGCCGAGCTCGGTTTTCTCAAGGAAATCGTTAGAATGCTGCCTGCCGGCCTCACCGTGCAGGACGCGCATGGCGAGCTTCTGCTGGTTAACGATGCCGCCGCCGCCCAGCTCGGGATGGACGGCAGCCGTCCCTCGCCCGATCTGGCGCCGCGCCGTGAAGCCTGCCGGAAGGCACTGAGCGCCGGCCAGGCCGTCGTCACCGAGGAAGCGCTGCACGACGGCGCCGCGCGCCAGGTGCTGCTCACGACCCATCGTCCCGTTCGCCTCGCCGGGCGCGAGCTCCTGATCTCGGCGTCCTCCGACATCACCGAGCAGAAGAATTTCGAGGACCAGCTGTTCCGCTCGGCCTATTTCGACGAGCTGACCGGGCTGCCCTCGCGGCGCGTGATCGAGCATCGCGCCAACAGCCTGCTCGCACGCGATCGCAGCAGTGAGCGCTTTGCGCTGGCCTTTCTCGACGTCGACAATTTCAAGCACATCAACGACTATTACGGCCACGCCGTGGGCGATGCGCTGCTGGTCGAGCTGTCGAAGCGGCTCGGGCGCGACTTGCGCGATTCCGACATGTTGTCGCGCATCTCCGGCGACGAATTCCTGCTGCTGCTCTCCCCGATCCAGAGCCAGGAGGAAGTCGCCGAATTCATGCAATCGACGCTGGAGCGGCTGACCGCGCCGTTCTTCATCGACCATTCGGAAGTCTTCGCCTCGACCTCGGTGGGCATCAGCCTCTATCCCGACCACGGACGCAGCTTCGAGACGCTGCGGCAGAACGCCGACATCGCGATGTACCGCATCAAGAACAACGGCAAGGGACTGGCCGCCTTCTTCGATGCCAGCATGGAGCGCGAGGCGCAGGCGCGGATGAAGGTCGAGCAGTCGCTGCGGCTTGCCATCCTGGAGAAGCGCTTCTGCTGCGCCTTCCAGTCCAAGGTCGACATCCGCACACAGGCCGTGAAGGGCATCGAGGCGTTGGTACGCCTGCGCGACGACGAAGGCGTGATCCAGGCGCCGGGCTCGTTCATCAACCTCGCCGGCGAGCTCGGCCTGATCGACGAGCTGACCCATCTCGTGCTCGCCGAGATCGTCAAATCGATCGACCTGATCAACGACACGTTCGGCGCGGAAGCGACCATCAGCATCAACGTCGCCGCCAAGCAGGCCGGCAATCCCGAGTTCATGCGCAGCTTTGCGCTGGCCCTGGACGACACCGGCTTTCCCCATCGCTTCATGATCGAGGTGACGGAAGACGCCTTCGTCGCCAAGAATCACTTCCAGGCCGAGATCCTGCCGATGTTCCGCAAGCTCGGTGTCGGCATCTCCATCGACGATTTCGGCACCGGCTATTCCTCGCTCTCGGCGCTCGCCGACATCACCGCCGACGAGATCAAGATCGACCGCTCCTTCATCACCGACATCCATAAGCGCCCGCGCAGCCAGGGCATCTTGCGCGCGATCGAATCCTTGAGCGAGGCGCTTGGCATGACCGTGATTGCCGAAGGCCTCGAATCCTACGAGGAGCTGGCTTATCTGCAGGCCGCGACCAAGATCCGCTACGCGCAGGGCTATTACTTCTCGCGGCCGGTCTTCCTGGAGGAGCTGAAGCTCGCAACGCCGGTCTCCAGCGAGGCGCGGGTCAGCGTGGCGAGCCGCCCCCACCAGCAGAACCGCCAGGGCTATTCGCGCGCGAGCGCGTATCGACGGTAGGGGGCGCAAGCGCCGCTCCAATCTCGGTGTCGTCGCCCGGCTTGACCGGGCGACCCAGGGCGAATTCAATCGGTCGTTGCAACACCTTGACAAAGGAGGTTGCGATGACGCGGTCCCAAGGAATTCTGCGAGAGAGTTGTAGGCCGTTCTGGGCTGCGATTGCCGCGGGGCGCTCGAGCGA
>NZ_PGVG01000050.1 GCF_002795245.1 Bradyrhizobium forestalis | reverse complement strand
TTAAGACGCTCGTCGCCGAAATAGCCGATATCCATCTCCGCCATCGCTCCGCTGCTAGAATCACGACGGCCTACACAGAATCACACGCGATTCATGCAATGCAAGAGATCTGTGCCCAAGCTAGCCCTTGTGGGAGAGGGTGGCTTCGCAGAGCGAAGCCGGGTGAGGGGTTCTATCCGCGAGTCCAACTCTCAGCGAGCGCGCGGAGAAAACCCCTCATCCGGCGCCATAGCCGAAGCTTCGCTTCGGCGTTCTTAAGAACGGCGGCCGAAGGCCGCCTATGCCACCTTCTCCCACAAGGGGAGAAGGATTGCAGCGTGCCTGCGGCAAGAGCACACCCCCTACAACGCCACCCGTCTCCCCTCCTCCGCCGCCCAATACCCCGCGTAGTTCACCTTGATCGTCTCATACGCGAGCGCCAGGTCCGACAGTGGCTGTCGTCCGGTCGCGACACATTCCATGAAATCCTGGATCTCTTGCAGATAGCCGCGCGTCCATTCCTCTTCGAGGCAGACATATTGCCAGCCGGTCTTGCGGTCGACTTTCTCGGTGATGTAGACGCCCGCGAGCTTCTCCTCGCTGGTCTGATAGCTCATCAGATGCGTGTTCGGGGTGATGTTGGCGAACAGCGAGCCGCCTGACGTATAGGTCTCGATCAGGTTGCGCACGCCGCCCATGATCATGTCGCCGGAGAGCACGGTGGCCTTGGTGCCGTCGGAGAAGGTGGCGGTGAGCGTGCCCCAGTCCTCGACATCGACGGGATTGGCCTTGATGTAGGCGCGCTCCTCCGGCTTGAGCACGGCAGTGACGTTGCCGACGTCGCAAGTGACGCTGGCGACGCGGATGCTCTCGCCCCGCGCGCTGGCTTCGACCTGTTTCAGATACAGCACGGCCGAGAGCGGATGACATCCCATCCGGATCAGCGAGCCGCCGCCGGTCATCGCCCATTGCGCCGCGTGCGCGGCGTGCGAGCCGGAATGGCTCTCCTCGCCCTTCATGAACAGGATCTTGTCCTTGGTCGCCTTGATGATCTCCGCGGTCTTGGTCACCGCCGGCGCATAGATCCAGTCCTCGGCATACATGAAGAGCTTATCCGTGCGCTCGATCGCGGCCCGGGTCTTGTCCATCTCTTCGATCACGCGCTCATACATCAGCGCCTTCGGCACGTGCTTGCCGATCGGCTGCTGATCGCGCTCGCGGCCGAAATAGCCGGCGAAGGGCTTTTCGCAGATCACATGCTTGCCGGCCTGCATCGCGCCGACGATCATCCCGGCATGAAGATTGGGCGGGGTGCAGATGTCGACGACGTCGAGATCGGCGTCAGCGATCAGATCGGCGAAGCTGCGATAGACGCGCGGGATGTTGTGTCGATCAGCGAATGCAACGACGTGGTCACCACGCGCCGCAACGGCCGCCACCTCGACATCCACGCCATAGACGCGCCGGAACGCATACATGTGCAGCTCCGACACGAAGCCGCAGCCGACGAGTCCCACCCTGATCCTGGCCATAGCGCCCCCTTGCTTTTGGGCGGCACTATAGCGCGCTCGGAGGCCTAATCCACCGAGACCCGCACCACGCCGTCGCTCATCATGCCAAGCGCGCGGGCGGCAGGCACCGAGAGATCGACGATGCGGCCGCGGATGAAGGGGCCGCGATCATTGACGCGGCACTGGATCGTGCGACCGCTATAGGACACCTTGAGCACGCTGCCGAACGGGCGCGTACGGTGGGCGCAGGTCATTTCCCCGCCCCTGCCGGCCTTTCCATATCCGTAATAGGAGGCAAGCCCGCTTTCGGCATGTGCAACAGAAAAAACAGAAAGCGAGAAAACGGTCAGACAACAAAAGAATAGCGTCGGCTGTGCTCGCACGGCACCGCTCCCCGGTTGGCCCTGCCCCGGCGCTGCAAACGTCGCTTGTTCCCCGGAGTTCCCGGAACTGGCGGGCTGCGCCCGCCCGTTCCATCAAAGATTGTTACTGTTTGTGAAACACCAGCGTGCGAACCTCGATGCTTTCGCGGGGCGCCGCATCGGCCGGCGTGGTCGGATCGACGAAGGCAGTGTGCGGCCCGAAGCGAGTGCGGCCGTCGGTTGCGGAATCGTAGCATTTGAGCAGCAGCGCCTCGTCCGGCGTCATCTCCGGGACATAGAACCAACGATGGTTCGGATTGTACTTCACCGAATAGGTCTCGCCGCGGCGGTTGGGATAGATCAGATCCGAAGCCACGAGATCGTCGGGCGCAACCGTCGTGCCGTCGGCCATTGCGAGCGGTGAATCGCGCAACGGGCCGCGGATCGGCCGCCACAGATTGATCACCTGCACGCGCCCCCTCAGCAACTCTTCGGCTTCATCAGGCAAGTGCTCGCGCACGCGGTTGGCTCCAGAGACGGCGGTCTGGTCGACGTGCACGCGTGTCGCCGGCTGGCGCGGGCCTTCACCACGAATGTCGGCGGCGCCATCGACGCGCTTGCGCACGGTATGGTCGAAAATGACGACGCGATCGGCCTTCAGCGTCGCGCGCAGGAAGGCTTCGACAGCGGGGTAGTAGACTGCCCTCACCTCCTCGTCGTTGTAGAAGTCCTTGACCTGCGTTGGATGGCGCACCAGCGCAAAGCCTTCACGATCGAGAGAGAAATTCTTGGCGATCAGCCGCGCATCGAAGATCGGCACCTGATGCGGCTCCGGCAGCGACGTGCTCTTGGGCTCGCCCGGCGGCGGATCGAAGGCGTAGGTGCGCGGCTTGCCCGTAACAGGCGCGAGATAATTGAGTTCGGCGGTGACGAAGGGAAGCGACTCGATTTTTGTTTCTTGCAGGCACATGGCCGGTCTCCCGATGTGGTCGTCGAATTGATTTCTGCGGGGATGCGACGTGGCGCAAGGGAGGTGGTGCAAATAGCAATAGGGGTGTTGTCAGCGCTGAGGAACATAGAAGGATCGTTTCGAGGATAGCGTTTGCGCTGGAAACCTCCTCCTCACCTCACAGGCGCTTGATGAGTTTGTGAGGTCTCGTGCCCCGGACGCAGCGCAGCGCTCCTTCAGCGATGCGCTGCAGAGCCGCGGCCCATCTCACCGAGAGCAATCTGCGCGGCATGGGTCCCGGCTCTGCGGAGCAGCGTTACACGCTGCGCCGCGTCCGGGACACGAGAGGGTACGCTACAACCCCGCCTTGGCAATTGCGTCCGCGAACGAGCGATCGACGATCTCGGCCGCATCGAGCTTCTGCTTGATCAGCCCCCAGCGGAAATAGAGGTCGATCGTGCTCTGCTCGTCCGCGACCACGCCGTCATCGATCGGCGCAATGCGGATCTTGGCGCGCGAGAGCCAGTTCTGCGGCACGGCGGTCGGGATGTTCATCAGCCTGCCCCAGGTCGCGGCGTAGCTGTCGACATTGTTCAGCGACCACGCCCGCGCCGCGGTGAGACGCCGGATGAAGTCGGCCAGCTCGGCACGCTTGTCTCTGATAGCGTCGGGCCTTGCGACCTGGAAGCTCAGACCCGGTGTCAGGCCTTCCGAGGTGATGATGCGGCGCGACTTGAACAGCACCTCCTCCTGGCTCACATACGGCTCCCAGGTCGACCATGCATCGACCGAGCCTTGCGTGTAGGCGATCTTGGCATCCGAAGGCGCCAGGAACGCGATCTGCACGTCGCTCGCACTCCAGCCGTTCTTCTCCAGCGCAGCGAGGATCAGCTGATGGCCGATCGAGCCGCGGCCGGTTGCGATCTTCTTGCCGCGCAGATCGGCAACGCTCTTGATCGGAGAATTCTCCGGCACGAGGATGGCGAGCCCCTCGCGCGTCTGCCGGATGGCGGCGATCGCCTTCACCGGTGCGCCGGAGGCGGCGGCGAAGGTGAAGGGCGCGTCGCCGACGAGCCCGGTCTCAATCGCACCGGCGCTCAGCGCCTCCAGCAGCGGAGCTGCTGCCGGAAATTCCTTCCACTCGATCTTGTAAGGCACGTCCTTGAGCACGCTGGCCGCTTCCATCACGGCCTGCGCATTGCCCTTCTGGTCGCCGACGCGCAAGGTGGTTTGCGCTGCCGCCAGCTCGAACGAGCCGAACAGCAGCGCACCGGCCAGCATGAGGCGGATCATTCCGCGGCCTCTCCGCGAACCGCCCGGCGCTTGGCGACCAGCTCGCGCGTCAGCGGGATCAGCTCCCGGCCATATTCGATGGCGTCAATCAGGGGATCGAAGCCGCGGATCAGGAAATGGCTGATGCCGAGGTCGTAATAATCGCCGAAGACTTCGGCGACCTGCTCGGGTGTTCCGACCAGCGCGGTGGTGTTGCTGTTGGCGCCGGTGAGCTTTGCGATCTTGGTCCAGAGCCGCTTGTCGATCCGGCTGCCCTGGTCGGCGAGGGCGAGCAGGCGCCGCGCACCGGCGGTGGCATGGCCGTCGGCGGGCTTGCGATAGCCGGTCTTGTCCTGCAGCGCGGTGGCGCACGCCAGAATATCTTCTGCCTTTTCCCAGGCCTGCTTTTCGGTCGGGGCAATGATCGGCCGCACTGAGAGACTGAAGCTCGGCGTCGGCCGGCCCTGCCTCACCGCCGCGTTGTGCACGCGCGAGGTGACATCGCGCACCTGCGCATAGGATTCGCCCCACAGCGCAAACGTGTCGGCGTGCTTGCCGGCGACGTCGATCGCCGCATCCGAGGCGCCGCCGAAATAGACGCGGATGCCCTCCGGGCGATACGGCTTCACCTGCGAGAAAGCATTCTCGACCTGGTAATACCTGCCCTTGTAGCTGAACGGCTTGTCGCTGACCCACTCCAGCTTGAGCACATCGAGGAATTCGGAGGTGCGGGCATAGCGCTCGTCCTTGTCGTCGAGCGTGTTGCCGTCCTGCCGGAGCTCGGTGGCGTTGCCGCCGGTGATGACATGGAGCGCGACCCTGCCGCGTGAAAACTGGTCGAGCACGGCGAACTGCCGCGCCAGCAGCGTCGGCGCGGTGAAGCCGGGCCGCTGCGCGATCAGCACATTGAGCCTCTCAGTGTGGTTGAGCACGTGTTGCGCGACCTGGAGCGCATCGGGCGTCGTCGAATGAAACGCCAGCAGCGCCCGATCGAAGCCGGCGTTCTCGTGCGCCTTCGCCACCGTCTCGATGTGGGTGGGATCGAGGACCGCCCCTTCGCGGACGATGGTCTCGGACGAATTGTTGTTGCTGATGAAGCCGATGAACTCGATCGACATGATCGTCCCCCTGTTTTTCAGAAAGGCTGGAGGCTCAATGCGGCATGGCCGAGGCCGATGCGCGTGGAATCGTCCTGCGGGGTGTGCACGCGCCCGCACAGCACGTCGCGATAATGCCGCTCCAGCGGATTGGTACGAGACAGGCCGTGATTGCCCGTCAGCGACAAGGCATCTTCGACCACGCCCACCGCGTTGTTGGTGACCGTCAGCTTGATCACGTTGGACTCGCCGCTGGAGAGATCGACACCGTCATCGAAATCGCGGGCGAACGTGTCGATCAACCGTGCATTGACCGTGAGCCGCGCCTCGATGGCACCGAGGATCTCCTGCGCGCGGGCTAAGGTCGCGAGTGGCGCACCGAGGCCGGCAGGAACGCGCTGCTTCAGGAACGTGATCAGCCAGTCGCGCGCGGCGCGGGCGACGCCATCGTAGATCGCGGCGACGAACACCGTGTGGACGGTCGCCTGCGTGGCGTCGAGCGTGCGCCAGTCCGCCGGCTTGCGCACGTCGATCTCGGCATCGAGCGGGATCACGACGTCGTCGAAGATGACGTCGTGGCTGCCGCTGGCGCGCAGGCCATGATGGTCCCAGGTCTCGACGATGCGCGTGCCCGGCAGGCCCGCCGGCACGAGGAACTGTCCGACGCGCGGCTCGGCCTCGTCCGTCCGCGTCCAGACCAGGTACCATTTCAGGATCGGCGCCCCCGTCGAATAGATCTTGTGGCCGGTGAGACGCCAGCCGGTGTCGGTACGTCGCGCGATCGTCGCCGGCAGGCCGCCGCGCGACGGCGAGCCGAGCTCCGGCTCGACGCGCAGCGCGTTGACGAGCGCAAGGCCTTCGACGCTCTCATGCGCGAGCTTGCGCGCCTGCCGCGCCGGCCAGGTCGGGCTGCGCGCCATGACGAGATGATTGATGTAGTGCATCGACAGCACCAGCGCGGTCGACGCATCGGCCTTGCCGACGATACCGAGGACGCGCGCGGCGTAGCGCGCGCCCGCTCCGCCGCCGCCATGGACCGCCGGCACCGTCAGCGACAGCAGGCCCGCCTCGGACAGTTCGCGAAAATTCTCGAGGGGAAAGCTGCCGGTACGGTCGTGCTCGGCTGCGCGCGCGGCGAAGACCTCGGCCAGCGCCTCGGCGCGCGCGATGTAGTCGGATTCGCTGCGAGCCGTGCGACCCTTGGCTGCAGAGGTTACCATGTGGCGTCCAGCCCCAACAGGCCGAGGATCTGGCGGCGCAGATCGGCGAGATATGGATCTCCGCGATGGCGCGGATATGGACGGTCCACGCGGATGTCAGCCTTCACGCGCGCGGGGCGCTCGCTGAACACGATGACGCGGTTGGCCAGCACGAGCGCCTCCTCGGCGTCATGCGTGACCAGGAGCGTGGTGAACCCCTTGCGCTGCCACAGCGAGACCAACTCGGCCTGCATGGTGATGCGGGTCAGCGAGTCCAGCTTTCCCAGCGGCTCGTCGAGGATCAGGATTTTTGGATCGTTCACCAGCGCCCGCGCCAACGCGACGCGCTGCGCCATGCCGCCGGAGAGCTGGTGCGGATAGGCGTTGCGGAACGACGACAGCCCGACGAGATCGAGCGCGGCGTCGACGCGGTGACGCTGGCTCTTCAAAATGCCCTGGGCCTCGAGGCCCAGGGCGACGTTGTCCCAGACCGACCGCCAGGGAAACAGGGTCGGATCCTGGAACACGACGACGCGCGAGGGATGCGGGTTTCGAATGCGCGCCTCGTCCTCCCGCAATCTCCCCGCCTTGGGCTTGTCGAGGCCAGCGACCAGCCGCAGCAAGGTCGATTTGCCGCAGCCGGACGGCCCAAGCAGCGCGACGAATTCGCCGGGCTCAACCGAGATGCTGACGTCGCTGAGCACCGGCAGCTCGGTCCCGTCGATGTCGAAGGCGTGGCTGACCTGCTCGATGTCGAGCGCGGCGCCCGCCGCCGGATGCATGACCGCTTCAGCAAGAGCTGTGGCTACCATTTGACGGTCCCCTTCTGCCAGACCAGGAGGCGATCGCGGATCGAAAACAGCAGCGTGATCGCGCCGGAGCAGAGCAGCGACATCACGATCAACGCCGCATACATGTTGGCGTAGGCGGCCCAGCCCTGCGCCCATTGCAGGTACCAGCCGAGCCCGGCCTTGACGCCGATCATCTCGGCGACGACGAGCACGGCGAAGGACGAGCCCAGCCCCATGAACAGCCCGACGAAGACGTGCGGCAACGCCGCGGGGATTGCGACCTTCAGAACCAGGAAGGACGGTTTTGCGCCGAGCGTGCGCGCAACATCGTAATAGGCGTTGCTGACGCTCGCGACGCCCGACCAGGTCAGCACGGTGACGGGAAAGCCCGTCGCCAGCGCAATCAGGAACGTCGAGGCGCTCCAGCTCGAGGGAAACGTGAAAAAGGCGATCGGCAGCCAGGCGGTCGCTGGTAGCGGACCGATAAAGCGCAGCACCGGATGCACCCAATAGCCGACCGCGCGCGACCAGCCGATCGAGACGCCGGTCAGGAAGCCGATCGCGACGCCGATCAGATAGCCGCCAAGCTGCAGCTTGATCGAGGCAAAGACGCTGTCGAGCAGTTTTGGCAGATCGTCGGTATAGACATCGATGATCGCCTGCGGCGGCGGAAAGAATGGCAGTGGCAGCCAGGCGAATTTTGCGGTCGCAACCTCCCAAACCGTCAGGAACGCACCGAGCGCGACCAGCCACGGCGCCCGCTTGTGCAACGCTTGTCCCGCCGCCCCGAGATAGTCGGCGCCGACGGTTCCGAACAGCGCGATCGCCGCGATGACGAAGGCGGCAATGCCGAGCGAGTGCGTGCGCGACCAGTCGCCGACGTCCGCCCACCACAGGCAAGACAGGCCGAAGGCGATCCAGGCGATGCTGGCGAGAACGCCGGCGCCGGAGTCCCGGATCCAGGTCGCAAGCAGCGGCGCGCGCGAGGAGCGCGGCGCGCCGGAGGCAAGGCCGTCAGACAGCGAATACGTCGACATAGATGCGCTCCGCGAATTTGGCCGTGTCGGTGCTCGGCTTGAACACCTGCACGCTCTTGAGATCGTCCGCATAGGCCTTGAGCTCGCGCTTGAGCACATCGCCGACGGGATGATGATGGTGGGTGTGGTAGCGCACCATGCCCTCGATGTCGGCGAGCGTCGCCGCCTTGGGCGCGTAGGGCTGGAACGATTTTGCGGCGACCGCGGAGTTCTGCGAGGTGAACATCGCGGCATCGAGCAGCGCCTGGGTGATGGCACGTGCGACCTGCGGCTCTTCGCGCACCAGGCTGCCGCGCAGGCCGAGGATGCAGCAGCTCTTTTCGCGGTACTCTCCGTCGAGATTGGATGCGACTTCCTTGTATTGCGTGTCCTTGAGCCAGAGATAAGCGAGCGGGTCTGACGAGAGGAACGCCTGCACCTCGCCCTTCTCGACGGCGACGTTGAGCAGATTGCCGGGATAGGCGCGCCAGTCGACATCCCTGACCGGATCGATACCGAGCTTGGCGAGCTGGATCGAGAAGAAGTTCTTGTCGGGCCCCGCGAGATCGCCGACCGCGACGATCTTGCCCTTGAGGTCGGCAAGCTTGCTGACGCCGGAGTCGGTGCGCGAAAGCACGCGCATGCAGCCGCCATGGGTGCCCGCGGCGATCTTGACATCAAACCCCTGCTCCAGCGGCTTCAGCCAACGCAGCGCCATGCCGAGCCCGGCATCGCTCTTGCCCGTCGCGATCGCCTCGAGCAGCTGGTCGGTCGAGCCGGAATAATTGACGAGCTCGACGTCCAGATTGTGCTTCTGGAAGAAGCCGTGCTCGATCGCGACCGGCACCGGCGCGAGACAGACGGCGCCGGCATTCCACGACAGTTTCAGCTTGCGCGGCGCGCCGGTGAGCGCAGGCGCGTCGGAGGCGGTGCGGCACAGCGGAAACTCCGAGAGGTCGACGCCGGGCGCGATCCCGCGCGGTGCGAAGGCCTGCGCCCCGAGCGCACCGAGCGGCGCCGCGAAGGCGGCGGCAAGCCCCGCCTGCAGCAGATGGCGCCGGTCGAATGTCGATCCGCTGCGCTTGTTGTCGTTGGTCATCGGCCCCTGGCTCCTGCGCTGGCACGGCTCCGCCATTTGCGCAACGGTTCGCGTTGCGCATGTTCCGTACGGAGCTGCGTTGAGAGAAAATTTTCCCGCCGGCGCTTCTCGCGCCGCGTTGATGCGATGCGCAAATCATGCGGCGCGTTCGCGGCATCGTCAATGAAATGGAATTTCGAATGTGGTGCGGAGCGAAGTCATTCTCTCCATCGGCGCGCGCGGGAACGATGAAAGGATTTTTGCAGATGCATCGACGTGCAGAGCGCGCCGCTCGCCCCTCGCTTGCTCCATCCGTGTGCATCTTTCCACCGTGCGCGCCGCGCGTTCTCGAAAGCACCGGTTCGTTGAAACGTCCTTGCTCATCGCATTCGCAATACGGTTTGCCATTTCATTGACTGCGTATCGCGCGCTCATAGACTTGATCGTCCCGCTGCATCTTTCGCTCACGCCTCATGAGCCAAGCAACAAGACGGATCCAATGAGCATCATCTCTCACGACCATTCCATCACCCGACGGCTCGCCGCATCGCTGCTCGCCGCCGCCATCACCTTGTCGACGGCCGCCGCGTCCTTTGCCGCCGACACCGTCGTGCTGCGCGTCGGCGACCAGAAAGGCGGCAACCGTTCGCTGCTGGAGATCTCAGGCTATGCGAAGGACCTGCCCTACAAGATCGAATGGTCGGAATTCCCCGCGGCCGCGCCGATCCTGGAAGCGCTCAACGCCGGCGCGCTCGACGTCGGCTACACCGGCGACCTCTCCTTCCTCTCGGTCTATGCGGCGGGCGCACCGATCAAGGCGATCGGCGGAACCAGGTCGGACGCCAAGACGCAGGCCATCCTCGTGCGTCAGGATTCGCCGATCAAATCGGCTGCCGACCTCAGGGGCAAGCGGCTTGCCGGCACGCGCGGCGGCTGGGGCCAGTTCCTGATCAACGCGACATTGGAGAAGGCACAGATCAGGCTGGAGGATGCGACCTTCGCGCCGCTCGGCCCGGTCGATGCCAAGATCGCCCTGGTCGCCGGCTCGATCGACGCCTGGGCGGTGTGGGAGCCCTACGTCTCGTTCGCGACGTTGAAAGACAAGGCCCGCGTGATCGCCGACGGCGAGGGCCTGACACCGACCATTACCTTCATCGTCGCCTCCGACAACGCCATCGCCACCAAACGCGCGGCGGTGCAGGATCTGGTGCAGCGGCTGAACAAGGCGCGGCTGTGGTCGCTGGATCACCTTCCGGAATATGCCAGGAACACGGCCGAGCTGACCAAGCTGCCCGAAGACGTACTGCTGTCAGCCTACACCGCGCAGCGCACCAGCCCGATCGTGATCGACGAGAGCGTGGTCAAGGAGGTGCAGGAAGCCTCGGACCGCTCGACGCGCTACGCAATCCTGCCAAAGAAGATCGACGTCAGCAAAGCCCTCGACCGCAGCTTCACGGCTGCGGCCGCAGGATCGAACTAGGTGGAGGCGGCGGGATGCGCGCACCTCGCCTCAAGCCCGGCCCGCTGCATCTCGCCACGATCGTGCTCATGCATTTCGCATGCATGAGCCTGATCGTGTGGCTCTCGTTCTAGCCGCGCGGTCTCACCAATATCTGTAGTAGCGACGGTGATAAACCCGGTACGGCCGGTAATAGCCATAGCTGTAATACGGACGATAAGGCCGATAGTATCGCGGATAGGCATAGGACGGCCCGTAGCCATAGCCGTAATAGGCCGGGGCATAACCATAGCCGTACCCCGGATAACCATAGCCGCCATAGTACGGTCCGCCATAATAGCCGTAGCCGTAAGGGGCGCCGGCCGCGATGGCACCGCCGATGATCGCACCGGCCGCGAGACCACCAAGACCCCAGCCCCATCCGCCGCCGCGCCAATGCACCTGCGCGACGTCGTCGCCGGCCGCAGCCTTCATCGTCGCGACGTTCGTCGGCATCGGGCCCGCCGTGGCCTGCCCGATCTGGGCCGCCATGACCGCGCCGGCCAGCGAACAGGCAATTGCCGTCTTCCAGATCCTCATCGTCGTACTCCCTGTCTGACCTTTCGCTTGGAGAAGGATCGCAGCGTCATGATCGGGCATCCTTGCGCCAAGTCAAAGCCTGGAATTTGCGTGCACTGCACAAGACGCATGTCTCCGATTGATGAACCGGTGCCCGGCGAGGATTGACGACTTCGTCGCCTGTGACACCCGTGCGACGGCGCCTGAGGCCCGAACACCCGGCAAGGCATTAAGCTTCCGGTGCATTCGCAACCAACAACCACCTTCACGATTTACTATTCGTGCCGTTACTATCGGTTCCAATGTGCGCGGCCGGGAGGCTTCTCGCGAGCGCCAGGGTTGTGGGAGGATGACATGAATGCCGCGAGACCCGAGCCGCTTGCCCGTCAGGCACTGGCGTTCGTCCTGGCCGGAGGACGCGGCAGCCGGCTGCTGGAGCTGACCGACCGGCGCGCCAAGCCGGCAGTCTATTTCGGCGGCAAATCCCGCATCATCGATTTCGCGCTGTCGAATGCGGTGAACTCCGGCATCCGCCGCATCGCGGTCGCAACCCAATACAAGGCGCACAGCCTGATCCGGCATCTCCAGATGGGCTGGAATTTCTTCCGTCCCGAACGCAACGAGAGTTTTGACATCCTCCCCGCCAGCCAGCGTGTCTCCGAGACCATGTGGTATGTCGGCACGGCGGACGCGGTGTACCAGAACATCGACATCATCGAATCCCACGCCTGCCGCTTCATCGTGGTGCTGGCCGGCGACCACATCTATAAAATGGACTACGAGGTGATGCTGCGCCAGCACGTCGAGAGCGGCGCCGACGTCACCGTCGGCTGCCTCGAGATGCCGCGGGCGGAATCCTCGGGCTTCGGCATCATGCATATCGACGAGAACGGCTGGATCCAGCAATTCCTGGAGAAACCGAAAGATCCGCCGCCGATGCCGGGCAAGCCGGACGTCTCGCTCGCCAGCATGGGCATCTACGTGTTCGACGCGAAATTCCTGTTCGACCAGCTCAAGCGCGACGCCGAGGACCCGAACTCGAACCACGATTTCGGCAGGGACATCATCCCCTACATCGTCAAGAACGGCCGCGCGATGGCGCACCAGTACTCGACCTCCTGCGTCCGCTCCGGCAGCGACACCCGCGCCTATTGGCGCGACGTCGGCACGGTCGACGCCTATTGGGCCGCCAATATCGACCTCACCGACGTGGTGCCCGAGCTCGACCTGTTCGACCGCGCCTGGCCGATCTGGTCCTATGCCGAGATAACGCCGCCGGCGAAATTCGTCCATGACGAGGAGAGCCGGCGCGGTCAGGCGGTGAGCTCCCTGGTCTCCGGCGGCTGCATCATCTCCGGCGCCTCGCTGCGCCGCTCGTTGCTGTTCACCGGCGTGCGCATCAACTCCTACGCCAATGTCGAGAACGCCGTGATCATGCCCTATGTGAATGTCGGCCGCGGCGCTCGCCTGAGCAACGTCGTGATCGACCGCGGCGTCGAGATTCCGGAGGGGCTCGTCGTCGGCGAGGATCCCGAGTTCGACGGGAAGCGCTTCCGCACCACCGAGCAGGGCATCTCGCTGATCACCCAGCCGATGATCGACAGGCTCAATACATGACGTCTGTTCGCGTCCTCGCGGTCGCTTCTGAAGTCTATCCCCTCGTCAAGACCGGCGGCCTTGCGGATGTCGCCGGTGCGCTGCCGGCTGCGCTGAAGGCGCATGGCGTCGAGATGCGCACCTTGATGCCCGGATATCCCGACGTGATGCGTCTGGTGTCAGGCGCAGAGGAGCTCCGGCGCTGGCCGGATTATTTCGGCGGCCCCGGGCGGCTGCTGGCGGGCTCCCATGACGGACTCGATCTGTTCGTGCTCGACGTGCCGCATCTCTATGCCCGCCCGGGCAACCCCTATGTCACCACCGAGGGCATCGACTGGCCGGACAACGGCGTGCGCTTCGCAGCGCTGTCGCGCATCGCCGCCGATATCGGCCATAGCCTCGTGCCGGCCTTCGTGCCCGACATCGTGCACGCCCATGATTGGCAGGCGGGGCTCGCGCCGGCCTATCTGCACTACGACGATCGTCCGCGGCCCGGCACCGTGATGACCATTCACAACATGGCCTATCAGGGCAAGTTCGCCCCCGAGCTGATCGGATCAATCGGCCTGCCCTCGGACTCGTTCAACGTTCAGGCCCTGGAATATTTCGGCGGCATCAGCTTCTTGAAGGCCGGCCTGCGATTCGCCGATCGCATCACCACGGTATCGCCGACCTACGCGAAGGAAATCCAGAGCGACGAAGGCGGCATGGGGCTCGGCGGTCTGCTGCGTGAACGTTCGGGCGTGCTGAGCGGCATTCTCAATGGCATCGACATATCGGTGTGGAATCCGCAGCAGGATCCGCACATCGCCTACCGCTTCGGCGCCGAGGACCTGACGTTCCGCGCCGCGAACAAGGCGGTGCTGCAGCGGCAGTTCAACCTCGATTCCTCCGACGAAGCACCGCTGCTCGGCGTCATCAGCCGGCTGTCGTGGCAGAAGGGGCTCGATCTCCTGCTCGAGGCCATTCCGACCATCCTGCGCGAAGGCATGCAGCTCGCACTGCTCGGCAGCGGCGAGCGCGATCTGCAGGAGGGCTACCAGGCCGCCGCGCGCGCGAATCCCGGCCGGATCGGCGTCGTGATCGGTTATGACGAGATCCTGGCGCATCTGATCCAGGCCGGCTCGGACGCCTTGATCGTGCCCTCGCGGTTCGAGCCGTGCGGCCTGACCCAGCTCTGCGCGCTGCGCTATGGCGCCGTGCCGATCGTCTCCCGCGTCGGCGGCCTCGAAGACACCATCGTCGATATCGGCGAGGCCGACACATCCGGCCGCGACGCCACGGGATTCAAGTTCGGCCCCGTGACGGCGGATGCCCTCGCCGGCACGCTGCGCAAGGCCAACATCGCCTTCCACGACAAGCTGACCTGGCGCCGGCTGCAACGCAGCGGCCTTGCCACCGACGTCTCCTGGCGCAACCGCGCCGGCGATTATGCCGCGCTCTATCGCGATCTCATGGCGGCGCGCCGGGCGTAGCGCATTTTCGGAACGGAAAAGGCTGAAGGCATGGCCGTCGTCGAATCCATGCTATAGAGCGCGCATGGAACCGTTCGTGATCAAGTTGATCGGCTTTGCCGCCGCCACCTGCACCACCGCGGCTTACGCGCCGCAAGCCATCAAGGTGTGGAAGACCCGCTCCACGGGAGACATCTCGCTCGGCATGTTCCTGGTGATGGTGCTCGGCCTCGCGCTCTGGCTCGTCTACGGCCTGCTCTCTGGCGACGTCCCGCTGGTCGCCGCCAACGCCGTCACCATGGTGCTCGCTGGCGGCATCCTGTTCATGAAGCTGAAATACGGGTGAGGCTTTTCCTCCTCCTCGCGTGCGGCAGGGCAATCGCATATGCTTCCCGGCGACGACGGAGCAAGCGCCTCGTCCTTCGAGACGACCGCTTCGCAGTCCCTCAGGATGAGGCTCGACTGCGTCGGTGTGCTTTGAAACTGCGGCTGCGCACTCCGCCCTCATCCTGAGGGCCCGCCAACGGCGGGCGTCTCGAAGGATGTGCCGCGAGGAAGCTGCCTCAAATGCGATAGCCCGGCCGCGTGCAAGGAGAGGTCGCTATCCAAACACGTACGACGCCATCGCCACATTCGCGACCTCGTCGACGAAGACGCGGCGTCCGGCGTCGCTGCCGGCGGCGCCGGCCGCCACCATCAGCGGCAGCAGATGATCCTCGCGCGGATGCGCCAGGCGGGCGCTGGGAGCGTTCTCCCAATCGACCAGCATCGCGTTGCGGCGCGCCGCATCCGGGCTGCTGATCGCCTCGTTCAGATAGGCCTCGAAATCATACGAGACAGGCTTCGACTCCGGCCGGTTGAAGCCGCGCATGTTGTGATAGGTCAGGCCGCTGCCGACGATCAGAATGCCTTCGTCGCGCAAGGGTGCGATCGCCTGCCCCACCTTGACGTGCTCGGCCGCATCATAGCTCGACTTCAGCGAGAGCAGCACGATCGGCATGTCGGCGTTCGGATACATCAGCCCGAGCGGAACGAACGTGCCGTGATCAAAACCCTGGTTGGGATCCTCCCGGCAATCGAGACCGGCGCGCATGAGCAGTGCCTTCACTTGCGCGGCGAGCTCCGGCTTGCCCGGCGCGGGATATTTGAGGTGATAGGTATGCTCGGGGAAACCGTAATAGTCGTAGACCATCGGCGGATGCGGCGAGGTGGACACGGTGAAGGCGTCGGCCTCCCAATGTCCGGTGATGACGAGCACGGCCTTCGGCCTCGCGGGCAAGAGCTGCGGCAGACGGCCGAACGCCTCGGCGGTCTTGGCATATTGCACCCGCCTGTCCTCCATGAAGGGCCAGGGGCCGCCGCCATGCGACAGGAAGAGGGTCGGAAATCGCGTCATGGGGCTGGTCTCGTTGACAACAAGCGCGTGCGAGCTGTCCGCACGATCTGCGGTGAGCATAGGCAAAGCAGCATGGTTAGCAAGTCGTTAACGATTTGCCGCTCAGAATCTCCGGTGTGGCCGAAGCAGTCGGCCTGAGGACAAGTGAGACGTGAGATGAGGAAGTTTGCGCTGGGGGACGTCGTCAACAGTGACAAGGGCCGCCGCGGTGTCGTTCGCGCTGCCTTCAAGTCCAGGGAAGGCCAGCAGTTCTATGCCGTCGAGAAGGACGGCGCGATCGACTATCTGGAGGAAGACCGGCTGAGCCCGGCGCCGCGCGTCGAGCTCGCGGCTTAAATCCAACTCATTTCCTGCCCTCACCTGCGAGCCGATCGAGCCGCTCCGCGAACGGATCGTCTCCGCTCGCGATGCGATCGTTCGTGATCAGCAGCAGGCGATCACCGCCCGCCGCGTCCCAGCGCGGCAGGTCGGGACCATTGGGATCGCCGCTCCTGGCGAAATTGATCCAGTAGGCGCGCATGCGGATTGCGACCGCACGATCGCGTCGCGACAAGATGCCTGCACCGGGTACGCCCTCCGCACCGAAGATGAATTGCAGCTCCCGCCCGTGGCCGCCTTCCGGATTCGTGCGCCGGGCCTCCGGCACATAGGCGAAGCGGTAGCGAAAGGTCGGCGCGCCGATTGCCGCGTGCAGGCGGGCCAGCAGTCGCACCGGCTCCGAGAAGACCTTGTCGGTGTAGAACCTTGCCGCGAGATCCGAAGGTCTGGCGAGATCGGGATAAAGCTTGCGTAGTTCGTCGCTGGCAATGCCGGACGGCGCAAGCTCCTCCCTGATGTCGGACTCGTTCTCCAAGCCGGTCTCGTCGTCGTTCGAGCCGATGATCAAGGGAATGCGGCTTTGATGTCCGGCCGCGAAACCTGGGGCAAGGTCCTCGGTCACCAGAGGTCCATCCATCATCGGCGCGAAGCTGCGCGGCGATTTCTCCAGCAATTGTTTTTCGGCGGCCAGCAGGCGCCGCGGCTCGGCTGAACGCAAATCTGTCTTCGGCCCAAGCGCGGCCACGAACTGCCGGCCCACGGCCTCCGCCTCCTGCACTGAGCGCAGGCGCGCGCGGCCGGGCAGAGATTGCAGAATGGCTTTCTGGAAGAGATCGCGCGCCTGCGCAGACAGCATCAGCAGCGCGATCGACGTCGCGCCAGCATCGCTGCCGAACAAGGTGACGTTGTTCGGATCGCCGCCGAAGGCCGCGATATTGTCGCGCACCCAATGCAGCGCGGCGATCTGGTCCATCAGGCCGACATTTCCGGAGCCGCCGTCCGACAGCGCGGAATGCACGAGCCAGCCGAGCGCGCCGAGGCGATAATTCATGGTGACCACGATGAGGCCCGCCTGCGCCAGCTTGGCGCCATCGAACAGTGGATCGTTCGCTGTGCCCGAGACGAAGGCGCCGCCATGGATGAACACCATCACCGGCAATGGGCCGTCGACCCCGAAAGGACGGAACACGTTCAGCGTCAGGCAATCTTCGCTCGCCTCCGGCAGCGCCGGCTGAAGGCACGGCGCGCCATACTCATAGGCGGTGTGCATCTCCGAGCTCTCGTCCGTCGGCTGCGGCGGGCGCCAGCGCAGCGCGCCGACCGGCGGCGCCGCGTAAGCCAGTCCCTTGAAGGACGCCACCTCGCCTTCCACGGCACCGAGCATCTGCCCTTCACGCGTCAACGCGAATGGAAACTGCCCGACCGGCTGAGCCACGGCCGATCGTGCGCAACACAGGAGTGCGGAAGCCGCAACAAGTGCAAGCAAGGACCGCATCTTCGAAAGGTCTCGATGGAGGGTCCGGGCAGGTTATGTCCAGAGCCGTCAGCGAAGCAAGCCTCGCGCCCGCGCCTAGCTGCCTTTGCCCTTCAGCTCCGCCAGCGCGCGCCGCGCGATGATGCCGAGCTCGCCGAGGGTGGAGTGGCCGGACTGCGCCGCCTCGATCAGGCGCTCGGCGATGAACCTGCGGCTGTCATGATCGCCGCCATACGGCAGTTGCCGGCACGTCTCCTCGAGGACGACATCCATGTTCGCTTTGGTGCGCTCACTCAACTCAATCATGACGCCCAGCCGGTACGCGTGGCTTGTAAGCGCAAGCATACACAGAAGGATGCGGTCTGATTACCCCGGGCTATCACGGCCATTGTGCATCGCGGTGCGTGTGGTGCCGCAACATTCGCGCGGTCACGATGCCGCCGCAAACGACCACCGGGGATTGCACTTGCTGTAATGACAAGCTGAACCTGCGGCGATAGCCTGCCGGCAAAACAAAACACACGGGAGGAATGCCATGTCTGACGCGATGGTTGCCACACGTGCCTCCGACGAGCGCGGAACCGCTCAGCAGGTCGATGTCGCCCTGGTCGGCGCCGGATTTGCCGGCCTCTATCTTCTCCACCGCCTGCGCAAGGCTGGCTTTTCGACGGTCGGCCTCGAAGAGGCCGGCGATGTCGGCGGCACCTGGTACTGGAACCGTTATCCGGGCGCGCGCTGCGACATCCAGACCATCGACTACAGCTATACGTTCGATCCCGAGCTTGAGGCGGCGTGGACCTGGTCGGAGAAATACGCGACCCAGCCCGAGATCCTGCGCTACCTCGGCTTCGTCGCCGACCGCTACGATCTCAGGCGCGACATCCGTTTCAAGACCAAGGTCACCGAAGCCCGATGGGACGAGGCGTCCGAGCGCTGGCTCATCACCACCGACAATGGCGCACCGGTCTCCTGCCGCCATTACATCATGGCCACCGGCTGTCTCTCCGCACCCAAGCCGCCGGAGATCGATGGCGTCAAGGACTTCAAAGGCGACGTCTATTTCACCGGGCGCTGGCCACATGACGGCGTCGATCTCGCGGGAAAACGCGTCGCCGTAATCGGCACGGGCTCGTCGGCGATCCAGTCAATCCCGCTGATCGCCGAACAGGCCGCGCATCTGACTGTGTTCCAGCGCACGCCGAACTTCGCACTGCCCGCGCATAACGGCCCGGCGCCGTCGGACCGCATGAGCCTGCTGCAGGGCGATCGCGCCGCCTATCGCGAGCAGGCGCGCCAGTCGATGGCCGGGGTGCCCTATCCGCAGCAGACGGTCGTGAGCTGGCAATTGAGCGATGCCGAGCGTCGTGAACGGTTCGAACGGGCCTGGGCAGCCGGCGACCTCGTCCACATCTTGACGCAGCTCTGGGCCGACCAGGCCGTCGACGTCGACGGCAACAAGGTCGTCCAGGACCTGATCCGCGAAAAGATCCGCGCCGCCGTCAGGGACCCTGAAACCGCCGCGGCACTGACGCCGCATGACCATCCCTTCGGCGCCAAGCGTCCCTGTCTCGACACCAATTACTACGCCACCTACAACCGTCCGAACGTCACGCTGGTCAATCTGCGCCAGGAGCCGATCAAGGCGATCACGGCGAGCGGCATCTCCACGAACGGCCGCAGCTTCGAGGTCGACGTCATCGTGTTCGCGACCGGCTTCGACGCGATGACCGGTGCGATCCGCGCCGTGCATCCGATCACCGGGCGCGGCGGCAGGTCGCTCTCCGACGTCTGGGCGCAAGGGCCGCAGACCTATCTCGGGCTCACGGTCGAGGGCTTCCCGAACTTCTTCGTGATCACCGGCCCCGGCAGCCCGTCTGTGCTGTCGAACATGGCGGTGTCGATCGAGCAGCATGCCGACTGGGTGGTCGACAGGCTGGCCGCATTGCGCGAGGCTGGCTTCACCACGATCGAGCCGACCGAGACGGCGCAGGCGGGCTGGGGCCGGCACATGGCCGACTGCTCGATGCTGACGCTGCACCGGCTCGCCAACACCTGGTACACGGGCGCCAACGTGCCCGGCAAGGTGCAGGGCCTGATGCCCTATACCGGCGGCGTCGGCCCTTATCGCAGCATCTGCGACGAGGTGGTCAGTCGCGGCATGCTCGGCTTCAGGCTCACCGGCCCTGATGGCGCCGCGCAGTGCAACGACGGCGAGGTGGTGCGCCTGCAGCCCGACGTGCGGCTGGTGCTCAACCTGCTCGCCTCGCTCAACCTGCCGCCGATCGAGTCGATGGGCGCGGAAGGCGCGCGCGCCTTCGTGGGCGAGTTCAACAAGAGCCGGCCGGCAGGACGGCCGATCGGCGAGATCGTCGACGGCACCCTGCCCGGCGCCGGCGGGCCGCTGCCCTACCGTGTCTACAAGCCGGCAACGCCGGGACCACATCCGGTCGTGGTCTATTTCCACGGCGGCGGCTGGGTGCTCGGCGACGAGCAGTCGGACGAGCCGTTCTGCCGCGACATGGTGCGGCGGACCGGCATGATGTTCGTCAGCGTCGGCTACCGCCACGCGCCGGAGCATCGCTTCCCGGCTGCCGCGGAAGACGGTTATGCGGCCACACGCTGGATCGCCGAGCACGCCGCAGAGCTCGGCGGCAGACCGGGCCCGGTGCAGGTGGCAGGCTGGAGCGCCGGCGGCAACATCGCCGCCGTCACCTGCCAGCTCGCGCGCGACCGCGGCGGGCCCGATATCGCCGGCCAGCTCCTGATATGCCCGGTCACCGACTGCAGCTTCGATCGGCCCTCCTACAACGACAATGGGACCGCCTATTTCCTGACGCGCTCGCTGATGTACTGGTTCTGGGACCTCTACTGCTCGCCGGCGGACCGCACCGACCCGCGCGTTTCGCCGCTCCGTGGCAAGGTCGCGAGCCTGCCGCCGGCCTTCGTCGTCACCTGTGAGTTCGATCCGTTGCGCGACGAAGGCGTTGCCTATGCCGAGGCGATGGCGGCTGCCGGCGTCCCGGTCGAGCAGCTCAGGGCGCGCGGCCATTTCCACTCGTCCTTCACCATGGTCGACGTGGTGATCACCGGCGCGCCCGGCCGGGTGCAGATGGCCGGAGCCTTGCGGCGCTTTGCCGGGCTGCCGGAGGTCAGTCGCGGCGATGAGAGCAGCGACGGATATGCCAGTCCGGGGCACAGAATCGCGGCCGCCGCGAGTTGAACGGCGACGGACCCCCCGGGAGCCATTCTCACGACGGCGCCAGCCGACCTGCATTGTCAGCTGCAGCTAGGGCTGGTAGTCCGGCAACAACATCGAGGCCGCGATCAGGCCGCCTGCGGATGCGAGAGCGGCAAGAAGCCAGGGCCATGCGTAGCTGGCAGCCGTGGCGTCGTACGGCAGCGTTGCACCGAGCGTCGCGATGCCCAGTGCAAAGCCGCCCTGGCGCATGACCACAGTCACTGCCGAGGCCATGCCGGTTTGGTCCGGAGGCACCAACGCGACGACAGCACCCGATAGTTGCGGGTGCGCCAGCACCGCGCCAAGCCCTATCAACAGCATCCCGGTCGCCGCCGCGGCGAGAATAACTCCAGTGTCCGGGAGCCAGCCACTCGCGACCAGCATCAAAGTGAGATTGCCCACCAGCAGCACCAGCATCGCGGTCGCGAACAGCCGGCGCCAGCCCCAGTGTTTCGCCAAACGGGCGCCATAGGGCGGCAGCAGAAGCATCGGCAGCGTCGCCGAAAGCAATGCGAAGCCGACCGACGAGCCTGTCCAGCCAAACGCTGCACCCAGGAACGGCGGCAGGTAGACGAGGACGGCCCAATATCCGATGGAGACGGCAATCAGCAACGACGAAATTCCGATCATGACCGGTCGACCAAACACAGCCGGGTCGAACATCGGCGCAGGCCGGCGCCGCTGCTGCATCGCAAAGGTGGCGAGCAGACACACACTTGCCCCGAGACCGACCGCAACCCGGACCGGTGCTGCACGCCCCATCAGCAGGCTCTCGATCGCCAGACCAAGGGCAAACGTGAGTAGAATGACGCCGCTCCAATCCAGCGGGCGATCGGCAGGACCGCGCGATTCTGCGACCAGCCGCGGGACGGCTAGAATGGCGAGCAGACAAAGCGGGATGTTGGCCAGGAAAATCCAGCGCCACCCGATCCAGGTCGCAACGAGCCCTCCGAGCGTCGGCCCGAGAGCCATCGCCATACCCGAGATCACACCCATCAGCGCGAATGCACGGGCGCGCTCGTCAGGCCGGGTGTAGGTGCTGGCGAGCAGCGCAATGCCTCCGGCAATGACGAATGCTGCACCGAGGCCTTGAACTGCACGAGCTGCCCACAGCACTGGGCCTCCCGCCGCAAAGCCGCAAGCGATCGAGCCGACCAGGAACACGATGTTGCCGCCGAGCAGGGCACGTCGTCGTCCATACCTGTCGGCAAGCGCACCGGCGGCCAGCAGCCCTCCAGTAAAGGCCAGACTGTAGGCATCCATGACCCAAGCATAGGCGGCGACGCCAAAACCAAGCTCGGCTGCCATGGCCGGCATTGCGACGACAACTGCCGTCACGTCGAATTGCACCAAGAAGGCCGCCATGCCGAGCACCGCCGCCGGCTGGAGGTCGCGCCAACGGCTCCACGGCTGCGTCTGGAGTTCGGTCCTGGCCATCGTTTTCCAATCGTGAAGACATCTCTCCCGATATGCATGCCAATGCGGGCTGCATGCCAATGCGAGCTGTTCACATCGTCATGAAATTCATTCATGATAATGCGATGCGCTCATTTCCTCCCTTCGATGGCCTGATTGCATTCGAGGCCGCCCTGCGGCATGCGAGCGTCACGCGCGCCTCGGCAGAACTCGGGCTTACGCAGAGCGCGGTCAGTCATCGCCTTCGCAAGCTCGAAGACTTCGTCGGCATGCCTCTGCTTGTTCGACAGCCGGGCGGCTTGAGCGCCACAGCCGCCGGCATCGCCCTGTCGAACGAGTTGGCCGGCTTGCTCGACCGGATGGCCGATTTTCGTGCGCTGTGCCGCGCTGCCGCGCCGCCCCCGGCCTTGAAAGTGGGCGTCGGTGCAGCACTTGCCGACTACTGGCTCGTGCGCCGTTTGCCGTATTTTGCGGAAGCCCATCCCGGGATACCGGTCGAGCTTGTCATTCTCCAAGGTGACGCACACGCAAGGTCCACAGATCTTGACGTCACGGTGCTGTGGCAACCGACGGCGGGCTCGAGAGCAACCTCGACCCAGCGCTTGTTATTCCGTGAGCACATATACCCCGTCTGCCACCCCCGCCTGCTGCCAGGCCGGCGACCACTGGCCGACATCACGCGACTGAGATCCCTGCCGCTCTTGCACAAGGGCCGAGCGGGCGAAGACAGTGGGGTCGAGTGGTCATGGATGACCTGGTTCGAACGATTGGGGCTGGGCCGCCCTCCACCCGCGGATATCCGTTTTGCAACAATAGCGACTGCCATCGCCGCCGCCCTCGCGGGCAACGGAATCGTGCTCGCGCGCTCGCTGCTGGTTCAGGATGCGCTCAAGGACGGGAGGCTGGTGCGCGTGCTCCCGCAGTCGTGGGATTTGCCATCGAGCAAGACCCAGATCGTGCGCTGGCCCGCGGCAATGGCCCAAGATCGCCGCGTGAAGGCGTTCGTCGACTGGGTATTGCGGATACCGAAAATTCCCGGTGCCTGAGCCTGACGCCGCGGCGGATTGGCGGGGAACAAATTCCCGGCTGCCGCATTGAGCACACGTGGCATTGAGATGCAGCGACACGTGTGTAGGCCCCGGCACGCAAATCCGTGTGCTGGGGTCGACTTTTGCGTGAGGTGGGGCGATGGCGGACCTGGGCGCGGATTCAAAGGTCGATTTCGCCGCGCATGCGGTGCTGCACAAGTGGCCGTCACTGGCCAATCAGCGGAGGCCGGACCGAGACTCTTATCAGGTGAGCGAAGGCACGCTCGACGAGTGCATCTCGGTGTTCATGGCGAAGCCGGCGGCAACCCGGCACCTCTACGAGATTCGCACGGCGGCGCAGCCGCCGCTGGTCACGGAGGTCCTCTCGCCCGAGCACGTCATCGAGCTCTCGCGCTTACGTGAATTCCTCTGACGGCGCTTCACATTTACGCGCGCAGGAACCTTCTTCCGATTTTTCCCGTTGTCAGAGATCGGAAGTCAAATCGTGAGCGCCTCACATGTTTGAAGCTGGCGTAACATCTTCCGTCGTGCCCTACGGCGCAGACCAGACCCTGTTCGTGGTGATCGATCGCCGCGACGAGGCGACTGAAATCCGCATCGAGCGAAGCGATCTCGAAGCCACCATCGGCGAACTCGTCGCCGGTTGTTTCAACGACCCCATCAAGGTGATCTCGTTCAACACGCTCGAGCACTGGATGAAGGACATCTCGACCGATGTCGCCGGCGAGATCAAGGCGCGCTGCGACATCTACGGAATAGAGCTCCCCGATTATCTCAGCGACTTCATGGAGAGCCATAGCTGAGCGGGCGTTGTTTCAATTGCGCAGACAGCGAAGCAAGCTCGGATGCGCTTGCCGCATGGTTCGCCAGAGCTAAGCGCGGCGGTGCTTGCCGGCGATGACCTCGATCTCGCGGCGGCGTTCGCCCGCAAAGGTCAGGAGCTTCTCGATCGTCAGCGTATCCGTGATCCGTTTGGCCAGCCGCTCGGCGCGCGCGGCCTGATCTTCGAGATACTGGATCGTGTTCAAGCGCCGCCTCCCCCGAAAGCCCGGAATTGTGTGGGCAGCCATGGTGCTTGAGAAGCCGCTAACAGCCGGTTAAGCGCACCGCATCGGCGCGACGAGTCGCGCTTTATCGCACGACCTCGAGCCTGACATTGGTGATGCCCTTGTCGACCATGCCGAGCGCCTCGGCCGCGGAAGGCGAGATATCGACCACGCGTCCGCGAACAAAGGGTCCGCGATCGTTGACCCTGACGGTGACGAAGCGGCCGGAGGAGGTCTCGGTGACGCGCAGCTTGGTTCCGAACGGCAGGGTGGGATGCGCCGCGGTCAACTCGTTCTTGTCGAACTTCTCGCCGCTCGCGGTCTCCGTATCCGAATAGAAGCTGGCGACGCCGCGCGAAGCCGTCTGCTTTGCGTCACCGTCGACGGCGCGCGCCCGGCTGATCGGGCGTGGATGCAGCGCCGCCACCCTGTGCGGGCGCTCCACCGCGGCCTGCCGGCCGGTACCGGCGAGATCGGCCCTCTGGCGCCCGACCGGCGATTGCGCGCAGGCGGCGAGCGATGCTGCGAAGACGACGGCGAGCAGCAGCCGGCACGAGGTTGCGAGGGAAATCCGGGCAGTTTCGGCACGTGCAATGCGAGACATGGTACGCCCCTCCGAACGGGGCGGATTTTCGGCGGGCAATGAGGGCAGAACCTTGTCGGAACAAAAGCGGCTCTGGGGCCGCGGCCGTTTCGCATCAGCTGTGGCGATTCCACCACAGTGACGCGGCCTGAATCGGGACAGACTCGCAGGAAATCAGCGCGATACGGTGCGCCAGATGATGGCGCGCGTGTCCGGCTGGTTCTCGTCCGGCTCCGCATCACCCGTCAGGAGCCGCGCAAGCTCGCGCCGATAGAGCCTCCGCCAGCCCGTCTTCAGGCTGGCGAGAAAGTCGAGCTCCAATTGTGTCAGTGTGCACATCCTGAACCCGATCCGGTTGCGAGGCATCGTCAGCCGACGAGGCCTCCCATCGGTTTGACGTCGGCGCTGCCGGGGAAGACCGCATCCGCCAGCACCTTCTCGTCGACACGCAGATGATCTCTGAGCAGGCCTTTCAGCACCGCGCGCAAATCGGTGGTCGGCTTGAGGTCGCGGTCTTCGAACAGCTGCGCCGGCTTCAGGCCCGGCCAGTCCGCGATCACGCGGCCGCCGGCGAGCCCGCCGCCGATGAGGAACGCGACCGTGCCGGTGCCGTGATCAGTGCCCTGCGTGCCGTTGATGCGCGCGGTGCGCCCGAACTCGGTGACGACGGCGACCACGGTCTCCTTCCATGCTTCGCCCATGTTGGTCTCGATCGCGGCGAAGGCACCGTCGAGTGCGCCGAGCAAATTGTAGAGTTGGCCCGAGACCGCACCTTCCGCGATATGCGTGTCCCAGCCGACGAAGCCCATCGCGCCGACGCGCGGACCGTCGGGCTTGGCGAGATAGCGCGCGGCGGTGCCCGCGGCTTCCGCAAAGTAGGCGCGCACGCGCGCGATGCCCGGCGGCGCCAAAGTCGGATCATCCGACATCGGATCGCCCGTGCCTGGTGCGCCGCCGAGCGAAGCCAGCTTCATGCGGGCCTGAAGCACGGTGGCAAGCTTCGGATCGGTGTGCTGATAGAGATCGAGCAGGCGGCTCTGCGTGTCCTCGCTCGCCGGCAAGAGCCTTTGTGGCACCCACGTCATCACAGGCGCGGAGCCGCGCACCACCAGCGGCGTCACCGAACCGATGCCGAGCGCGCGGCTGCCGCGTGGATCGACGCCGCCACCCGACTCCAGGGCAAGCAGCGCGCGGTTGAGCCACCCCGACGCGGTCACGCCCGGTTTGGACATGCCGCTCTCCAGCACGTCCTGGCCGTCGAAATGCGAACGCTCACGATAGGGCGTCGCGACTGCATGGACGATCGCGGCCTTGCCGCTTCTGTAGAGCCGGTGCAGGTTCGGCATCGCCGGATTGAGGGCGAAGAAAGCATCCAGCGGCAGCGCGGGCGGCTTGCCGTCCAGCACCAGCGCGCGGTCGCCACGCAACGCGACCCAGTCGGGATCGCCGACCGGCGCGACCGCGCCAAGGCCATCGAGGGCACCGCGCAGCACGATCACGAGCAGGCGCGGGTCGCGGCCTTCGGCGCGCGCGATCCTGGGCATCTGGCTCCATGCGAACAGCGCGCCGGAGCCGGCCAGAAGCTCGCGCCGCGTGGGCAGGTGATTGACGACACCCATGCTCACCTCCTTTGAAAATCCGAGGACATGAACAGCAGCGCCAACGCCTGCTGCCGGCTCTCGGCGCGGCCGACCGCCTGCTTCACCTCGCTCGCGATCTGCGATGCAAAGACGTCCTCGATGATGGCCTGCGGATCGACCATGCCGACGATGCGCTCGGCAAAATTGTTGGCGACGTCGAGCCGCCGGCCGACGCCGTCGATCCAGCTCGCCTCGTCATCCGGATAACCCTTTGGCGCGGACGGACGCCACAGCGGCTCGCCGAGCAGCTGCTGGCCGCCGGTGTAGAGCACGGGATCGATCTGGGTGATGCCGGTCGCGCGCACCATGCCGACGCCCCATTCGCTCGGCCGCTTGAGCTTTGCCGGCGCGGCGCGCCACACCTCGTCCGACGACACCATCGCAATCGCGACCAGCTTGAGATCGCCCTCGGTGTCGCGAAAAGTCTTCGCCATCTGCTCGACCAGCACCGGCGGCGGCTCGTCGGCGACGAAATGGCGTGCGAGCTTGGCCGCGACATGGGTCGCGGTCGCCGGATGCGCGGCGAGGTCGCGCAACACGGCGCGGCCCTGCTCGACATCCTCTTGCTCGTAGCGCTTGCCGAGCACGGTCTGTCCGCCGGGCTCGTGCAGTCGCGGGTTGAAGGTGAACTCGCCGCCATGCTGGGGATCGGCGCCCGGCGGCACCAGCGTCCAGCCGGTCATGACGTTGGCGAAGCTGATGACGTCGTCCTGGGTGTAGCCGGTGCGCACGCCGAGCGTATGCAGCTCCATGATCTCGCGCGCGATGTTCTCGTTGAGCCCACGGTTGCGATTGATGCCGGCGATCGAGTTGGCGCCCATCGATTCCAGATTGTCGAGATAGAACAGCATGGCCGGATGGCCTTCGACGGCGAGCAGGAGATCGACGAAGCGTCCGAGCGTATTGGCGCGCACGGCTTCGCGTTCATAGGCGCCGGACATGCTCTGGATCTTGTTGGCCGAGATGCAGAAATGATTGGACCAGAACCAGACCAGCCGCTCGGCAAAGCCGATCTCGGCCGCGAGCGCGGCTTCCGTGCGCAGCTTGGCCTCCTGCAAATAGATCGGACGACCGGGATCGGGAATGGCGTCGGCCGCCTGCTTGGCTGCCATCTCGGCGGCATCCTTTTCCTGGCCATAACCCTGCGCCTGCCCGTCGGGCTGCGCCTGAGCTTGATCAGCCGAGGCAGCCGAGGCCATCTGCTGTTTCTTGGCCTGTTGCTGCGCCTGCTTCGCCCGCGCCGTTCGCCGGGCATTGGCGTCGGCCACAGTGCGATAGGCCTTTGCGCTGGTGGGAAGGCTGGCTGCAGCACTCAAGCCGAGCGGCCGGTCGAGCTCGGCGATCAGCGCGCCGCGCGGGTCGCTCCCGAGCGCGGCAATCGATCCCGGTCGCGGTCCCATCCCGAAGCGATGCAGCGCCAGCACGGCCTCGGCCGTTGCGGAATTGCTCATGGCTAATGCCCGATCATGGCTACGATCTGTAATGCTACACATCGTAGCATTCACGAGGCCGGCCGACAAGCGGAGATTGTGGCACTCCGTCAAGACACCAGGAGCCGCGGGCGCCTCTAGAAATTCGGCCCGAGCGCGATCTTCGTGATCGTGCCGCTCCTGACACCGATGCGCCATTCCGCCGAGCCGTTGGCGAACTGGGCGATGTAGATGTCGCTGTCGAGCGCGGTGACGCCGCGGAAGGAGACCGCGCGCAACGCGCCGAGCCGCGCCAGGATCGCTTGATCGAACGGCAATTGCTGACGCGTGATGTCAGCCACTTCCGGCGTCATGGACTCGTAGTCCGGCTGCCCCTTGCCGACGCCCTCGATATAGCGGCGCAGCATCTCTTCGCCATTGGCGATCGGAACGGCGCGGCGCGCGGCGCGCCCTGGGCGCGCGCCAACGTTTGAGGCTTCGACATTGTGGAATCGCGTCTGCCGCCCCGGCACCAGGATCTCCAGGCACCGTCCCGACTTGTCCGCGATCATCCAGGGATTGTTCACGGTGGTGGTGGTGAACCAGCTCATGTTGGACCTGACGATTTGCGTCTTGCGATTGCCGTCCGCATCGAGATTGAAGACCTGAATGTCGTCGCCCATCTCGTTATAGAGCATGATCCTGATCGGCGAGGTCCCGGCACGGCCGCGAACGCTCGCCTCCTCCGCGCAAGGCACGATGCCGCCGAGCTCGTCATTGCCGTCGGCGCGAAAGAACACGTCGCCGGCCTTGCCGTCCGGCTCGATCAACAGGCGGAACTCCGCGGTGCCGTTCTCGAACTTCGCGCCGTAGATGTCATAGCCGCCGGGCCCGACGCCGCGGAAGAATAGCGATTCCACCGCGCCGAGCGCCACGAAGGTCGCGTGCATTTCGTCGAGATACCGGTGGATCTTGGCGGCGAGCGGCGCGCTCATGCGATCATAGTCTGGCGTGCCGCGGCGCAGATCTTCGATGCCGCGCAGGACCATCTCCTTGCCGCCGGGCGCCGGCACCTGCTCTCTGAATCGGTCAGGCACTTCCGCGAGGCGGCGCGCGAAGTCGGCCTCGACCGCCTGTGCCACCGCCGCATCGACGCGGGTCGCGAGGCGGGCGCCGAACACCGCGCCCTGCAGCAGCACGCGTGACACCTTCGCCTGCTCATCGCGCAGGAAGATCACCAGATGATCGCCGCGGAAAGAGAAGGCGTCAGCGCCCTCGGCGAGCACCTGCATTGCGCCCTGGCCGGTCTCCCGCAACCAGAGACGGTCGCCGTCGCGGCGCACGGTGAGCACGCGGTTCGGCGCCAGCCTGTACCAGCCGACATACTGGTCGAGCGGCGCGGACTCGGCAGCCGGCGTCGGCATCTCGGCGACACGAACCGCGCGAATGTCGCGGCCGTTCATGCGCAGCGTCAGCTCGGCCGAGCGGCGCTCGGCATCAAGCGCGAAGGTGATCTCGCCGGACGAGGCCGCGTAGGACGCCGTGCCGTCGCGGCCCATAGTCAGGCGCGATTTGCGCTGCCCGGTCAACTGGCCGTAGAGATCGTCGCCCTCGCGGAAGACGGCGAACACCGAGGCCGGACCCATGGCGTAGAAATTGACGAACGGGCGGTAGTGCTGGACGGACACCTCCTCGGCATCCGCAGCGACAGGCGCCGGGTCCGGCGTTCGGTAGGCGATCATGCCGGCGGACACGATCACCACCGGCACGATCGCTGCCGCGATCCACAATCGCTTGCGCCAGCTGACCACGACGGGCATCGCGGCAGCCGCGATGATGCGCTCGACGCGGGCACGCACGGTCGAGGCCCGCGCCATCGCAAGCTCGACCGGCCTCGGCTTCACGGTGCTGGCGAAATCGAGCAGGATTTCCGCGTAGGAGAGCCGGTCGTCGATGATCTCTATCGCCTCTGCGTCGCTGATGATCTCGGCGAGCTCGGCGAGGCGCGCCAGCTGCCACCATGAGAACGGGCTGAACCAGAACACCGCGCGATTGAGCGACGCCAGCAGGAGAACATAGAAGTCGCGATTGGCGACATGCGCGCCCTCGTGCGCGAGCACCGCGAGGCGCTTTTTGGCGTCCCAGCTGGCGAACTGCGGCGGCACCAGGATGGTCGAGCCGAAGGTGACGGGACCGCCGACGTCGCGGCTGACGCGCACGTCGGCCTCGAGCATCTGCGGGCCCTTCATCGGTTTTGCCGCGCGCGCCAGCCGCCAGGTCAGGCAGAGCCCGATCACGAGCCGCAGCAACAACAGGCCGGCGACGCCGGCATAGACGATGGTGGCGATCAGCCACCAATTGATCGACAGCCCACCTTGGGTCAACGACGGTGCGACGACGACCTCGGGCGCGACGGGCAGCGCGGGCTGCGGCATCTCCAGCACCGAGATGTCGGCCGGCAGAAAATCAATCGGCACGGAGACCGGCAAAGGCAGCCGGTTGATCGTGAGCGTTGGCCAATGCATCACGAAGGGCATCGCCAGCGAGGCCAGCAGCACGACGACCCAGGCCGTCATGTGAACGTGCGGATTGCGCACGCGAAACAGGTTGAGACCGAACCAGACGACGCCTCCCAGCACAAGGGAGCGCAGTGCCGCCTCCGCCAGAGTTGCGATCATTCTTTCTTCACTCCCCTCGCCTTCTTCGCCTTGGCCACATGGTCGGCCAGCGTGCGCAATTGCTGCTGATCGAGCATCGCATTGTCCACCATGCCGACGAGGACTTCCTCGATCGAGCCGTTGCAGAACCAGTCGACGATGCGCTGCACCGCCTTGGCCGCCACCTTCGCGCGCTCTTCGGCGGCCTGATAGACGTAGGTACGTCCGTCCACGGTGTGGTTGGCATAGCCCTTTTCCTCGAGCCGACGCAGTACCGTGCGGACAGTCGATTCCTTCAGACGCCGCGACAGACGTTCACGCACGATTTCGGCCGTGACAGGACCATGGGCCCAAACCAATTGCATGACCTCGCGCTCGAGGTCGCCCAGTTCGGGCAAACGGTCGTCCATGGGCATCTAACCTTGCGACTGGAGCTCTTTTTGTAACGCTACAGACTGTCGCATATGGGGTCGCGCGGCACAATGGCGATTCCACCTGAGATGGTGGCGCGGGGCTGACCTAAAGCAAGATGAGATCCGGTTCGAAGGCCGCAGCAAGGAAGGTGTGCTCCCTCCCCCGCTTGCGGGGGAGGGCTGGGGAGAGGGTATCTCCGCGTTGGGGTTGTTGAGAATTTGCCGAGTAGATCCCTGCGCGGAAAGAGCCCTCACCCGCCGCGCTTTGCAAGCGCGTCGGCCTCTCCCGCAAGCGGGAGAGGCGGAGCAAGCCCGCAGGCCGCCCCTTGAAAGCAAATGCGATAGCCCGCGCTAGCGGCTTCCTCAGTAGTGCGGCTCGTACATCTGCGACTGGACCAGGGCCCTGACGTCGTTGGGCGCGGGTCCGTCCGCCAGCCCGCGCTGATAGGCGACGTCGGCAACCGCGGCGGCGATGCGGATCGAGACCTCGCGGATGCGCGGCAGTGCCGGGTAGAGGCTGCCTTGCGCGAGATCCTCCTTGCCGACGCAGTCGGCAAGCGTATGGGCCGCCGCCATGAACATCTCGTCGGTCACCAGGCGCGAGCCGCTGGCGATGACGCCGAGGCCGACGCCGGGGAAGATGTAGGAGTTGTTGCCCTGACGCGGCACGAAGCTGCGGCCGTTGAGCTTGACCGGATCGTACGGGCTGCCGCAGGCGAACAGCGCGCGGCCCTCGGTGTAGCGATAGGCATCCTCCGCCGAGCACTCGGCCTTCGAGGTCGGGTTGGAGAGCGCGAACACGATCGGCTGCTCGTTGAGCTCGGCCATCGTCTTGAGCACTTCGGGCGTGAAGGCGCCGCCGACCGCGGCGACGCCGATGATCGCCGTCGGCTTCAGCGTCTTGATCGCGGTGAGGAAGTCGGCGATCGGCGCCTGGTCGGTGTGGGCATAGCGCAGCTTGTGGCCAGAAAGGCCTTCGCGGCCACTGACGACGAGACCGCGGGAATCCACCAGCCAGTTGCGGCGCAGCGCCTCGGCTTCCGACGCGCCCTCCGCCATCATGGCGGAGACCACGAGATCGGCGATGCCGGTCGCCGCCTCGCCCGCGCCGAGGAACAAGATGCGCTGATCCCTGAGCTTGCCGCCGGAGATACGCAAGCCTGAGAACAGTCCGGCAAGCGCCACCGCCGCGGTGCCCTGGATGTCGTCGTTGAAGACGCAGGCTTCATCCCGGTACTTGTGCAGCAGCTTGAACGCCGAATGGTTGGCGAAATCCTCGAACTGGATCAGCACGCCCGGGAACGTCTTCCGCGCAGCTTGCATGAACTCGTCGACGAAGCTGTCATAGGCCTCCCCGGTCAGCCGCCGCTCGCGCAGGCCGAGATAATAGGGGTCGTTCAACAGCTCTTCGTTATTGGTGCCGACATCGAGCACGATCGGCAGGCACGCTTCCGGATGCACGCCGGCGCAGGCCGAATAGAGCGCGAGTTTTCCGACCGGAATGCCCATGCCGTTGGCGCCGAGATCGCCGAGACCAAGAATGCGCTCGCCATCGGTGACGACGATCAGCTTGGCCGGATAAGGCCAGTTCTTCAGAAGCTCCGCGATCTGGCCGCGATCGTGCGAGGAGATGAACATGCCGCGCGGCCGCTGGAAGATCAGGCCGTATTTCTGGCAGGCGAGCCCGACCGTCGGCGTGTAGATGATCGGCTGAATCTCGTCGATATTGTCGACGACGACACGAAAGAACAACGCCTCGTTGCGGTCATGCAGCGCGTTCAACGCGACATATTTTTCGAGGTCCGTCGGCAGCGCGCGCAGATTGGTGAGAACTCGCTCGACCTGGGTCTGCATCGTCAACACGCAAGGCGGCAGGAGGCCGCGCAGGCCAAGCGTCTCGCGCTCCGCTTCCGTGAAGGCAGTCCCCTTGTTGAGCAAGGGATCGCGCAGCAGCGTCATGCCTTGCTGCGAATTGGCCGACGTCGATTGGGCAACGACCCGGGCAGGTCTATTCACGAATTCCCCCAAGAGCTTCGCATTGAATCGCGGACATTGTCGGCCAGCGCTCCATCGAGATCAAGGACGGAGAGACCGAGGCACCGATTGTGATCTCGCACCGCAGCGAGATTTTCGCGAACGCCTGGCAGTTGCGCACGAGAAAAGGTTAACGCGGCGAGGCTCTCTCACGTCGTGGCAGGTATTGGGAGCAGCGCCCGCTCTCTCCCCCCGTCATTCCGGGGCGCGCGTCAGCGCGAACCCGGAATGACGAGAAAACCTCGAATCTTTCAGGATGAAGAAGTGCTATGAGGCGGCAGTACTATTCGGCCTGCCTATCCAGCCACCCGCCGCGGCGTCAGATTGGCGGCGCCATCCGCCGGTGGCGCGATCTGCATCAAGATGGTCTGGGTGGCGGATGCGACCTCGATGCCGTTCTGCTGGAAGCGCAGCTTCATGCGCCGGTTGAATTCGCGCTGGACCGGCCAGCGCCCGGCCTCAGTGCAGCGGATCTGGCCGACGATCGATACCATTGCGCCGTCCACCTTGTCGACGCCCCACAGCTCGAGGTCGCCGCGGATCAGAGCGCGGAATTCCGGTTCGCCTCGCATCTCGTCGACGATGTCCTTGAGGATCTGGCCGGCGCGGTCGGTGTCCTCCTTGTAGGCGACGTTGACGCTGACCGAGGCGTTGCCGGCGCCGCGGCTGGCATTGGTGATGGTCGTGACCGCGCTGAACGGCACGATGTGCACGGCGCCATCACCCGCGCGCAGGCGGATGGTGCGGATCGAGACGTTCTCGACGACGCCGGAGAGCCCTGACACGCTGACGTTGTCGCCGACCTGGACCGTGTTCTCCAGCAGCAGGAACAGGCCGGTAATGAGGTCCTGCACCAGCTTTTGCGAGCCGAAGCCGATCGCGATGCCGACGATGCCGGCGCCCGCGAGCAGCGGCGCGACATTGACGCCGATCTCGCTCAGCGCGGTGAGGCCGACGACGGTTGCGATCAGACAGAGCAGCGCCGTGCGCAGCATCGGCTGGAACGTGCGCAGACGCGCGGCACGGGCATAATGGCCGTCCCGGGACAGCGTATTGATCTGGCGATCCAGCAGCGCATTGCTGGCTTCCCAGATCGCGGCAGCGATGAACACGGCGAGGCCGATCGTCACCATGGCCGAGATCAGGCGGCTGCCGATCTGGCCGCCATAAAACCAGACGATCGCGTCGACGCCCCAGACTTCGAGCACGGCCACGAAACCGATGAAGGCGATCACGCTGGATACGATCCTGCGCAACAGCGGTAGATAGCGGTTGGCGCGGATCTCGAGGCCGGGAAAGCGCTGGAGGACCTCCGGCTTGATGCGGAAGCCACGGTCGATCAGGCTCAGCGTCACCATGATGACGACACGCGTCACCAGCGCCACCGCGATGGTGCCGATGAAATATTGCAGTAGCAGCGAATAGCCGTTGCGGATGTTGAGGGCCCACACCGCCCACAGCGCGAGGTCGAGTGCGATGGCAAGATAATGCCAGCCGCCGGCGATGCGGTTACGCAAACGGGCCGCAATCCCCTGCCGCTCGGCCGGCGCGCGGATGGCATCGGCCACCTGGCGGCGGCATTGCAGGATGATGACGACGATGAAGAGGTGCACGACCAGCATCACCATGCGGAGCAGCGCGGCATAGCCGGCTCGGTGCAGCCCGAGCAGCAATGCCACGTTGGCAAGGGCGATGCCGGAGACGCCGACGCCGACGATGCGGCGCGCCCAGATCTCGACATAGGCGGCGGTCTCCGCGCGCACCGGAAACAGGCCGAACGGCCCTGCCAGCGCCCGGACCATGCAGATGAGCCCGCGCGAGAATGCATAGGCGTTGACGACCGCGAGAATCACGAGGCGGACGGTCGTGGGCTCGCCGATCACCGTTCCGAGCAGCGCCGTGGCGAGGCCGACGAAGACGACCACCGGGAGCAGCTCGAGCACGAGGCGTCCCAGCACGAAGGGCAGCCGCGACAGGACCTGCCAAACCCGCGCAAGGCTGTGACGGCGCTTGTTCAACTCCGGTGCGGGAGTGACATCGGTCACCGATGACGGCGGGTCGGCTATGGGCAGCGCCTGTGCCGGCAGATGCGCGGTTTGCGGCACGCGTCCCTCCAGGAACGCGACCGGACGGCGGATCACGCGAAAGATCACCCACTCGGCTGCCAGGGCGCAGCCGAGCACCAGTGCCAGCTTCCAGGCGATCTCGATCAGGAGGTTGTAGGCCGCGGGATCGTTCGCGGTCCGCATGATCCAGTAGTAGAACGCCGGAAAGTGCGTGAGCGTCCGCGCCATGGCGGCGATCTCGCCCGAGATCTCGCCGATTTCCTCCGACACCGTGAGCAAGAGCTGCGCACCGAGGCCGTCGGCCGAGAGCGGGATCGGTGATTTCTGTTCGGGCGAAGGTTGCTGCGGACCGGACGCGTTGGCGATCGCGCGGAGCGTATCGATCATCTGCGCGCGCTTCTTGTCGTCCTGAAGAGTTTCCAGCGCGCGCTTCGCCTCGTCAGGCGACAGTGCGGCAGTGTTGTTCGCCGCGGGCGGAGGCGGCGCGGCACGGGCACCGGAGAGAGATGGAATCGTGAGGAAGAGAGCGGCGAGGAGCGCCGCGGCCAGCTTATGCGACACGAGGATTCCCTGAAAAAATGAATGCACCGGCGGCGTCGGGAGCGTCACCGCCGAAGCAGATGCGTCATGTCGGATTGCCGCTATTCGCCCCGGCCCTGTGTCGGAAGTTGGCCTTTGAGACGACATTCTCTTGGCATTTGCCGCATGCAGGATCAGGAGCCGCGGCATCACCGAAGCGCTGTGATGCGCCAAAGGACCTCTCGCGCCATTGCGGAACACGGCGAGGAGAATGGGAACATCAGGATGTCAAAGAAACTCGTTGCGGCGGCCTCGTCGCGGCCATCCGACTCCATCGATGTGATGCAAATTACAGCGCCGGGAAGGTAGGGGCCTTGCCTCACTGATGCGGCCCGCTAAACCTTGTCCCGGCGTGCCGTTCGCGGTTTTCGCCGCTATGCGATAGTCCGAACGAGCTCCATCGCACTTAACGCGGCTGGATTTGCGGAGGTGGCGTCATAGACCTCCCCTTGCTCATGAGGTGGACGTTGCGCGTCGCATGTTTGCGACCACTACGATGCTCCACCTGAGACACAAAACTGTCAAGCGGGATCGATGATCTGAGGATCACATTTGAACGCGCGAGTTCCCTGCAACCTCCGCCAAATGGCAAGCGCTTTCGCGTGGGGTCGCAGATAGTGAGGGGCATGTTGACATCATGCTCCTGTTTTGCCCGACGAGTCAAACGAGATTCGTAAAATCAGCAGCAGCATGACGGATCGGCAAGCCATTGATTCCGCTATGCTCGGCTACTGTGCATGGGGTTGTTTTCGCGTTTTTTATCCATGGCCGGCTCAGCCGCCTAGAGAAACATGTGCGCCAGGTCGACCGTCGAGGACTTTCCGATCTGGTCGAAGTTTCGCGCCAGCCAGCTTCGCGCCGCCTCGCGGCCCTCATCGCGCAGGCGGCACAACAGGCTCCATTCGGGGTGGAACTGCGTGGCCGTGCCGAGCTGCGACATCAAATCATCGTTGCCGATCCAATGCATGTACATGCGGCTATGCTTGTCGTTGTCGAGCTCGCCGTCGTCGATCAGCCGCGTAGCGAAGGCGATCGCGCGCATCTCGCGCATCAACGACGAATTGAAGCTGATCTCGTTGATGCGGTGGAGGACGTCGGCTGCGCTGGCCGGCAGCTCGTCGCGCCGGATCGCCGTGACCTGCACGATGATGACGTCGTGACTGCCCTTGCGGTAGATCAGCGGAAAGATCGCGGGATTGCCGAGATAGCCGCCATCCCAATAATGCTCGCCGTCGATCTCGACGGCCTGGAAATAGGGCGGCAAGCAGGCCGAGGCGAGCACGGTTTCCGCCGTGAGAAGCGGGCTCTGAAACACCTTGATCTTGCCGGTGCGGACGTTGGTGGCGTTGAGAAACAGCTGCGGCGCCTCGGGCGAGGAATTGAGCCGGTCGAAATCGACCACGCGCTGCAGCAGCGCGCGGAGCGGATTGAAATGAAAGGGATTGAGCAGGCCCGGCGGCAGCGTGTGCGTCAGCGTATGGATGACGGCGTGAACCGGATGATACTCCGGCGGCAGCTTCAGCGCCTGGATCCACTGGTTCAGCGGCGACATAAAATCGTACGCCACGTCCATGCGCGACACTTCGTACCAGAATGCGTGCAGGCTCTCCCGCGCGGCCTCCGCGCCTCCGTGCGCCATGCCGGAGGCCATCACCACCGCATTCATGGCGCCGGCACTGGTGGCGCTGATCGCCTCGATCGCGAGCCTGCCGTCTTCGAGCACCTGGTCGAGCACGCCCCAGACGAAGGCGCCGTGCGCGCCGCCGCCCTGGAGCGCGAAGTTGACGGTCTTGCGGTCGGCGATCGGGTTGGCTGTCACTTTGCTTGCTTCTTGCCTCCCGTCCCCTCTTTCTCCAGCGCCTTACGCACCTGCTCGAACTCCTCCAGCGAGGCCTTGTCGGCGCGGGGGAAGCGCAGGTCGAGCTTTTCGAGCGCTGCATTGATCACCGAGCCGATCACGACGCGGGCGAACCATTTGTGATCGGCGGGCACGACGTACCAGGGCGCATGGGAGGTCGCGGTGTGGCGGACGATGTCCTGGTAGACCGCCTGGTAGCGCGGCCACAGCGCGCGCTCCTTGATGTCGTCCATGGAGAACTTCCACTGCTTGGCCGGATCCTCCAGCCGTTCGAGGAAGCGCTCGCGCTGCTCCTCCCTGGAGACGTTGAGGAAGAATTTCAGCACCACGGTGCCGTTGCGGCAGAGATAGCGCTCGAAGGCGGAGATGTCCTCGAACCGCTCCTTCCAGATGTTCTTGGTCACGAGCTTTGGCGGCAGCTTCTCCTTGGCGAGAATCTCCGGGTGCACGCGCGTCACCAGGCATTCCTCGTAGTGCGAGCGGTTGAAGATGCCGATATGGCCGCGCTCGGGCAGCGCGATCGCATGACGCCAGAGGAAGTCGTGGTCGAGCTCCTTGCTGCTCGGCGCCTTGAAGGCCGTGACTTCGCAGCCCTGCGGATTGATGCCCTCGAAGATCGCCTTGATCGCACTGTCCTTGCCGCCGGCGTCCATGGCTTGAAACACGATCAGCAGAGACCAGCGATCCTGGGCGTAGAGCTTCTCCTGAAACTCGATCAGCCGCTTCTTGTTGGCGTCGAGAAGCACCAGCGCTTTCTCCTTGTCGAGGTCGCCCTTCTCGTCGGTCTTGTGGTCCTTGAGGTGAAACTTGCCCGAGCCATCGTAGCGGAATGGCGTGATGTAGCGGTCAAGCTCCTGGGCGAACGACTTGGACGGCTTCTTGTTCATGAGCGCGGGGCACCTTGCGTTGCGGCTTCAATCGGTCGAGCAAGCTACCAAGGATGCCCTTGGGAAGGAATATGATGAAAAGCACGAGCAGCACGCCGTAGACGAGGTTGTCCCAGCCGACCGCCTGGGTGCCGAAGCCGATGCGCAGCGTCTCGGCCAGTAGAATGGTGATGATCGCGCCGACAGTCGGGCCGAGCGAGACGAACAGGCCGCCCACGATGGCCGCGAACACCATCTGCAGCGACACCGCGATGCCGCTGACGGTGTCGGGCGTGATGAACATCTGGTACTGGCAATAGATCGCACCGGCGAGCGCCGTCATCAACGCGCTGAGCAGCGTGATCTTCAGCTTCTCGGCGGTAACGTCGACACCGGCCGCGGCCGCGGCGTCCTCGTCCTCCGAGATCGCCTCCAGCGCATAGCGGGCCATGCTGCGGTCGACCCAGTGCCAGACCACGATGCCGAACAGCCAGACCGCGAGCGCGATGAGGTACCAGGTCGTCTTGTCATCGAACTGCAGCGCCAGCAGCTTGTTGCCCGAGGTCCGGTTCGGCGTGTAGCCGAGCGAACCACCGGTATAGTCGCGTGTCGCGGTGATGACCTGGAGCACGATGCCTGACAGAGCCAGCGTCACCAGCACGAAATAGTGCCCGGTGATGCGGAAGCGGAAGCAGGGATAGCCGACGATCAGCGCCAGCGCGCCGGCCGCCGCCATGCTGATGGGAATGCCGATCCAGGGCGACAATCCGAGATGATTCCAGAGCAAGGCGGTGACATAGGCGCCGATCCCCATGAAGCCGCCATGGCCGAGCGAAACCAGGCCAAACCGCCCCATCATCGACCAGGAGGTGTAGGCGAACGACCAGATCAGGATCAGCACCAAAATGTGCAGGTGATAAGGATCACGATAGACGAAGGGCAGCGCGGCCAGCGCCGCCAAGCCCAGCCCCCATGCCGCAAGCCGTCCCCGCCCCATCATCGCCGCCTCGCGAGCAGGCCCGCGGGCCGGATGAACATCATGACGATGAAGAAGGCGAAGGCGAGCACGTAGCCCCATTCGAGGTCGGAGAACAGGCCGCCGAGCGAGATGATCTCGGCGAACAGGAAGGCGGCGATGAAGCCGCCGATGAAATTGCCGAGGCCGCCGAGCACGCAGATCAGGAAGGTGATCGGCCCGAAGGAGAGACCGACGAAGGGATGCACGTCGTATTGCAGCACCAGCAGGCACGCGGCGAGGCCAGCGAGCGCGCCGCCGAGCGCCGAGGTAATGAGATAGATGCGCTTGGCGTCGACACCCATCAGCGCCATGATCTGCCGGTCCTGCGAGATGGCGCGGATCGCGGTGCCGGTGAAGGTGCGCGTCATGAACAGATAGACCGCGACCATGCCGACCAGTGCCGCCACGAAGGACAACAGCCGTGCATAGCTGAAATTCATGTCGCCGAAGGCGAGCACCGGCAGGCGGATGCCGAGGTTGCGGAAGTCGATGCCGAAGGCGACGGTGGCGAAGCTCTGGAGCACGAACAGGACGCCGCCGGTCGCGAGCAGCTGGTTGATCGGAGGCGCCGTGAGCAGCGGCGCGATCACGAGGTAGTGCAGCGCCGCGCCGAGGAGCGCGACCAGCAGGATGGTGAGCGGGGCGGCGACGAAATAGCTGACGCCATAATACTGCACCATGAAATACATGGCGTACATGCCGATCATGACCAGCTCGGCGTAGCAGATCCAGGTCACGTCGATGACGCCGAAGATCAGGTTGAGCCCGAGCGCGAGCAGCGCCAGCACGCCGCCGAGCAGGATGCCGTTGATCACGGCCTCCAGCAGATAGATGTCGAAAACGTCCAGCAACGCCTGCATGCCCGTCACACCCCGAGATAAGCTTCCTTGACCGTGTCGCTCGCCAGCATCTCGGCCGAGGTGCCGGAGGCCCGGATCGTGCCGGCCTCGATCAGATAGGCGCGGTCGACCACCTTCAGCACCTGCTGCACGTTCTGCTCGACGATCAGCACCGTCAGCCCGCTGGCGCGGATCCGTTTCACTAGCTCGAACACCTGCTGCACGACCACGGGCGCAAGCCCGGCGGAAGGCTCATCCAGGAGCAGCAGCTTCGGATTGGACATCAGCGCGCGGCCGATCGCGCACATCTGCTGCTCGCCGCCGGACATGGTGCCGGCCATCTGGTGCCGCCGCTCCTTCAGGCGCGGGAACAGGCCGAACACGACCTCCAGCCGCTCGGCGTAGTGGTCCCGCGCCTCCTTCAAGAAGGCGCCCATCTTGAGATTGTCGTCGACCGTGAGCTGTGGAAACAGCCGCCGGTTCTCCGGCACATGCGCAATGCCGAGGCTGACGATCTTGTGCGCCGGGGTCGCCACGACATCGACGCCTTCCATCTTGATCGACCCGCGCGCGGGCCGGATCAGGCCGGAGATGACGCGCATCAGGGTGGTCTTGCCGGCGCCGTTGGGGCCGATGACGCCGACCGCCTCGCCGGCCTTGACGTCGAGATCGAGGTCGAACAGCGCTGGGAACGTGCCGTAGCCGGCATTGACGGTACGGAGCTCCAGCATCGCCTAGCCTCCCGCCCGGCGGCGCGCTTCAGCGGCCGCGGCCTGCGTGGTCTCGGCATCGGTGCCGAGATAGACCTCGATGACGCGCGGATCGCCCGCGACCGCGCTCGGCAGGCCTTCCGAGATCTTCTCGCCGTGATCGAGCACCATGACGCGATCGACGACGCGCATCAACACGCCCATGATGTGCTCGACCCAGATGATGGTGACGCCGAGCTCGTCGCGGATGTTGCGCAACATGTCGGCGGCCTGGTCCATCTCGGCCTCGTCGAGACCGCCAAGGCTTTCATCTGCCAGCAGCAGCTTCGGCGCGGTGGCGAGCGCTTTCGCAAGCTCCAGCTTCTTCAGCCCCGCTGCGCCAAGGCCATCGACGCTGGCATGGCGATCGGTCGGCAGCCCGACCATCGCCAACGACCGCTCGGCCGCCTCCTCGGCCTTGATGCGACTGCGGCGGCCCTGGCCGTAGAAGCCGGCAAGCGCGACATTCTCGAAGATGGTCAGGCGACGGAAGGGACGCGGAATCTGGAAGGTGCGGCCGATGCCGCGGTTGATGATCCGGTGCGGCGCAAGGCCTGCGATCTCGTGCCCGGCGAACAGGATCGACCCGGAGGTCGGCGCCAGAGTGCCGGAGAGCATGTTGAAGATCGTGCTCTTGCCCGAGCCGTTGGGCCCGATCAGGCCGAGGATCTCGCCCTGGTCGACCCTGAACGACACATTGTTGACGGCCGTGAAGCCGCCAAACCGCTTCACCAATCCGTTCACCTCCAGCACCGCCGTTCTCCGCCGCTACCGGTTGCTGTAGGTGGTGCCCTTCGGCAGTGGCAGCACGGCCTTGCGCATCAAAACCTCCCGGACGATTGTGCGTTGCATTCTCGTTCTTGTTTTCGCCCATCACATGGGCTGCGCGAAGCGATGTCAAGCCTCGCGCGTCAGCGAGAGGCGAACTGCTGCGCAATAAAGGCCGTGACAAATCGCGGCATGGTCGGCGTGAGATCGCTCATCCCGCGCACGAGATGAATGGCCGACAATTCGGGCTCGGCCTCGCGCGCGAGATTGGCTTCGATCCGGGCGCGGGCTTCATCGCCCGGCATGTCCAGATTGAGGACCTGAATCATCGCGATCGCGCGGCCGGAGACGACGCAATGCCAGTCCGCCTCCGCCGCGTAGTCCTCGGCGGCCAGCCCGGTCTCTTCCTCGATCTCGCGGACGACGCTTCCGGGAACGTCGAGGACGCCGTCCCTGACGTCGTCGAGGTCGGGCGTGCCCGAAGGGAAATAGATGCGGCCCGCATTGGCGGTGTGCTGCGCCATCTCGCCCATCACGAAGGCGCCGTCGGAGGTGCGCAGCGCGCCCATGCCGAAACCGTTGAACACGGCCGGATCGGGAAAGCCCCAGTCGCGCCAGGCGAGGAAGCTGGCGAAGTCGGTTTCGAAATAGGTCGCGGCGAGATGGCCGCCCGTGAACACGGCATCGCGCCCGAGCAGGACGGGGCCGTTCCAGATCTTCGGCCGCTCGCGCTGCTTCTCGGCGAAATGCGCCGCGATCTCGGCGCGGCGCTCCTCGGCGAACGGCCACACGATCGGCCGCACGGCAAGATCAAGCGTCGTGACGCGATGAATGACCGGTGACGTCATGACGCCTGGTTACCACGCCTTCGCGTCAGCTATTTGGCATTTCCTGTGGTCTTCTTGGCCTGGTCGACGAATTTGTTGGTGAAGGTCTTGCTGACGTCGATCTTGGCGTTCGCCACCTCGGGCGAACCGACGCTGAACACGGCGAGCACGGCGTCGGCGCCCTTCGGGTCCATCTTGCCGGTCTCGGAATACATCGGGATCGTGTTCTTCAGAGCGGCGAGATAGAGATCCTTGTTCTTGCCGACCGTCTCCTCCGGCATCTTCGCCATGATCTCCTCAGGGCTGTGCGAATGGATCCAGGCGAGCGTTGCCAGGATCGCATTGGTGAGCGCCTGAGTCTCCTTCTCGTGGCCGTTGACCCAGGCCGCCGTCGAGTACAGCGCACCACCAGGATATTCGCCGCCAAACGTCTCGAGCGTATCCTTCTGGGTGCGGGTGTCGCTGAGGATGCGCAGATCCTTGTGGCTGCCCTGGAGCACGGTGACGGAGGGATCGAGCATCACGGCGGCGTCGATCTGCCCCTGCTCCATCGCGGCCACCGCGGTAGCGCCAAGGCCGACGCCGATCACGGCGGCGCTGGTGGGGTCGAGCCCGTTCTTCTTCAGCATATATTTGAGGAAGAAGTCGGTGGAGGAGCCGGGCGCACTGACGCCGACCTTCTTGCCGGCGAGGTCCTTGACCGACTTGATGTCATTGGTGCGCGAGGGCGCGACCACCAGCACGAGGCCGGGATAGCGGTCATAGACCACGAAGGACTGCAGCTCCTGCTTCTTGGCCGCGAGATTGACGCAATGGTCGAAATAGCCGGAGACGACGTCGGCGCTGCCGCCGAGCACGGCCTTGAGCGCGTCCGAGCCGCCCTTGAGGTCGACCAGCTCGACATTGAGGCCGGCCTTCTCGTATTCGCCGAGCTGCTTGGCCAGCACCGTGGGCAGATAGCACAGGCAGGAGCCGCCGCCGACCGCGATGGTCACCTTGCTTTGCGCCGCGGCAAGCGAGGTGGTGAGCGTCAGCGCGAGCAGCGCGCCGGCGAGCCTGGCAATCGTGTTCTTCATTGGTTTCCTCCGTTCGGCGGGCGGCACCATAGGCCAGCGGGGGTGGCTTGAGAAGCACCGCCTGAGCGGCTGGCCATCGGCCGTTCGGCGCAATAGCATGCCCAGACGCGGATCGCATCGACGATTGCTCCTACCCACGCCCATCCGACGCAGTCGGCCGCCACACCAGCAGCCTCCGCTCCACCAGCGTCACCCCGAAGTCGATCAGAATGACGAAGGCCGACAGCACGAACATGCCGGCGAATACGCCGGCAACGTCGAACACGCCCTCGGCCTGCTGAATCAGATAGCCGAGCCCCGCCGCCGATCCCAGATACTCGCCGACGACCGCGCCGACCACGGCGAAGCCGACCGACGTGTGCAGCGAGGAGAACATCCAGGACAGCGCCGAAGGCCAATAGACGTGCTGCATCAGCTGCCGCTCGCTCATGCCGAGCATGCGGCCATTATCGAGCACGGTGCGGCTGACTTCCTTGACGCCTTGATAGACGTTGAAGAACACGATGAAGAACACCAGCGTCACGCCGAGCGCAACCTTGGACCAGATGCCAAGCCCAAGCCACAGCGCGAAGATCGGCGCCAGCACGACGCGCGGCAGTGCGTTGACCATCTTCACGTAGGGGTCGAACACCGCGGCGACCAGCGGCTGGCGCGCGAACCAGAAGCCGATCAACACACCACCGGCCGATCCGATCACGAAGGCCAGGATCGATTCCGCCAGCGTAATGCCGAGGTGCTTCCAGATCACGCCGGAGGCGAACCACTTCACGATCTGGCTGAACACGTCGAAAGGGTTGGAGAAGAAGAACGGCGGCAGCAGGATCTTGCCGAACACGGGGACGGTCGACAGCACTTGCCACAGCACGATGCAGACGACCGCGACCAGGACCTGCAGCGCAAACAGCGTCGGACGCGACATCAGACCGCCTCCACCGCGTGAGTGGATTGCACGTAACCCTTCATCACCTCGTCCTTCAGCACGCTCCAGATCTCGCGATGGAGCGCATGGAATTCCTTGTCCAGGCGCACCTCGAAAATGTCGCGCGGTCGCGGCAAGCTCACGCGCCAGTCGCCGATGATGCGCGAGGACGGACCGGCCGACATGATCACGACACGGTCGGCGAGCGCGATCGCCTCTTCCAGATCATGCGTCACGAACAGCACGGCCTTGCGGTCGGCGTTCCACAAGTCGAGCAGCAGGTTGCCCATGACCTGGCGCGTTTGTGCGTCGAGCGGCCCGAATGGCTCGTCCATCAAGAGGATCTTGGGATCGCGGATCAGCACCTGCGCCAGCGCCACGCGCTTGCGCTGGCCTCCGGAGAGCATGTGCGGGTAGCGGCCCGCGAAGGCGCCGAGGCCGACGGAGGTCAGCCATTTCTGCGCCTGCGGCAGCGCTTCGGTGCGCGGCGTGCCCTTGATCTCGAGTCCGATCGCGACATTGTCGAGCGCGGTCTTCCAGGGGAACAGCGCGTCGGCCTGGAACAGGTAGCCGGCCTCCCGGTTCAGCCCCGCGAGCGGCCGGTCGAATATCCTGACGCCGCCCGCCGCCGGCTTCAGCAGGCCGGCAGCGACGTTGAGCAGCGTCGATTTCCCACACCCGGTCGGGCCGACGATGGCGACGAACTCGCCCTGCGCGACCGCAAGGTGCGCCTTCTCCACCGCCGTATAGACCCGGCCGTCCCCCAGCCGGAACGCGACCTTGGCATCTTCCAGCGCCACTGCCGTGGGCGTCGTCATGTGTTTCCTCCGAACTCAGGCCGATGCCTTAGCCGCTCGCGCGGCCAAGTTCAATCAAGCCGCCAAGCGTGCTACGCATGGGATCAGACCGTGCTCTTACCCTCCCCTGGAGGGCTAGCTTGGGCACACATTTTCGGCAAGGAAGAAGCCTTGCGCGATGGCTCGGAAGCGTTCGAGCCCATCGCGCATTGTGATTGGGCCGTTGGATTTGTCGCTAGAGTAGCCGGTCCAGCCCCCG